>CAYFNE010000022.1:0-59925 GCA_964344355.1 uncultured Magnetococcales bacterium
AGTGGGTTTTGTTCCCAGCGAGACCGGGTTAGGTCATTACGATACACGACCGAACTGGCCGACGAACATTGTATCCGACCAAATAGTGGAGGTGACACTCTCATCCACGATATCGATAACGTTGAAATCGAGTTGGACGATGAGTGACCGGGGGACGAGCAGGATGGAACCGCTGCTGTTGAAGGTCACGGAGGTAGCGGAAGCCATCGGCGTATCGCCCATGACGGTCAGACGCATGATCGACAGGGGCGAATTGGAAGCGCTCCGTATCGGCCAACGGCGAATCGGCGTCGAACCCGGGGCCATTCAAAGATGGTTGCAAGGGTGTCAACCGGTCCGAAATACTACCACAGTGGATTCCAGGCAAACCGGCAACCAAAGGACATCACCATCATGGGCCTCACCAAGCGCCACGATTCATCCTTTTACTGGGCCAGTTACACCGGGCCGGATGGAAAGAGAGTTAGACGATCTACTGGCACCGGCAACCGCAAAGAAGCCGAAGCGATCCTGGCCCGGTGGAAAGACGAGGCGTTCCAGGCGCAAAAATGGGGCGTCCAACCTCAACGCACCTTCGAAGAAGTGATCGTCCTTTATCTCAAGGAGACGGAAAAGGAGAAACGGCCCGGGGGACATCAACGGGCCCTGTACGCGGTCCAGGCCCTGCGTCCCTTTTTTGCCGGTCGCTCCATGAACCGGCTCGGGGCGGCCGACGTCAACGCCTACATCCAGATGCGTTACAAGGCGGGACGGGCCGCGGCCACCATCAACCGTGAGCTGGGGGTGTTGTCATCGGCCATCAATCATGCCTGTAGACACTGGGAGTGGGATCTGCCCAACCCGGTAGCCGGGCGCAAGCCGAAAAATCCCGAAGGGCGGGTGCGCTGGTTGCGGCCGGAGGAGGCCCGGGACCTGATCCGGGCAGCCGAAGCCAATGGTCAGGCGCCGCACCTGCCCGATTTTATCCGGCTGGCCGTCAACACCGGATGCCGGAAACAAGAACTGCTCGGCCTGGAGTGGTCCCGAGTGGATTTACAGCGAAAGCTGTTTGTCCTGGAGAGCCTCAACACCAAAACCAACCGCCGGCGGGCCGTCCCGCTGAACGGCGCCGCCTGGGAGGCCCTGATGGGGAGGATGAGATTTCGGGCCGAACGTTGTCCGGCATCGCCCTGGGTGTTCGCGCACGAAAACGGCCACCGGATCCAGGATGTAAAAAAATCCTTCCGGTCGGCCTGCAACCTGGCCGGGGTCACCGACTTCCGCATCCACGATCTGCGCCACACCTGCGCCGCCTGGCTGGTGACCAACGGCGTGCCGCTGGCCGAAGTGCGGGATCTTCTCGGTCACACCACGATCCGGATGACCGAAAAATATGCCCACCTCGCCCCGGAAAACGTCCGGGCGGCGGTGGAAACCCTCCCGGACCTGTCACGATTGTGTCACGTTGGGGAAATCGGTGTGGTTGAAAAAAACGTCTAACTTGTTGATTTTTATGGTGGGCGGCACAGGATTTGAACCTGTGACCCCTGCCGTGTGAAGGCAGTGCTCTCCCACTGAGCTAGCCGCCCGGCTGCCGTGAAGGGGCATAGACTAGACGGGTGGCGCGGCGACGTCAAGCCCTTCATGAACGGGTTCAGGATTTTGCCTCTTTTGCCGGTTTGGGGCGAATCCAGAGATAGGTGTCGATAACGCCGACAATGCTGGCGTCGCTGCGTTTGATCAGGAACACCATGTCGCGGCTTTTGCCCACCAAGGGTAGAAAACCGACCGTTTCCGCCGTCTCTCCGGCCTTCTTCAGGGCTTTCCGCAACAGTTGACGGTTTTGTGGTCGGCCCCGGTCCTGGAGGAGTTGATCGACCGGACGCAGACGGGAGAGAACGTCGGCGACGCTCTCGGCATAGGGTTCATAATATTCCGGCCGCCGTTCCACATCCGGCAAACCCTGGGTCACCTCCAGCACCAGGTCGCTCCTTTCCATGGGATCGGATGGCAATCGGGCGGCGATCAGTTTGGGACCGCTGAACCAGTGGGTTTTCAGTTCCGGGCGTTTGAGACGCGATTGATCGATGTTGGATGCGGGAACAACGTTGTAACGATCGATACTGAACACCACGAATTGGGGCCGTTCGGTGATCAGGGTGTGGCTGCCGTAGACGAAGGCGACGATCTGTACCGTCAGGATGAACATCATGTCGAACATCAACCCTTTTTTGCCCGGTTTGAACAAAATCAGGGTCAACAACGGGCCGAGAACCAAGTCCACCCCGACCAGGATCATCGCCACATGGGAACTGCCCTCGGTGTCAAAATAGGGCGGTGGATACCAAACCAGGAACACCAGGGTAAAAAAGAGTGCCAGAACAAAAAAACTGGCGAGAAAATGAATCGTAAACGCTCTGAGTTTGCTCATCTCCCCCTCTCGTACCGAGCCTCCAGGATTGTGTGGAAAACCAATGCCCCGGGGGGAGATTCCGTTGGGCCCGTCGACGGTCAGCAGATCACATCCACCAGGGTGATGTCGTCCGCCTGCTCCCCGCCCCCGCGAAATGTCCGCAACCGTTCGTGAATCCCCTCCAAGGGTCCGTTTTGCGCCAGAAGATCGGTGAGAACCGTTTCAAAGGCATCCAGACCAAACTCCGACCCATCCGGCGCCCGGGTTTCTATGATACCGTCGGTGAAGGAGAATATATGGTCTCCGGCCTGAATTTCAACCTCGGTGCCCGGTTTTTCCGGACGTACCAGGATACCCCGGGGCATGAAGGTCGATGGCAGGCGGGCATGCGGCCGGCCCTGGCGATACAGAAGGATATCCGGTGTACTGCAATTCCAGACCGTCAACCGGTCCCGAGCCGGGGAAAACTCCAAAAAGGAGGCGGCCAGAAAAACCCGGGACGGCATCTTTTCACTCAGCTTGCGGTTTATCTCCTCGAACACCGCCACCATGGGCAACCCCTTGGCGGTCATGGCATAAAAAATATCGGCGACCATCGGTCCGCCAATGGCGGCGGGCAGACCATGACCGGTAAAATCTCCGACCATCACGTGATGACCGCCATCCGGACGGAAGGCGGCGAGCAGCAGGTCTCCGGCGGTTTTTTCCACCGGCGTATCCAGATAACGAAGCCGCTTTCGATCGAACGACGCCGCATCGCGCATCCGGGTGATGATGCTTTCGATGAACTCCCGTTCTTTGAGCATGATCCGATTTTTTTCCGACAATTCCCGCTTGGTACGGCTCAAGGTCAGATGGTTCATCACCCGCGCCTCGACGATCGGCGGTGAGATGGGTTTGGTGATGTAGTCCACCGCCCCCAGCTTCAACCCCTTGGTTTCATCGGTGGTGGTACCCATGGCGGTGACGAAAATGACGGGAATGTGCCGGGTCACCTCATCCGCCTTGAGCTGCCGGCACACCTCATATCCATCCATGCCCGGCATCATGATGTCCAACAGGATCAAGTCGGGCGGTCGGGCGGAACGAACCCGTTTCAAGGCCTGCTCGCCACTCTTGGCCACCATGGTGTCATAGGTTTCGGATAACAGATCCAGGAGTATATTGATGTTGAACCGTTCATCATCAACGATCAAAACCCGCTCTTTCGATCTCATGGGATCACCCCCGTTCCGTTCATCCATGCCAACCAGCCATTCGGGGAACCCGGCTCCCCGCCCTGCCGTTTACAACTGCAGCCGGTTGCGTCCCCGCTCCTTGGCGGAATAGAGGTTTTGATCCGCCCGTTCAATCAGGTCGGCGGGGAAGTGCTCCCCATCGGGAGTCATCGTCGCCCCACCGAGACTGATGGTGACCCGATCGGCCACCCGGGACTGAACATGGGGAATGTTCAAGGCCATGACCGCATTTCTCAATTTTTCACCCACCACACCGGCCCCGGGACCATCGGTCTCCGGCAGGACACAGACGAACTCCTCACCCCCATAGCGGGCGATGATATCGGTTGGCCGCCCCCCGGAACGGGCGACCATATCCCCGGCCCGACCGATCACCGACGTCAGGGCCATGGCAACCCGTTTGAGACAATCGTCCCCGGCGGCATGTCCATAATGGTCATTGTAGGGCTTGAAATAGTCGATATCCAACAATATGAGCGAGATCGAGCTATTACTGCGAATACAACGACGCCACTCCTGGTCGAGATGGTGGTCGAAAAAACGGCGATTGGGTATCTCCGTCAATCCATCGATGATGGACAGATTCCGCAACCGATCACTTTGACGTTTCAGTTTGAGATGGTTTCTGACCCGCAGTTTGACCAACGGCAGGCTGAGGGGTTTGGTGATGTAATCGATGGCGCCCAGTTCCAGACCCTTTTCCTCATCCACCGATTTATCCATGGCGGTGACGAAAATGACCGGAATGTCCGCGGTCAACGGATCGGCCTTCAAATGCCGACACACTTCATAGCCATCCATACCGGGCATCATGATGTCCAGCAGAATGAGGTCCGGCGGTTCGGCGGACTGGGCCCGCCGCAGGGCCTGCTCACCGTTCTTGGCCACCATGGTCCGGTAGTCGGAGGAGAGCAGATCCACCAAGACATTGATGTTGAACCGTTCATCATCAACGATCAGCACTGTTTCCCGTTCATCCATCAACACGCCTCCCCATCCTCCGGTATGGATATTTCCAAAATACGGGCCAACCCGGTCAATGATTCCATGGCCTCGTCGAACTCATAATCCTCGATTTGCTCCCGCATCCGTTTCAGGATGGCGCCGTGGGCGGAATCATCGAGCCATTCACTCAGGTCGGCCAGTTTTTGTTCCGATTCCGACAGGCCGGCCCGCAAGGATCGCCACAGTTCCCGACAGAGTGGTTCGATGGTTTTTACATCGACCGATGCCATGGAAGATGAGGCCGCCTCGGCCGGAGCTTCCCCATCGCCGGTTTCCAGGGTGCGAATCCCCCCGCAGACCAATATCAACTCGGCTTCAAACCGGGCCACATGGGTCTCATACTCATCGGACCGGCTCCCTTTGACCACCCCTTCAAAATCACGCACCACCCGATGCAACCCTTCAGCGCCCAATGAACCGGAAATCCCTTTCAGGGTGTGCAGCAGACGTTGGACCTCGGCCACCCGGCCATCGTTCAATTGCCCGCGGATGGTGGCGGCCGCATGCTGGTAGTCCCTTTGGAATTCCCGCAGCAACTTTTCGAACAGGCGGCGATTGCCACCGAGCCGTTTCAATCCGCCCGTCATGTCGATGCCGGGCAACTGCCCGGACGACGGGAAAGCCGCTGGTTCGGCGCGCCGCCAGCGGCTATCGTCGGCGGCCTGCCGTTTTTTGGCGGGAATCCATTTGACCAGGGCTTCGAACAGTTTGTCGGGATCGATCGGCTTGGTGAGATGATCGTTCATACCCGCCGCCAGGGATTTGTTCCGATCGCCGGCCATGGCGTGGGCGGTCATGGCGAGAATGGGCAGTTCCTTGAACAAGGGGTCCTTGCGGATTTCGGCAGTGGCCTGGAAACCGTCCATCTCCGGCATTTGGATGTCCATCAAGACGATATCGAAGGGTTTCGACGACACCGCCGCTACCGCATCGCGACCGTTGTCGACCACGGTCACCAGCAGTCCGTGGTTTTCCAGCAGTTCGGTGGCCACCTGCTGGTTGATGGCATTGTCCTCCACCAGCAACACCCTGGCGCCGAGAATGGCCTTGATGGCCTCCACATCCCGATTTTGATCCTGCCGGCGAATTTTTTTATGAGTATCCCCGCCCCGGCCAAAGGCGGCCATGACCGCTGAAAACAGTAGTGACGGTCCCACCGGTTTGGCGACGAAACCGTCCAGATAGGTCCGATCCTCATGACGAATCACCTCATCGCGGCTGTAGGCGGTGACCAGGATGATACGGGGCACCGCCACCGTCCGGATGATGGCGCTCTCCTTGATGCGCCGGGCGGTCTCCAGGCCATCCATACCGGGCATTTTCCAATCCATGAGAATGATTCGAAAAGGGTCCTTCCCCTCCACGGCCGCCTTCTCCACCATCTCCAGGGCAGCGGCCCCGGAATCGACGCTGCGGCAATCGAAGGTGAACGAGTTCATCTGCTGTTCGAGAACCTGACGGGCCATGGCATTGTCATCGACCACCAACACCCGCATTTGACGCAAATCGGGAGCCAGCAGGGATTGCCAGTTTTTTTCCGGCACCCGTTGCCGACCGAACCAGGCGGTGAAGCTGAACACACTGCCTTTTCCCGGTTCACTGACCACGCCGATTTCGCCCCCCATCATCGACACCAGCAGTTTACAGATGGTCAACCCCAGACCGGTGCCGCCATATTTGCGGCTGGTTGAGGTATCCGCCTGGGAAAAGGCCTGGAACAGGCGTCCCACCTGTTCCCGGGTCATGCCGATACCGGAATCCTGGATGGTAAACCGCAACAGGACCCGTTCCCCCTCCTGCCGATCCAGGTTGCAGCCGACGAATATCTGGCCTTTGTCGGTAAACTTGACGGCGTTGTTGGCCAGGTTGATCAATACCTGACCCAGGCGCAGGGGATCGCCGATCAGGTGGTTCGGAACCTCCCGGGGAAAGGAGAACAGCAGTTCCAAATCCTTCTCTTCGGCCTTGATGCCGACCATGGTGGCCAGATGGTCCAACACCCCATCCAGCTTGAAGTCCACCGACTCCATGTCGAGCTTGCCGGCCTCGATCTTGGAAAAGTCGAGGATGTCGTTGATGATGCCCAGGAGGGATTGGGCCGAAACCTGGACCTTGGTCAAATAATCACTCTGCTTTTCGGTCAGGTCGGTGCGCAGGGCCAGATGGGTCATGCCGATGATGGCGTTCATGGGGGTACGGATTTCGTGACTCATGTTGGATAGAAAGTCACTCTTCGAACGGTTGGCCTTCTCCGCCGCCTCCTTGGCCTCGACCAGTTCCCGGTCCACCCGTTTGCGTTCGATGATGCCGGCGGTGACATTGCTGATCGACGCCAGGAACTCCTCCGCCAGATGCTCCCGTTGAAACCCTTCCGGCAAGTAGAGATTGATCACCCCCAGGAGTCGCTCCCCGGAGAGAATGGGAAAACAGTAGTGCCCGTGGGGCTTCATATCCGGGAGGCGGGTTTCGTGCCGTTCATCCAGGTGATCCGAAAAAACCAGTTGGCCGGTGGCGGCGGCCCGGCCGCACAGACAGTGCCCGGAGGCCACTCGGGCACATTGACTGACGATCCCCTCGGACAACCCTCTGTGGACGGTGAGCACCAACTCCCCGGAGGTCTCCTCCAGCAAAAAGATCGACCCCTTGTTCTGCAGGGAAAAACGGGAATCGGAGAGGATGACCGACAGGGTTTGGTCCAGCAACTCTTCCAACGATCGGTTTTCCAGGGCCGCGCGCAACAAAATTCCGATCCGGGCATGATTTTCCTCGCTGTCCCGCAACCCCCGGGTGGTGTGCGACAGGCGCTCGATCATGCGGTTGATGTCCCGGCTCAGCTCGTCCAGTTCATCCGCCGGTGAACCGACCGGCAACAACGTGGAGGAGTCCCCCTTGCCAACCCGGTCCATGGCCGTCATGAGTCCACGAAACCGTTTTTGCAACCAGCGACCGAAAAAAATCATCACCAGAAAGGAACCACCGGTGACGAACAGGAACACAATGATGGACTGTTCCAGACGGACCTTCATGCCCGATACCGCCTCGGAAACGGTTTCAACATTATCGGAAATCCGCTGGTTGGCATGGATCACCGCCCGCTCGGTGAACCGCCCCACCAAGCCGTTGACGGCATCCACCTCCCGGATGAGAAAGGCCACTTCCCCCCGGACGTCCTCGATCATCTCGGCCCGTTGGACCGGACTTTTGCTCGCCATCAGTTCCTGGTGGATATCATTGACGATATCGATGCTGGCCCGCAGTTTGGTCAGTTCCTTCCGGTCCAGGGCGCTCAACCAAAGCCGGCCCAACCGCTCCTCCTGTTCCCGCAAACGGCCCATGACGCCATCGAGGGCGGCGCCATCCTCACGCTCACCGATGGCGAAAAGGACCATTTCATGACGCACCTCCCGCACCGTACCCAGGAGTTGCGCCGTCTGTTGAACGAGGGGAAACTGTTCCCGGGGAATACGGCTGAAGTGGCGTTGGGTGATCCGGATGTCCAGCAATTTGTCGGAACTGGAACGATGGCCCTGCCAAAAGGCCTGCAGGAGGAACAGACCGGCCCCACCCAGGAGCAGGAAGAGGATGAAGAGACCGAGCAGGGCTTTGAGTCGAATGGTCGACATGGACGTCCCGGACCGTATCGGATAACGGTCGGTCAAAATTGAAAGTGAAGCGTTTCAGAGATGTTGTGTTCGTCGTCTCCGCTACGATCGAACACGGCAATGCCCCCGGGCACCGTTTGCCCCGCTGAAAAAACCACATCGTCGGCATGGCCGGTATCCAGGTCACGCGCCAGTTCCAGGGTCCAAAACCCGTCTTTCCAGACCCCCTTGGCGGTTACGTCCGCCACCGAGCCGGAGACCGATGGGTCGAGCACATATTTGGGCATCACCTCCTCGGAGCGGCGCCGGTAACGTTTGGTGCGGTAGAGCTTGCCACCGGCATCACCCGGACGCTGAACATAGACCTGCCGGCCATCCGCCAACGGCTGTTTGAAGGCCCTTTTGACCGGCTCCAGGCCGACGATGGTCCTCTTGTCGTGTGCCAGGCCGATGGGATTGGAACGGGAGGCCTTCCAGTGCCACATGTCGGCGGTGAAACGGCGACCGGAAAACCAATCGACATCATAATCACCGGAGATGGCGAACTGGATGGCGAACTGGATGGCGAACCGGTCTTCGCGCTGGGGACCGCCCCGATACCGGCCGGCCGCCTCATTCCAAACGAACGGTTTGTGCAGGATATCGGCCTGTGCATCGGCCCATTGAAACAGAAAAAACACCCGTTTTCCATGAATCCCCCCCTTTGCCCGCACCGAGGAGACCGCCAACGGTCCGGTCACGGCAATCGTTTGCGGGGGGACGTGGCGCCAGTCATCATCGACGCCATCGACTAGGGGAGCAGTGGTCAGGGATTCTATGACGATGGTTTGAGCGGTGGCCCATACCGGCATCAGCAGGCAAAAAGCCAATGAAACGATCCAGATTCCTGGACTGTTTCTTCCATTTTTTCGCATCTTTACACCTTTTGAATCCAGAAGCATGCTTTCCTTTGAAAAAAACCATAGACACCGCTCCCCATTCCGTATCAAAAATGGAGCGACGATTTCCGGCCCGGGTGATGGATGACGGTAAAACGGTGCCGCGGTCAATTTTTTTTGTTACAAAGCACTCATAATAAATGACATTTATCAAATCCAACTCAGTTTAGCCCCCCTGTGGCCAAAAATAAACAGCTGCCAACCGGAATTCACCCTTCCTCCCCTTTTTCCAAGGGCAGGTCCAGAACCCGTGCCAGGCCGGTCACGGTTTCCAAGGCCTCGTCAAAGTCGAAATCCTCGATCTGTTCGCCAATGCGCACCAGCGTTTCATCGTGGCCGGCCCCTTTGAGGGTTTGTTTCAACGCCTCCAAGCTCTCCTCGGACCTCGACAATCCACTCTTCAACAACTCCGCCAATTCGATGATCAGGGGGTGCACGGTTTCGACATCGATGGCGGCGGCCGTCCCGGAAGAATCCGCCCCTTCGGCGGTGGAATCCTCCGGCTGCGCCCTCTCCAGGTCGATGATCCCCTGGAAGACCGGGTTCAGAGCGGTTTCGATCCGTTCAAACGAGGCGGAGTGATCCTTATCCGGCTCATTCTTGAGATCCTGCTCCAAATCACGGAAGGCGACATGGAGATTTTTCGCCCCCAGGGAGGCGGATATGCCCTTGACGGTGTGGACCAGACGGAGGGCCTCTTCCTGCCGGCCCTGGTGCAGACGGGAGCGGAGGTTCGGCAGGACATCCTTGAAACCATGGTAAAACTCCACCAACAGCTTGACGAACAATTTGCGATTGCCCCGAACCCGTTTCAGGCCACTTTCCAGGTCGATGCCGGGCATTCGATCCGGGAGTCCGCTCTCTTCGGTGGGTTCTTCAACCACCGGCGGCGCCGTTTTCGGCACCGGCCGGTGCCGGTGGGGGATCCAGCGCACCAGGGCATCGAACAGTTTTTCCGGATCGATCGGTTTGGTGATGTGATCATCCATGCCGGCCTCCAGGGATTTTTCCCGATCACCGGCCATGGCATGGGCGGTCATGGCCAAAATCGGCAGGTCCTCGAATCGGGAATCCCGGCGGATTTCGATCGTCGCCCGCAGTCCATCCATTTCCGGCATTTGAATGTCCATCAGGACGATATCGAAGGTTTCTTGGCGAAGCGCCTCCAGGACTTCCAGGCCATTGTTGGCCACGGTCACCGACAACCCATAACTTTCCAGCAGTTCGATGGCCACCTGCTGGTTGATCTCATTGTCATCCGCCAACAGCACCCGCGCCCCCAGAATCCCGCGGATGGCATCCACATCCCGGGTTTGCTCCCGCTTCCGGCCCTGGCCCTTTTTGGCCGGTTCCTGGCCGAAAACGGAGAGAATGAGGGAAAACAGCGGCGATGCCGCCAGCGGCTTGGTGGCGAAACCATCCACGAAGGCCCATTTTTCATCCCGGGCCGCCTCATCCCGGTTGTGGGAGGTCACCAGGATGATGCGGGGGGGATCGCCGGCCAGGCGCGGACTCTCCTTGATGCGCCGCGCCGTCTCCAGTCCGTCCAGACCGGGCATCTGCCAATCCATGAGCACCAGTCCCCAGGGTTCACTTTCGGGCTCCGCCTTTTCCAACAGTTCCAGGGCCTCCTCGCCCGATTCCACCGCCCGACAGTGGAAGGAAAAGGCCGCCATCTGCCGCTCCATGACCTGCCGGGCCAGGGCGTTGTCATCGACCACCAGGACCCGCAGACCCTGAACATCCGGGGCCAGGGGGGTCCGCCGGCTTTCGCGGCCGATGTCGGACCGGTCGAACCAGGCGGTGAAGGTGAACACACTGCCCACTCCCGGATCACTGGTCACGCTGATGGTACCGCCCATCAACTCCACCAGCTTTTTGCTGATCGACAGGCCCAGACCGGTCCCCCCGTATTTGCGGCTGGTGGAGCTGTCGGCCTGGGAGAAGGATTGAAAAAGACGGCCGATCTGCTCTCTGTTCATGCCGATGCCCGAATCCTGGACGGTAAATTGAATCCGCACCCGTTTTCCCTCTTCACGGTCCAGACTGCAACCGACGAATATTTCCCCCCGATCGGTAAACTTGACGGCATTGTTGGTCAGGTTGATCAATACCTGGCCCAGGCGCAGGGGATCGCCGACCAGATGGTTCGGCACCGTATCGGGATGGAAAAAGAGCAGCTCCAGCCCTTTTTCCTCGGCCTTGGCACTGACCATGATGGCCAAATTTTCCAACACCTCGTCCAGTTCGAATGGCACCGACTCCATATCCATCTTTCCGGCTTCGATCTTGGAAAAATCGAGGATGTCGTTGATGATTCCCAACAGGGATTGCGCCGATGATTGCACCTTGGTCAAATAATCGTGCTGTTTGGCCGTCAGACCGGTTTGCAGAGCCAGGTGGGTCATGCCGATGATGGCGTTCATGGGCGTGCGGATCTCATGGCTCATGTTGGCCAGAAAATCACTTTTCATCTGATCCAGGCGGCCGATCTGTCCGGCCATGGCGTTGAAGGTACGCGCCAACAGACCCAGTTCGTCGGCGCCGGAATCCCGCACCCGGGTGTGCCATGCCCCTTGGGCCACCCGCTCGGCGGCCCCGGAGAGACGGTGGATGCGACCGATGATGCGCCGGGAGATGAACCAGACGATGCCGGCGGCGATCAGGATGTTCATCAGCGTGGTGACCAGATTGAACAGGGCCGCCCGCCGGGCGTCGTGGTTGACCTGCCGGGCCTTTTTCAAAAACAGGGTGGCGTTGCGGTCGGTGACGTCCTTCAGCAACTCCACCGCCCGGGTGGCGGTCTTGAACCAATGCAGAGGGTCGACGCCGAAGTCGATGGTCATCGCCGTCCGTGTCAATTGTTTAAAGGCGCGGATGGCCGGTTGATCATCCACGTAGACCGCCGCATCGATCTCCTGGATGGAACGGCCCGCCTTGCGCATCTTCAAAACCCGGTTCACGGCGTCATAGTATTGGGAGATGGTTTCCCGAATACGCAACAGATGTTCCCGTTCCGTGGCGGTGATCCCGGCCAGGCCCTCATATTTGATGAGAATGGCGAGGATGTGCCGATAGCCTTGCCGAAAATCCTCGGCATACTCCGCCTGGCCGCGCAGGATGAAGTTTTTGAACCGATGGATGGCCCCGCCATAGCCCATCTCTTCATAAAGGGCGGCCAGCAGGGCGGCTTTGGTATTGGAAAAACTTTTC
Source organism: uncultured Magnetococcales bacterium (assembly GCA_964344355.1). GTDB lineage: Bacteria > Pseudomonadota > Magnetococcia > Magnetococcales > CAYFNE01 > CAYFNE01. Next base: position 12,389 of record CAYFNE010000022.1, read on the forward strand.
TCCAGGACGATGGTCAGGATCCGGTTCGCTTCGGTCATGGCCGGTTGGACCATCTTTTCCAGGAAAAACTCTTTCAGCTCCTCCGGGGCCGAGATGAGAAAACGATGCCTGAAAAATCGGCGATTGGCCTCCATGGTGTTGATTTTCGACAGGGCATCCTGGTCGGCGCTCCCATGGGTGAGCACATGACTCAACAGGACCCGTTCCATGCCGAGGGACTCCTTGTTTTCGACGACGTTGGCCAAGGCGATCCCGAGGGCGGCGGTTTCCCGGTCGGTGCTCATCTCGGGGATATGGGTGACCAGATCGGAAATGAGCCGGTTGAAATCATGGTAGAACGTTACGGTCTCATCCAGGGTGGCCTGCAGGGAGAGGACCCGTCGGCGCATGCGGCTGAAACCTTGCAGTTTGTGGTCGATGCGGTCCAGATAGACCTCATGCCCTCCCCCCACCGGGTGTTCCCTTTTGAAGACCTGCCACTTCTTTTTGAAGCGGGCGATCTTTTGGTCCGTCTTGACTTTCTGCTCTTCGAGCCGTGCCTCGAAACGGCTGCCGCCACTACCGATGAAACCGGCGGAGAGCCCCCGTTCGATCTGCGTTTCATGGCCCATCTCCACCACATGGACCGTCAATTCGGTCAAACGTTCCAATTCCGCCATCTGCCGGGAGATCCGCACCTCTTCCACGACGCCGACCACGGAAAAGTAGAGCATGCCCACCACCGGGAACATCAACAGCAACACCAATTTCCGTTGCATGTTCAATGAATCGAAAAACCGGGTCACGCCCGGCAGCAATACATCATCGATCCCATCCGCTGCCGGGGCCGCCCGCCCCCCCTCTTCCCCGTCTTTCGGTTTCCTGAACAGCAAATACAGGGCGATGGCGCCGGTACAGGTCATGATCATGGCGAGAACGGTGGCAAAACGATTGGCCGCATCCCGATCGGTGTGCAGGCGGGAAACCGCCTGTCCCCGATCGTACCGCGCCCATGCCATCACCTCTTCCACCTTCGGCTCGACGCGATGCACCGCCTTGCGCATGCTGTCGACCCGCGATTGGATCAACAAATTTTGCGCCACCAACTGGTGAAACAGCCGGCCGTAGGCCCGCAACATGACCACGGCCCGTTTTTTATCCGAATCGGCCAGGGAGACATGATCGATCTTGCTCAGCAGATGACGCATCCGCACATCGAGCAGGGTCACATATTTTTCGTCCAGCCGCAGCAGGTAGTCTTTTTCATGACGCCGCAACAACAGATAGTCCACCATCAACTCCGGTAGTTCATTCCGGCTGAGAAGCGCTTCCAGTTCGTGGGCCTGGCGACGGAACCGGCCCTGCAGGCCGGACTCATGGTCCAAACCCTTGGTTTCCCAGGCGGCAACGATCTCCTGAAAAGCGGCGTGGTAGGCATCCATGAGTTTGACGACCCGGCCACCGTTCTCATCGCCGGCCTGTTCCAGGAACATGCCGGACGTCTTTACCTGTTCCACCCGCTCGGCCACGGATTTGACATATCCGGTTTGACGGCGCAGCAAAAAATCCTTCTCCGATCGCCGCACCTGCAACATGAACCGGTCGATGTCACGGGCCAGCTCCATGCGTGCCGCCGGGCCGGCCAACAGGGACTGGAAACCGGCCAGGGCGTCGGCGAGGGCCACCTGATACCGCCAGACCACGGCCGCGAACAGGGAGACCATCACCGCCAGGACGACCATGAACAGGCGACTGGACGGATTGGGGGCTGTTGAAAGGAGAGACATGGATCGAATTCCCCGCCGGTTTGACGCCGGACCCGGTTATGACTGAAAAATGAACCGCCGGATCGACTCGAAATAGTCGTTCAGACCGACGATCATCAGATCGTTGTGGCCGGCATCGGCGATGGTCACCAGCCTTTTATCCACCGCCGGCGACTGGCGATAGAGCGAACGGCCATCCGATACCGGGATGATCCGGTCCTCTTCACCATGAATGATCAGCGTCGGCAGGCTCACCCGACCGATTTTCGCATGATTGCCGAACCCCTGCCCTTCATCGCTGTTGGCCGGTGAAATACCGCCCAGCCGTTCCAGCAACGGCAGGGTGAAGGCGAAACCGCTTTCAAGGATCAACCCGGACAGGCCGCTCTGGACCCGGGTGGCGGCTTCGATGGCGGCGGCGCTGCCCAGGGAGCGTCCCATGACATAAAGGCGGGCCGGGGACAATCGGTGACGTTCCAGCAACGCCGGAATTCCCTTGAGGACCCGGCCGGCATCGGCGATCAGGTCCGTGGCCGTGGGCTGGCCGTCACTGAGCCCATAACCCCGATAGTCCAGCACCAGCAAGGTGATGCCCAGGCGGGTGTACATCGGCGCGATGGGATCATAATCGGCGGCGATTTCGCCATTGCCATGCCAAAAAAGGATCATCGGCGCATCGCGTTCGGCGGCGTGCAACCGCCCGCCGAGGTGGACGTTGGCCGCCACCTCGATGTGTACCGCCTCGGCCCCGGTGGCCGCTTCGTGCAGGACCTCCCGCCGTGGGTGGAACAGGACCCGGAGGATCGCCGGATGGTCGAGTATGTTCGCTGTTTCCACGTCTGTTCCCCGAAAAAAAACGGTTGTCGATGCCGGATGGGGGCCGGTTTCGATGTTTGGGACGGTCAATCGCCGAAACCCGCCCCGGATGAAGGAACCAATCGTCCCCGTGACTGTCTACCGATCATAGGGAAGCGTATTGGACAAATCTCTGAACAAACGGACAAAACCCATTGGCCATCCGGGGCGGACCGGACGGCGGAATGAACCAAACGGCGCCGATCGTCGTTGGCCGGGCGAGGTCTCCACCCCTTACCGCCAGCCTGGACCAACCGCTGTGGGCGCCGGCTCACTTTTTTGCAAACGAGAGGAAAAACCATGCAGACCTCGACGGCACATCCCGATGTTCCTTTCCCGGAAGCCCACCACCGCCACACCGACCGTCTGGGCTTGGCACTGAAGATGTGGGTCAAATTCGACGATCACAAGGAGTTCGACTGCCTTGCCGAAGAGATCAGCGAAGACGGCCTGCTCGCCTGTGAACTCCATAACCTGGATGAAACGTTGCTGCACAAACGCGGAGTGTGCCACCTGCACCTGGGGAACGACTTTTTCGAGTTGCCCGTCAAGGTGGTGCGTGTCGCTTCCGGCGGTCTGGGCATGCAACTGCTCCAGGGAGACCACGACCAATTCAAACGGGCGATCCAAAAGGTCAAGATGGCCGGTTGAAGGATCGGCGGCTCCCCGTGCCGAGGGGCCGTTGGTTTCGCACAACGGCCCCGACCACTACACATCCAATCTACACCCCGGCCGAATGAGCGTCAAACACCGGTCACCCCCCCTTTGACCGGATTCGTTCCCGGTCCATTTTGTGCCTGGATTTGCCCCGGTGTCCGGAACTACAATGGTGTTTCGAATGAACGGTTGCGTGGCGGTCATTTCCGATTCCCCCCTGGCAAAACCGCGACGGTTCCACGGGGAGGGCTCGGATGGATGATGGGAAGGACGGCATGATCAAAGTTGGTATCATCGGTGGATCCGGTCTGAACGATCCCGACATTTTGAAAAACCCTTCCGAAGTAACGGTGGACACCCCCTACGGGGCCCCCTCCTCGACCTTGACCAGCGGTCAAATTTCCGGGGTCGATGTGGCCATCCTCGCCCGGCACGGCAAGGATCACTCCATCTATCCGTCCAAGGTCAACTTCCGCGCCAATATTTTCGCCCTGGCGGCCCACGGTTGCACCCATATCCTCGCCACCACCGCCGTCGGTTCATTGCGCCAGGAGATCGAACCGGGCCATCTGGTCTTTCCGGACCAGTTCATCGATTTCACCCGCAAACGCCAAACCACCTATTTCGATGAAGGCGAAGTGGTACACACGCCGATGGCCGATCCCTTCTGCCCGACCTTGCGGCAATTGCTGGCCGACTCGGCCCGGGAACTGAACATCCACCACCACGTGAACAAGACCGTCATCACCATCGAAGGCCCCCGGTTTTCCACCCGCGCCGAAAGCCACATGTTCCGCAGTTGGAACGCCGACATCATCAACATGAGCACCGTTCCCGAGGTTTCCCTGGCCCGGGAAAAAAAGGTTCACTACGCCGCCACGGCCATGTCCACCGACTATGACTGCTGGCACGAAGAGGAGGAACCGGTCACCTGGGAAATGATCCAGAAAACCATGGCCGACAACGCCGGCAAGGTGATCAAGCTCTTTCTGCACGCCATTCCGAAAATTCAGGAAACGACGGATATCTGCTCCGGCTGACACCACCGAGGAAACGACATGTCCATCAAGGCGCTGATCCGCACCATTCCCGACTATCCCAAAAAAGGCATCCAGTTCCGGGATATCACCACCCTGCTCCAGGATCCGGTCGGTTTCCGCATGACCATCGACCGGTTCACCCAACGGTATCTTTCCGGCGAGGTGCCGTTCGATGTCATCGTCGGCATCGAGGCGCGGGGATTCATCATCGGCGCCGCCCTGGCCTACACCCTGGGCACCGGTTTCGTGCCGATCCGCAAAAAGGGCAAACTGCCCGGCGACGTGGTGAGCCAGGAGTATGCCCTGGAGTACGGCACCGACACCATCGAAATTCACCAGGATGCCATCGAACCGGGTGCCCGGGTGTTGTTGGTGGATGATTTGTTGGCCACCGGCGGGACCGCCCTGGCGGCAGCGGCCCTGATCGAAAAATGCGGCGGCACCGTCTCGGAAATGGCCTTCATCGTCGACCTGCCGGATGTCGGCGGCGCCGCCCGGTTGCAGGCCGCCAACCACCGTTTTTTCAAGCTGGTCGAATTCGAAGGGGATTGAACCGGCCCGGCCGCCCCCGACCCCGATTCGATCCATCCTCCCCAACGTGGACCCCCAGAGGAACCACCATGAGTTTTTTTGAAGTCGCCGTTTGGAAAAACGGCAAACTACGCATGCTGGACCAGCGCCTCCTGCCCCATGAAGAGACCTACATCGACTATGGCAGCGCCGAGGAGACCGCCCGGGGCATTCGCGACATGGTGGTGCGGGGCGCCCCGGCCATCGGTTGCGCCACCGCCTTCGGCGTCGCCGTCGAGGCCCATCGCCTGGCCGCCGCCGGCACGCCCGCCTCGTGGCCCGAGGTGATGGCCCCCGGCCTGAAAGCCCTGCGGGAAAGCCGTCCCACCGCCGTCAATCTGCGCTGGTCCCTGGAACGGATGGCGCCGTTGCTGGAGTCGACCCCCCCGGCGGAAGTGCCGGCGCGCCTGCTGGCCGAGGCCGAGGCGATCCTGGAAGAGGATCATCAGGCCTGCCGCGACATGGGCCGCCATGGCGCTTCGGTCCTGGAACGGCCCCCCGGGCGACCGCTGACCATCCTGACCCACTGCAATGCCGGCGCCCTGGCCACCGGCGGCGTCTATGGCACCGCCCTGGGGGTGATCCGCGGCGCGGTGGACGCCGGTCTGGCTATCCGGGTGATCGCCTGTGAAACCCGCCCCTTCCTCCAGGGCGCCCGGCTCACCGCCTGGGAGTTGTTGAAGGATGACATCGACACCACCCTGATCACCGACAACATGGCCGGCCATCTCATGAGCCGTGGTGAGATCGATGTGGTAGTGGTCGGTTCCGACCGGGTAGCGGCCAACGGCGACGCCGCCAACAAGATCGGCACTTACGGTCATGCCGTCCTGGCGCACCGTCATGGCATCCCGTTCATGGTCGCCGCCCCCCTCTCCACCGTCGATCGCCAGGCCCCGGACGGCGGTCACATCCCCATTGAGGAACGGCCGGAAACCGAGGTCACCCACTGCGGCGGAAAACGGGTAGCCGCCGATGGTGTCAGGGTGCGCAACCCGGCCTTCGATGTCACCCCGGCCGATTTGATCACCTTTTTCGCCTGTGAAAAGGGAGTGGTCCGCCAACCGACGACGGAGAAGATGGCGGCTTTGTTCGAAATGTGATCCGCGCACCCTTTTTTTCAGCAGTGAAAATCTCCAGTGCCTGATCCTTTCCGAATCTGCCATCCTCCCATTGGCGCAACCATTTCGGACATCCGGCGCCAGGTTTCCCACAGCGGGACCGCTCGATCATGGAATGGAGCCGCCAGGGTGTCGGCGTAGAAGACTCGGTTTTTTTATTATGATTTCAAGTTGTTTTTCTGATTTGCCGGGGTGCCGGTGTGGGTAGGGTTACACAGCCCCACGACCGTTTTCTCAGGTTGCTCCTGTCCCGGCCGGATATGGCGGGAACTTTCCTCCGGGAGCGGTTGCCGAAAGAGATCGCCGATTCGCTGTCATCGGCGGCGCCGGAATTGGTGGATGGATCGTTCATCGACGGAGAGTTCCGACAACACCTGACGGATCGGCTGTTTCGGGTGGAGACGGTCACGGGGCGTGCTGTTTACGTCTATGTCCTGGTCGAACACAAGAGTCACCCGGATGACTGGATTGCCTTTCAATTGCTCCGGTATCTGGTCAGGATCTGGGAGCAAGCGAAGCTGAAACTGGACAGGGGGGATCGCCTGCCCCCCGTGGTGCCACTGGTGATCTATCATGGTCGGGAGGCTTGGCGGATTCCACCGCTGTTTTCGGCCCTGGTGAATGCTGAAGAGTCTTGGCGTGAGCACTTGCTGGACTTCCGGTTCCCGGTTGTTGATCTGGGCCGTATCGATGATGCGGCCCTGTCCCGGGATGATCGGCTGCGGGGCGGGTTTTTGACTTTGAAGTATGTGTTCCAGCGCGGCGTCACCCATGAAGTGGTGGCGGGAATCGGCAGGGCCTTGAGAGAGGATCCCGAACTGGCAAAGCGTACCCTGCTGTATCTGATTCAGGCCTACGAGGAGTTGGACATGGACCGAATTCATGTATTTTCGGAAGAGGCCTTCCCTGGAAAGGCCGAGGAGTACAAATCCATCTTTGCCAGGGAGATGATTTCCAAAGGCCGGCATGAAGAAGCCAGCAGCCTCTTTCGGCGACTTCTCCAGAAAAAATTCGCTGCCGGTGATCTGCCCGTCCGGATCGAGGAAAAGCTGGCTGGCGCCACCCTGGAGGAAATTGAAAGCTGGACTGACCGGATTTTGGATGCTCGGACATTGGAAGATATCTTCGATAATGAATGATGACCATCACCCGGGCATCCAATCGGCATCAGCGGAAAATACCGAAAAACCCGTTTCTGCCAGGATCAATTGGACAGGTGCCATCTGGAGGAGGAAAACCGGGAGAAACGGGACCGCCTCAAGGAGCTCCAGGAAAAAAAACGGTTGGACCGGGAGATCATGGAACTGCAAAAATCATCCCGTTCGTTTCGGTAAACCGGACATCCTCCCTGCGGCCTATTCGAACAGTTCGATGATGGCCGGATAAAGAACAGCGGCCTCATGGTCGAGCCGTTTTTTCAACAGCCGTTGGAGTTGCGAATAGGCGCTCTGGAACGCCTCCCTGGACCGGGCCTCCTCACAGATTTCAAAACAACGGCGCATATCCAACATGAAGGCGTTGAAGGAGATCACCTCACTGTTGATGAAGGTGACATCCTTCCGCTCCCCGTACAGTTGCAGATCGCGATTCAGCAGGCGCAGTGTTTTGGAGATGAATGGAAAAAAAAACCGCTCCTCATTGGAAAAATGGGAAAACACCTCTTCGGCGAGCAGTTTCAATTGATCGGGCACCTCCGAAAATGAATCCCGCTCCAGTCCATCCATGGCATAGATGATCACACTGTGCTGGATTTTCAGCGTACCGACCAGATTGCGGATGGTTTTCAGCATTAAACTTTTATCATTTATAGATTTTTTATTCATTTTTTCTGTCGATCATCGCGGTTGTTTTGTACTTTTTCCGTTGGTCGATGGCAATCAATTCAGTCCAACTCCCCCGGGACTGCCCCAACTATTTCCATTACAAATGAAAACCGCTCCATTCAACCATCTTTTCAAAAAAAAATCATTTTTTTTTTGAAAATACCCATTCAAATCAACATGATATGCATATTTGCATTCCTAGCCCCTCTCCTTTACCATGTGGCAAACGAAGATATCCAATAAAGGTATCCGAACATCACAAAATTGTAACCAAAGCGAAACAATAACCGACTTTCCCCCTTTCCAATCGAGGGGAAGTCCACTCAACCGCCAGGGGAGACCCATGCTCACGACAAATTTTTCCGTAAACCTGTTGGCCGGAGAAACCCTCAAGGTAGCCGGTCCCGGCACCGTTGAATTTGCCGCCCCCGAGGTGGTCGGCGCCGGCAAGGCCGCCTTTGCCCAAGGGGCCACCGGCAATGCCATGGCCGCCAACGGCACGGTCGGCGGTGGCGCCGCCACCATCACCAAAACCGCCGCTTCCGGTGGCACCATCTGGAGCGGCAAGGGGTTGAGCCTGGGACTGGGCCTGGGACTGGGCGCCTGGGGTCCGGTACTGCTGGCCTCCGCCGTCGGTGGTTACATCTACTGGCGCAAACAGAAGGGTTTGCCGGCTTTGCCCTTCAAGATTTCCGCCTCCTGACCCCCACCCCGCCGTTCCCGGTCCGGGTTCCCCACCCGGACCGGGAAACGATTTTCAGCCACCGCCCGCCGCCAACGTTCGGCAACGATTCCCCCTTCCCCGCCAAGAGGAAATGGTACGGGTTGGCCTTTGTGTCACGATATGTCAATATTCCGATTTATCGCGCCATTGATCGTGAGCCGAACCACGAACCACCGGGATCCCTCCGCCCATGACCCGAATCCTCGTCGTCGAAGACAGTGTCACCCAGCAGTTGCTGTTGAAAGGAATCCTGGAAAAATCCGGATACGCCGTCACCACCGCCGATAACGGCCAGGAAGGTCTGCGGACGGCGCAGCGATCCCTCCCGGACCTGATCATCACCGACATCCGCATGCCGGACATGGACGGCTATGAAATGTGTTGGCGGATCAAAAACGATCCCGACTTGAAACGAATCCCGGTCATTCTCCTTTCCGGGCTCTCCGACATCGAGGATATCGTCCTGGGCCTGGAGGCGTTGGGAGACGGTTATATCATCAAACCCTTCGAAGAGGCCGACATCCTGCGTAACATCGATATGGTGCTGGCCAACCGCCGAACCGCTTCCGACGATGAACAACCGCTGCCATTGCAACACAACGGCGACACCTATGCCATCCGCTCCAACCGGCAACAGATCCTGAATTTTCTGTTGTCCGTCTATGACAGCGCCATCCACCGCAACACCCGGTTGCAGGAAATTCAAACCCAACTGCGGGTCATCAATGAACAGTTGACCGAGCGCACCCGGGATCTGGAGGCCTCCGAAACCCGGTTCCGCGCCCTGGCCCAAACCGCTCCGGACATCATTTACCGCATCGACACCGATGGATATTTCATCTTCGTCAACCACAGCATCCGCAAACTGGGCTATGAACCGGAAGAGCTGGTCGGCAAACATTTCAGCGAACTGATCGCCCCGGCTGAAATCGACCGGATATCCCGCCGCCGGGTCCTGCCCCGATTCCGCGGTCAAAGCTCCGGCGACGGTCAATCGCCGAAACTGTTCGACGAAAAACGGACCGGCCAGCGAAAGACCATCGGCCTGGAAGTGCAACTGCGCAGCAAACGGCCCAGCGACGAAATGATCGGCAAACTGGAACCGATCAGCCCCGAATTTCTGGTCTTCGAAGTCAACAGCGCCGGCATGTACCAACTCAACCAGTCCGATCAACGGCTCGGTACCTTCATCGGCACCGTCGGCGTCATCCGCGACATCACCGAACGCAAACAGGCGGCGCGGGCGCTGCATCAGGCCAAGGAGGAGGCGATCCAGGCCAGCAGGGCCAAATCGGAATTTCTCTCGCGCATGAGCCATGAGTTGCGCACCCCCCTGAACGTCATCCTCGGTTTCGGCCAACTGTTGGAGGCCAACACCGTCGATCCCCTCGCCCCCTCCCAGCGGGAGCCGGTCCAACAGATCATGGAGGCCGGCCACCATCTGCTGGAGCTGATCAACGAACTGCTGGACCTGGCCCGCATCGAGTCTGGAAAAACCGTCGTACAGATGGAGACCATCGACCCATCGACGGTATTGCACAACTGCCTCACCATGTCGCAACCATTGGCCCGGGCCCGGCTGGTGTCGTTGATCCACCCCTGTGAGGACAACAAAAGCCTGCCGGCCATTCACATCGACGCCAGGCGCTTCAAGCAGGTGTTGCTCAACCTGCTCGCCAATGCCATCAAGTTCAACAAAAAAGGGGGGTGGGTGACCCTGGATTGTGCCATCCTCCCGGGCGGTCAACTGGAAATCAGTGTCCAGGATACCGGCTCCGGCATTCCCGAAGCCCGACGGCATGAGCTGTTCGAACCGTTCAGCCGCCTGAGCGGCAATCTCCACGCAATCGAAGGTTCCGGCATCGGCCTGACCATCGCCAAACGGTTGGTGGAGATGATGTCGGGAGAGATCGGTTTCGAAAGCCAGGAGGGCAAGGGCAGCCGTTTCTGGGTCCGTTTTCCCATCGTCGACCGCGCCCCGGCAACCAGGGAAGAGAGCGAACCGGCCCCACCGGCCCCTCCCCCGGCTGAATCGACACCGGGAGCCCCGCCGAGGAGACCCCGCCGGGTGCTGCTCTATGTCGAGGACAATCTGGCCAACGCCCGTCTGATGCGGGAGATCATCAACCGGCATCCCGACCTCTCCCTGATCCACACCGCCACCGCCGAAGAGGGCATCGAGTTGACCAAAAGCCGCGAACCGGACCTGGTGATCATGGACATCACCCTGCCGGGCATGGACGGTTATGAAGCCCTCGACCAACTGCGGCAGTTGCCGGAAACCAGCCATATACCGGTGATCGCCCTGACCGCCGACGCCACCCCGGAAAAGGCCGAGCGGGCCGAAAAAGCCGGTTTCAAACGCTATCTGGTCAAACCGGTGCAGGTCAACCGGTTGATGGAGGCCATCGACCAGTTCCTCGACCGGGAGGGATCATGAATCCGGGCCGGGTGGATCTCATCCTCCACCTCACCACGCCGACCCTGCATCTGGGCCTGTCCCTGGAACGGGTGGAACGGGTGTTGCCGTTGACCGCCCTGCGGGAGATACCCCATGCCCCACCCTGGTTTTCCGGTCTGCTCGATCTGGGCGGTGACGGCCTGGGGGTGATGGACCTGATGCTCTTTCTGGGATTGGGGACGCCGCCCCCCTATACCCTGGAAACGCCGATCGTCATCCTCACCGATGGGGACGGACCGGAACGGATGGGCTTGATCGTCCCGGAGGTATCGGGGGTCGATCGGCTCCAGGATGCCGCACTGGAACGGACCCCCCTGTTCCAGGACGGTCCGGCCCCCATTCTCGGCCTCGGCCGAACGAAACGGGAATTGGTGCTGATCCTCGATGTCGACCGCCTGTTGTCCGTTCGGCTCAACATCCATGACGAAGAACGAATATTGCGTCCCGAACAGATCCAGCGATTGGGAGAGCGGATGTGACACGACCGGGGACAACCCCGGGCCGGCCACCGCCCCATCACCCGCCCCTGGAGCCACGACACTGGCAGGGGCTCCTTCGACTCATTCAACGGCGCACCGGCATCATCATCCGCGAGCACCAGCGGGACAACCTGCAAAAAACCATTCACCTAGCCCTGGAGCGGTTCGGCATCGACCGGTCGGAAACGTTGTTGTCGATCCTGGAAAACTGCCCGCCGCAAGCGCCGGAGCTGGTATTCCTGATCGGCCGCATCACCGTCGGTGAAAGTTATTTTTTCCGCGATGACCGGCAGATCGATTTTCTGCGCGATTTCTGGCTCCGGGAAATCATCGAGCGCCGGCAACGGGAAGAGACGCCGCTGTTGCGTCTCTGGAGCGCCGGCTGTGCCGATGGTCAGGAGGCGGTGACCCTGGCCATCCTGTTGTTGGACAACCTGCCCGATGCCGACCGCTGGTCGATTCATCTGTCGGCCACCGACATCAACCTCGAAGCCCTGCAACGGGCCGCGACGGGAATCTATCCCCGCTGGTCCTTCCGCACCACGCCGGCGACCATCCGCGACCGCCATTTCGAACCCCATGGCCCACCCGACCGGCAATTGTGGCGGTTGCGGGAGCCGATACGCAACCGGATTCACTATTCCCACCTGAATCTGGTCGATGACCGGTTCGCCGCCCCATCGAGCCCGTTCCAGACCATGGACCTCATCCTGTGCCGCAACGTGTTCATCTATTTCGATGCCCCGACCGTCAAACGGCTGCTGAAAAACCTGGTCACCTGCCTGGCTCCCGGCGGCACGCTGATGCTGGGGGCATCGGACACCATCCTGGAACCCATCCCCGGCTGTCACATGCGGCAGCATGGCGACAATGTCTATTATCAACGCGGCAACCAGGCTTTTCCGGAAACCGACACCGACCCCGCCGCGATAGAACCGCCACCGATGCCGGTCCCGACCGCTCCGCCCCCGGAATGGCCCATCGCTTCCCCCCCGGAACCGGCCCGCCCCCCGGTCCCCGCCCCCCCTGCCAGCGGTGGTGGTGGATCCCCTGAAGCCGATCCTGGCCCTGATGAAACGGGAGTCGTGGTCGGACGTTTTGAACCTGTTTGAAAAATCGCCGGAAATATGCGATACAAACCCCACCCTGCTACAGTGCGGGGCCCGGGCCCTGGCCAATCTGGGCGATCATCAACGGGCCATCGTTCTGTGCCGGCAAAGCATGGACCTGAACGCCACGGACAAACATGTGCATCTGATCCTGGGACTGGTGCTTCAGGAGACGAAAAATCTCCGGGAAGCGGAGACGGCCTTTCGCCGGGCGCTGTTCCTGGACCGGGACTTCATGGAGTGCCATTTTCATCTGGGACAACTGTTGATGTCGGAAAATCGTAAAACAGCGGGTCTGAAATCCCTGCGCAAGGCCCTTGATCTGGCCGAAAGGGGAGCGGAAAACTGGTTGGTTCATCATGCCCCGGACCTGACCTTCGACCGTTTCGCCGCCCAGTTGCGGACGGAACTTTCACACCTTGGGGACGGAGGCCTCCAACCGTGACCGGCGGCCCCAAGAAACCGGCCGATCCACCACCCGGCGCCGCCACCCGGCCCCGCTTCCCCGACTCCGGGGCCGAGCGGGAAGTTTTGCGGAAACGGGCCGAAAGCTGGCGGGCCGACCGACGGAACAGCGCCCCGATGATCATGGCATTCCCTACATCCATTTCCGTCTCGCCACCGGTGACGAGTACGGCATCCCCTACCGGTTCGCCGAAGGCATCATCCCCTGTGACGGTTTGACCCCGGTGCCCCATACCCCCGGTTTCATCGCCGGCATCATCCATCGTCACGGCAACCTGTTGACGATCATCGATCTGAACCGGTTTTTCGGCACCCCGGAGGCCGATGATCCAGCGGAACGGCGCATCATCCTCGTTCAGGCCGCCGGTATCGAGGCCGGCATCCTCGCCGACCGGGTGGAGGGCAACGACCGGTACCACCCGCAAACCCTGGCCGCGCCCCTGCCGGCCGCTTCATCCGCCCCGAAAACCTTCATCGAAGGCATCCATCGGCAACGGATCGCCATCCTCGATCCGGAGCGGCTTTTAACCAGCCCGGCATTGGCCGTCGGCCGAAAACCGGGCACCGCCGGCACCGTGGGACCGGGACCGACCCGGCCCGGGCCATCCGCCCCCGACACGATCAACCAGGAGGACTGATAGACGGCATGTCGAGATCAACCCCCACCGACCGGTTCAGCATCAAAAACGTCAACATCCAGACCAAGCTGGCGCTCATGCTGACCCTTCCCATCCTCAGCCTGCTCTTTTTTTCCGTCCAGGAGTTTCGCCTCAAACGGTCTGAAATCGGCGAGCTGCAACAATTGTCGGACCTGGCCGCCATCTCCCTCCGTTTCGGCGACCTGATCCATGAGCTGCAAAAAGAGCGCGGCCGCACCGCCCTGTTCATCGCCTCCAAGGGCATCGCCTTCCGCAAAGAGCTGAAGCTGGCCCGGGAACGGACCAACCGGGAAGAGGCCCAGCTGCGCCAGGCCCTGGTCGGCTTTCTCGAACGGCAAAGGGGCAACCACATGGCCGCCACCATCAAACAGGCCTTGATCCGTCTGGACGGCATCGACGGCAACCGCAAGGCGGTCGACGCCCTGAACATCTCCTCGGCCTCGGCCCTGGGTTTTTACACCGACCTCAACGCCAACCTGCTGGACCTGCTGGACAGCGCGTCCAAACACACCCGTTTCAAGGATTTGAGCAATCGGTTGTCCGCCTACCTGATGCTGTTGCGCGGCAAGGACCTCATCGGCCAGGAACGGGCCGAAACCGGACAGGTGTTCGAACAAAAACAGCTCTCCCACGCCAAGCTGGTCCGCCTGTCGGAGTTGCATGCCAGCAAGGTGATGTTCCTGCAACGGTTCGCCCACTATTCCAACAGCATCGACCAGGCCTTCCACAGCCGCGAGATGCGCGCCGCCTGTGTGGGCGCCGTGCAAAAAATTCAACGACAACTGTTCTCCGGCAAGGCGGTCACCGACATCGGCATCAGCAGTGGCAAATGGTTCGATCTCATGACCTGCAAGATCAACCGCTTCAAGAGTGTCGAAGAACATCTGGGCAAATCCCTGAAGCGGGTCCTCGACAACCGCCTCACCGCTTTGCGCCGCCATTTCCACCTGTTCATCGCCCTGGCCGGAATCACCGCGTTATTGACCTTTTTCCTGGTGTTCGCCATCGTCACCCACCTGACCGCCCAGACCAAACGGCTGGTGCAGACCCTGCACGCCTTTTCGGACGGCAACCAGGGGGTGCGCATGACCATCGTCTCCGAGGATGAACTGGGACGCATCGCCCACTCCTTCAACGCCATGGCCGACCGCATCGAGGAAAACACCTTGAAGGAAAAGGAACGGCTCGAACGGGAACGGGCCGAGGGCGAACGGTTCAAACGGCGCATCCACCAACTGCGCAACACCCTGGTGCAGGTATCCGACGGTGATCTGACCCAACGCACCCCCGAAGACGGCAACGATGAACTGTCGGAACTGGGACACAACCTCAACAGCATGATCCGCAGCCTGGCCAACATGTCCCAGCAGATCGAACAGACCATCCATGCCCTCTCCACCTCTTCGGAACAGGTGCAGCAGGCGGCCCACAGCCAATCATCGGGGGCTTCACAACAGGCGGCGGCCATCAACCATACCAGCACCACCCTGGAGGAGATCCGCGCCGTCTCCAATCAAACCCTGGAAAAAGCCCAAACCCTCGGCCAGGCCGCCGAACGGGCCCGGCAGGAAGGGGAGCAGGGACGGGAATCGGTGGAGGCGGCCCTGGCGGCCATGCGCGGCATCCTGAAAAAGGTGGACACCATCGCCCAGACCATCCTCGCCTTGTCGGAACGGACCGGACACATCGGCGAAATCACCACGGCGGTCAACAATCTCGCCCAACAGTCGAAAATGTTGGCCCTCAACGCCTCCATCGAAGCGGCCAAGGCCGGCGAGGCCGGCAAGGGATTCGCCGTGGTCGCCGACGAGGTGAAAAATCTCGCCGAACAGTCCCAACAGTTCACCACCCAGGTCCACCGCATCCTCGAAGAGATCCGCCACGCCACCGACAAGGCGGTCATGGCCACCGAGGATGGCGCCAAGGAGGTGAAACATGGCACCGAACTGACCGAACGGGCCGGGAGCACGGTGCAAAACCTTTCGGACATTTTGCGGCAGAACGCCATCGCCGGCCAACAGATCGTCGCCGCGGTGCGCCAGGAGGCGGCCGGCATCGAACAGATCGGCACCGCCATGAGCGAAATCAACAAGGTGACCACCCAGTTCGTCGCCTCCACCCGCCAGACGGTCCAGGCCACCGAAGACCTGGGACAGCTCTCCGGCACGTTGCGTGAAAGCATCCGTTTCTACAAGGTGTGATTCGATGTTCAAAGAGCTGGAGCCCTCCCTCCAACAGGAGTTGATCGCCGCCTTCCGGGTGGAGCTGGGTGAAAAGGCCGAGACCATCTCCACCGGACTGCTCCAACTCGAAAAAGGGGCCGACCCGGTCCGGCGTGGCGAGATCCTGGAAGGTTTGTTCCGTGCCGCCCACAGCATCAAGGGCGCCGCCCGGGGCATCGGCCTGGAGGTGGCGGCCGATTTGAGCCACGATCTGGAATCCCTGTTCGCCACCCTGAAAAAACAGGCGGCGCCACCGTCGTCGGAAAGCATGGACGCGGCCCTGGCGGCCCTGGATTTCATCAAAAACGGTTTTGAGGATCACGTCCGGGGCCGTCCCCTCTCCCAGGCGCACGGCAAGGAACTCGGCGAACGGTTGACGGCCCTGGCCAAACCCGCCCCGGAGACCACTGCGGAACCGAGCCCACCGGCGGAGACGGCCACCACCGCCACCCCCCCCACCGGCGGCGGCAAACGACCCGGCAAACGGTGGCGTCCACCACCGGTCCCCGCCCCCGGGGAGCGAAAACCCCCGGAGCCGGCCCCGCCGGAACCGACCCCCGGCCCGGCGACCGCCGAAGGCCCCATCCGGGACATACCGGTGCCGGTGGAAAAACTGGACCGGTTGAACGCCCGCGCCGAGGAGATCCATGTCAACCATCTCGAATTGCGCGACCCTCTGAAAACGACTGCCGCCATCCGGCAACGGACCGAAGAGATCGAACATCTGCTGCGCACCCTGCCGGCCCTGCCCGAGGAGGTCCGGGACGGTATCGCCGAGCTGCGGGGACTGTGCGAAGGACTGGAGACCGATCTGGCGGTCTCCAGCCGTCAACTGCAACGGTTGACCCACACCCTGCGGCATGATCTGCACCTGTTGCGCCTGGTCAAGGCCACCACCCTGACCCGGCCCCTGCCGCGCATGGTGCGGGACCTGGCCCGGGAGTTGGGGAAAAAGGTGCATTTTTCCATCGACGGCGATGACCTGGAGATCGACCGGGCACTGCTGGGATTCGTGCGCGATCCGCTGATCCACATGCTGCGCAACGCCCTGGATCACGCCATCGAATCCCCGGAAAGACGACAAACCCTGGGAAAACCGCAAGAGGGCCGCCTGGCGATCCGCATTCAACGCCGTGGCAACGGCATCCATATCCGCGTCAGCGATGACGGCGCCGGCCTGGACCCGAAAAAAATCGCCCGGGCCGCCCGGCGCAAGGGGTTGTTCAGCACCGAGGAGTTGGAAACCATGGAAACCGATCAACTCCTGGAGTTGATCTTTCAACCGGGGTTCAGCAGCCGCAACCAACTCACCGCCACCTCCGGACGCGGCGTCGGCCTGGATGTGGCGCGCGCCAACATGCGCGCCATCAACGGCCGCGTGCGGGTGGAGAGCGATCCGGGTGTCGGCACCATCTTCACCCTGGAGTTGCCGTTGACCCTGGCCACCGAACGGGGCCTGCTGGTACGGTGCCATGACCGGTTGTTCGCGATCCCCACCAAGAGCGTGGACCGCATCCGCCTGGTGCATGCCGCCGAGATCCTCCGCATCGAAAACCGGGAGGCGGTTTCCATGGAAGGAAAACCGGTGCCATTGGCGAGATTGACCAACCTCCTGGCCTTGGACCATTCACTGGCCCTCACCGGTTCCCAACCCCTTCCCGCCGTGCTCGTCTCCAATGGCTGGCAACAGGTGGCGTTGCTGGTGGACGATGTGGTGGGGGAACGGGAAATCGTCATCAAACGATTGCAGGCGCCCCTGTACGAAGTGGCCAATGTCGCCGGCGCCGCCATCACCGGCAGCGGACAGGTGATGATCGTGCTCGAACCGGCCGAGTTGCTGGAATCGGCCCTGAACAGCCGGGACGCAACGGTGATGCCCGAAACCCGAACCGAACCACCTCCCCCGACCCGGGTCCTGGTGGTCGACGATTCCATCACCACCCGGACCCTGGAAAAAAACATTCTCCAGGGGGCCGGTTTCCAGGTGCGGGTGGCGGTCAATGGCCAGGAGGCCCTGCGCAACCTGCGGGAAGAGCGGTTCGACCTGGTGGTCACCGATGTTCAGATGCCGGTCATGGACGGTATCGAGTTGACCGAACGTATCAAGAACGATGACACCCTTCGGGACATCCCGGTGATCATCGTCTCGTCGCTGGGCAGCGACAGCGACAAACAACAAGGGGTGCGGGTTGGCGCCGATGCCTATATTGTGAAAAGCCAGTTTGAAACCCGAGCCCTGCTGGATATGGTGGAAGAGCTCGTATAGGAAGTGTCGAAAGGGTTTTCGACACCCTCTCATTGACAACGGGGGCCCCTTTTGATCCGAATATTGATCGTTGACGACTCGCCGGTGATCAGCATGCTGTTGAAGGCCATCATCGAAGCCGAGACCGACATGACCGTCGTCGGCCATGCCGGCGATGGCCGCGAAGCGGTGCGTCAAACGCGGGTGCTCAAACCGAACCTGATCACCATGGACATCCGCATGCCGGCCATGGATGGATTCGAGGCCACCCGCCAGATCATGTCCCAGCATCCGACACCCATCGTCGTCATCTCCTCCAACGTCGACGATGAAGAGTTGCGCATCACCTTCCGCGCCATCGAAGAGGGGGCGCTGGCGGTGATTGAAAAACCCCGGGGCATTCACCACCCCGAGTTCAACACCATCCGCGGCAATCTGCTGGATACCATCCGCGCCATGGCCGAGGTCAAGCTGGTGCGCCGTTTCCTGAGCCGGTCGGCCCCGTCGCCCGAACCCCGGAAAAACTGGCGGCCCGCCGTCAACAAACCATCGGACCGGATCGTGGCCCTGGCCTGTTCCACCGGCGGCCCCCAGGCCCTGCACGGCATTCTCGCCGCCCTGCCCCGGGCGTTCCCCTTTCCGATGTTGGTCACCCAACACATCTCCAAGGGATTCATCGGCGGCCTGGCCGACTGGTTGGACCGAGCGTCCCCCTTGACGGTCAAACTGGCCGAAGAGGGCGAACCGTTGCAACCGGGAACGGTCTACCTGGCCCGCGATGACCGTCATCTCACCGTCCAGACCGGGCTGTACGATACCCACCACATCCACCTGAGCGACGCGGCGCCGATCAACGGCTTCCGCCCCTCGGCAACCCCGCTGTTCGCCTCCCTGGCCGAGGTGGCCCCGAAACGGGCCGTCGGCGGGGTGTTGACCGGCATGGGCAACGATGGCGCCAGCGGCCTGTTGGCCATGCGGCAGGCCGACTGCCACACCTTCGTCCAGGATCAAGACAGCTCCATCATTTTCGGCATGCCGGCCGAGGCGCTGGCCCTCTCGGCCGCCGAAATCCAGGTGCCACTGGAACGGATTCCCGACCACCTGCTCTCCCTGGCCCCCCCGTCCGGCGGCCCCCCCACCCCTCCGGCCCGGGGACCGAAACCAGACGCCACGGTTCCGCCCCTTTCCGGAACTGAGACCGAGCGAGAAAGGAGACGGATGGAAACCCCGGAAAAAAATCAGGTCTGGATGCATCTGGTGGCGGTGGCCATCCCCATCATCCTCATTACCGTCTCCCTGGCCCTGTCCCTGACCCGCATCAATGCCAACATCGATATCATCGAGCGGGAGTCGAGGGGACTGCCCCAGGCCCGGCAGTTGAACCGGATCATCATCAACCTGCAAAAAATTCGTGGGCTCAACCAGATCCTCCTGCAAAAAACCGATGAGCGGATCCTGGCCGAACTGCATCGGCTGTCCGGCACCCTCAACGAAGGATTCGACCGTTTCAAACGGGATTTCGCCGATGACCCTTTCGCCATCCTCGAACCCCTGGAAAAATTGGAACGCAACAGCCGCCGACTGTTGGTGGTCACCGATGGATCCTTTACCCACCAGGCGCTTTTCACCCATCACACCGCCCTGGTGGACCGGGTTCGGGATATCCGCCATCTGGTGGCCACCCGCTCCAATCTCATTCTCGATTCGCACCTGGAAACCTATCTGCTCATCGACCTGGTCATCAATCGACTCCCCGCCCTGATGGAAGCCATTGGCAAAACCCGGGGCGTCGGCAGCGGTCTGCTCACCATCCACAACCCCCGTGAGATCGACCGGTTCCAGTTCGGTGAAAAACTCGGCGGCATGCGCCAGAACTGGCTGGAAGTCAAGCGCGACCTGCGCCTGATCCGGGAATCCTCCCCCCAACTGATCCCGGTTTTCGGCTGTTTTTCCCAAAAACTCCAACAACCGCTGGGCCGGTTCGCCCAGCTCAGCGACGCCCTGCTCGAACAACGGATCTTCGGGGTCGATGCCCGGCTCTACTTTCAAAAAGGTTCCGCCGCGATCAGCGTCATTTCCAATTGCCTGGAAAACATCCAGGACTCCCTCACCGACATCCTGCTCGAACGTCACGACGACCTGGAAAATGAACGGTTGATCATCGTTTCCGGTCTGCTGCTGGCCCTGTTTTTCATGTTGTCCATCTTCGGCAGCCTCTATCGCCGCAACCACCGGGTCCTCACCCATCTCACCGACAGCGAAGCGAAAAACCGCGCCATCCTGCAATCGACCCTGGATGGCATCCTCACCATCGACACCAAAGGGATCATCCACACGGCCAACAGGTCGGTGGAACGCATTTTCGGCTATGCCCCGGGTACATTGATCGGCCAAAGTGTCAACATGTTGATGCCTTCGCCCGACCGCGAGGCCCATGACGGATACCTCCAAAAATACCTGAAAACCGGGGTCAAAAAAATCATCGACTCCACCCGCGAGGTGACCGGCGTCTGCAAGGATGGGGGACAATTCCCCCTGGAGTTGTCGGTCAGCGCCTTCAAAATGGGCGAAGAGACCTTTTTCACCGGCGTCCTCCATGACATCACCGAGCGGAAAAAGGCCAAGGAGGCCCTGCATGCCGCCTACGACGAACTGGAACGGCGGGTTCAGGAACGGACCAGCGAACTGGAAAGCGTCAACAAACGATTGATCGGTGAGGTCAAGGAACGCAGCCGCGCCGAAAGCAGCCTGCGGTTGGCGGCCAAGGTGTTCGAAAACGCCAGCGAGGCGATCGTCATCACCGACACCGAAGGCATCATCATCGATGTCAACCGGGCCTTTACGGAAATCACCCTGTTCGAACGGGAGGAGGCCATCGGCAACACACCGCGCATCGGCAAATCCGGGCGTCACGGCGATGCCTTCTACGAAAACATGTGGAAAACCATTCTCAGCGAGGGACAGTGGTCCGGGGAGATCTGGGATCGGCGCAAAAATGGGGAAATATTTCCAAAATGGCTCACCATCAACGCCGTCCGGGACACCGACGGCACCCTGACCAATTTCGTCGGTATCTTCACCGACATCAGCCACATCAAGGCCACGGAAAAACGCCTGGAGCAACTGGCCTTTTATGACCCGCTCACCGAACTGCCCAACCGCATGCTGTTCCGCGACCGTCTGACCCAGGAATTCCAGGCCGCCAAACGCCATAAAAAACGGGTAGCGGTCTTTTTCATCGATCTGGACCGCTTCAAACATGTCAATGATACCCTGGGCCATGCCGCCGGCGATCAACTGCTGGTGGAAATTTCCAAACGCCTGAAGTCCTGCATCCGCACTTCGGATACCGTCGCCCGGCTGGGCGGCGATGAATTCACCATCATCCTGACCGACATCGAAAGCGGCCGGGATGCGGCGCCGATCGCCCGAAAAATCATCCAGGCCCTGCAGGAGTCGGTGCAACTGGGGGAAAACAGGGCCCATGTCGGCGCCAGCATCGGCATCGGCATCCATCCCGAGGATGGCGAGGATTTCGACACCATCACCAAACATGCCGACGTGGCCATGTATCACGCCAAGGCGAGCGGCCGCGGCAACTTCAAGTTTTTCAAAGCGGAGATGAACGCCAAATCGGCCAACCGCGTCACCCTCGAAAACGAAATGCGCACCGCCCTGGAAACCGGCCGGTTCATCGTCCATTTCCAACCCAAAATCAACCTCCGATCCGGCCGGGTTCGCAGCATGGAATCCCTGGTCCGCTGGAAAAAACCGGACGGCTCCCTGGTGCCCCCCGGGCAATTCATCCCCCTGGCCGAGGAGACCGGCCTGATCGTACCCATGGGCGAACAGATATTGCGCATGGCCTGTCAACAGAACAAACAGTGGCTGGATGATGGAATGCCGCCCATGCGCGTCGGCGTCAACCTCTCCGCCCGGCAGTTCCAACAGAAAAATTTGCACCGTATGGTGGAAAACATCCTCTCGGAGACCGGTTTGCCGCCACAATATCTGGAGTTGGAAGTGACCGAGAGCATGATGATGGATGATCAGCAAAAAGCCATCACCACCCTGAACCGCCTGCGGGATATCGGCTTGAGCATCTCCATGGATGATTTCGGCACCGGTTATTCGTCACTGTCCTACCTGAAACGGTTTCCCATCCACGCCTTGAAGATCGATCAATCCTTCGTCCGCGATCTGACCGTGGATTCGGATGATGCCGCCATCATCTCCGCCATCATCTCCATGGCGCGAAAACTCAACCTGCACGTGGTGGCCGAAGGGGTGGAAACCAGGGAACAGTTGCAGTTTTTGCGGGAAGAGGAGTGCCATGAGCTGCAGGGATATTTTTTCAGCCCGCCGATCCCCGCTGAAAAGTTTTTCGATTTCGTCAAAGGGGATCCCTGTTTGATCAAAAACGAATAATGGCATCCCGAATTGATCCGATACCGTTTCCGGGAACGATAAACCGCCGCATGACTGAAAATGTGTGTTACACTCCCGTGGCGATCGACCGCTCCCGTTCCCGTCGGTCGAATGCCGCGAAAAAATGGGCCGATCCATCCACCACCATTAACGGAAACCAACAGTTATGGATGAAAAACTGCGAAAAGCCATCATTGATTCGGTTCAGGAGTCCTGCATGATGTTTTTGCCCTCGGGCGTCTCCCCTCAAAAACCGATCTCCGGCCAGGAAGGTGATGAGGAACACGACGGCAACGTGGTGGCCAGTATCGGTTTTGACGGCGCCATGAACGGCACGGTCTGCCTGTCGGCCCCCATGAATGTGGCCCTGGCCCTGTCCGCCGCCCTGTCGGGAGATCATTACGAGGTGTTCGAAGGAGACGCCCGGGATGGATTCGGTGAAATCGCCAACATGATGATCGGCGCCATGTCCACCAGACTGTCCAGCGATGTCGGTACCATCGACATCACCCCGCCGGACATCTTGACGGGGAATGATCATCGGGAAAAGTTCAAGAACAGGCCCTGTATACTCAGACAGGTGTTCAACTCGGCAAGCGGCCCATTCGCCATCGCCGTTTTACGGGCATAGATCGACGGAACCCATGACGGTGACCCACGTCGGGGGGCGGCCCCTGATCCCGATGATGGGTTCATCGGCGACCGGATGTGGCTAGAGGGAGGAGAAAAATTCCTGGTCGATCAACTCGGAATCGCCCATGTTGAGCGCCACCAGCCGCCGCAAATGGCTGAAACTTTCCACGTCCAGGTCCTGAAAACGCACCGCCGCCCCCCGTTCACGACTGACGTTGATCACCTTGCCGGTGAGTTCCAGCCGGATCTCACCGATATCGAAAAATCCACGCACCACCGTCCCTTTCGACGGCAATGGTTCGGAATGGAACAACATCCCTTTCAGACTGATATCATCAAATGCACCCGGATACCGTGTGCCATCCTTGGCCTGAAAAGTGATTTCGTGACGAAAGCGGACCCTGGAAAAATGCCGCCGATTTTGCATGAAACCCGACTGTTCTTTACCGTCGCTCATCGATCGTCTCCACTCCTCCCCAAACACCCTGCAAAATTCCCACGGGAGCCGCCCCCCTTACCGGCATAAGGACCGTTCGCAACCCAACCAACGGCTTCCAGACATTACAGCGTCCATCGCCCAATTACAAATGGAACTTCAACTTTCCGGTTGAATATCCACCCGTATCAAGACGTTGCGGACCATTTTCAACCGTCGGCCACCCGTTTGAACGACAAGGGGCCATCCGGAAAAATACCGGATGGCCCCTGGTTGGAATGGCCGGATTTCAGATGGTTGGCGAGGGATCGATCAAAACTCCACGGCCAGTTGCAGGGTGGTGGCATCGACATCCCGTCCGGTACCCCCCTCGGCGACCTCATAATCATCGCTTTGCATCCATTCAAGGGCCAATCCGGTATTTTCGAGGATACCGACCGAGGCCCCCACCAGGAATCGCGACTCCGGCAGTCCCAGGGCCAGGGCTTCGCGGGTACCCTGCCAGGCGGTGGAGAAGATCACCTCCTTGCCGTTGACATCCAGGGTATAGCCCAACTCGGCATTCCAGGCCCGGGGACGGGCGCCCTGAGTGGTGTTCCAGGCCATCTTGCTGACATCGAAATCCTCGGTGGCGGTCAAATATTCACCGGCCAGCATCACCGGTCCCACCCCCAGGACGCCATAACCGCTGACGCCGCCGATGTGGTTGGGCATGGTGTCGACGGCGGTGGTGACCGTGGCGGAAGTGGTGGTTCCCAGGGCATCGCTGATGCCGTCGGAATCCTCGATGGAATTGATGTAGGTGCCGCCGATGTCCAGATTGAAGGCCTCGGACTCATGTTTGAAACCGAGATTGGCGCCGAACTGTTCCAGATCGCTGTCGCTGTTGACCTCGTTGGCATCGCCGTTGAAAACATAGACCGAACCGTAGAGACCCTGGTTCTCGAAACCGAGTTGAATGGCCGATTCGAAGGTTTCACCCAGTTCCAGGGTCAGGGGATCGGAAATCAGATTGCTGGTAAAATTGCCGAACGGCACCCCCATGAGTCCCGCCGTCAGGTAGAGGGGATGGCGTTCCAGGTTGCCGATGGTGATGGTGCCGGAGTCCACGTCCACCAGTTCGGTATCATCCTCCTCGTGGAGAAATACGACGTTGACATTGACCCAATCGTTGATGACCACATCCATGGCCAGCTCCACCGTCGCCAGGGTGGCATCGCTGCCTTCGGTACCGTCGAATTCCTCGGCATGACCGGCCTCCACTTCGACGACCCCGGAAAAGGTGATGCGGTCGGACCATTTCAACGCCAGACCTGAACCGCCGGGATCGGCGGCCGTCTCCGGGGCCGGGGCCTCGGCGGCGCCCGTTTCCCCCAGACGCCCCTTGAGGGCCTGAATTTCCCGTTGTTGCCGTTGCAGGATGTTCCACATCTCCTCGCGGCTGGGCATCTCGGATGCCAGGACCGGTACGGCGCCGCCCAGGATCAGGGCCGGCAATGCGAATCGGGCCGCCCGATTTAAAACTTTTTTCATAACATCTCCCCGTTTTCCTTCAGTAGTTTCATTTTCAAGTCTCGATAATAGATCGCTCTAGAGTGTATTGAAGGTCCTGTTCAACATTTATCGGCGATCAATAGTCGTGCATCCTGGACCCGCCCGGTTCGAAAATGCGTTCGAACCGGGCTTGAAAACAATCGAAAACCTTTCTTTGCGATCGTCAGGTTTTGAACTGACTCAAGGCCTTGTTCAACTCCCGGGCGATATCGGCCATGGCGCTGGCATGGCGGTCGACATTGCCGCTCATCTGCTCGATGCCGTCGATGGCATCGTTGATGGTGCCCATGTTGTTGGACAACTGTTCCACGGCCTGGGAGGTCGATTGCACATTGTTGGAAATATCGTTGCTGGCGGTGGAGACATCGGCGATGGAGTGGGTCATGGCGCCAACGCCGGAGGAGGCCTCGACGACATTGCGTGTCACTTCGCCGATGCCCTCGGAAATTTCCTGCACGCTGCGCGACACCTCGTTGATGCCGCTGGTGGCCTCGTTCACCCGTTGGGTCACGGCATCGGTTTCGGCGGAGACCTCGCCCATGGAGCGGGAAATTTCCTCGACAGTGCGATTCTGTTCGTTGACCGACTGGAGGATTTCATTGTTGGCGCCGCTCAACCGTTCCACCACCTCACCCACCTGTTTGGTAGCGGCGCCGGCGGCATCGGTGTTTTTCTGAATCTGGTTGATCTGATCGGAGATCATCTGGGTCGCTTCGCTGGTCTGTCGTGCCAACTCTTTGACTTCATTGGCCACGACTGCAAACCCCTTGCCGGCCTCGCCGGCCCCGGCCGCCTCGATGGAGGCGTTGAGGGCCAGGATATTGGTCTGTTCGGCGATGCTGTTGATCACCTCGACCACCTTGCCGATTTCCCGGGCCGAAGCCCCCAGTTTTTCCATGACCTCGAAGGCGTCCCGGGCATTCTGTTGGGCGCCGCCGGCCTCGCTGGAGGCGCTTTCACAGCGGGTGCGCACTTCACTGAGCGAGGCGGTCAACTCTTCCACCGCCGAAGCGACGGTGCCGACATTGCCGCTGGTCCGTTGGGCGGCATCCTGCACCTGCACCATGCTGCGGTTGACATCCTCACCCGATTTGGACACGGCGCCGAGATTGACGTTGGCTTCCTCGGCCGCCGAGGAGATGGTGTTCATGTTGGCGCTCATCTCCTGGGCCGAAGCGGCCACGGAACTCATGTTGGAACTCATGCGCGTCGCCGCGGTGGAGATGGTTCCCATGTTGGTACGCATCCGTTCGGAAGCGGTCACCGCCTGGCTGGCCTGGGAACCAAGCTGGTTGGCGCTGGAGGACATCTCCCGGGAGACGTTGCCCAACTCCCCGGAAGCCGTTTCGACCTGGACGGCATGATCGGCGATCCGCCTGAACATGTTGGACAGGCCTTCGGACATTTCGCGCATGGCCTTGGCCAACTGGCCCACTTCATCCTCCTGATCGATGTCCACCCGGGCGGTCAGGTCGCCCCGGGCCACGGTCCGGGCGAAATCCACCTGTGCCTTGAGCGGATTGACGATTGACGTGGTCAGGATGAAGGCGACCACTCCGCCGATGAGGATTGCCAGGCCGCCGAGGGCCAGGGCCAGGTTGCGAAGATTTTCCAACTCCCCTTCGATATGCCGAACCATCTCCTCGGCCCCGGCCACCTGACCATCGCGAAGGGCGCCGACCAACTCCTTGAGACGATCGGCATCGACGTCGAACTCTTCCATGACGGCCGTACCCGCCCTGGTGCCCTCCTTGATGAAAATTTCAGCCATGTTCTTGCCCTTGGCGAAGAGCTGGTCGAAGGTTTCGTTTATGGCCTCCAGGTTTCGCAGGGACCGGGCATCATTTTTTTCCTGGAAGAGTTGCCGGTAGTGGTCGGACTCCTCCCGGAAACGGCGGGCCAGGTCCCCGGCATCCCGGAGGCCGGCGGCATTGTGGGTAAGGGCGACATTATTGAACCACTGTTGGATTTCGCAGATGTCGGCAATCATCTTTTCGCCTTCAAGGGCATAGGGCAGGCTCTCCTTGCCGACGATGTTCACGTTTTCCTCGATCTCCCCCACACTCGACATGACCAGGAACAGAGTCATGACGAAAATGGTCAGGACCACTCCGAATCCCGTTCCCAGCCGCGTTCCGATACGAACATTACCAAACATACTCGTTGACCCCGACATCTTCCGAATTCCTTTCCAAATTGACACGACCCCACAGGACCAAGGTCCGGTTCCACCCCCGTCCGGGCATTGATTCCAGCTCAACCCGCATATGAACTTTCAATACGATGATACTGAAAAGTGGTCCATTGATTTACCGTATCGGTAAAATAATCCAAACCAATACCCGAATCGAAATCAAAAGCGCATTTTGATTTTTTTTAATAACATTTACGAAAACCACCACCCGGAAAAACAAACCGTTCCTGTAATACCAGAGCGGTGATTGTTGCAATTTCTTCTCGATCGGTCAATACTATGGCCTGAAGTACCCCGCTCGCCCCGGGAAGGGACCGGCGGCGGCGCCATCGCCTCCCACCCGGCCTTCCAACTCTGGCCCGATGACGGATGATTGTCTATAATGAGGCATTTGGCTCGGTGTGTGCGAAGGCTTGGCCAATTGGGGACCCATTTGACAAAAAACCGATTATAAACGGCAGGACGTCGTTAACGATACCCGGAAAGAGTGGGTCAGGCGCCAAAAAAAACCGTTCCCTGTCAAAACGAGCCCAGATTTTGGCGATTTGATGCCGAACAACGCCCCGGCCACCTGCCGGGAAGGACCGACCGTCGGCTTGGAAAACTTTCTGATGGAATTCACTTCGATCAAACTCAAAACCTCCCTGCTGCTCCTGTTCATCGCCCTGGTCACCCTGGTCTTCAGTGGCCCCATCCTGGTGCTGCTGGACCGTGGCGCCGACCGAAGCGCCCATCTGCGGGCCATGAACCGCCAGTGCACCCTGAGCCAAACCATGGGCAAAACGATTTTGACGGCCATGGCCCGGGCCGAAAAAAAGGGTACCGTCAAGGAACCGGACGCCTACCGGACGGCGCGAACCCTTTTCGAGCGCACCCTCGCCGCCCTGCACAAGGGTGGCGCCTACCCCATCGATCCGTCCCTGCGCAATAAGCGTCACATCGACGCCCTCGAAGGGGCCGGCATGCGCACCACCCTGGATCGAATCCAGAAAACCTTCCGCCATTTCACCACCAGCGCCGAAAACGGTTTACGGCAACCGCACGACACCGGCCTCATGCGGGACCTGTCGGACCTGGCCGATGAACTCCACGATCTGAGCCGCGACCTGGAGGTGCGGTACGCGGAGATGAATGCCGCCGACAGGGGTCATATCCGCTGGCTGGCCATCTTCCAGGGGATGGTTTCGATCCTCCTGCTGTCGTTCACCGCCCTGTTCCTCAACAAGACCCTCCTCACGCCACTCACCGAACTCGCACGGACCAGTCAACGGTTGGCAACGGGAGACCTCGTCAATCCGCCGGACACCGACCGCGCCGACGAGATCGGCGCCCTGTCCCAGGGATTGAACGATCTGTCCAAACTGCTCGAATCCCTCTTTGCGCAACTGCGCACCGGCGCCCACCTGTTGAACGGCCTGTCGAAAAACCTGGATACCGTCGCCTCGGACCTGCGGAAAAATGCCGAAGGGGTGGATGAGCGGGTCAATCAGGTGACCGCCAGGATGACCGCCGTCGGCACGGACATGGCGGAAATATCCACCGCCTCCCACGATGCCCGCGCCAACATGACCGCCATCGCCGCGGCGGCGGGTCAATCCAGCGTCAACATGATGTCCATCGCCTCGTCCACCGCCGAGGCCAACAACAGCCTGAACATGGTGGCCGCCAACTCCGAAGAGGCGGCCATGAGTCTGGGGCACGTCCGCGAAGCGGCGGAACGGACCGGCAGCAGCGTCGCCGAAATGTCCAATTCCATCGACACCGTGATCCAGACCCTGGACAACGCCCGGGAAAAATGCCAGACCCCCTCTTCCGGCTCCAACGAAACCACCGACGCCATTCTGGCCAACCGGGGGGTACTGGACCGGCTGGTCCATTCCGGTCAGGCCATCGGCAAGGTGTTGAAGGTGATCAAGGGCATCGCCGAACAGACCAACATGTTGGCCCTCAACGCCTCCATCGAAGCGGCCGGGGCCGGCGAGGCCGGCAAGGGGTTCGCCGTGGTCGCCAATGAAGTCAAGGACCTGGCCAGACAGACTTCCGAGGCCATCACCACCATCTCCGAAAACATCAATGACATCCAATCCCACTCCCAAGAGGTCGGCCAGTTGGTCGAATCCCTGGTGCAGGCCATCGATCAAACCGGTTCCGGTCGGGACGATGCCCTGTCGGGCATGGTGCATCAGGGTTACTCCCGGGATGAAATCACCCGCATCATGTCACGGGTGACCCAGGAAAACGAAGAGGTCGCCCGACGCATCGGCGAAGTGGCCGACGGCATCGGCGAAGTCACCCGCAACGTGGGGGAAATCGCCAATGGCATCGAATCGGTGACCCGCAATGTCGGCGATGCCTCCTCGGGCATCGAGTCGATGGCCGTCAGCGTCAGCGAGGCCGCCAACGCCAATGCCGCCATCAGCGACAAGGCCAACCTGGCCGCCGAGGCGTCCCAGGCGGTGGTCAAAACCATGATGGGCATGAAGAGCGCCTATTCGGAAATCAACGAACTGGGCCATTCCATCGATGAACGGGCCCGTGAAACCGCCGACGCCGCCAACGAGGTGAACGGCCTATTGGCACGATACGAACAGTAGCTGACGGAACCATGGCAAAACGATTCCCGTTGACGGCGGCCGAGGAACACCCGGCGGCCACCGGTACCGGGAAGGTGACCAAAAAGACCCCTACGGGTTGTCGGTGATGGAGAAAATGGATGGCTGAGGAAGATGAAGAACTATTGGCGATGTTCGTCCAGGAGGCGGTCGAACACCTGGAAAACATCGAACCGGACCTGTTGGTCCTGGAGGAACAAGGGGCCGATACCGACCCGGAAATCGTCAATGGACTGTTCCGGGGGGTCCACTCCATCAAGGGTTCCGCCGGCTTTTTCGGACTGACGGCCATATCCAAGCTCAGCCATGTCATGGAAAACCTGCTGGGCAAGGTACGGGACAAAACCTTCCCGCCGACTTCGGAAATTTCCGACAGTCTGCTTTCCGGACTCGACAAGCTCAAGACCATGGTCCATGACGTGGTGAACAGCGAGTCGATCGATGCCTCGGAGGAGGTACGGGTCATCCAGGCCATCCTGGATGGCAACGGTACCGCCGCCAATGCCCCCGCCGCCGGGGAGGACGCCGGTGAAACGGCCGCCGAAGCGGAAGCCGCCTCAGGGGAAGCGCCGGAAACCGAAAACGCCGCCGAACCAGCGGCTGAAGAGGAACCCCCCGCCGTCGAAGAGAGCGCCGCCCCGGAAGAGGAGGCGACCGAAGGAGAACCGGAGACGGTCGAAGCGACGGAAACCCTCGAAGAGTCCCCCGAGCCGGAAGCGGCCCCGGCAGCGGCGGACCCCCTGGAATTGGATCGATTTCCCGACGCCGTGGCCGACGCGCTGCGCAGCGGACGCCATTTTTATATCGTCGACCTGCCGTTGCAACAGGCGACCAACGAAGAGAAAAAAACCTTCCTGGATCAGTTCAAGCAACTGGTGGACTCGGTGGGGGCGGTTCACGCCACCGATCCGGCCCTCAATGCCGACAACACCCTGCCACCCCTGACCAACGACACCATCCGCCTCCTGCTGTCGACGGTTTTGGAAATGGACCTGTTCCAGGCCCTGATTCAAATGCCGCCGGAGGGGATCCGGCAGATCGCCATCTCCGAGGAGATGAAACGATCGGCGGCCCTGCAGGTGGGCAGCGCCGCCCCGGCCCCGGTGGAGGAACCGGTTGCCGCCCCCGAACCGGAACCGGAAACGAGCCCCTTCGAGGAGGAGCCGATCGACCTTCCCGAAGCCGGCCCGGGACCCCGTTTGCGCAAACCGCAAAATGACGGCGTCCCGAAACCGACCGATGGCAAACAGCCGAAAAAGGAGGGCAAGGCCTCCCAGCCCACGGTCGAAGAGACCCTGCGGGTCAGCGTCGCCGTTCTCGACGAATTGATCAACATGGCCGGCGAACTGGTCTTGACCCGCAATCAACTGATCCGGGCCACGGCCGAGATCACCTCCCAGTTTCCCCATCTGGGTCCCCTGGTGCAAAGCCTGGATTCCATCACCAGCCGCATCCAGGAAAAGGTCATGCACGCGCGCATGCAGCCGGTCAGCGTCGTTTTCAACAAATTTCCGCGCATCGTCCGCGACCTGGCGCGCAAACTGGACAAAAAGATCGACCTCGACCTGCAGGGGGGCGACGTCGAGTTGGACAAATCGGTCATCGAACATCTTTCCGATCCGTTGACCCACATGATCCGCAACGTCGCCGACCATGCCATCGAACTGCCCAAGGATCGGGTCGGCAAGGGCAAACCGGAAGTGGGCAAGGTGGTGCTGGCGGCCTATCATGAAAATGGCATGGTCAACATCGCCCTCATCGACGACGGCGCCGGCATCGACCCCGACCGCATCAAGAGCAAGGCCATCGAAAAAGAGTTGATCACCGAAAAACAGGCCGACGAAATGAGTGAGGAGGAGGTCCTCAACCTGATTTTCGCGCCGGGTTTCTCCATAGCCAAAAAGGTTTCCGATGTTTCCGGACGCGGTGTGGGCATGGATGTGGTGCGCACCAACATCGAAAAACTCCGCGGTACGGTTCACATCAGCTCGGTGCTGGGCAAGGGCACGCGCATCATTCTCAAACTGCCCCTGACCCTGGCCATCATCCCGGCGATGATCGTCTCCGCCGGTCGGCAACGGTTCGCCATTCCGGAGATCGGACTGGTGGAAATCGTGCGCGTGGTGGAGACCGACCTGGCCAAACAGATCCAGATGGTCTGCAACGCCCCGGTATTGCGCCTGCGCAATAATCTATTGCCACTGGTCGACCTGGCCGAGGTCCTGGAGTTGCAGGGCCGGACCCCCTACACCAATACCCCGGACGGCCGGCAACAAAAATGGGAAAAAAGCCGCAATCCCATGCAGACCCAACAAGACGGCCAGGTGGACAGCTGCGCCACACCGATGAACCGCCGCAACCGGGTGGTCTACGTGATGGTGATCAACATCAACGGCAACGAGTTCGGCATGGTGGTCGATGATGTGCTCGACAGCGAGGAGATCGTCGTCAAACCGTTGCCCTCCTTCTCCAAGGACAATGTCTGTTTTTCAGCCACCACCATCCTCGGCGACGGCAGCGTGGCATTGATCATCGACTATGCCGGCATCATGGAAAAGGCCCGGATCAACACCAGCAACATCGAAAAGGCCGCCCACTCCGATCTGGACGAGGCCCGGCGGTCGGCCATGCGCGAAAAACAGAACATCATCCTGCTGGAAACCGGCTCCGGCCTGTTGATCGGCATCGTCAACAGCATGGTCGGTCGGGTGGAAAAAATCGTCCCCTCGCAGATGGAGACCATCAGCGGTCAACCCTATGTCCGTTATGATGATGTCACCTTCCGCGCCATCTATCCCGATCAGGTCCTGGGATTGGAAGGAGAAGGATACATGAACGAATCCGCCATGGAGGGTGACGAGGAGGAAGAACAACTCTGCATGGTCATTCCCACCATCCCCGGCCTGCAGGCGGGACTGATTTTTTCGCGGATCATCGACACCATGGAGACCTATATCGACCTGGACCGCCAGGCGATCCAGGCCGAAGGGTTGTTCGGCACCGCCCGCATCAACGATCGCGTGGTGTTGTTCCCGGATATCAACGTGGTGTTCCAGATGGCCGGTGTCATGCCGCCCCACTCCGAAAATCATCTCGATGGCGATGGATTGCGGGCATTGGTGGTGGACGATACCCCGTTCCTGCGCATCCTCACCTCCAACTATCTCTCCCAGGTCGGGTTCGAAGTCGACCAGGCCAAGGATGGTCAGAATGCCCTGCAACGATTGAAAGAGGATCAGTTCGATCTGGTGGTGTCGGACCTCAACATGCCGATCATGGACGGTTTCGAACTGGCCAAGGAGATACCGGGCACCCCCAACGCCGAAATACCGATGATCGCCACCACCTCCTCCATCTCCTCGGAGTTGGAAAACCGCTGCATCCGCGTCGGCATGGTGGGTTGTGTCCCTTCCATGGACAAAAATCGCCTGCTGGGAATGGTGTCCTCCTTGCAGCGGGTTCAATAAACGAAATATCATGCATCCGGCGGTCGGGGGATGTTCAATTCGTTCGCGAAACCTCAACCAACCGCTTTCAGAGAGTGAGGCGCAATGCTTGTCAGCACATTCAACCTCGGAGAACTGTATCTCGGCATCGACATCATCCTGGTTCGGGAGATCAACCGCTCCATGAAGTACATGCCCATCCCCGGCGCGCCCGACTATATTCGCGGCATGCTCAACATCCGCGGACGGGTGATCACCCTGTTCGACCTGAAAAGCCGCCTCGGCTGGTCGAAAAACGACTATGACCCGGTGGCGAGTCCGGGCGCCAAACCGCCCAAACAGTTCAACGTCATCATGAAAACCCACAACGAGGTTTTGCGCATCAATCGCGAAATCGCCGACACCCAGTGCATCTGGGAAGACCCGGTGGGATTGGTGGTGGACAGTCTGGGAGATGTACGGGATATCGCCGACGACAGCATTTTGCCGCCACCGGCCAATCTGAAGGGCATCTCCATCGATTTCGTCCACGGGGTGGTGGAGTTCGAACAAAATCTGCTGGTCATCCTCAACGTCGCCAGTGTGTTCGGCGTCGGCGACCGGGACGGCTCCGAATGATCCTCACCCGGCAGCGCCTTTCCGGCCGGCGGCTGCGAAGATCCCTGTTCACGGATGGAAAAGACTGCTATGGCTTTATCCGCGGGGTTCCTCACCGGTACCATTCATTCCCACCGGACCGCCACCCCGACCCCGACATCAATGGACTGGATCGGTGACGAGCTGAAACGAAACAGATGAGCAAATCTTTGACAGTCATGGTGGTGGATGACACCTCCATCTACCGAATGATCATGCGCAAGGTGGCGGAGAGCATTCCGGGCATCCGCGTGACCGACTTTGCCGCCAATGGTCGCATCGCCCTGGAAAAACTGAGCCGGCGGTTGGTGGACGTGGTGTTGCTGGATGTGGAAATGCCGGAGATGGACGGTTTGACCACCCTGCGTCACATCACCGAAAAATATCCCACCGTTTCGGTGGTGATGGTCAGCGCCCTGTCCCGCTCCAATGCCAACATCGTCGTTGAATGTTTGAACTCCGGCGCCCTGGATTTCGTCACCAAACCGCTGGAGAGCAACGTCGAACTGTCCAAAAAAGCCCTGTCGGAGGAGTTGAACCCCATCCTGTCGGTCATCGACAAGGATGAGCAAAAAAACCCGACCGCCGTGACGCCCACCGCCAAACCGGCCCCGACGAGTCCTGCTCCAACCAGGCCCCCCGCCACCAGGAGCCCCCGGGGACGTCCTCCCATACCGGCGGCGCCAACACCGCGTCCGGCGATCGGGGGGTTGAGCAACCGGGGCACCACCAGATCCCCGGCCACGACGCCGGCCCCGGCCCCGACCGCCCCCACGGCGAAAGAAAAAACGGCCCGCGACAACAAACGCCCCAATGCCCACCCCAGGGCCTCCTGGAAAATGAAACCGGCCCTGCTGTTGATCGGCTCCTCCACCGGCGGACCCGCCGCCCTGACCCGGGTGTTGAACAACATCGATCCCGGCCTGCCGGTGCCGGCGATCATCGTTCAGCACATGCCCCCCCTGTTCACCACCTCCCTGGCCGCCCAACTGTCCCGCAGCACCGGCCACCAGGTCACCGAAGTGAAAGAGGGACAGGAGTTCAAACCGGGCCACTTTTTTCTGGCCCCGGGCGGCAAACATCTCTCGGTCAAAAAGCAGGGGAAATTTCTGCGGGCCAGCCTCAACGACGGTCCCAAGGTCAACGGTTGCCGACCGGCGGTGGACGTGTTGTTCATGTCAGTGATGGCCACCTTTACCGAACCGATCCTGTCGGTGATCCTCACTGGAATGGGAAGAGATGGCGCCAATGGGGTCAAAGGGTTAAAAAGACTTGGAAAAACGTTCTGCATCACGCAAAATAAAGCCTCCTGCGTCGTCTATGGCATGCCCCGGGCGACGGAGGAGATGGGACTTTCGGACCTGTCGGTGCCCCTGGATCAGATCGGCGGAACCATTTCGGCGCTCTGTAAGTAAAACCGTCTGATATCTTCGGCAAAGCGTATTTATGGCCATTTCACCGGAAGAGTTCAAATTGATCGCCTCATTCCTGCATGAGCACAGCGGAATCGTGATCAACAGCGGCAAGGAATACCTGGTTGAAAACCGGCTGATGGTTTTACTGGCCCAAAACGGCTGCGCCAATTTCACCCAGTTCCACCAAAAACTCAAACGGGATACCGGCCCCCTGCGCACCAAGGTGGTGGGCGCCTTGACCACCAACGAAACCCTCTGGTTCCGCGACAACTCCTTTTTCAGCGCCTTGACCGACACCATCATCCCGGAACTGGTGGATCGTTCCAGAAAACAGGCCAAAGTCCGCATCTGGTCGGCGGCCAGCTCCACCGGCCAGGAACCCTACTCCGTGGCCATGCTCCTGGATCATGTCGGACGCCGGAAAATGCCCAATCTGGACCTGAACAGATTTTCCATCCTCGGCACCGACATTTCGCCGTCGGCCCTGCAGATGGCCAAACAGAGCCGCTACAGCCAGTTGGCCATATCCCGGGGCATGCGCAAGGATTTTCTGGCCAAATATTTTTCCAAAAACGGCATGGCCTACGAGGTCAAACCGGAAATCCGCAATCTCGTCACCTTCAAACCCTTCAACCTCAAAGACAGCTTTTTTCCGCTGGGTAAATTCGACCTCATCCTCTGCCGAAACGTATTGATCTATTTTTCGGATGATCTTAAAAGCGAAATCTATGGCAAGATTCGCAACGCCCTGCTTCCGAATGGATACCTGGCCATCGGCGCATCGGAATCACCGCGGGGATTGACCACCGCCTTCAAACAGGTGCCGGTGGGCGCTTCCGTCCTCTACCGGGCAGCATGAACGACCAACTCTCAAGACCACCCCACCGAAACCGGCGCCCGCTTGACAAAACGCCGTTTCGAATGGCTTAATTGGATCAAGGGGAAGGAACTCATATGAAACTCTTGACAGTCGACGACTCCAGAACCATCCGCCGCATCATCCGCGGGGTGGGGGCCATGTTGGGATATGAAGTGTTGGAAGCCGAGCACGGCGACGCCGCCCTGGAGGTCCTGCGCAGCCAGGGCGATGAAGTCGGGCTGATTCTCCTGGATTGGAACATGCCTGGCATGAACGGTCTGGAAGTCCTGAAAACGGTCAAGGCCGAAAAGTCCTGGAAACACATCCCGGTGATGATGGTCACCACCGAAGGCGAAAAAGAGTACATCATCCAATCGATCCAACACGGTGCGGTCCAGTATGTGACCAAACCGTTCTCCCAGGATGATCTGGCCACCAAGATCATGGAAGCCCTGGGATTGGGGGCCATCTAGGCCCATCCCATGCCAAGGAGGTCGCAACATTGAGCGAAAACACCGATAACGACCTGCCGGAAAGACTGCTGGACAGTTTGCGCACCGCCGTGTTCGAAACCCTGGAAACCATGGCCATGGCCGAATCAGCGCTGACCAACACGGAAAAACGCACCACATTCCACATCAAAAGCCAATTATGCGGACTCATCCACCTGACCGGGACCCATGAAGCCCTCCTCGGCATTTCCGGTGACAGGGCCGTCATCGCCGGCCTGATTTCGCGCATCGTCGGCCTCCCCGCCGAAGAACTGGAAGAAGAGGATCTCCTGGATGGCATCGGTGAACTGGCCAACATGATCGGCGGCGGCATGAAAAGCAAAACCAATCTTCCACTGCCGGCCAATCTGTCATCCCCGCTGGCCATCATCGGCGAACCGGGCACCATTCTCTGGAAAACCAATCGACCAACCCATCTTTTCACCTTTCAGGTGGAAGAGGGCGTTTTTCAGGTGCATGCCAGTGTTTGATACCGGGTTGACGTCCGCCGTCCATGATGGTAAATGGTGGGTTTCGATAGCGCCCCATGCAACAATTGGAGCCGAACCGGACCCGGCAAATAAACCCTTTGACTTTATTATCGTTTTCTAATATAGATTGATCGGTATCCGATATCGTTACCAAAGCAACTGTTGCGAAAGGTTAATCTCATGCGAATTTTAATCGTCGATGACTCCAAGGTCATGCGAACCATCGTCGCCAGAAGTCTTCGGCAGGCGGGTCTCGATGTCAAAGAAAGAATGGAAGCCGGCAACGGCCAGGAAGGGCTCGAAGCCCTGAGAAAACAGCCGGCGGACCTGATCCTTTGTGACTGGAACATGCCGGTCATGGACGGTCTGACCTTCGTGAAAAGCGTCCGTGCCGAACCCTCCCCAAAGATCAAGAGCATCCCCATCATCATGGTCACCACCGAAGGCGGCGAAGATCGCATCGGCGCCGCCATGAAAGCCGGCGCCAACGGGCACGTCAAAAAACCCTTCACGCCGGCGGCGATGAAAGAGGTCCTGGGCAAGTTTTTCAAGTAGAAACAGACCGTCCCCGGGGACGGTTATCGGGAAAACGGCGACCTGACCGCAACGTCCCCCCGAAAGGGGGGGGCATCGTGATGTTCCCTCCGGGGGGCGCCGCGTTGCTGGTTCGTTCCCCGGTTCTCAGTTTCTAAAAGAGATCGGCATCAACCGATCAAATCGTACTCCCGCATTTTCCCCAATATCCCCTCCCTGGTGATGGGTTTGACCATATAATCGGTACACATGCCCTTGGAAAAGGCATCCAGGACATTGCGCGGGGAGTCCAGGGCGGTAACCATGATGATCACCGCCTCATCCTGACCGGCAACGCCATTGTCCCTCTCGACCTGGCGAATCTTTTTCAACAGTTCCTGCCCATCCATTTTGGGCATCATGATATCCAACAACACCAAGTCGTAGGGCTCCTCCTCGACCATTCCCGCCTCGAACATCTCCAAGGCCTCGACACCGTTGGCGACCAGATCGCACCGGCCGTAGGAACCAACGATCTCTTTGAGCAGTATTCGATTTTCCTGTTGATCATCCACGACCAGAATGTTCATTCCCACCCCGTCATTTTTTTCCATCCGATCATCGCACCTCCCTGTTGGCAAAAAGAAAGTCCAGCGGGAAACATCCAGATGGGACCGATCGCTTTACACTTTGGCCACCCCCTGTAGGAGCGGGCTTGCTCGCGAACCGGGCAAACCAAAGCTCCGTGCGGGACTTTTCGCGACCAAGCTCGCTCCTACGGCGGGTCGTGAAGTGTCAAGCAGTCTGATCGATCCCATCCAGATGAACATCTGAAGGCTCGCATTAAACAAAAGACCGATTTTCATGGAAAAAGTTCGATTCATAAAAGATGATCGATGACCGACTTCCAATGGATGCGAACGGAGCACACCTCTTTTGCTCTATTTTTCAATAGTTCCGTTTCCAGTTCAACCCCATGTCGGCATTTGAATCGGAGTTGACACCGACCTCCAGGGAAAACTCGGGGGTCAACTCCTTTTGAATTTTGAGCCGGCCATCATCGGCCTTCAATCCCTTTTCCACCTCCATATAAAGGGTATCGGTGAGATATTTGCCGACGTTCACCGAACCGGTTTCCATCGAATCGCCGATGAAATCCAGACGGTCGAAACCCAACCCCCGCTGCATCCCGCTCATGATGCCGGGTTCACCGGAACGCATGGCTTCCAGGGCGGCGGCCAACTTGATGGCCTGACTCGGGGTGATGCTGTCCGAGGTCCGTCCGAACAGGAGATGGGACAACACCTCCCCCTGGGGCAGTTCCGGTTCACTGGTAAAACTGAACCGGGGTTTGGAGATCGTCCCGGTCAGGCTGACTATGGCCAGAACCGTATCCCCCTGGGCGGCCGCCTCCAGATTCACCACCGGCTCGGGTGGTGAGGAACCTTCGAAACGGATGACACCGGTGCGCAATTGAAAACGGTGATCCAAAAAATCGAGTTGTCCCCGTTTGATCTGCAATTTGCCGACGATCACCGGCTCCAGGGTGGAACCGGTCACATCGAACCCCCCGCGCCATTCGGACTCCAAACCCCGACCCCGCAGAAACATGCGTCCCGGCACCTGGACCTTGATGTCCAGGTCGGCCATCACCCCGGCATTGGCCGCCTCCTCACCGCTCCCCCCTGCCATCGGCTCCCCTTCCAGTTCGATGACGGTGATATCCGGCCCACCGATGTCGGTCAAAAGCAGTTCACCCCGATTGACGGTCATCGTACCGGTGGCGCGCAAATTGCCATCGTCCCCGCGGTCCAGGCGCAAATCACCCTGCAGCTCCACCAGGGCTTCATTGAGACGAACCAATACCGCCCGATCCAGCTTCAGACGCAGTTGCAGGGGAAACCCCCGCCCTGGATCCAATGAAAAACGGCCGCTGCCGTCGATCGAACCCTGACCGCCGTCACTGGCGTGAAACCGTTCCAGGACCAAGGCATCGCCGACCCCCCGGAGCAACAGATTGACGCCTTGCAGATGGGTGCCGGTATCGGCCTGCTCGAAGGTTCCCCCCTCCAGGGTGACGGTACCGTTCAACCGCGGTCGGTCCATGGTGCCGGCGGCACCCAGATCGACCCGGGCCAGGCCGATCAGGCGTTGATCATCCCCCAGTCCGGTCCAAAGGGCGACCTTGGCCAGATCGAGATCGGCCTTCATGGAGGCGGCGATCGGCTCCTCCTGCGACCATTCGAAAACCATCGGCTCGAATCCCAGCCGCAACGGCAGGGTCGACCGGCCCTGCAACGGCCCCTTGCTGAGACCACTGGAAACCAGTTGGATATCGAGTCCCCTGCCGTTGCGCATCACCAGGTCCGCGGTCAGGTCCACCGGGGGCAATCCGGCCATATCGGGGTCG
This sequence comes from uncultured Magnetococcales bacterium, assembly GCA_964344355.1. Classification (GTDB taxonomy): domain Bacteria; phylum Pseudomonadota; class Magnetococcia; order Magnetococcales; family CAYFNE01; genus CAYFNE01. Next base: position 52,682 of record CAYFNE010000022.1, read on the forward strand.
GAAGAGCTTACTTGCGTCATTGTCATCCGTCCCGCCAACCCGGGCGCGGCCGCGGCCCCGCGAACGGTCAGGTCAAACAGAAAATCCCCCTGCAACGGATGGATGTTGAGAGTGTTCAAGGCCTTCAAGTCGCCATTGCCGGCCAGTTTCACATCGATGGTTCCGGCCTTTTTCCGGGCGTAACCCTGAACGTGGATGCCGGCCAGGTCCAGATCGAGGGGTTCGGCCTGAAACCGTTCCCCCCGTTGCTCGACCACCAGGGTATCGTTGAGGGTCACCGGCTCCCGGTCGATGGTACCGGTCAACCCGCGCACGGCCAGCCGAAACCCCTCGGGACGTTGTCCGGCCTCCCCCCGGGCCTGAAGTTGAAACGGAAAGGGAGCCGCACCCGACAGTTCGGTGGTAAAATTGACCCGTTCGGAACCGCCCCCGAAACGGGCCGCCAACCGTTCCACCCGCATCTCCGGCTGCCGGAACCCCTGCAGTTCCAGTTCACCATCGACCTGCCACCGTTCCCCTTCCAGGCCGGCATTGGTGCGCACCCGTAACCGTTCGATGGCCCCGAAGGTCCCGGTCAGATTGGAAAAGGTGGCCAGCAGGTGGCCCCGGGGCAGATCGCCTATGCCGCTGGTCAGGCTGAAGTCCAGTTCGGCGCTTCCGGAAAGGGCCTGCCCGTGCCACCCCTTCAGGGCCGCCAGGTCACCGCTGGCGCCTTGGAGACGACCGGTGGACAACCCCCTCTCCAGGTCCAGTTCCAGTGCCCCGGAGAGAACGGTTCCGGGACCCTGCAGGCGTAAATCCCCGAGATGCAGTGTCGATTGGTTCACCCGCTCAAACGTGCCATCGATGGTCACCCGGCCACCGGGTTGCGACAGGGCCAGGGCGAAATCACCCCGGGGCCGTTCGATCAAATCGGCGCCGCCGGCCTTGAAACGGACCTGGCGAAACCGCTGTTCCGCTACCGACAGGCCGTCGCTGTGCAGCTGAAGTTTGATCTCGGGCCGCTCCAGGGAACCGCTGGCATCCACGGTCAAGCGTGCGGTTCCGGACAGTTTTTGCCCGGCCCAGCCGGACAACCGGGCCAGGTTTTTCAGTTCGGCCGACAGTTCGGCGGCCACCTCCTCCCGCCCCAGGTCCAGTTTCGCCGTCCCCCGGGCGTCGATCCCGGCCCCGGCCAGTTTGAAAAAGGGCAGATCGACCCGTTTTCCGCGCCGCCAGGACCCATCCACCTGCAGGGAAGGCCGCCGTCCGAGCAGCTCATCGGCCGGGGCCGGCCACCCGGCCAGGGTGTCCCCGGTGATCATCCCCTGGAAATCGATCCGTTGAAACGTTTCCAACAGCCGCACCTCACCGGCCACCGCCGCCGCGCCCCGGATCGGCATCGACAATTCCAGCGGCACCAGGAGCGGCGCCACGTCCCCGGTCCGCATTCGCACCTGAAAAACCGCGTCCTGGTTTTCGGGATTCCAGGTCCCCTGGCCGGTCACCTGCAATTGATCGCCGGTTTTCAGTTCCAGGCGGTCGAAGACCAACGATTTCCCGTCGGCCACCCGCACCTGCAGATCGAATCGGGGTTCCAGGGGCGGAAGGGATTTTTGCACGGCATCCGGCAGCCGCACCCCGCCGGTCCGCCCCACCACCGTCAGGGCCATACCGATGGGAAACGGCTCTTTTTTCACCGGCGGGTGCGCCCGGACCACCACGTCGAGCCCGTGTATGCGAGCGTCGCCGATGCCCAGCTCGGGGCTCTCCAGGGTGAGCGCCGCCCGGGGCCGGTCCAACGGTCCGGACAGGGTGGCGCGCAGGGTCAACGGTCCGGACAGGGGCTGGCCGGCGAGTTGGGAAAACCGTTCCGACCGATCGGTCCGCGCCGCCAAATCCACCAGCAGGTCCCGTTTTTCCAGGTCCAGGCGGCCCGACCCTTTCAGACCGACATCACGCCCGGTGATCGCCAGTTCCGTCAGATCGATCCAGCGCAACCCGGGTTCGACCCCCCCTTTGAAGACGAAGGGGATCGATCCGGAGTCGACGAGCGGCTTCAACTCCGGGGGCAACAGTGCCGCCGGTGGCCGCCATCGGCCATCCAGGTTCAGGTTCAACTCCGCTTGCGGATCGGCGGTCGACAACCGGCTGAAATCCAGGCCCACCCGGCTGGCGGTCACCCCCCAGTCGGGCCAGGAGAGACGCAGGTCCCCCTGCCAGGCCGTCGGTGGTCCCGCCCCCTTCAGGGTCAATTGCAGTTTTTCGTCGGCCCCACCGCCGAAAATGGCCGCCGCCAGACCACTCTCCTCCTCCAGGGAGAGATCCAACGACAGATCGCCGTCGTGCAGACGCAAGCGACCGTTCAACCGCAGGCTCGCACCCGACCGGTCCTGGCGGTCCAGGCGAGCCTCCAGGGAGAGCGCCGCCGGCCTGGAAACGGTTTGCGACAACCGTACCCGCCCATCCAAATGAAAATCCGCCGCCTGCCCCAGGACCGGTTGCCGCAATTCCAGATGTTCCACCCGCAACCGATCGATGATCACCGGCGGCAACCCGGTGACCCGTTGCAACAGGAGCGATGGATCCAGCGGCGGCGCATCGTCCGACCCATCCCGCGGCGGTCGCAACAGGACGATACGGGTGGCGGAGATCTCCGGCAACTGCAGCCGGCCATCGAACAGGGCCATGGGCAACCAGGAAAAACGCAGCCCCTCGGCCCGCAACCAGACCCCATCGTCATCGGCCAGTTCCAACCCCCGCAGACGGGGATGAAACGGCAGGGTGCCGCTCAACCCCTGCACATGAATCCGTCCCCCTTCCCGTCCCAGGGCCGACTCGATGGCCGCCGTCAACCGTTCCTGCACCGGTTGCAGCTGCAACAGGGCCAACGACAACAGCGGCAGCGACACGGTGAGGATCAGGGTCCAGAGCGATACACGCAACAACGTCCGGAAAAAAACCCGTGTTCCGGACCGTTTCGACACCGGTTCGGCCAAGGGGGGGGCAGGGGCGGAACCGGGGTCCGGTTCGGGTTCGATCGGGGGGGTCTGTTGCGACATGGTTTAAAAGGCCTGTCCAATGCTCATGTAAACTTGAAACGCATCATCCACATCGTCCCGTCGGCGCAATGGGATGGCGACATCCAGCCGCAACGGTCCCAACGGCGTGGCATAACGCGCCCCCAAACCGGTGCCGTAGAGCATTTCGCCGAAGGTATCCGGATAGGAGGATTCATAGGTGCGGCCCCCATCGACAAAGGCGACCAGACCGATTTTTTCGGTGAACCGGAGCCGCAACTCGGTACCGAAGGTCAACAACGAACGTCCACCGCGGGGCATGCCGTTGTCTTCCAGGGGACCGGCCAGTTGATAGGCATAACCACGCACCGAACCACCGCCACCGGCATAAAACCGGTCGTCGGCGGGGATTTCATTGCGTTCCGCCCCCATGGTGCCGGCCACCTCGGCGCGCGCCGCCGCGACCAGGCGCGGGGAGTCATGTAATTTTCGATAAATACGGCCCTGATTGCGCCAACGCACATAACTGGCCCCTTCGCCGGAGATCTCCAACACCGGCGTCACCTCGCCCTTGAACCGCCAACCCCGGGTGGCATCCAGGAGATCATCACTGCGGTCCAGTTTCAATCCCACCGGCAGGGAGACGGCGCTGTAGTCGACATCCTGGCCGAGACTCAACTCCAGCACCCGGGAAAGGCGGTAACTCAGGGTCAGGGAGAGGCGGCCCCTGTCCCCAAAAGGCCGGCTCAATCCGGCCCGCACCTCCAGGGCGGTGCGCTCGAAGGCCTCCTCTTCGATCTCGTCCCCTTTGATCGACACCGTTAAATTTTGGCCCGTTTGCTGAAAATCCGGCTTTTCGAACGAGGCCGACAGGGAGTTTTCCGCGTTGCCCAGGTTGACATCGGTGCTCACCCGTTCGGCCGATCCACGAAAATTTCGATGTTCCCATCCCCCTTTCAGGGTGAGCCCCTGGTCGGTGCTGAGACCACCCCCCACCCTCCAGGTGCGATGTTTGCGCTCGGTCAATTCGGTGTCCAAACCCCACAGGCCGTTTTCATCCGGTTTTTCGGTCAACTTTAAACGCACGGCGCTGAAAAGACCGGTATCGACCAGGCCTTTCCGGGCCTCCTCCACCCGTTGCGGATGATAGCCGGTACCCGATTGCCAGGGGACGCGTTGCCGTAAAAAGGGTTGATTGGCCGATCCGGTCACTTTCAGGCTGAGGCCCGAAAGCCGCACCTTTTCCCCGGGCTCCAGATCAAAGGTGACCATCAATCGTTTGTTCTCCCGGTCCAGGCGCGCCCGGCGCCGGACCACCTTGGCAAACCCGTAGCCCCGTTCCTTGAAAACCGTCACCAACGCCTCCTGGGCGGCGAGGACCCGGGCGCTGACCGCCGGATCACCGGCCTGCAACCCCACCCGTTTCCAATCCGGCGGCATGGTGGCGACCTCTCCCGGGATCACCGTCAACACCGGTTGATCCAGCCGATAGAGTTGATTTGGTTCCACGGCGAAATGGACTTCGAAAGGGGGGTGGCTGCCGATGAGGGTCACATCGACCCGGCCATCGAAATAACCCCGGGAGTGCATCCCCCGGGTCATGATTTCCAGGTCACGACGCGCCCGGCGTTGCAGCAAAAAATGGCTGATGGGGGGGTGTTCCAGACGTTTGACGGTTTTGGAAATGGCTGGCAACAGTTCCGCCAGTTCGGGATGGCCCTTCAATCCGCCAAAGGTGACCTTGTAGGCGAATGGCCCTTTGACGGTCGATTTCGAAAAGACCATTTGATCCTTGGCCGCTCCGGCCCGGGCCACGGCCTCTTCGGAATCGGCCGTGGTACGACCGATGGCAACGAGCGGCGAAGCGCGGCCTTCAACGGCAACGGCGAGACAGGCCGCGGTCAACAACAGTGAAGAGAGGCCCTGAACAAACGACCTTGACCCCAAGGGACGCGGATTTGCGGGCAGATTGTGTCTGTCGGGTTTCACGCGGCTGCGACTTCCGGACGGAGTGGCCAGACGGAGGAGCCCCGTCATCCGACCGGGGGATCGGATTGATCCGCTGGATTCCCCCGTCGGCGCATGCAAACCCTATTCTGAAAGTCAGATCAGGTCAAGTCTTCCTTTTATTAACGATATGAGGTGATAGGGGTGGTTGATCGGACCCTTGTTCCACGTTGAACCGAGCCGGTCGAGGGGGGTCAGCGGCGCCGGAAAAGGGTCAACCCCTTCTCCAGGGTGGCGGCGATGGCGGTCATCGAGCGGGCATGCCCTTCCAGGGTTCGGCTCATTTTTTCCATATCCCGGGTGGTCCGGTCCACCTCGTCCATGTTTTGCACCACCTCCCTGGCGGCCTCGACCCCCCGGTTCACGCCGTCGGACACCTTGCCGCTGGCATCGGACACCTCGGACACCGACCGGGAGATCACCGTCACCCCGGAGTTGACCGACTCCACGGTGTGGGTGACGGAACCGATGCCGGAGGAGATCCCCCGAACCCCGCTCGACACCTCGCCGATACCGGCCGATGCGCTGTCGATCAAACCGCTGACGGTACCGGTCTCCCTGGAAACCTGGCCGATGGAACGGGAAATTTCCTCCACGGTGCGATTTTGTTCATTGATCGCCTGGAGGATTTCATCGTTGGCGCCGCTCAACCGTTCAACCACGGTACCGACCTGCTGGGTGGCGTTTTCGGCGGCCGTGGTGTTACCCTGGATTTCACCGACCTGTACGGAAATCATCTGTGTCGCCTCGCTGGTCTGGCGGGCCAGCTCCTTGACCTCGTTGGCCACCACGGCGAACCCTTTGCCGGCCTCACCGGCCCCGGCCGCTTCGATGGAGGCGTTGAGGGCCAGGATATTGGTCTGCTCGGCGATGCTGTTGATCACCGCCACCACCTTGCCGATCTCCTGGGCCGAAGCGCCCAGTTTTTCCATCACCTCGAAGGCCTCCCGGGCATTTTCCCGCGCCCCCCGCGCCTCACTGGCCGCCCCCTGGCACCGGGAACGCACCTCGCCCAGGGAGGTGGTCAGTTCATCCACCGCCGACGCCACGGTGCCGACATTGCCGCTGGACCGTTTGACCGCCTCCCGTACCTCCTCCATGCTGCCGTTGGCGGTTTCACCGACCCGGGAGACCGTTCCCAGACTGGTGTGAACCTCCCTGGCCGCCGCCGAAATGGTGTCCATGCCCCGGCCCATCTCCCGGGTGGTCGACAGCACGGCGCCCATGTGCTCGCTCAGGCGTGCGGCGGTCGTCAACACCGTCCCCATGCCGGCGCTCATGTTTTTGGACACGTCCACCACCCGCGTCACCCGGCCACTCACCCGTTTGACATTGCCACCCAGGGCGTTGGAGATGGTCCCCAGCTCCCGGGAAGCCTCGCGCAAACGGTTGCCGCCGCCCTCAACCTCCCGGACCAGATCGGACAACATCGAGACCAATCGCTGCTGGGCTTCGGCCAGGACGGCGAATTCTCCGCCATGGTTTTTGCTCACGGCCACATTCAGGTCACCCGCCGCCACCGCCCGGGCGATGGCCACCTGTTCACTCAAGGGACGGCTGATGCTGCGGGCGATGAACACCACCAGCAACAACAACAGCCCCGTCACCATCCACCAGGGCCAGACGGAACCGGCCGCCGGAACCGCTGCCGCATCCAGTTCAAAGGCCGCCAACCGGGAAAGATCGCGGTTCAGACCGGCGGTGATGGCCTTGAAATCGATGGTCGGCACGCCATCGAAGGACAGGTCGAGATCGACCTCGGCGGCCAAATCGTTCACGACGTGCCGGCCGTTGCCGTTGAGCGATTGGACTGCGGGTGACCCACCGCCGGCTTCAGCTCCGTTGGACCGTTGAGAGGGGGCACGGGCGGTCGGGGCCACGGAACCGTTGCCATTTTTTTCCGTCGATGACGCCGCCGGGGTACCGGTCGGTTTCATCATTTCCGGTTTGATTCGGGCCACCGCCTTTTCCAGGGCATCGGTCAACCGGGCGATACGGCCATCCTCCGACACCAGTTTCGCAAAGGCCCCCTGGTACTCCCGGACGACGGTGGTCAACCGTTTTTTGTCGCCGGCGGCGATTCGGGAATCGGCCACCGCTTTCAACAGGCGGGCGGCGACCCGTTCAAAGGTCTGGACCTGCTGTTGGCTGCCGTTCAACAGGTAAGTGCGTTCGGCGGCGCGGAGGTGGACCAGGTGCCGCCAAAGGCCGTCCACATGACGCGATTGCAGGATACCC
>CAYFNE010000023.1:0-59211 GCA_964344355.1 uncultured Magnetococcales bacterium
TGTCGGTTTCCCCGGCCTGGACGGTATAGCGGAAAACGATGGCGCTGGTGCCGGTGCCGGACTGATAGACGGCACTTCTGGAATTACCACCCACATCGAAGGCGATGTACGGGGTGCCGCCGCTGGTGTCCACGGTCACGTTTTCACTGAAATTGACGGTGAAATCGAGGGTGTCGCTCTCCTTGTAGGAGGCGTCGGCGGGCACCCCTACCGAAGAGACCGACGGCGCCGTGGTGTCGACCAGAATGTTGGTGGTGCCGCCGACGCTGTTGAGCGTGGTATTGATATCGTTGCCGGCGGTATCCTTCATGGTGCCGCTGTTGAGAGTCACCGATGATGGCGCTCCGATGCCATCGCTGTCGGTTTCGCCGGCCTGGACGGTATATCGGAAAACGATGGCGCTGGTGCCGGTGCCGGACTGGTAGACGGCGCTCCTCGTGACCCCGCCGACATCGAAGGAGAGGCTCGGGGTGCCGCCGCTGGTATCGACCGTCACGTTTTCACTGAAATTGACGGTAAAATCGAGATTTTCGCTTTCCATGTAGGAATCATCGGCGGGCACACCAACGGAAGAGACCGATGGCGTCGTGGTATCGACCAAAATGTTGGTGGTGCTGCCAACGCTGTTGAGCGTGGTATTGATATCGTTGCCAGCGGTATCCTTCATGGTGCCGCTGTTGAGGGTCACCGACGATGGCGCGCCGACACCATCGCTGTCGGTTTCCCCGGCCTGGACGGTATACCGGAAAACGAAGGCGCTGGTGCCGGTGCCGGACTGATAGGCGGCACTTCTGGAATTACCACCCACATCGAAGGCGATGTACGGGGTGCCACTGGAGGTATCCACGGTCACGTTTTCACTGAAATTGACGGTGAAATCGAGGATATCGCTCTCCTTGTAGGAGGCGTCGGCGGGCACGTCGACCGAAGAGACCGACGGCGCCGTGGTATCGACCAAAATGTTGGTGGTGCCGCCGACGCTGTTGAGCGTGGTATTGATATCATTGCCGGCGGCATCCTGCATGGTGCCGCTGTTGAGGGTGACCGTTGAAGGGGCGCCGACGCCATCGCTGTCGGTCTCACCGGCCTGGACGGTATAGCGGAAAACGATGGCGCTGGTGCCGGTGCCGGACTGATAGGCGGCACTTCTGGAATTACCACCCACATCGAAGGCGATGTACGGGGTACCGCCGCTGGTGTCTACGGTCACGTTTTCACTGAAATTGACGGTGAAGTCGAGGGTATCGCTCTCCTTGTAGGAACCATCGGTGGGAACACCGACGGAAGAGACCGACGGCGCCGTGGTATCGACCAGAATGTTGGTGGTGCTGCCGACGCTGTTGAGCGTGGTATTGATATCGTTGCTGGCGGAATCCTTCATGGTGCCGCTGTTGAGGGTGATCGAGGAGGGCGCACCGATGCCGTCACCGTCGGTATCCCCGGCCTCGACGGTATAACGAAACACAATGGCCGAACTGGTGGACCCCGACTGGTAGGCGGCGGTCTTGGTAACGCCGCCCAGATCGAAGGAGATGGTTGGCGTGCCGTTGGTGGTATCGACGGTCACGTTTTCATTGAAATTAACAGTGAAATCGAGGGTATCGCTCTCTTTGTAGCTGCTGTCGGCCGGCACACCGACCGAAGAGACCGTTGGTGCCACATCATCGGTAACGGTAATGGTGAACTCTTCGGCATAGGTATCGGTGCCATCATCGGTTTGGATGCGGATACTGTAACTGCCCGCACTCAAGGCCGAGGCATCATCGGCGCGCAGGGTGGAGCTACTGATGTTGAAGGAGGCGTTGTCGGTATCACCGCTCCCGGATACCAGGGTGTAGGTATGGCTGTCCCCGCCATCGGCATCGGTGGTGCTGAGGGTGCCCACCGAGGCGTTGGCGCCGCCGCTCTGGGCGACGCTGGTGCTGTCCAGGGAAATATCGGTGGGGGCGTTGTTGGCGGCGGCGACCGCAACATTGGAAACGATGAAATCATCCACACCCATGTAACCCATATTACCACCGCCACTTTTGGTCACAGTAATACTGGACAATCCCGCATCGAAGCTGCTCAGGTCCAATAGTGAAGTGACTTGATCCCCGACGTTCGAAAGGGTGGCCGTTTGACCACTACTTGCGGTCACCAGGAAGGATTGGGTGGCAGAGTTCGTATTCCTGATCTTAATGGAACTTGTGGAAAAGGTCGCGGCAGCCGAAGTGCCGGTATTTTTAAAAGAGAGGGTGAGGGAGGATTCACTTGTAGATGAGGAATAAGTCATGCCACCACCAACATAAGCCGACTGGACCGTAAAGTCCGCGGTCAATGTATAATCACCGGCGGTAATCGAGGCATCGATCCCGGCACCTGCCGCCCATTGTCCGGTAGGTGAACCCGTCCCCATATCAATGGTTCCACCCCACGCGACCAGCACCCCGGAAAAATCTTTCAAAGCCTTTTCGCTGAACGGTGAATCGCTTTCGATGTCGCCGCTATGCACCTCCAGGTCCCAATCGCCATCCAGATCACCGTTGCCGGTCGGATCGTCCGAGGCGGCCAGGTCGGCACCGGTGATCAGGCCCAGTTCATCCAAAAACGCCTCGCCGACGCCATCGGCGCCGACCCGGCAACCGTACAGCAGCAGGTCCCCATCCGCCGCCAGGGCCTCACCGACGGCGGCCAGATCGTTGCCGTGATCGTTCAGGGTGGTTGAATTCAACAGGTCGCCGCCCAGGGTGATTTGACCGCTGTCACCGTGGGAGAGAATATGGATGGCGTCGATGTCATCGCGCCCCTCCAGGGCTTCGGCCATCTGTTCGATGCCACCCCGATCCCCCTGGATGAGAACCAGTTCCACCTGCGGATTCAGGGCCGCCACCAGGGCCTCATAATCATCAATGGCGGTATCAACGACCGCCACTTCCAGCCGCTGGTCGTCACTCCCGGCCCCATCGCCCGATAAAACATCATCGGCCACGGCGATACCGGTTTCCAAGGCGGCGCCATCAAACAGGATGCGCGGTTCCAAAGCGATGGCCATGGGAGGGGGTTCGGCCACCATCGGCGCGGTGGTCCCGGATGAAAAAACCTTGGCGAACAGTTTGAGCGGATTCATGATTTTCACGCCTCCCACAATGGATTAAACCTTGCTGGCACTGATCACATGGGCGCGGCTGCCGGTGACATCGCGCCAAAAGTCCATATCCTGGTGTTTTTTGAATAAATCCGGCGGCAAAATGGTGCGTCGGCCCTCGAACGCCACCCTGGGACGCACCTGATGCATGCCCTTCACCCCCAGGGCCTGGTCGAAATCGGGGGCGTCGAATGCCACGTTGTCAAAATCGTGCCCGTCGTACCCGGGCAGGTCGAGAAACCGGTAGACCAGGGACAACACCTTGTCCGGCGCCCGGGCCAGCAGTTCATAATCGACGATCAACAACGAATCGGCCTGCTCCCCGTAAAAGGCCTCCTTGAGCACCGCCCAGGAGCCGCCGACCAGGCTGTTGCAGCCCATCAGGGTTTCGACCCGGGTATAGACCGAACTGCGATTGCCCTCCCCTCCGAACAGACGGGTGGTTTCAAAGGGGTTTTTCCGGTAGAGCCGTTCCAGGCTGTCCAGGATCCAGGGAATGTCCCGCACACAGGCGATCACCCGGGAGCCGGGGAACAGGGAATGGATGAGGGGCATCTTGGCGCACCACTGGCGGTTGGTATCGAACACCACCCGTTTGTCGCCGAGATCGTGATAGTAGGCGTTGAACAGCGCCCGCAGGATGACCGGCCGTTGCGCCTCGTCCATCAGCAGGGACAGTTCACTGCCGCTGCTCATGAATTGGATGTTGGCGGAAACCAGCGTGGCGAGACCGCTGCTCATGCCGGCGTGAAAATGGGGATTTTGCCGCAGGATGGCGCCCAACAACGTCGAGCCGGACCGCGGCAGCCCGGAGATAAAGTGCAGTTTTTTTTCCATCGTCCCTGTCGTCTTCCACCCCACTTCGGAAACCGGCGCCAACCGGCTCCCTTGGACGACCCCTATCACCGCCCTACCCCCCCGGGTACTCACCCACAGTATGATTGAATCTTAAATATATCGGAACAACCGCAAAAAATCAACACCTCACTTATAGTGACAGTGATATGGAACACCTGATATGTTCAACCGGTGGCATTTTAAGAAGACTCTAATAAAAGTTATCTATTTTTCAAGGGCAAGATCCAGCCAACATCAGAGCAAGCCAGATCGATATGGCCCGAAAACATTCAACAAAACATATGGAAATCAATTGGCTGTCTGATTATCGAACTGAACGTGAAAAAAACCTGTGTTTAGGGAAAAACGATCCCCTCCGGTAAAAGCCGTTTCACGTCCCGGAAAGGAGAGGGGGCACGGACCGGTCAACGACCGGAATCACCTGCCGCCACCATCGCTGAACCGCAACGAGATATCGCGAAAGGCATCGGCGATCGCCAAAAACTCCGTCACCATGTCCGGGTCGAAATGGCTCCCCCGGCCCTCCTCGATGATGGCGACCGCCTTTTCATGGGAAAAGGCCGGCTTGTAGACCCGTTTGCTGATCAGGGCGTCATAGACATCGGCAATGGCCATCAACCGGCCGGAAACCGGGATCGCCTCTCCGGACAACCCCTGGGGATAGCCGCCGCCATCCCATTTTTCATGATGGGTGTGGGCGATTTCGCGGATGAAACGCAAAAAGGAACGGTCGATGCCCAGGGCGTTTTCAGCATGGGTAATGGCATCCCGGCCCAGGGTGGTGTGGGTTTTCATGATGGCGAACTCGTCATCGGTGAGCTTGCCGGGTTTGAGCAGGATGCGGTCCGGCACCCCCACCTTGCCCATGTCGTGCAACGGCGCCGATTTGAACAACATCTGGATGGTGGCATCATCCAGATAATCCCGGAAACGGGGATGATCGCGCAACCGCTCGGCCAGTTGCAGGACATAGTGCTGGGTGCGACGGATGTGGTTGCCGGTTTCGTTGTCGCGGGTTTCGGCCAGGGAGGCCAGGGCGTGGATGGTCACATCCCGGGTCAGGACCAGTTCCCGGGTGCGTTCGGCGACCTTCTCCTCCAAAATGCGGTTGTGCGCCGCCAGTTGCCGGCGCGCCAGGGTCAGGGCCAGATGGGTGCGAACCCGCGCCTTGACCACCGGCGGTGAAAAAGGTTTGGTGATGTAGTCCATGGCCCCCAGTTCGAACCCCCGGGTTTCATCGGCCACCTCGCCCATGGCGGTGACGAAGATCACCGGTATCTCCCGGGTCCGTCCGTCGGCGCGCAGTTGATGCAACACCTCATAACCGTCCATGTCCGGCATCATGATGTCCAGCAGGATCAGGTCCGGCGACGGCTCCCCCAGGGCCCGCTTGAGGGCCTGTTCGCCGCTCTTGGCCACCAGGGTGGTATGCTCCTCCCCGAGCAGATCCACCAGGAGATTGATGTTGAGGCGTTCATCGTCGACGATGAGTACGATACCCTGGCCGTTATCCATTTTGGCTTTCCCCTTTGAAACGAGCGGACCAACACCCTATTCCCCCGTTCATGGGGATGTCAACTCGATGAGGGTGATGTCATCGCTCTGTTGACCACCGCCGCGAAATCGTTCCAGCGTCTCCTGCAAGGTATCGATGGGATCGGCGGCCAGGACCCGGATCAACCGGTCCAGGCCGAACATCTCCTCTTCACCGTCTGGACGGGTTTCGGTGATACCGTCCGAAAATGCGAAGATGCGGTCTCCCGAACGGGCCTGAAAATGGTGATGACAGGTGGTATCCAGCCGCGGAATGATGCCCAGGGCCATCTTTCGCGAGGGATATTGATGCAGGCACCGCCCATCGCGCAGGACCAGCACCTCCGGCATGCCACAATTCCAAAGGCGCAGTTTTTTTTCCGTCCGCCGCCAGGACAACAGGCAGGTGGCCATGAAAATATCCGCTGGCAGCCGTTCATACAGTTTGCGGTTGATGGCGGCCAGGATCGCCTCCGGCCCCTCCCCGCGCACGGTCATCTCCCGGAACAGATCGTCCACCATGGGACCGCCGATGGCGGCGGAGAGACCATGACCGGTAAAATCCCCCAACAGCAGATGCAACACGCCATCGGGCCGGCGGGCGGCGAGGATGATGTCACCGGCGGTCTTTTCCACCGGGGTCACCAGGGTGCGGATATCGGCATCATCGATGGGCGACGAATCCCGCATGCGCAGGATGATGTTTTCGATCATCGACCGTTCATAGAGCAACAGTTCGTTTTTTCTCTCCAGGGTCCGATAGGCCTCGCTCAAGGCCAGATGGGTGCGCACCCGGGCCCGCACGGCGGCGGGGTTGAACGGTTTGCGGATATAGTCCATGGCCCCCAGCTCGAACCCCCGGGTTTCATCCCCGGTCTGGCCCAGGGCGGTGACGAAAATCACCGGGATGTCCCGGGTGGCGGCATCGGCGCGCAAACGGGTCAATACCTCATAACCGCTCATGCCGGGCATCATGATATCCAGCAGGATCAAATCCGGCAGCACCTCCCCCCGGAGACGTTTGAAGGCCTGCTCACCGTTTTTGGCCACCAACAACCGGTACTCCTTCTCCAGGAGTTCCACCAGGACATTGATGTTCAACCGCTCATCATCCACCACCAGAATGGTTTTGCGCTCGGACATGATCAATCCTCCCCACCCGGTGGTTCGAGGGTCCGTTTGACCTCGGCCACGGTCTCTTCGGCCTCTTCGAAATCATAGTTTTCGATCTGTCGTGTCACCCGCTCCAGCAGGCGCCGGCAACAGGAACCGAGCCGTTCCCGGATTTCCGGCACCCGTTTCACCGCCCGGGCGTTGCCCTGGGCCAAATCCCGGGCCAGGGCATCCAAAAGTGGTATCACCTCGGCGACCACCGCCGCCTCCGGCGGTTCCGGACCGGCGCTCCCCGACGGATCCGAACCGCCCCCCTCCCCCTTGACCACCCGGCCCAGCACCGTCGACAGATCGGTCGGCGTCACCGGTTTTTGGCAGACCCCGGCGAGGCGGATACCGCTGGCGGCGTTCAAAACCCGTTCGCGCCCGAAGGCGGAAACCAGGACGATGGGCGGGGCGGCGTCCCCCCACTCGGACTGGATGTGCCGGGCGGTGTCGATGCCGTCCAGACCCGGCATTCTCCAGTCCATCAGGATCAGATCGAACCGATCGTCATCCCCTCGGTCGCGCAACCGTTCCAAGGCCTCCTCGCCGGATTCGGCCAGGACCACCCGGGTACCGAGATTTTCCAGCAACACCCGGAAAACGGTCCGCGCCGCCTCATGATCGTCCACCACCAACAGGTTCAATCCCTGGGGGAGTTCCACCCCCGTCACCTCGGCTTCCCGCTGCCGCTCGCCCCCTTCCAGAGCGATGCGGAAGGAAAAAACGCTGCCCCGCCCCGGTTGGCTCTCCACCGACAGATGGCCGTCCATCAACGCCACCAGACGCCGGCTGACCGCCAAGCCCATGCCGGCGCCACCGAAACGGCGGGTGGTGGAGGCGTCGACCTGGAAAAAAGGTTGAAACAACCGTTCCATCTCCTCGGTGGACAGGCCGATGCCGGTATCGGCGACGGAAAACCGCAGGCCGCGCCAGTGACCCTCCCCCGCTTCCACCTTCACTTCCACCATCACCTTGCCGGCGCGGGTGAACTTGATGGCATTGTCGATGAGGTTGAACAACACCTGTTCCAGACGGTTGGCATCGCCGACGAAGGCGAAGGACGGTGGCAGGGTATGGGAAAACAGCAGTTCGATGTTTTTGTCCTCGGCCTCCGGCCCCAGGCGCACCGCCAGTTTTTCCAACAGATCATCCAGATAAAAGGTGACCGGCGACAAACGCAACTGTCCCGATTCCAACCGGAACAGGTCGAGAATATTGTCGATCAACCCCAGCAGGCGTTCCGAGCCGAGCTGGATCTTTTCCATGTAATCGCGCTGTTTGTCGGACAGTTCGGTCTGGGTCATCAGGTGGCACATGCCGATGACGGCATTCATCGGCGTGCGGATCTCATGGCTCATGTTGGCCAAAAACCGGGTTTTTGCCAGGTCCGCCGCTTCCGCCCGTTCCTTGGCCCGGCGCAGCTCCTCGGTGCTCTCCGCCACCCGCCGTTGCAGGGTCCGGTTCCAGACCAGGACCGCCACCACCGACAACAGCAGGATGAGACCGGCGGCGGCGATCCAGAAATCGGCGCCGGGACGCCACCCCTCGTCACGCAGGGAGATCCAACGCCCGAACAGGGCCTGTTGCTCGGCATCGCTGATTTCGGCCATGGCCTTTTGCAGCAGGGTGTCGAGCAGCGGCCAATCCTTGCGCGAGGCGAAGCTCAACTGATAGGTGAAGCGGGTTTCGCCGGCGATGCGCAGGTTGGTGATCTTCAACCGTTCGATCCAATAACCGGCGGTGGCCAGGTTCAACAACACCGCGTCCACCCGTCCCACCGACACCCGTTCCAGGGCCTCGCGCACCGAGCCGACCATCTGCAGACGGATATCCGGATGTTCCTTTTCGATCAACCCGGTCATGGCCCAGCCGGCCAGTCCGGCGACCGTCCGGCCCTTCAGGCCGGGCAGATCATATTGACCGCTGGTGTCGGCGCGCATGAGGATGACATTGGGAAAGGTGGCATAAGGGGTGGTGAAGCGCATGTATTCGGCCCGCTCCGGGGTTTTGGTGGCTACGGTCACCAGATCGGCCCGCCGTTCCCGCACCGCGTCCAGGGAGCCTTTCCAGGAGTCGCTGGCGATGGTTTCAAAACGGATTCCCAGTTTTTTGCCCACCAACGCCAGATAGTCCGGGGCGATGCCGACGATTCGGCCTTGGGCATCCCGCCATTCGAAGGGGGCATAGTCGGGATCGGGGGCGTGACGGATGAGCGGATGTTCCGCCAGCCAGGCCCGTTCCTCCGGGGTCAGGGAGAGTTGACCGGCCCCGGCGCCATGGATGAACAATAACAGCAGCAGGAGTGGGTTGAAAAAATATCGCCGGACCATATCAACCCTTCCCCAGGGAGTCCATCAACACCGCCAGGGCCTCCCCGGCCTCTTCGAACTCATAGTCGTCGATCCGGTCGGCCAGTGCCGCCAACGGTTCCGCCAGGGTGGGGCCGGCCACCTCGCGCACCGCCTCCAGCACCGAGACCGATTTGGCGTTGCCCTGTTTCAGGAGCGCCTCCAGTTCGGTCAACAACGGCATCAGCCGTTGCCGGTCCATCGACGCGACCGCCGGCCCGGGTTCGGCGGTTTCCAGGGTCGCCAAGCCCGCCAGCAGGTCATCCAGGACCCGGCAAAAGGTGTCCAGGTGTCCGGGATCGGGTTGGTTGGCTTTCAACTCCGCATCCAGGGCGGTGGCCGCCCGGTGCAGGGGTTCCGCCCCCAGGTTGCCCGCCGCCCCCTTGATGGTGTGGACCAGGCGGCGCGCCTCCGGTCGGTCCCCCCGTTCCAGGACCGTCCGCAACCGTTGGACGCCATCGAGATAGTCGGCGCGGAACTCCACCAGCAGTTTGCGCAACAGTCTATGGTTGCCGCCCACCCGCCGCAAGCCGATCTCCGGATCGATACCGGGCAGATCCAGCGGCACCCCTTCGCCATCGGACGCCGGTTCCCGGACCGGCGGCAGCGCCCCGGCGGCGCCGCTCCCCGGTTGGATATGGCGCAACAACACCTTGTAGAGGAGGGCCGGCTCGGTGGGCTTGGGCACATGGTCGTTCATGCCCCGGGAGAGACATTTTTCCCGATCGCCGGCCATGGCGTGGGCGGTCATGGCGATGATGGGCAAATCGGCGCCATTGGGCAGACCGCGGATGACGCGGGTGGCCTCGTAACCGTCCATCCCCGGCATCTGCACATCCATCAACACCGCCTGGAAATCGGCCCGTTCCACCGCCTGCACCGCCTCGTTGCCGTCATTGGCGATGCGCACCTCGACCCCGGCCTGTTCCAGCACCTCCCGGGCCACCTGCTGGTTGATGGCGTTGTCCTCGGCCAGCAACACCCGCACCCCGTGCAACCGTTTCAACGCCTCCGGATCGGGCATCATCTGCAGGTGCCACTGTCGCCGTTGGACCGTTTCCAGGCCGAAGGTTTCGCGGATGGCGTCATACAGCAACGAGGCATTGACCGGTTTGGCCAGCAGGTTTTCCCGGGAGGCGGCGTGGATTTCATGGATTTGGGAGTCATGGATGGTCGGCGACACCAGGAACAGGGCGCGAGCGTCGGCGAAACGGGCCTCTTCGCGCAACCGCCGCCAGATGTCGCGGGCGCCACCGGGCAGGTTCCAGTCGAGCACGACCAGATCGAAGGGCGGTTTCCGGCCGTTTCCATCCACCGGGCCAGCCGGCCGGGCGGCATATTCCGCCTCCGAGGCGACGTCCAGCACCTGGAAGGAGAAGGTGGTCAACAACCGCCGCAACACCTCCCGGGCGGTATCGTTGTCTTCCAGCAGCAAAACCCGCCGCCCGGCGAGGCCCGCCGGCGGCGTTTGCGCCTTGGCCAGGGCGTCCGGCTCACAGCCGAGGGTGACCCGCACGGAAAATTCACTGCCGGCGCCGGGTTGGCTGCACACCCGGATATCGCCGTCCATCAACCCGGTCAACCGCCGGCTGATGGCCAGCCCCAGGCCGGTGCCGCCATATTTGCGGGTGGTGGAGCCGTCGGCCTGGGTGAAGGATTGAAACAGGCGGCCCACCTGCTCTTCGGTCATGCCGATGCCGGTATCCCGAACGGTGAAATGGAGGCGCACGGTATCCGCCGTCCGTTCGGCCAGGACCGCCCGCAGGACGATCTCCCCCCGTTCGGTGAACTTGATGGCATTGTTGGTCAGATTGGTCAACACCTGGCCCAGACGCAGGGGATCGCCGAGCAGGGGATCGGGAATGGCCGGATCGTTGTCGAAGATCAACTCCAGGCCCTTTTCGGCCAGCTTGATCCCCACCAGGTCGGCCAACCGTTGCAAGACCTCCTCGAGGCTGAACGGGATCCGTTCCAGGTTCAGCTTGCCGGCCTCGATCTTGGAAAAATCGAGGATGTCGTCGATGATCCCCAGCAGGCCGTGGGAGGAGAGATCGATCTTTTCCAGGTAGTCCCGCTGTTTGCCGGTCAGGCCGGTTTGCAGGGCCAGCCGGCTCAAACCGATGATGGCGTTCATGGGCGTGCGGATTTCGTGGCTCATGTTGGCCAGGAAATCGCTCTTGGCCTGGCTGGCGGCGTCGGCGCTCTCCTTGGCCCGGGCCAACTCCCGTTCCATGCGTTTGCGGTCGGAAATATCGACCAACACCCCCAGCAACCCGCCGATGCCGCTGCCGGAAAGATTGAACGGCGCCACCCAGTAGAGCACCGAGTGTTCCTGACCGTCGGCGAAGCGGATCGGCAGCTCCACCCGGTGGATGGCGCCGCCGCTGCGGATCAGTTCGGTATCCTCCTGGTGAAAACGTTGCCGCGCCTCCAGGGGGATGAAATCCATCTCCAGGACCGTCTTGCCGATATAGTCCCGCCGGCGGATGTCGAAGGTTTCCTCATAGGCGCGGTTGAAGGCGACGAACCGGCCCTCGGTGTTTTTGACGAACACCGGATTGGGAAAGGTTTCCAGCAGCACCCGTTGAAATTGCAGTTGTCCCTCCAGGGCCCGTTCGGCGCGGTGACGTTCGATGACCCCGGCCAGGGTGTTGGTGATGGCGGCCAGGAAGGCCTCTTCCCGGGGTTGCGGCGTGTGGTCGGCCGGCACGTGCAGATTGATCACCCCCAATGGTCGGTCACCGGAACGGATCGGCGCCAACAGGCGGGCATGGTTTTGGCCGGTGGGCACGCAGTTTTCCGGTTGGCCGGAAACCTCGCGCACCAGGGTGATTTTTTCCGACTCCAGCGCCCGGCCACAGAGGCAATGGCCGGGGGTGATGCTCGAGCAGGGATTGACCGCCCCCGGTTCGATGTTCCGGGTGGCCTTCAGCAACAATCGTTGGGGATGGTCCTCATCGATCAAAAAGATAAAGCCGCGATCCCTGACCGACAGCCAGGGGGCCTCCTGGATCACCTGCAGGGTGCGTTGCAACACCTCGTCCAGGGAGCTGACCAGGGCGTGATGCAACAGATCATTGATGGCGATGCGGGTGCGGTGGGCGATGTCGTTTTCCGCCTCCACCCGTTTCCGTTCGCTGATTTCCCGCTGCAGGCGCCGGTTCCAGAACAGGATGACGCCGAAGATCACCAGGGCCACCAGGCCGAGCTGGATGGCCACCCGCCGCACATGCGCCATGTCGATGCCCTCGTAGGTGAAGCTGGACCACCGTTTGCGCAGGGCGTTGTGCTCCTCGCGGGTGATGGATCGCAGGGCCTTGTCGAGGATGGTCACCAGCTCCGGCCAATCCTTGCGCACAGCCAGATGGAGATTGTCGCGGCCATCGGCCATGGGCGCCGCCACCTTGAGATTGGACAGATTGCGTTTTTCGATCAGGTTGCTGATGACCGCCAGATTGCCGAGGAAGGCGTCGGCCTGACCCACCGACACCGCCTCCAACCCTTCGCCGGCGTTTTTCACCACGTGCAGTTCCAGGTCCGGATACTGTTTTTGCATGCGTTCATGGGTGTAATAGGCGTCCACCACCGCCACCCGGCTATCGAGCAGATCCTCGATGCCGCTGATCAACGGTGCATCCTTGCGGGTGATGATCATCCAGGGGATGGTGATATGGGGTTCGGTGAAGTCGAGATATTCCCGGCGTTTTTCGGTGTTGACCACACAGGGCAGCACGTCCAGCCGCCGTTCCTTGGCCAGGCGGACCACCTCGGTCCAGCGGTCGGCGGGCACCGGCGCCATGTCGATGCCCAGGCGTTGGTTGATCAGGTGCACATAGTCGGCGCACAGCCCTTTGTACACGCCCCGATCATCGACGAACTCGAAGGGCGCCCAGTCGGGGTCCACCCCCAGGCGGATCTCCGGGTGTTCGGCCAACCACTGCCGTTCGGCGGCGGTCAGGGGCACCGTCGGTTGCCGGTCGCCGCCGCCGTTGGCGACCGGGGTGTCGCCGATCCAGCGGGCGTGCAACATCGACAATTCATCGGCGGTGATGGCGTCCAGCCCCTTGTTGAGGATATCGGCGAGGATCGCCTGCTCCTGGCGCACGCCGAACTGCAGGTGCATGGGCTGTTTTTCATCGAGTCCGGCGGCGGGCTCCAGGCGGAAACCGGTCAGGGCGTGTTGTTTGAGGGTATGATCGATGACCACCCGGGTGCCGATGAAGGCGTCGGCCCGGCCGTAGAGCACCGCCTCCACCCCCTGCCGCGTCCCCGATACCTTCAGCAGGTTGATCTCCGGGTATTCGCGTTCGATCATCGGCACATAGTAGAACCCGTCGATCAGCGAGAGGGTTCTCCCCTTGAGATCATCGAGATTTTTCAGGTCGCCGGGTTCGGTGCGCATGGCCAACACACTGGGAAGCGTCATGTAGTGGCGGGTGAAGGCCATGAACGGTTTTCGCGATTCGGTGGCCACCACCGCCGGCAGGATGTCCAGGTCGCCGCGGCGGAAATCGGCCATGATTCGCGCCCAGTTTTCACCGATGATCCACTCCAGTTCCAGGCCGGCCCGTTGCGCGGCCAGTTTTAATAAATCGATGGCATAACCCTGTGATTCACCCCCGGCGACGAAATCGAACGGCGGCCAGTCGGTCTCGGCGCCGACCCGGGCGACGGGGTGTTGCGCCAACCATTTTTTTTCGGCATCGGTCAGGGTGACCTTTTTGCGCCGCTCTTCGAAAAAACGTTGGGTGACGTTGGGGATCCACCGTTTTTCGATGGCCAGCAGCGCTTCGGGGGGGATGGCGTCGAAGCCTTCATTGATTTTTTTCAACAACTCCCGGTTGCCCTTGGGAATGCCGGCCAGGACCTCGTTGCGGAACAGGGAGACATCGGCGCGGACGATTTCACCCTGCATGCCCAGGGAGGCGAGCAGGTTGTCGACGGTGGGATCCTCGCCCAGGAAGGCGCGGATGCGCCCTTCACGGGCGGCGTGGATCAACATCTCCTCGGAACTCAAATCGACGATGCGGACGCCGGGATGATTTTTTTTCAGCCAGTCCTGCTGGAAGGAGCCGGTGACCGCCCCGACCGGTTGGCCTTCCAGTTCGTGCAGACCGCTGACCGGTGGATGGGAGACCGGCTGGAACAGGCTGGTGGCCAACCCGTAGATCGGTTTGGAAAAGTCCAGCCATTCGGCCCGTTCGCGGTTGTGGAACAGACCGGAGTGGAGATCGGACTCACCGGAGCGGACATTTTTCAGGGTATCGGCCCAACCGCTGACCTGGAAGCGCACCGGCCGGCCGGTGGTTTGCGACCACAGACGCCACATGTCCACCAGCAGCCCCACCGGTTTGGCCCGGGCGTTGAGGAAGGTCATGGGCGGATAGGAGCGGTCCATGGCGATGATCAGGTCGTCGCCCCCTTCGACGGCGCCGGAGACCCAATGGCGTTGGATGTCCCGTTTTTCCGCTTCGGTGATCAACGCCATGCCGCGGTTGATGACATCGAGCAGTTCGTGGTTGCCTTCGCGCACCGCCACGAACCAATCGTTGTCGTAGAGGCGTTGGCTGTCCGGGTAGGCATAATCGCCGGTGAGGCCGAACCGTTGCAGGTGGTAGATGCCGGTGGGGGTGTCGGCGGCGAAGGCGCGGATGTGGCCGTTGTTGAGGGCGCGCATGATGCGGTTGTAGTCGGGATAGCCGATGATGGTGGCGTGGGGCAGTTTTTCCTGGAGAAACCCCTCGACATAATCCTTGGCCAGCACGCCAACGCGGTAGGCGGTCAACTCCTCCAACCTGGAGATGGGCGGCAATGTTTTATGGATGAAAACGTGGGTATCGGTGCGGGTCAGGGCCGCCCCGTAGTCGAGAAACCGGTCCCGTTCGGCGTTGTGGAACAGCCCGGCGTGGGCGTCGACCTCGCCATCGCCGACCAGGCGCAGGGTTTCATCCCAGTTGGCGGGGACGAAATCGATGGCGATGCCGGTTTTTTTCGACCACAGCCGCCATTGATCGATGATCATGCCGGCCGGCTGGTTGTTTTCGCCGGTATAGTGAAAGGGAATGCTGTCCTCGGAGTAGGCGACGGAGATCCGCGCCGGCGGCGCCGCCCAGAGCGCCAGCGCCGGCAGGAAGCAGAGGAAAACGATCGATGACACAATGGACCAGCGGCTGACGAACATGACGGGTCACCTCCCCCCCCCGGCGATGCCGGGCCGGCGCAACGGATTTCAAGGATCATTCACCATACAGGCGGGCAACCGTGGAGAAAAAGGGGAAAAACCGTGACGAAACCGGCCTGCGCCCCGACCGGAGCCGTGACCGCCCTCCGCTCCGCTCCGGGACGGCACGTCTCCGGTCGGGGCGCTCCCGCCTGCCATGCCCGGCTCACGGATGAACTCGGGAACAACGGAAGCCCAGGGCGTCGTAGCGGACATCCGGCGGGCCCCAGTAGCGGAACGCCGACCGCGCGTTGCGGGCGTTGTCGTTCCAGGAGCCGCCGCGCACGACGCGCCTCACGCCGTCAGGGCGGCTCTCGGCGGTCATCCAGGCCCGGTCGTCGTTGGGGGCGCCTTGGTAGGAGTCATGCCACTCGTCGGCACACCATTCCCAGACATTGCCGTGCATTTCATAAAAACCCCAGGGATTGGACGGCAGGGTGGCGACCGGAACCGTCTTTTCCCGGTATTCCCCCTTGGCCCCGCCGATGTAGGGGAGGTTGCCATCATAATTCACCTGCTTTGGAGTAATGTTGTCGCCGAAGCTGAACGGGGTGGTGGTTTCGGCACGGCAGGCATATTCCCACTGCGCCTCGCTGGGCAAGGTCAGTTCCAGACCAGGGATCCGCTCGTTAATCCGGGAAAGAAAGGTTTGCACATCGTTCCAGCTCACCCGCTCCACCGGCAGATTTCTTTCACCTTTGAAGTGGCTCGGATTCTCCCCCATCACCGCCTGCCAAAGGGCCTGGGTGCAAGCGGTGTCGAACAGCCAGAATCCTTGTTTGAAAATGACCTCATGTTGGGGGCCTTCATCTTCATCCCGTTCCGGTTCATCCTCTGGAGACCCCATCATGAACCACCCCGCCGGGATCCAGCGCAACCGTTGCGTGACTTCCCCCAGGGTGAACTCGACGAACACCCCGTGGCGATCCTCCCCCCAACCACTGGCCCAGTCCGGGGGATGGCCTTCGGCCAGGGCTTGGCGCAGGGGGTCGAAGCCGGCGGTGGCGGTCATGGGTGACACTCGACATGAAAAACCGGTCGGCGAGTCTTCACCGGGACATCCATCCCGATTACCAACACGCCGCCGGCCGATCGATTTTGGCGAGTAAACGGGGATGCCCCGGATAACGCCATGGACAACGGTCTGTTCATGTCTGGAAATCCTTCCAGTCCGTGAGCTCGGGAACAACGGAAGCCCAGGTTGTCGTTGC
Organism: uncultured Magnetococcales bacterium; assembly: GCA_964344355.1. GTDB lineage: Bacteria > Pseudomonadota > Magnetococcia > Magnetococcales > CAYFNE01 > CAYFNE01. The sequence continues at coordinate 16,456 of CAYFNE010000023.1, forward strand.
GGTCATCCGGCGGGTTCCAGTTGCGGTACGCCGACCGCGCGTTGCGGGCGTTGTCGTTCCAGGAGCCGCCGCGCACGACGCGCTTCACGCCGTTTTTTCGACCTTTGCCCGATTTCAGTCTATGGTTCATATCCTTCGATGGCAACAGGGTGACGACACAACTGTTCCCATCTCCAGGAACGGGCATCGGCATGCACGGTCAGGGCCAGCGCGCTGCCATAGTTTTTCTGCAAGGTCCGTTCATCGATCAAACCGGCGGCATATGCCGATTCCCAACGGCACCGGTGCCGGGCATAGCGTTGTTTGCGGCGCCGCGAAAGCAGCACGCGCCCGGGGAGAATGCGAAAGCCGCAAAAGGTCAAACCATGGGCGGCGCGACCGATGCGAACCGGTTGTTTGACCACCAGCCCCAACCGTTCCTCCGCGAACGAACGGGCCTTCGCCAACGCTTCCCGAACCGTTGAGCGATCCTTTCCCCACCAGACGAGATCATCCATATAACGCACCATGCCATCGATGCGGCACCCCTCCAAAAGCAGCCGATCGAGCCCGGACAGGTAATAATTGGCGAAACATTGTGAGGTAAGCGCACCGATGGGCAACCCTTTGCCCGGCACCGCGTGGTGGGCATCGATGATGCGCTCGATCAACCGCAACAGAGCCCGGTTTTTGAACCGACGCCTCAGCATTTCGAGCAGCCGCCGATGATCGATGCCGGCAAAATATCCATCGATGTCGATCTGCGCGAACCAGGGATGGCGCCGCTGATGAAACTGGGCGCGCCGTACCGCGGCCAAGGTCCCTTTCCCGACCCGACAGGCGAAGGTATCGTCGATCAGGCTCCGGTCGAGAACCGGACCGATATGCGCAATCAGGGCATGGTGCAGCACCCGTTCGCGAAAACAGGGGGCGTGAATGATCCGGGGTTTAGGGTCGCGGATCGAAAAACGCCGCATCCGTCCCACTTCGATCGAACCATCGAGAATATCCTTTCGCAACCGGGAAATTTCCTCATCCAGGTCCGCCCGAAATCGACGCACCTCCAGCCGTCCCCCTTTTCCCCGCGCCGCTCGGTGAAATGCCAGGGTCAGGTTGTGCCAATCGGCCACCTCTTCCAGAGTGATGCGGCTACGTTTCATCCGTGGTGGCTTTCACACCGCCCCGGGCAACTGCCGGTTGCAGCAACAGGTCCAAAAACTGCCGTCCATATTTTTTTACCCGAGCCTCTCCGATGCCTGGAATCGAGCGCATCGCCGTCACCGTCCGGACATCATCCTGAACCATTTTGGCCAGTTGTTCATTGGTGAACAACACATAGGGGGGCACCCCTTCCGCTTCCGCCAATGTTTTTCTCAGATCGCGCAGGCGGATATAGATGGCGAATTCCCGATCATCCAATACCTCGCGATAATCGATCTTGTGACGTTTGCCTTCCTGTTGTTTCGGGGCTTCGTTGGACGGCTCGAAATGAATGCAAATCGACCAGGCGCTGTTGGCCCCATCGGGTACGAAGGCGCGATGGATGGCGAGAATGCGCTGGCTGACGAGAAACCGGTTGAGTTCCTCGGCCGCCGCCTCAGCGCCATGAACGGGTATGGTAAAAAAACGAATTTGCATCCCACTCCCTCAAAAATCCCCCCGCACCGCGTTCAGGGCCGCGACCGCCCTCCGCTCCGCTCCGGAACGGCACGGCCCTGAACGCGGTGCTGCTCCCTTGCCTGGCCTGCCTGGCTCACGGATGAACTCGGGAACAACGGAAGCCCAGGGCGTCGAAGCGGTCATCCGGCGGGAGCCAGTCGCGGGCCGCCGACCGCGCGCCGCGGGCGCTGCCGACCCAGGAGCCGCCGCGCACGACGCGCTTCACGCCGTCACCGGTCGCCCCCTCGGGATCAATCGCGGCCTCGGCATCATACCCCCGACGACCGTCGGCGCACCACTCATAAACATTGCCCAACATGTCATGCAATCCCCAGGCATTAGCCCGTTTCAGTCTTACCGGTCGGGTTCCGGCTGTTTCATGCGGATACTGTTTTTCCGGCCAGTCCGAGCTGTCCCAACCTGTTTCCAGATCAAACTCATGACCACTGTTGCCACCATACCAGGCGATGGCATCCAGCACCGGAGCATTATGCTTTCCAAGGATTTCAATACCCCCGGTGTAGAACGCCGTAGCACTCCCGGCGCGGCAGGCGTATTCCCATTGCGCCTCGGTGGGCAGGCCCAGGTCGAGACCGGGGGCCTGTTCGTTGATGCGGGTGAGAAATCGTTGTACCTCCTCAAAGCTCACCGTTTCCACTGGCCGGTTCGGGGATTGAAATTCACTGGGATTGCCCCCCATCACCGTTTGCCACAGGGCCTGGGTACAGGGGGTGTCGAACAACCAATACCCTTTGCTGATGGTCACCTCATGTTGCGGCCCCTCCTTATCAAACCTCCCGGGTTCATCCATGGGCGAGCCCATCCGAAAACGGCCCGGAGAAATCCAGCGCAACCGTTGCCGGACCCCGCCCACCTCGATCTCCGCCCAGAGGCCAAACCCATCCCGACCCATGGCCGCCGCCCAGGCGGGCCGGGTGAGGCGCTGGAAGGTCAAGCGTTCCCGATCGCTCTCCACCTGAAAAACCGGCCGGGACGGCAACGGACAGGCGCTCTCCCGTCCCTGGTCCATCGTCAACAGCACGCCCGCCCCGCTGGACGATCCCGGCGCCGCCGCCCGCTCCGCTGGGCGAACGGACGCCGGGATCACCAGCGGGGCTCCCGCCTGACCGGCCCGGCTCACAGGAACTCGGGAACAACGGAAGCCCAGGCTGCCGCTGCGGGCATCCGGCGGGAACCAGACGCGGTACGCCGACCGCGCGAGGCGGGCGCTGTCGTTCCAGGAGCCGCCGCGCACGACGCGCCGCACGCCGTCACCGGTCGGCCCCCGGGGGTCTTCCAGGGTCTCAGGACCATAATTTCGTTGACCGTCCACACACCACTCCCAGACGTTGCCCAGCATGTCATACAACCCCCAGGCATTGGCCCGTTTCAAGGCCACCGGGCGCGTCCCGGCCTTTTCATGGGGATACTGTTTTTCCGGCCAGCCGGAACTGTCATGGCCATTTTCCAATTCGAAACCCACACCGCTGTTGCCGCCATACCAGGCGATGGCGTCCAGCGCCGGGGCATTGCGTTCACCGAGAATTTCAATATCCCCGCTGTAGAGAGCGGTACCACTGCCGGCGCGACAGGCATATTCCCATTGTGCATCACTGGGCAGCTCCAATTCCAACCCGGGAAGTTGTGCATTGATCCGGGAAAGAAAAGAGTACACATCCTTCCAGCTCATATTTTCCACCGGCCGGTCCGGAGATTGAAAATGGCTGGGATTCTCCCCCATCACCGCCTGCCACAGGGCCTGGGTGCAGGGGGTATCGAACAACCAGAAACCCTGGCTGATGGTCACCTCATGTTGCGGGCCTTCGTCGTCAAAGCGTCCCGGTTCATCCTCCGGCGACCCCATCCTGAACCGGCCCGGCGGGATCCAGCGCATTCGTTGGCTGACCCCATCGATTGAAAAAATCACCCAGGGACCATATTCATCCCAATCCCAATCCTCGGCCCAGGTTGGCGGTTGGCCGGATGGCCAAAACCCCTCCGGCCTTTGCGGTGGCGGACCGATGGCCAGCAGATCGTTGCTCATGGTCAACGTCGCCAACGGACTGCCGGCGGACCCCGGCCCGGCCAGCAGACGGTGGCCCCGTTGCCGCAGCTCGATGGACACCGGTTGATCATGGGTCGGCGGCGACAAGGCCGGATCGAAACCCGGCGGCGGTGACGGCCGGTCGGACACGGTCTTGAACGCCTCGACATACAGCCGTTGTTGCGCCCGCCGCAGTTCGGGATCCGCCTGCCGATGATAATCTTCGGGGGAAACCCGATCATAGAGACGCCGATACCAGGCGCTGATCGCGGGCCGTTGCGCTTGTTGGACGGCCAGTTTTTTCAGGGTTGCAACGGCGGTCGGCAGGTCTTGATTACGGATCGAGGCCGGCAGGTGCGGTCTCAGGTCGGCGGGCAGGTTGAGCAGCTCCTCGGCCCACACCTCATCGGCCAAACCACCGCGCCAACGGTGCAACCGTTCGATCGTTTTGACCCGCAGCCGCAACGGCTCCTCCTGGCGCAACTCGGCGCGCAACCGCCGCCCCTCCTCCGGGTCCAGGGTGCCCGCCACCCGGGAACGGCCGATCATGGCCCGGTGCGACCAGACATCGGCCTCGGTACCGGCATCGGCCGCCGCCCCCAACAACAACCGCACCGTCCGCAACAGCCCCGGCTCGATGCGAACCGCCGGCGACAACAGCCGCAACAACCGTTCCGCCCGCCGTTCCAGTTCCAGCGCCGTCGGCGGCACCGTTTTCGACCGCCGTTCCCAGGCCAACAACGACCACTCGGAGAGCGCCCCGGGAGACCAGCGCGATTCGGGACAGGGGGTCAGCGCCACCGGTCGGCAACCGGCGGCGGCCAAGCGCCGGCCCAACCGTTGCCAGTGGCGCATCAAACGCCGGGCATCGCCGGCCAGGCAACCGAGATCCCCCAAGACCACCACCAGGCTGCCCGGCAACGGCAACCGATAATCCTGAAAATCACCATCCGCCGCCAAAGAGACCGGTTCATCCAAACCATCGAAATGCAGGGCAAAGGCCCCGGCATGGGCCGGAAACAACGCCGCCAGACGCACCGCCAGCCGGTCCTGATCCTCCTGAAAGGGGATCAACCGTTCACTGCGGTCGATGATCACCTGCACCCCCACCCCCCAGCGCCGCCGGGTTCGCCGGGGCAACCGCCGCAAGGCCCGGCCCCGGCCGATGTGCCGGATGAGGGCATCGATATCCGGCTGCCGGCCCGCGGCCCGTTCGGTGAAATGGCACCGCAAACGCGGTATCAGGGCGCTCCAACGGCTGAGTTCCGGGGTTGGTGGTTGCTGTTTCGCGAGGGTAAATTTTTTCTTTTCGACAGACACCCGTGCGGTGGGCGCCTCCTCCGCCAAGGGTTGACGAAAGTCATGGCGCACCAAATGCCAAAAAGGCGTTTTCGGCTCCGGTTTTTTTTCACCGCTTGGTTCCGGTTTCGCTTCGACGACCGGCAATGACGGCGCCGGCGACGGTGCGGTCGGCCGCCGCCGCGCCGGACCATACCCCAACAACGCCGCCGTCGCCGCCATCGCCGTTTCCCCCCCCTCGGCATGGGCCAGGATCAAATCGACATAACCGCAACCGCCGCGCGGACGCAGACCCTCATCCATCAGCGGCCCCCATCAATACGCCGCATCGGCATCGGGATGTTTTTTCAAGGTATAACGGGCGACGATATCGAGCATTTTTTCCTGTGCCGCCGCGCCACTGGCCAGACCGAGCACGGCGCGCAGCAGGTCGAGATATTCCGCCTGCCCCGGATAGGGTTTGACCTGCACCTCCATGGCCGCCTGCCGGTCGGTATGGAGCAGTTCCGCCGCCTTTTTCAACACCGAGACCGCCGCCTGGGGAAAATGGGCCCGGCCCCGTTCGATCAAAAAATCGATCAACGCCTTCTCCTCCGTGGGCAGGGTCAGGTGCAACACCAGACAGCGGCGCAAAAAGGCATCCGGCAAGGCCCGCTCCTCATTGGTGGTGATCACCACCAACGGCGGCACCCCCAGCGCCCGCACCGGTTCCGCCCGCCCCAAGGGCGTAAAGGCCCGCGCCCCCAGGGCCTCCAGCAAACCGTTGGGCACCTCCGATTCGGCCTTGTCGATCTCATCGAGCAAAAACACACAACCACGCCGCCAATCACCGCCATCGGGCTGCATCGGCGGCGCCATGTTCACCACCCGCCCCTGCGCCTCGGCGCTTTCCCAGTCAAATACCCACCACAACGGCCCGGGATGGAGAAACCGCTCCACCGCCAACTCGGCCCGCGCCCGCTGCGGGTCCAACTGCAACGAACCGGCCAACTGCGCCTCGGCCAACCGTTTGACGGCATCGAAGGTCCAGAGCAGATCGCGCGACTCACTGCGCGAATCGATCACCAGTTGCACGAAAGCCCGCCCCAACACCTTGGCCGCCGCCCGCGCCAACTGGCTCTTCCCGGTTCCCGGCTCCCCCCGCACCAACAACGGCCGCCCGGCGGTCATCGCCGCGTTCAGGGCATGGATTTCATCGATGCCCAACAGATGCACCTGATCGGCCAGGCCGCCGTCGGCTTCGAAAGTGACTTTGATGGCGGATTTTTTTTTGGGGAGATCGATACGGTTGTTTTTGTACATTTTATTTCCCTACAGCATCAAATCACGAATTTCATCAAAAAGAGACTGGTGCTCAACCATCAAATCATCCTCCAATGTAATAATGGCCAGAATTGGATAACGCTCCTGAATGAGCCCAACCTGTATTTTATATTGATCCCTTTCCACCTCGTCCGCCGGCATTTGGCAAATCAGATAAACCCGGTACCCTTTTCTTAACCAGTGCTCCATCCGACTATTGATGGCATCGTCCTTTTTTTTATCTCGAGCGGCAACAAAATCACTGGCCGGCCGGACTTTCTTATACAAATCTTCACGAAGATTGCTGGCAGTGATATCCGATATGCCACTTTCCGGCTGAAAGGCGGTACTGAAACCACCCAATGGAAAATCATCGTCACTCGTTATCTTTTCCCATTTCACCCCCCGCCTGTCAATTCCGGCCATGACCACTTCGGCAAAGGTTTTTATTCCTGCCGGTATACGTCTAATGTTATCGATCGATTCCCACTCCCACGGTTCGATATCCAGCTGTTGATCAAGGACGAACAACCAGGGAATGAGACGGCGGCTCATATTGACGATGGCTTCCACGCCTTTGGTTTCATCATTTTCTTCCAACTCTTCATGTGTATCGAGTAAAACCGATTTTCCCTCCGCAAAATCGATATCCATCAACCGATCCACCAACCAGACCGCCCGCTTATCCGCAACCGGCGTTTTTTGTTCCGGCGCCAATCTTTCCATTAATTTCGTCATGGCGGCAGGAGAGGCAACCAGGGCCTGGACAATTTCTTTTTTTAGCTTTTTATATCGTTTTTTGCTGTCCTTACGACGAAACCCGGATGTTTTTTTATCTTCTTTTTTCGAAGGTCCGGTCTGTTTTTTTCCGGCCGCTGTTTGCGCTTTTTGAAGATCAATAAGAGAGCTGGCATACTTTTCAATCGCCTCCGTAACCTGCAACCAAGCATCAACTTGTGGTCTCCATTTGCTGACCGGCTTGTCACCTTCCGGTAAAATTTGCAGCTTTTTAACAGGTAGCAATTCCCACTTACAGGGTTGGGTAATCACCGGCATCACTCGAACTTCACCCGCATCATGACGCCTGAGCGCCTCCGGCATCTCAACGTTCCAGCAATAATCCGAATTGATAAAATCTGTACAGATCAACAATACAATAATTTGACTACGCGCCAACTTTTCCTGAATCTGCTCTTCCCACTCTGTTCCCGGCTCGATCTTGCCATCATGCCAGACCGATATGACTCCAGAACGCTCCAAAATCTTCGAATGCTTTAAAAGTGCCTGTTTAGAACGCCTATCTTCGTGAGCATAAGCAACAAACACCTCGACACCCTGAAAGTTATCACCCCGCTTATCCATAACTCCCTCTAAACCCGACTTAAATCAAGGGCCTCACCGACTCAAAACACTCCCGAAAACAAACAACCGCCAAAGAAGATCATTCTCGAAAAACATCCTCCAAGGAACGCGCCTCCAATACCCGCAGGGTCCACATCTCCAGAGTGGCCGAATCCGCATTGGCAATTTTTTCCCGATACGAAGAAGATTCCTCACCAAAACGGTATTTTAATTGATTAAGCAGGGCTTTTTCCTCCCCTTTTCGTACTCCCTTCTCTTCCCCTTTCGCCTCCCCTATCGCCATCCCCTGGGCTTTCCACTCTTGCGTCCAAATCGGCACCGTTTCCGTCAACATGGTATTCACCTCCCACAAGTCCGACATTTCAGGAATCCGGATGCCACGAAGCCTTCGTGGCAACAAAACCCGGTTGATCCAGGTCGTGAATGCCTCGTGTAAACCGGCCTGCTCCGGTGACTGCAACCAGACCACCAATTCACACACCACCCGCCGCATATCCTCCGGACCCCGGCTTTTTTCCAGACGGAACATGGCGGCGGCCAGATTGTTCAACGAAGCCAGCTCGGCATCCGCATAACGCCTTTCATCCAACAGCAGATAGCGCATGCGCGGTTGAAACCGGTCCAGACCGGCGGGGGCCTCGGCGATCAACTCGTTCACCTCAGTGGCCGCCGTCCATTCCGCCACACCATTGTACAACACCAGGGGCAGGACCGGGGGAAGTTTTTCCGCCGGTCCGACGCCACCGCTTTTGATCAAATCCTGATAGAGCAGATGCACATAACCACCGATACGCACCGCCATGAACCGATCCACCGTCGATTGAAACTCCAGGAGAATATAGACATACAACCACGCCTCCCCCCAGCGCAGGCGCCAAATGATATCGCTCTCCCGATCGCGAAAATCATCGGTCACGAAACCGCCGCTGACCTTTTCCAGCGTGGAAAAATCCAACCGTTCCACCCACTCTTCCCGGACGAAACCACGCAACAGATCGCGCACCATCTCCGCATGGGAAAATATTTTTTTGTAGGCGTTATCGATATCACCCATCTTTCATTCCCCCGGGCAACGACCATCCCCCCGGTTTCAAACCGGTCAACCCTGGGAATCAGGGTAGGTCAAATCAGCGCCGAATTCAAAATAACGTTTTTCGATGCCCGGGTGACGGCCACATACAGGCACTGCAACGCCTCGCGGCGATTGGGGTTGGCGAGGATGTCCGCCGAGTCGATGAAGACGTTTTCAAAGGTGGAACCCTGGGCGCGGTGGACGGTGATGGCGTGGCAGGGGCGCAGGTCGGCCATGGCGTTTTTCAGTTTCCAGAAGGACCACCAGGAGATTTCCCGTTCTCTGGCCCGATCGGCCAGGGTGTTCAACTGGTCGTCGATGCGTCGTTTTTCCCGGTCGTCGGGCAGATAGGCGGTCACCTCGTCATCGCCGTTGGCGGGTTGAAAAACCGTCTTCCAAACCTGGAAACGATGGTCCGGAAACCAGGGATGAACCGCCCGCTCACAGGAACGAACCGTGCCCTCGATGTCGGTGTTGAGGACGATCTCGGTCTTGTCGCCGTCCAGATCATACACCGGGCCGACGCTGACCGCCCGTTCGCCGGCCAGGAACGGTTGTTCGGGATAGGCCTCCAACAACAAATGACGAATGGTGCGGTTGAAGGCGATCACCCGGCGATTGGTCCAGGAGACCACCCGAAAGGCATCGGCATCCTTTTGATACCGTTCGGACTGGAAGGCACGGGGAAACCAATCGGCGAACCGATCGCCCAACCGCAACGAAACACCGCTCTTGTCCCCCGGTCGTCGAACGAAGTCCGCCACCCGCACCGGTTGGCCGCTGTCCATGGTTTCGCGGATGGCGGCGGACAGTTCGATGATGGGATTGCCGGCCCGTTGCCGAACGATGTCGGTCAACTCCACCCGATTGTCGATGCCGAAGGTCGGCGACTCCGGTTCGTTGACCGGCGGCAGTTGCGCCGGATCACCGACAAAAATGATCTTGGTGGCGGAACCGGACAACTGCCGTTGTAGATTGTCCCACAGTTCGCCGTTGATCATGGAACATTCATCGACGATCACCAGGGAATAGTCGTTCAACTGCGATTTTCTTTTTCTTTTCAGGATCTGCCGATCCTGATCATACTGGACCACCAGACCCAACAGGGCATGGGTGGTCTTGGTCTCGACCTTGAGCCCGGCCTCGGCCATCATGCCCTCCAAGACCCGCACCGCCTTGTTGGTCGGCGCCGTCAACACCACCTTTTCCCCGGACAAACGGTCGAGGAGTCGGGTGATGGAAAAGGTCTTGCCGGTACCGGCGAACCCGGAAAGAAGGAAACCGGCCCCCCGCTGCCGGCGATCGGCCTGAAAAGCCCCCATTTTTTCGATGGCCTCGGCCTGTTGCGGCGTCGGTTCGAGTTTCGATGTCATGGCCTTTTTATCCCCGTTGCCACCCGGATCGATTCAGGGGCCGGAAACGGTCCAAAAAACCGTTTTCCATATTCACAATCATCCCTCGAACCTCTATCCTCTACATATCGCATCGAATAAATCCCATCCGAAACATTGAAGGAAACCGGACCATGAACTATGGAGAACGAATTATCCGGGATGACAAAATTTGCGGTGGCGCGCCGATCATCAAAGGCACCCGGGTCACCCTGCGCACCATCCTCGCCTGCCTGGCCGACGGGGAAACCCCGGACACCATCATCACCGCCTTCCCCACCCTGACGAAGAAGGATGTCTACGCCGTGATCGCCTTTGCCGCCACCTCGGCCCTGGAGGATATTCCCTTTCCCGGCATTCCCAAAGTGGCATGAAGATCAAGTTGGACGAAAACATACCCATCCACATCGCCCCAATCCTTCGACAACAAGGTCATGATGTGGACACGGTGAAGGAAGAAGGGCTGCAAGGTGTCCCAGACCGGCATGTCTGGAAAAAAGTGCGGGAAGAAAATCGTTTTTTCATCACCCAGGACCTGGATTTTTCCGATATCCGCCGATTCCCGCCAGGAAGCCACTCAGGAATCATGTTGCTCCGTCTTGACAATCCCACGCTTTCCCAACTGATACAACGCCTCCGATTGTTGTTTTCCTCTGCCGATGCCGAACGGTGGTGGGGTTGTTTCATAGTGGTATCAGATGCCAAAATCCGTGTCATCCAATCCAACGGTTGAATGAACCAGCCATTGCGGTTCGAATTCAGGAAGGAACCCCGGCCGACTCATCGACGGCCCGCGTATACCGACATTTCGGATAGTTGCTGCACCCCAAAAAAGGCTTGCCGGCCCCTTTGCCCCGTTTGGCGGTTCGTTCGGTCAAAACGCCGTTTTGGCACTGCGGACAAACGGGACCGGACGGTTGCCGGTCGTCCGGTTGACCATCCCGATCCGGCAGCGTCGCCTTGCAGGCCGGAAAATCCGAACAGCCCCAAAACCAACCCCGGACGCCTTGGCGCCGTTGCAGGGCCAACCCACATTTGGGACAGGGATGATCGCCCTTTTTCGCCGGCGTTTTGGCCCCAGAGCGGTTTTTGGCCGGCGCCGCCGGTGGCAGACCGGCGAACACCGCCGGATCGACCCGGCCCCCCTCCTTGACCGCCGCCACCAATCGACTGACCCAGATGACCGCCTTTTCCTGGAACGCCTCCAAACTCTTGGCGCCGCTGGCGACATCCTCCAACGCCTGCTCCCAAACCGCCGTGGTGGCCGGATTGGTGACGCTCCGGGGCAGGATGTCCACCAATGCCCGGCCCGGCGGTGTGCTGATGAGATGTTTTTTTCCCTCCCGGTCCAACAACCGCCGTTTCAACAAATTTTCGATGATGGCCGCCCGGGTCGCCTCGGTGCCGATGCCGGCGGTGTCGCGCAACACCTTTTTGAACCGGGGATCCTCGACCATGCGCCCCACGGTTTTCATCGCCTGGATCAGGGTGCCCTCGGTGTAGCGGTTGGGTGGTTTGGTCCGTTTCTCCTCCAGCTCCACCCCTTGCACCCGGGCCGGTTCCTTTTTTTTCACCAACGGCAGGGGGGCGGCGCCGTCGTTCTCCTTTTTTTTCTCGCCCCGCAACACCCGTTTCCAGCCCGGGACCATCTCAACATTGCCCGAAGCACGGAACCGCTCCCCTTCCACCGCGACATCGATCACCGTGCGGTCATATTCGAAAGCCGGGAAAAATTGCGCCAGATAGTGACGCCGGACCAGATCATACAGACGCCGTTCATCCAACGACATGCCGCCGACATTCACCACGGCCGCCGTCGGGATGATGGCATGATGGGCGGTAATTTTTTTGTCGTTCCAGGCCTTGGAGCGCAAACCGACATCCGCCTCGCCGATCAGACCGGCCAGTTCGGCATCCGATCGCGCCATGGCCTGCAAAACCTCCGGCGCCTCCTGAAACTGGCTGTTGGGCAGATACCGGCAATCGGTGCGGGGATAGGTGATGGCCTTGTGGGTTTCATAGAGCGATTGCGCCACGTTCAACACCCGGCTGGCGCCCATCCCCCAACGCCGGGAAGCCTCCTGTTGCAGGGAGGAGAGTTCCAACGGCAACGGCGGCGGCTCCTTGACCCGTTTGGTGCCGGCGGCGGCGATCGCCCCCTGCCGATCCCGCACCTTGTCGGCGACCGCCGCGGCGATCTTTTTGTCCAGGCAACGCCCCTCTTCGTCGGCAACGGTTTCATCCGGCAACCATTTGGCCTTGAAGGAACCATTTTTCACCCGGAACAGGGCGATGAGATCGAAATAGGCGATGGGTTTGAAATGTTCGATGAGACGATCGCGGTCGACCACCAGTTTCAGGGTCGGCGTCTGCACCCGCCCCACGGTCAACACACCATCATAACCACCCTGACGGCCCAAAATGGTGTAGGCGCGGGTCAGATTCATGCCCACCAGCCAATCGGCCCGCGCCCGCCCCAGGCCGGCTCGATAGAGGGGTTCGGTCTTTTGACCGGGCAGCATGGTTTTCAACGCCTTGCGAATGCTGGCCTCATCCAGGGCCGACAACCACAACCGGGAAACGTCGCCCCGATACCCGCACTGTTCCAACACCTCGCGGCCGATGGTCTCCCCCTCGCGGTCGGCATCGGTGGCGATCACCACCTCGGTGGTCTCCCGCAACAGTTTTTCTATGATTTTATACTGTTTGCCAACCGCCTGGCGGACCTCCAACCGCCAACGGTCGGGCAAAATGGGCAGGGTGTGGAGATGCCACCCCTTCCACTCCGGCCGATAGTCATCGGGCATGACCATCTCCAGCAGATGACCGATACACCAGGTCACCCGCTGCCCCCGCCCCTCCAGATAACCGTCCCGCCGCGACGTCGCCCCCAATACCCGACCGATATCCCGGGCCTGGGAGGGTTTTTCACAGATAAAAAGGGCCATCGTCAGCGATTGCGTCCGGGGATGGGAATTCATTTCAACGGTGGGACCAATGGGAAGGAACTATACCCCCGAAGCCAACAGCGGACAAACCATTTTCAGATGGGGGTTCCACCGCCAGTGTGTCATGGCGACCCCCTAGGGAATGGGCTTGAAAACCGGCCAAGAGATCCCGGTCGCCCAACCTTTCCCGAGAACTTCCGGTCAGTCTACACCGTTGCCGGCATCCTTCAACAAACTCAACTCCTCCGAGGTGAACACCTCGTCCGTGTCCAGAATGATGACGAATTGATCGCCTTGTTTACCCATGCCACGGATGAACCCGGTCTTGAGTTTGGCCCCGATCCTGGGCGGTGGTTCCACTTGGTCCGGTTCAAGGTTCATCACCTCATTGACCGAATCAGCGATTGCGCCAAGGATGGTTATCCGATCCCCCATACGGACTTCGATGATAATGATGCAGGCGTCGACCGTCCTTTCCGTTTTCGGCATGCCAAACTTGAGCCGCATGTCGATCACCGGAACCACGGTTCCACGCAGGTTGATCACCCCGGACATGAATTCAGGAGTCCTGGGGATTTTCGTCATTTCAGTATATTCCAACACCTCCTTGATCCGCAGAATATCCACGGCATACACTTCATCGGCGAGGTAAAAGGTGAGGAACTGGGACGTTTCAGGAATGGTTTTTTCGTTCATGATAGCGGTTTCCCATCTCTGGGGGATCGATCAGGCTGCTTTACCCTTCACGACGGACGCGCCGTAGGAGCGAGCTTGCTCGCGAAAAAGTCCGGCACCCGCATGGCGCTTTGGTTCGCCCGGTTCGGAAACAAACCCGCTCCGACAGGGGTTGGCCAAAGTGTAAAGCGGACAATCGAAAATGTGATCGGTCCCGTCTCCGGGCAATTCGGCCTGATCATTCGCCGAAACCCAACAAAGCAGGCATGTTCAGTATGACAAGCAGTTGGCGATCCGTTTCGATGACCCCGAGCGCATACCGCGAGGAGATCCCGTCCAAATTTGCCGGCGCCGGTTGAATACGGTCTGCTTCGAAATGATGGACCTCGCCCAACCGATCAACCACCACGCCCACCTGATCTTCCCAGGGACATCGTGTATGAACCTCATCCGAAAAGCGTTCCGCCAAGTCTCGTTTTGTCTTCAGGACCAGAAAATATTCCTTGGCGCTGTCGACGGCGCTTGACCGGTCCGTTGACCATCCGAGACGTTTTTTCAGATCCATAATCGTCGTGACCCGCCCACGGATATTGACGATGCCGCGGAAATAATCCGGCGCCCCGGGGATATCCGAACATTTTCTGGCTCGCCTGATTTCACGAATGAGCAGGACGTCAAATCCCAAAAAAAGATGTCCGACCCAGAAATTACAAAGCAGCATATTTCCTTTGATGGTTTGTCCGGAACTTGGGTTCGGGATGATGGAAGATCAGAAAATGCTTGATTTCGGCTTGCTCCGGCCTTCCGCAATCATTCGGGAAGTTCGCATTTCAGCGCTTCGGCGGTGGCGTAATGATTTGAGGTCACTGTGCTTTGTCGCGTCGAGAGGATCCGTATGGCATTTCCACCACGAACCGACGCAAGACGGCGTACATCGGCAATCGCTCCCTCCTTTCCCCCGCCCATCCGTGGGGCAAATCCCTCCACGGTGAAAAGCGCCACGCAGAATTTGCTTTTTTGCTCCGCCGTTACGATCGGCAAAACAGCGCTCGTTGGCGCAGAAGATTCACCAACGGGTTTCCCACCGCACCCATTCAACGAGATGGCCAGCATCGTGATGGACAGGCCAATTTTGGCAAAACGGCCGGCCTGGAGATGGATCATGAAAAATTTTTTCGCGGTTTGAGGTCTGAAAATTATTTCCCTCCATTTGAAATGAGCTTGACAACCGGCTCCGGTTCTTCCGGGGCCACATCCTTCTTTTCCGATGTTTCCGGTTCCAGCATGGGCGTAGGGGATTCGATGATGGGATCGGCGGCCAGGAACGGCGCCACGTCGAGGTGCTCGGCGTTCATCATGTCGGCGGTCCGTTGAAATACGGAAAGGAACTGGGTCTGTTCCCACGGCCTCAGTTCGTTGAACTTCTGGATAAAACTCTCGTGCAACAGTGGTGGCGAGTCCGCGAGCATTCCAATAGCGTGCTCCGTGGCGGTTATGTTGACCAGCCTGCGGTCCCTGGTGTTGCGCGCCCGGGTGATCAACTTCCTTTTTTCCAACCGCATCAAAATATCGGCCACGGTTGCCCGGCTGAGGTGCACGCGTTTTCCGATTTCCTGGGCCGTGACGCCTTCATGCCGGACGACCTCCTTGAGAATCAAAATCTGTGGACTCGTCAGCCCGTGCTGCCGCTGCAATTGACGGGAATGCAGGTCGATGGCACGGATGATTTGGCGCAGGGCGATAAGCACTTGGTCACTTGTGTTGCCATGGGACTCTTCCATGTCAACCTCCAGTGGGAATGATAAATGAGAAGGGTACGAACATACTGTCTACGAACGGTTCCCGCAAGGAAGAATTCGCATGGACAGACCTTTAAATCACCTGTTTCAGGGACACATTTAGTACTGGTTACAAGATAATGCCTGAGCGGGGGTTGTGATTCTGGTCTTGGTATGGTAGGGTACGAATCGTTCGTATCCATACAATCATGTCATCCCTGGTGATTGTGGCGCGCCCCGGCGAACCGTCCGGGAGGTCCGATGGGCGTGGGATAAGGAGGTGTTTGAAATTATGAAACAGAAGGCCGCGTTGAGAAGGTTGATTGGAAGATCGATTTTAAATGAGACATTGGAAACCGACCGCCGGCCCCGGATCCTTTCCGGAGGCCTGACGATTCTGCTGTTCGCCATCTGTTCGTTCCCTTCGGCTCTACAGGCCCGGGAGATCTATCAAAACGGGCGTTATACGGTCCGCACCATGGAAGAGACGTGCAAACTTGAAATCGCCTTGTACGCCTCCGACCGGGTGTACGGTCAGGGCTCCGGGAGACGGGGAACGCATGGCGGTCAGGGGGATGTGATCGCCTTCCTGGGCGTCTTTCCCTCCGACGACTATTTCGGTGAACTGATCACTTCCCGGGAACGAATCGGCAAAGCGAAAAAAGGGCTGGCGATTCGTTTTGATGGTCGGAGAACGCATGAGATCTCCATACATGAGGGGGATGAAGGTCAAAATGACCATTGGCGCTGGCGGTACATCGTTTACCGGGAGCGTTTTTTGAAGATGATCCGTAAAAGCCGGGCCATGGAGATTCTCTTTTCCAATGGCAGACACTGGTTCCGGTTCCGGGTTCCTCTCAAGGGCAGCGCCCGGGCCGTCCGGAAGTTGAAAGCCTGCGGGCATCAGCGCTGAAGACCTGACGACGGATTCAGCCCGGACAATCATCATGTCTGAAGGAAAGAGACTGTTTTTCAAACGGAAGCGCAACGGCACCCTGTCTTGGATTCTGCGCATCTTTTTTGTCCTGATCACCATGGCGCTCCTGTTTTTCATCGAAGCATCCATCGGAATGTAGCGACAATCATGACTGAATGGAATCAAAGCGAATCAAGGCTGATGGTGACGGAGACCGGGTCACGTTTGGTTCTGACCGCTCCCACGTGCCATAAATCCTATCTGGCGTTCGTCCTCGGCTTCGTCTTCCTGGCGGT
This sequence comes from uncultured Magnetococcales bacterium, assembly GCA_964344355.1. GTDB lineage: Bacteria > Pseudomonadota > Magnetococcia > Magnetococcales > CAYFNE01 > CAYFNE01. The sequence goes on from CAYFNE010000023.1 coordinate 33,177, forward strand.
GGCCACTTTTTTCGCCACTCTTCCCATCATGAAACTCCAAGCCGGCCAACTTACGGGAATTTTGCTGTTTTTGTTGTCCGGAACCATGGGCTGGAGCGCCCTTTCCTGGTGGAAGGCGCATGAATGGTTGGTCGTCGATATCAATTCCATAAGCCACGGGTTGGATGAAAATGCGTCAAAAGAAGCGTCCATCCCACTTGAGGAGGTGAAAGAGATCGGTTTGAAAAAGCCTTGTTACAGTGCCCTGTCCTACCTTTGGATCCAGGGTCATGCGAGTCATATCGTTTTTGGCAGGTCATTGCGCCTGGAAGAGTTGGAAGAGGCGATGGAGTTGGTCGTCAAATGGCGTTGGGGGCCGGCATAACCATGAAGGGTTCTACAGACGCGTTCCTTCCCGACGAGAAACGGGCTACATCGGACATCCATTTCCGGAAACCGCGCATGGAGGACGGCGCGGTCCTTTGGGAGATGGTTCGACATGACGGTGTTCTGGATCTGAACTCACCCTATTTCTACCTGACTTTCTGTCAGGATTTCGCTGAAACCAGTCTGGTTGCGGAACGGGAAGGACGGGTTGTGGGCATGATGTTGGGATACCGGCCTCCAGGCCGCCCGAACGTGCTGTTCGTCTGGCAGGTCGGCGTCGAAAAAGCCAACCGTCAACAAGGTATTGCAAAAAAACTGATCCACGAGGTGATGAAAAGGGGGTGCCGTCATGAGGCGCGATTTCTGGAAGCCACGGTCACCCCCTCCAACCGGGCATCCGAGCGCCTGTTCACATCCATAGCCAACGATTTGAATTTGCCGTTGCACAAAACGGAACACTTCCCGGCGACGGCCTTTCCGGAAAAGGGACATGAGCCCGAAATCCTGTTCCGGATCGGGCCGATCCATGAAGGACTTCTTCCAATACAAAGGGAACCACCAAACCATGCGAGTTTTTGAAGAACATGAATCCCAGGTACGCAGCTACGTCCGCGCCTTTCCCGCTGTCTTCGATACGGCCGAGGGGTCTCATCTCCAGGACGAGAACGGCAAACGCTACATCGATTTTTTCGCCGGGGCGGGTACACTCAACTATGGCCACAACCATCCGGCCATCCGCCGGGCGATGATGGACTATCTGGAGAAAGGGGGGGTGCTGCACAGCCTCGACAAGGCCACAACGGCCAAGCGCGCATTCATGGAGACATTCCATGACTTGATCCTGGCGCCGCGTGGATATCAGTACAAAATCCAGTTCCCCGGCCCCACGGGCACCAATGCGGTGGAAACCGCCCTCAAACTGGCGCGCATGGTCAAACGCCGTTCCAACATCATCGCCTTCACCAACGGCTTCCACGGTTTGACCATGGGTTCCCTGGCGGTCACCGGCAACGACTTCTACCGGGATGAATCCTTTGGCGCCCGCAGTAACGTGGATCATCTGCCTTTCGACGGCTATTTCGGACCGGATGTGGACACCATCACCTACCTGCGGAAGATGCTGGCGGATCACAGTTCCGGCATTGACCTGCCGGCGGCCATCATCGTCGAGACCATCCAGGCCGAAGGAGGCGTCAACGTGGCCAGCGCCCGGTGGCTCAAGGCGTTGGAAGAGACCTGCAGGGAGTTTGACGTCCTGCTCATCGTTGACGACATCCAGGTGGGAAATGGGCGTACCGGCGCGTTCTTCAGCTTCGAGGAAGCCGACGTCACTCCGGACATCATCACCCTGTCCAAATCCATCGGCGGCGGGTTGCCGCTGTCCCTGATGCTCATGCGGCCGGAATTGGACCAGTGGAAACCCGGCGAGCATACCGGCACCTTCCGGGGCAACAACCTGGCGTTCATCGCCGCCGCCACGGCCCTGGAAACCTATTGGAAAGATGAGGAGTTGTGCACAACGGTTCGGGCCAAGGGCGACCTCATGGAGAACAAACTGAATGAAATCGCCGGGAAATATCCGGGAATGAAGATGACTGCCCGTGGCCGGGGCATGATGTGGGGCCTGGAAATCCCCGAGCCCGGCATCGCCGGTGAAATATCCCGCCTGGCGTTCAGGGCGGGACTGATTATCGAACTCAGCGGGGCTGAGGACCAGGTGGTCAAGTTTCTTCCACCCCTGGTGATCGAGGAGGAGACATTGCGCGAAGGCATTGACATCGTTGATCGTTGCATCGGCGAAATTACCAAGCGGCGCGCCAAAAACGGCGTCGATAACGCAGCATGATCGTCCGGCGTCTTGGCGATGTGACTGGAACCGACCGGGAGATCAAGGCCGCCAACGGCAACTGGGTCAGCCGCCGGTTCCTTCTGCGGCGCGACGGCATGGGATTTTCGTTCCATGAGACGATCATCTTCGCCGGAACCGAAACACGCATCTGGTACAAGCACCACCTGGAGGCGGTCTATTGCGTCGGCGGTGAAGGGGAGATCGAAGACCTGGAAACCGGAAATATTCACCCGATCACCGATGGAACCATGTATGCGCTGAACGGTCACGAACGCCATCTGCTACGGGCCCACGCTGACTTGCGCATGATCTGCGTATTCAATCCCGCCCTGACCGGCAGTGAGGACCACGACGGCGAAGGCATTTATCCACTGATTGACGAACAGGACGATCGTCAACCGGCGTCAGAGACCAAGGAGCGAACGGGATGACGGAAGACCTCTACCCCACGAGAGGTTTGTAGGAAAGCATCCCAGTGCCGATCACGTGCCACTTGAACCAATTGACAACGCCTTTCGTGACCGGCGGTTTTTGAATGGGAGGTTGCCTGTGAAAGTCGAAAAAAAACGGAAACAGACACTTCTTGATGTCTCCAGAATCATGAGAGACCTGGCCCGTAAGGCCAAATCAACGCCGGCTCATACGAAAATCGAGAAAATTTTCGATTTTTCCAAAAAGGCGGCTCGGTCTGAAACGATTTTGGATGCGGCTGAATCCCTGCGTGAGGTTGAAAAGGAGTTGCCCGCCGCTGAATTATTGGCCCAACACTCACTCCTCACCGATGTTTCCTTGACCGTGTTCCGCGCCCGGCTCAGGGTCGAAGCGGCCAAGGGCGTGTTGATCGATGAAGCCAACAATCGCCTGGAAAAATCCATATCGAAGGCGGTAAGGGCTGCGGACCGGGCCATCTCGATGGATGTTTCGTTAAACCGTGCTCATGGCGGCGAAAGAACCGTGAAAGCATTTTTCAACAGTTGGGAAAAAGATGCGGCTGAGCGGGAAACCCGCAAGCGCGTCCGGAAAGCGCAGCAGGCGGCCGAAACCATCATTTTGCTCGAACACGGACTTTCGGGAAAAGAAGCCAGGGCAAAAGCCGGCGCCATGGTGACCGAGGCGGCCAAAAGAGCCACGGAAACGGGATGAACGCGATGTTTGGGCAAGAACGGCGCTGACGGGGATACACCCATGAGGAGGAGAAAAAGAAACCTCTTCAGCAAGTCCCCACGGACACGCCAGACCAACAGGTATCGCATTGATTTCACATATGATTTCCCAACCCTTCCGAAGCGCGGGCGAAAACCTGGAAAATCATTGTGATACCGGGGCCGACAGCGGCATGATCAACCATTTGCGGACGAGAATGACGAGTTCCTGACCATGTGTGGAATTTGCGGAGAAATACGATGGAACGGAAAAACCGCTTCCATCGAAAAAATTGAAAAAATGATGGAGATCATGGTCCCACGTGGTCCCGAAGGGAGCGGGCTGCACATGCCGAATGGCCGGATGGCGTTCGGTCACCGGCGGCTCAAGATTATCGATCTTTCCGATCAAGCCCGGCAACCCATGGTGGACCATGAACTGGGATTGGGGATCGTCTATAATGGCGCCATCTACAACTATACGGAACTACGCCGGGAGTTGATGGACAAAGGATACCGGTTTTTTTCCGGCGGCGATACCGAGGTTCTCCTCAAGGCCTATCACGCCTGGGGGGCGGCGTTCGTGGACCGGCTGAAGGGCATGTTCGCCTTCGCCCTGTGGGAAAAGGAGAGCGGCAAGACCCTGCTGGTCCGTGACCGGCTGGGTATCAAGCCCCTGTATTACGCCAGACTGGATGACGGCATCCGCTTCGCTTCCACTCTGCCGGCTTTGCTGAAGACCGGCGGCGTGGATACGGATATCGATCCGGTGGCCCTGCACCATTACATGACTTTTCACTCCGTGGTTCCAGCGCCCCGGACCCTGTTAAAGGGAATCCGGAAGATACCCCCCGCCACCCTCGTGACCATCGAGCCGGATGGGAAGTGGCGGGAAACGATTTACTGGAATCTCTCTTTCGACAAGAAACCGCATCTGGCCGGGGTGGATGAAACGGAGTGGTCGGAATTTCTCCTGAGCGAATTGCGAACCGCCATCAAGCGACGGATGGTGGCAGACGTGCCCGTGGGAGTCCTTCTCTCGGGAGGTGTGGATTCCAGCCTGGTGGTGGGCCTTTTGTCCGAAAATGGACAAACGGGGCTTCAGACATTCTCGGTGGGGTTCGAGAGCGTACATGGGGAAAAAGGCGATGAGTTCGCCTATTCGGATTTGATCGTCGACCACTTCGGGACCCGTCATCACAAGATCGAAATCCCCTCCGCCGGGGTGTTGGAAACATTGCCTGACTGCATCCGGGCCATGTCCGAACCCATGGTGAGCCACGACGTCATCGGTTTCTATCTGCTCTCCAGGAAGGTTTCCGAACAGATCAAGGTGGTCCAGAGCGGCCAGGGTGCGGACGAGGTATTCGGCGGCTATCATTGGTATCCACCCATGGATGGAAGCCGCTATCCCATTAATGATTATTCACGCGCTTTTTTCGACCGGGACCACGACGAATTCATGGATGCCGTCCATCCGGATTTCATCTCCGACGACCACAGCCGGCGATTTGTCGCCCATCATTTCGACCGGCCCGGAGCCCCCGATCCGGTGGACAAGGCCCTGCGTCTGGATACCACCATCATGCTGGTGGACGATCCGGTAAAACGGGTGGACAACATGACCATGGCCTGGAGCCTGGAAGCGCGGGTGCCGTTTTTGGATCACGAACTGGTGGAACTGGCATCGCAAATTCCCGCAAAACTTAAAATACGCGACGGCGGCAAATGGATCCTCAAGGAGGCGGCCCGGCAGGTGATCCCGGAGGCGGTCATCGACCGGCCCAAGGGATATTTTCCCGTGCCGGCCCTGAAATATCTGGAAGGCCGATATCTCGACATGGTCCGGGACGCGCTGTATGCGCCGGCGGCGAAAGCGCGCGGTTTGTTCCGGAAAGACCATGTCGACCGGCTGCTGCAGGCTCCCAAGGAGCACATCACGCCCTTGCGTGGATCCAAACTGTGGCAGTTGGGGTTGCTGGAGTTGTGGCTGCAGACCCATGGCGTGTCCTGAAACCGAGGCGAAAATCATGCCCAAGGCAAATGATCCGGTCGACCCCATGGATGTCAACCAGATGGTTTCCCTGAAAAACTGGGAGAAACCGCCGGACATAAACGGCATGAAGGAAAATACGGTCGTGGATTGCGGTTGGGGCAAACTGGCTTTCGGGCAGACCTTTTCCTGTTCCAGGTCACTGGCCAAGGCGGTCATCAACGAGGATGACGCCCAACGCAATGTGGCTCTCTACCTGCGTGACCCCCATGTCGTGCTCTCCCTGTTTCCCCAAAACCTGTTTCTCGACCCTTCACACACGTTCCGCCTGAACCTGGAGGATTACGAACCGGAAACCGGACAGTCCGACGTCTTCTACATCCGTCCGCTGAAAAGCCAAAAGGACGCCAAACGGGCCAACGCCATCTACCAGGCCCGGGGCATGGTTCCAACCCGGGAACGGTTCTACCTGGACAACCGCGAACGGGAAACCTACCAGACCTTCGTGGCCACGGAAAAAGGATCTGGAGAGATGGTCGGACTGGTCATGGGGGTGGATCATGTGGCGGCGTTCAATGATCCGGACAATGGCTCCAGCCTGTGGGCCCTGGCCGTGGATCCCCAGACTACCGTTCCCGGCGTCGGCGAAGCCCTGGTCCGACATGTGGTCGAGCACTTTCAGCGCCGCGGCCGGGCCTTTCTGGACCTCTCGGTGATGTACGACAACCTTCAGGCCATCCGCCTGTACCGGAAGCTGGGTTTCCAAAGGGTTCAGGTTTTCTGTCTCAAGAACAAGAACCCCATCAACGAGCCGCTCTTCACCGGGGCGCCGCCGCCGGAGGATCTCAACCCCTACGCCCGCATCATCATCGATGAAGCCCGCCGCCGGGGGATTGCCGTTGAAGTCCTGATCGCCGGCATGGGGCTGTTCAACCTCTCCTTTGGCGGACGGACCATCAAGTGCTGGGAATCTCTCAGTGAATTGACGCCCGCCACGGCGATGAGCGTTTGTGACCGCAAGGATGTTTCCCGGGAGATGCTGATGCGGGCCGGATTGTCGGTTCCGGAACAGATGGTAGCGGCGTCGGAAGAGGAAAACGCTGAATTCCTGGCGCAACACCAGCGGCTGGTGGTCAAGCCGGCGCGTGGCGAACAGGGCGCCGGGGTCAGCGTGGACGTATCCACCGCCGATGAACTCGAAAAGGCCATTCGGAAAGCGCGCCAAGAGTGTCCGCTCGTGCTGCTGGAGGAATTGGTTTGCGGAGAGGATTTGCGCATCATCGTCATCGATTACCGGGTGGTGGCTGCGGCGGTGCGGCGACCGGCCTCCATCCAAGGTGATGGGGTGCAGACGGTTCGACAATTGATCAGGAAACAGTCCCGTCGCCGCCAGGCCGCCACTCATGGGGAAAGCCGGATTCCCATGGATCGTGAAACCGCCCGTTGCGTTGAAAAAGTGGGTTATGCGATGGACACCGTTCTTCCGGAGGGGGTGACCATCCCGGTGAGGAAAACCGCCAATCTGCACACGGGCGGAACAATCCATGACGTAACCGGACAACTTCATCCCGATCTGGCGGATGCGGCCAGGGAAGCCGCTCAAGCCCTGGAGTTGCCGGTTACCGGTCTCGATTTCATCGTCAAATCGGTCACCAAACCCGCCCATGTCATCATTGAAGCCAACGAACGGCCCGGCTTGGCCAATCACGAACCGCAACCCACGGCGGAACGGTTCATTGACCTGCTGTTTCCCCAAACCCGTTCCGTCCCGACGCAAGGAGTCCCGTGAGTGATTTGAAGATTGACCGGAAATATTTGATTGGAACGCTGGCGGAACTCCTGGATATACCCAGCCCCACCGGGATGACTGACGGAGCCGTTCATTATGTGTCCGAAAAACTGGAAAAACTGGGCATCGAGGTCGAACTGACCCGCAGGGGGGCGATCCGGGGAACGATGAAGGGAAGAAAAAACTCTCCCGACCGGGCGGTGGTGGCCCATCTCGATACCCTGGGTGCCGCGGTCCGGACCTTGAAGCCCAATGTCAGGGTCTCCGTCATGCCGGTGGGAACCTGGTCGGCCCGGTTTGCCGAAGGAGCCCGGGTGACCATCTTTTGTGACGACGACAAAAGCTACCGGGGCACGATCCTCCCCCTCAAGGCGTCCGGACATGCCTACAATGAAGGGGTCGATACCCAGCCTTGCGCCTGGTCCAACCTTGAAGTCCGAATCAATGCGGTTTGCCGGTCCTTGAACGACCTGGTGGCGCTGGGCGTCAAAGTTGGCGATCATGTGGCCGTTGACCCGATTCCCGAAATTCAGGAAGACGGATTCATCAACGCCCGCCACCTGGACGACAAAGCCGGGGTGGCGGTGGTTTTGGCGGCGGTCAAGGCGATCCGGGACGCCGGCCTGGAACTGCCTGTCGACTGCCATCCCCTCTTCACCATCTCCGAAGAGACCGGAATTGGCGCCTCCAGCGTTCTGCACCAGGATGTCGCCGAGATGGTAGCGGTGGACAACGGCGTCATCGCGCCCAATCAGAACACCAACGAGTTGGGGGTCACCATCGCCATGCAGGACGCCAGCGGTCTGTTCGACTGGCATCTGACACGGCATCTCCTCGCTCTTTGCCGGGAAAACGGAATTGCCCACGGCCGGGACGTGTTCGAGTTTTACCGCAGCGATGCGGCGGCGGCCCTGGAAGCTGGGAATGACATCCGCACCGCCCTGGTTTGTTTCGGGCTTGACGGTTCTCATGGTTGGGAGCGGGTCCACGTGGAATCCCTGGAAGCGGTCAGCCGGCTCCTGGCGGCCTATATGCTCAGTCCGCCTGTTTTCAAGCGGGACAAGAAGGAACTCGGATCCATCAAGGGGTTTCCCGATGAGCAGGTTCCGGAGGATGGCTTCGAGGCGTCGGAGGAAGCTGCCACGTTCAAACCGTCACAGGAACCGGGCTCATGAAGATTGCGGAATGTGTCAGATCAAGTCTTGTCAAGTACATGGATGATCGCCCCGATGGGCGCCGTCACCACCATCCTTCGAGCCCTTCTTTTCGCCGGTCGAGTCTCCCGAATCACCCCGCCCGGTGATCAACCACGACCACCGACCGGTTTAAAAATAGTATCCGAACACCAGCAGGAACATGTCATTCCAATCGGCCCCGGCGGTACCGGCGGCCATGGGATCCGGTTCGACCGATGGGTCACCGATCCAAACCGCGTTTTTCCCCAGGACATAATCGGCGGTGATATAAAAAGCATCCCCATTCAGGGTGGTGCCGATGGTATGGATATGGGAGTTGGCCCAACCATCGGGATCCTTGTCGAGCAATGAATAGTTGTCATAAATGGAAATGGATTTGACCGGCCCCCAGCTCACCGGATGGCTATAGCGCAGATTGGCATCCCAAATCCAACCCTTGGCCGCCGTCAGGAATGAAGCCCCCTGTCCACCCAACAAAATGGCGTCGTCGGAAATCCCGGCGGGATTTTTGGGATTGTGTTCATAACGAATCCCTTCGAGGATCACATTGAAGGGTCCCTTTTCGGCGGCCAGATGCAACGCCCCGGCCCAGTGGTTACCGTTGGCCCGGGTCGAGGCATTGTAGAGTTGCCCCCACTGCAACGAACCGCCCAACTCCGTTTTGATGTCATCGCCAAACACCAGATTGCGAACCAGGTGCAGGTTGAACTGGTTGTTCTCCATGTTCTCCTGGTTGATATCGGAATCCTGGATCACATCGATGGAATAGCGGCTGGTACGCCCGGCATCGCCATATTCATCATTTTTGAAATAGGCGACCTTTAACGCCCAATCCTCGAAATCACCGGAAAGTTGAACGCCAGCGTCATAATCATCCTCATAGCCCATGTAATAGGGAAGCCCCCACCACCAATCGTGGGAAGGATAGGGCAGTTTGCCGAAAGGCACCTGCAACACGCCGACATCGGCCCGCCAGGTATCGTTGAACCGATAACCCAACGAGGCTTTGCGCAAAAAACGGCCGGATGGGGTCAGATAGTACTGACCGGAGAGGATGACGTTATCGACCTCACCATCGAACTCGACCCGAAAAACAGCGATGCTGGCATCCCCCACCCGGTCACGATGGGTTTCACCGGCGAAATCGGCATGGCGATAACCGAACTCGACGGCACCATGAACCCGGAATGGTTGCTCCTTTTCCAGGACCGGCCCTTCCGATTGCTCCGTTTCACCGGTTTGCGGCGGTTCGACCGACCGGGGTCGCCCGCTCTCCGGGGCGGTGGGCCGGGCCTGCTGTTTTTCGAGCAGTTCTTCCAGCTTTCGTTCCATTTGCCGGGAGCGTTCCCGCAAGGCCTCGAGTTCCTGGCGCAGGGCCTGGATTTCCCGTATGGCCGTCTGATTTTGCGCCCGCGCCGTCCCCATGGTTGAACCGGCCAGGAGCAGGGAGGCCACAACCCCCGGAACCACCGACCGCCACTGTTTTCGAGTCATCATCCATTTTTCCTTATCACCATGACCGGATTCCCTGAAAAAATTTCCATCGCCGGAAATCTATCATGGTTGCAGCGGATGCGACATCGATTATCCACAGTGGTTCATTGTTCCGCCCGACGGTCAAAGGATCGAACGATCATCCGATTCCTTCCTTCGGTTTTGGCGGTATACAAAAAAGAGTCGGCAACCTGGATCAACTCTCCCGGTGTATTGTCATTACCGGGGATCAGGGCGGTACCGCCGATACTCAAGGTCACCATCGACGCCACATCGGATTTTTCATGGGGGATATTCAGGGAGCGAATCGCCTTGAGGATCGAACGTCCCACCTTGTAAACCCCCTCCAGATCGGTATCGGGCAACACACAGACGAACTCCTCCCCACCATAGCGGGCGATCAGGTCCGATGGCCGGCGTACCTGGTCCTCCATGTACCCCGCCACCCGCCGTAGGCAACGGTCCCCTTCCGGGTGTCCATTGTGATCGTTGTAAGCTTTGAACCGGTCGATATCCATCATCAACAATCCCAGGGGGACCCGGGTCCGGCGGCACCGCACCCATTCCTGACGGAAAAATTCATCGAAACGACGCCGGTTGGGGATACCGGTCAACTCATCGGTCACCGACAGGGCCAGAACCCGGCGATGCATCGCCTCCAGTTGGCGTTTTTGCCGAAGTTGCGTCATGTGGTTGCGAACCCGAACCCGGACGATCTCCGGCCGGATGGGTTTGGTGATGAAATCGGTGACCCCCATCTCCAAACCGCGCACCTCATTCCCCTCCGACTGGTTGGCGGTGATGAAAATGACGGGAATATCGGCGGTATTGGGATTGATCCGCAATTTACGGCACACTTCGAAACCATCCAACCCCGGCATGACGATATCCAGGAGAATCAGGTCCGGCCGTGGCCGGGAGGTGGCCAGATCCAGGGCCTGCAGGCCGGACATGGCCGCCCGGATGTGATACTCTTCCTTGAGGATATCGTTCAGGACGTTGATGTTGCGCCGTTCATCATCCACCAACAGCACCCGGTGTTTTTCATTGACCACCCCCAACATCCCCTCCTCGGGCCGAATGTTCGGGTTTGACAATTCGATGTTCATGACACCCCTCCTGATTCGTTTTGGTTTCCAGCCATCCGGGTTTGCCGGGCGACCATGTAGTCCTGACAAATTCCCCAGACTTTATTGCGAATGACCGGAATCGGATCATCCAGACAAATCCGGTATTCCACAACCGCTCCCTCTATCCGCTCCGGCTCGAAGGTGGAACCATACCGGGTCATTCGAACGAGAAAAGATTTTTCAAAAAATGGTCGACCGCCGTCGGTGGTCCGGAAAAGGCTTCGACGGAGAATACCGTCATCCACCAGGGTGATGTCGGGTGCGAGCGTCCGGTAGAGGGAGGTGGCCTCTTCATCATCCCGGCTCAACCCGACCAGGGTCGATCCCAACGAGGTGAGAATCAACAGAATGAGCGCCCGATAATCCCCCTCCCGGCTCACCAGCAAAAACCTCAACCCCTCGATACCGTTATCCATGGAAACCTCTCCTTGAACGAATCGATCAATTTTGCAGCGCCAGTTGCCGGCGTTCGAGGTTTTCCCGGCGTAACATGGTCACCAGCGAATTCAATTGCCGTTCCAGCTTTTGGCTCAAACGGTCGAAGCGCAAACGAACAATCGGTGAACCCGCCTCGGCCCGGGTGACCAACATCCGCCCCTTCACTTCGATCGATGCGGACATCCCGGGCAAACACAGGGTACAGCGAACCGGATGGCCATGGACCGGACCGGTATATCGTTCGGGTTTCCAAAAGGAGAGTCCGCCCATGCCCATCTCCCGCGCGGGCACCACCATCGTCCCGCCCTTCGGCAGGGTCAAACGGGTGTTCAAAGAACTCCTTTTCCCCAACACCACCCGGGCGTTTTCCCGCTTTTGCCCACTGACCCACAATTGGTGGGGAAACCCCAACAACAAAACCGGATGGCCATGGCGGCCGATGACCCGGCCACAATATAACACCTCGGCTCGAACCTGCCGGTCATCATTGGAAACATGGACGACCGCCCGCCTGGTCGAACGAATGATGCGGTTGCCGGTCAAAGGGTGGAGCGGCTCCACCAGCAGACCCAAATTGCGCAACAGCAGATCCGAATCGTAACCCTGGGGCGAAAAATGGCTGACGAACGTTTCATTGAGACCGGGCAGGGTCATGGTGATGAACTTTTCACCGGCCACCCAGGGGAGGATCATGTTCAGGATCTCCTTTGGATCCTGAATGATCCGAGGCGATTCGGAATGGGAATGGTTGGATTGACATTCCCATTTGGCCCTTTCCGCTTTCCACTTGTCGACCAAACCATCGGTCAATTCGTTGAACCAGGACATGATGCTTCTCCTCTCTTCCCGTTTGGCCGGCACGATCCCATTTCGCCAGCGAACCCGCTTGCTCAAGAAGGGGTTAATTTTGAAACACCCACTGCTGCCGTTTGCCACTCTCTTCATGAAGGGTCTCCAACATGACCTTCACCTGTTTTCCCAGGCCGCGGCGCAACTGGTCGAACCGTAAACGGACAAAGGGTTTTCCCTGGACGGTCCGGGTCCGCCCGACCCGGCCACTGAGGCGGATCGGGCGTTCCAGGGATTTTGAAGTGAGCAGACACTGCAGCCGCGTTCCGGCGGCAAGGTCCGCCTCCTCCTCCGGTTTCCAAAAGGAGAGCCCGCCATGGGCCACATCCCGAACCGGTACCTCGAAGGTGGTGCCGGAGGCCCGGGTGGTCTCCGAGTGCAATGAAACGGTCCGGTCCAAAACGGTTCGTGGCGTACCCCGCAGTTGCGGCCAGCGCAACAACCGTTTCGGAAACCCCATCATCAGGTTTCGACGACGGTTGTTGCCGAAAACCACCTCCCGAAAAGGCACTTCGAGTTGATACAGATGATCATCGGTGGAAACATTCAGGGTCACCCTGTCGACACCACGAACTTTTGCGTTGCCGATCATGGGATACAGGGGCCGAATCAACACCCCCTGCCGTTCCAGCAGACTGGCGGCGTTATGACCCTCCGGGGCGAAATGGGTGAGGAACTGTTCGTTATGACCGTGCAATTTCACCAACATCTGTTTTTCCTCGGCCACCCATGGACGAAGGGTCTGCAAAATACCGAAAGGATCGGTCAAGCTGTCGGCCTCATCGATGTTGAGCGTGTTCGAACGAACGACCTTGCCGTGTCCTTTCCCATCCCGTTTTCCGGACAAACCGTCGGTAATCTTGTTGATCCAGGACATGTCGCTCTCCCCTTTCCTTTGAAAATGAAACGATGAATCCAATACCGGATGAAAAAACGAGCCGTTCCAAGACCATCCCTTTGCCCAATAACGGAACAAAAGCCGTGCCAGGAGGGATTCGACCTTGCAATAAATTGTTTTTAAAAGGTTTTTACAAGGATTTCGACAGTTTTCGCCAGCCGGGGAGAGATACGACAAAATGCACAGCCCTTGGGGAGAAAAAGCGGGCCTGAAATAAAAAACGGTTGAATTTCAAATAATTGACAAATGGTATTCGGGAGTGTGCGATATGCAGCCGCGTTCAATCTGGTTCAACCCCCATCCGTCGCCCCCTGCTCCAGCAGATGCCGGAGACGGCGATTGAGCCGACGGTTGAGGGCCGAGCGGGAAATTCCCAGGAGAGAAGCGGCAATGCCCTGGTTGCCGCCGGCCTGGCGGAGGGCTTCACTCACCAACACGTTTTCGGCCTCATCGAGGGTCGGCAAACGACCTTCGATGCGGAAGGGTTGGTCGTTGGTTGGGGAACCATCGGCGAGCATCGGCAAACCATCACCCGACTGACGACGTTCCTCGATGGTCTGTTGAATGCTTTTCATGGAGAGCACCGAACCGGAACGGTGCTGGGCGGCGGCATCAAAGATCATCGCCCGCAATTCGCGCACATTGCCGGGAAAGGAATAGAGTTCCAACAATTTCAGCAACTCCGGCGGCGGTTCCGGGGATGGTTTGCCCATGGCCTGTCCGGCCTCGTCCAGGAAATGGGCCACCAGCAAGGGGATATCCTCGCGGCGTTCGCGCAGGGGGGGGAGTTTGATATGGTGGGCGGACAGGCGAAAATAGAGATCCTGACGAAATCGTCCCGAGGCCATCAGGGCGTTCAAATCCTGATTGGTGGCGGCGACGATGTTGACATCCATCTTTTTGGGGAAATCCGACCCCAGCGGGTAGTAGATCCCCTCCTGGAGCAGGCGCAACAGTTTGATCTGGGAGGCCGGGGCCAAATCGCCGATTTCATCGAGAAACAGGGTGCCGCCTTCGGCCTGGTTGATGAATCCTTTTCGATCCTGAAGCGCCCCGGTAAAGGCGCCTTTTTTATGACCGAACAGGGTATCGGAAAAGGCCACATCGTCCAGTCCGGCCAGATTGATGGAGACCAGATCACCCGTCCGCCCGCTCAAACGGTGCACACCCCGGGCGATCAACTCCTTGCCGCTCCCGGTTTCACCGGTGATCAAAATGGATTCACCACTGCGGGAGACCGCCTCCATATAGTGAAAGATGGAACGCATCCGGGGATTGTTGGTGAGAATATCGGCGAAAGCGCCCGGGTTTTCCAACGCCTCGCTGGCGAGACTGCGATTCAGGGCGCCGATCTGTTTTTGCAGGGAGTGGGCCTGCAACTGCGCCTCGAAGGCCTCGCGAATGCTTTGGCGCAGGGTCAGATGGGTTTTGATGCGGGCGTTGACGATGGTCGGTGAAAAGGGTTTGGTGATATAGTCAACCGCTCCCAGTTCCAACCCCCGCGCTTCATCCTCCACGGCGTTCAACGCGGTCAGGAATATCACCGGAATATCGCGGGTACGGGGATCTTTTTTCAACTGGACCAATACTTCGAACCCATCCTCACCCGGCATTTGAATATCCAGCAGGATCAAATCCGGCTGTGGTTCCGACAAGGCCCGTTCGACGGCCTGACGACCATTCATGGCTATTTTGATGGCATGATTTTTACTCAATATGCCGGTCAGCATGTTGATGTGCAGACGCTCATCATCAACGACCAACAATCTGGACTGATTCGTCGACATCTCCACCCGGTCCCATGTTTGCAGTCGGCTCCGCGGGAAACCTCAGCCTCCCCTCTCTCTCGCTTACCCACCGTTATCAATGAATTATGGTGGATAATCGGTTGGCCGGCAATTGTTAAAAGATGGATCATGGCACCGGTCCCTGGCGTACATCGGGATACGGGCACCCTCCCGCCAGTCGGCCAGGACCGAATTTCAACGGTAGCTTACAGCAGCGAGTGAGCGCGCAGGAGAGATGCCAGATCCTGATCAACACGGGCGCGCTCCTTCAAGGCCTGAATCAATCGGGTCAGCCGGGAGCCCTGCTGATTTTGCAGGTCCAGGTCCCGTTCCAGCATCCGCCGGAAACCATCCCACTCCAACTGCACCCGTTCCATCTGGTTTTTCACCGGTTGAACGGCGGTTCGACGATCCCAGACGATGAAACCGATCAATCCACCGATCATGGCCATGGTGGCGATGAACAGTTGGATCATGATTGAAAATTTGAAATCCATCCGGGTCTGCAGATTATTGATATCGGTCTTGAGCTCTGCCCGTAAATCCTGGTTATCCCGTTTGAGTTCCGTTCGCAAGGCATCCATACGTCTTTCCAAACCATCCAAACGGTTCGAAAGGTTTTTCTGTCCCGCCTTCAATTCCGCCAAAGACTCGATGATCTCCCGATCACTGATACGGGGGGCGGTCTCGATCGCCCACGCCGAAGGAGCTGTCACGGCCAGAAAAAAAACCGTTGACACCAAACACGATATCAATGTCGCCTTTTTGCAGAAAGTGGTCACGTGTCCTCCCTTCCTCAACGCTCTCGCATCGACCAATCGATCCCACACGGCTTCATTTATAAAATATTTTCCCAAACAAAACACTGCCAAATCCATCATGCGGAATCGTTCAACTTTGTTGGAAGGGTGGAAGGATATCTGGATTACAACATGGCATGAGAACGAAGAATCCTGGCCAGTTCATGGTCGGCGCCGGCCCGTTCCCGGAGGACATGGATCAATCGGGTCATATGCGATCCGGCCTGGTTTTGCAGATCCAGGTCCCGTTCCAGCATCCGCCGGAAACCATCCCACTCCAACTGCACCCGTTCCATCTGGTTTTTCACCGGTTGAACGGCGGTTCGACGATCCCAGACGATGAAACCGATCAATCCACCGATCATGGCCATGGTGGCGATGAATAGTTGGATCATGATTGAAAATTTGAAGTCCATCCGGGTCTGCAAATTATTGATATCCTGCTTAAGTTCGGTTCGCAGATCCTGGATATCCTTTTTCAACTCCGCCCGCAGTTCCCGGTTGTCCCGTTTGAGTTCCGTCCGCAAGGCATCCATGCGTTTGTCCAAACCATCCAAACGGTTGGAAAGATTTTTCTGTCCCGTCTTCAGTTCCGCCAACGACTCGATGATCTCCCGATCGCTGATACGGGGGGCGATCTCGACCGCACTGGCCTTCGAGGGGGTCGTGAACCATGCCAATGCAATCAACATTACCCATGATATCTTTGAGCTTTCTCCCCGGAACACGATCACGGTCCCTCCACTCCTGGTCCATTGGCCGATACGATCGGTGGCCGATTTTCACCGGCTGTCATTATAAATGATCTTTTTACAAAAAGCACTTCCGAAGCCGATCTGCGGGATCGTTCGATCGTCATGGAATGGAAGTGGAGTGACCCGACCCCGCTTGCGGGGATTAAAATATCTGCTTGACCGCATGTATGCCTGAGCGTATATTTGTTTACATGAATATGGAGGCCGCCATGATCGACCCGACGACGCTGTTCAAGGCCCTGGTGGACGAGACCCGGCTGCGCTGCCTGATGCTCATGGCCAGAGAGGAGGAGTTGTGCGTCTGCGAACTGGGCCATGCTTTGGGCCTGGCGCAGCCCAAGATCTCCCGCCATCTGGCCATGTTGCGCAAAGCGGCGGTGGTGTTGGACCGGCGCGAGGGACAATGGATCCACTACCGCATCCATCCGGACCTGCCGGAATGGGCCCGGGGGATCATCCGGAATGCCGCTCAAGGCTCCGAAGGAATCGACCCCTTCCAGGACGACCGCAAGCGTCTGGCCGCCATGCCCGTCCGGCCCGTCCGGTGCGGTTGAGAGGCCCCGGAAAAGTATGGATAAGAATGGGAAAAGGAAAGGCGCATGTTGCACTGGTTCACGGGAATGGCCGATGCCCTGGTGTTCGGCCTGCTGGAGATGGACCCATCCGCCAGGACGGCCAGCGCCCTGCACTTTTTTGTCGAGGATGTCGCCAAGATTTTTTTCCTGCTGACGGCCATCGTCTTTCTGATCGGTTTCTTCCGCTCCCTGGTCTCCCCGGAGCGGGCGCGGCGGATGATCGGCGGGCAGTCACCGTGGCGTTCATATCCCCTGGCGGTGACTCTGGGCGCAGTGACGCCGTTCTGTTCGTGTTCGTCGGTACCGCTGTTCATCGGCTTTCTGGAGGCGGGCATCCCATTGGGGGTGACCATGGCCTTCCTGATCACCTCGCCCATGATCAACGAGGTGGCGGTGCTGGTGTTGGCCTCCACCATGGGATGGCAGATCGCCGCCGCCTACGTGACCACGGGTTTGGCGGTCGGGCTGCTGGGCGGGCTGACCATGGCGGCCCTCAAGTTGGAGCGCCACGTGGAGGGATACGTCTGGAAGATCCGCATGGGGCAGACGGCCCCGCCGGTGGTGGATACCTCCTTCCGGGGCCGGGTGCGGTATGCGGCGGGGCAGGTCCGGGAGATCGTCGGACGCATCTGGCCCTACGTCCTGGGAGGAATCGGCGTCGGGGCTTTGCTGCACGGTTTCGTGCCCCAGTCGTTCTTCCTGCAATACGCCTCGGCGGACAACCCCCTGGCGGTGCCGGCGGCGGTGCTGGCGGGCATTCCCCTATACTCCAACGCCACCGGGGTGATTCCGGTGGCCGAAGCGCTGCTGGCCAAGGGCGTACCCATCGGCACGGCCCTGGCCTTGATGATGAGTGTGGCCGCCATCTCCCTGCCGGAGGTGATCATCCTGCGCAAGGTGATCCGGCCGCCGCTCATCGCCATCTTCGTGGCTTGGCTGTTCGTCGCCTTCGTGGGGGTGGGATATCTGTTCAACGCCCTGTTCGCCTGACCGGGGCCAAGGAGAGTGAACCGTGAAAGAGATCAAGGTATTGGGATCGGGCTGCAAGAACTGTGAGACCACCGCCCGGATCATCGCCGCCCAGGCGGAACGCCTGGGGGTGGAGATCCGCCTGGAGAAGGTGACGGAGATGGCGGAAATTCTGGGTTTCGGGGTGATCTCCACACCGGGGGTGGTGGTGGATGGCCAAGTGGTCCACACCGGTGGCATTCCCGGTCCGGACGACGTGGTGGAATGGCTCGGCGGCTGAATGGGGAACGAAGTGAACGATCAATCCCTGAACGTGCGGTTCCTCTGCGCCCACGATTGGTGACGTGGCCACTCGGCATTCACGGGGCGCTGGCCATTTTCTGCCATCAGTCCGGCCTACCGGTCATCGTCCGACCTTCCTCGACGGCCCCCCGCACGTCCTTGAAGCTGTGGATGGAAAAGGAGAAAAAAGCTGTTACC
This sequence comes from uncultured Magnetococcales bacterium, assembly GCA_964344355.1. Classification (GTDB taxonomy): domain Bacteria; phylum Pseudomonadota; class Magnetococcia; order Magnetococcales; family CAYFNE01; genus CAYFNE01. The sequence continues at coordinate 51,687 of CAYFNE010000023.1, forward strand.
CCGGAACCCGTTCCTGAGGGTGCGTCCCTGACGGGGCCATGTTCCGGGCAGATGTGACGGAAATGAAAAACAATCGGTTATCGACAAAGGAGAGTGCAATGGCTGTGAGAGTGGGCATCAATGGATTTGGCCGGATGGGGCGCCTGGGGTTGCGGGCCGCCTGGGGACGTCTGCCGGAGTTGGAGTTCGTCCATATCAACGAGATCGCGGGCGACGCGACCTGTTCATCCCATCTGCTCAAGTATGACTCGGTTCATGGGAAGTGGGATCATGACGTTTCCGCCGACGGCGACACCATCGTGGTGGCGGGGAAACGGATGACCTACAGCATGGCCAAAACCCCCGGCGAAGTGGATTGGCAGGGCATGGGCATCGACCTGGTTCTGGAATGCTCGGGAAAATTCAAAACCATGGCCGCGCTGCAACCCTATTTCGACCAGGGGGTAAAAAAAGTCGTGGTCGCTTGCCCGGTGAAGGAGGAGCCGGCCCTGAACGTGGTGGTCGGCATCAATGACGATCTCTACGATCCGGCAAAGCATGATGTCGTGACCGCCGCCAGTTGCACCACCAACTGCCTGGCGCCGGTGGTCAAGGTGATCCTGGAAAAGCTGGGCATCCGACACGCCGCCTTCACCACCATCCACGACATCACCAATACCCAGACCATCATCGACAAGGGCCACAAGGACCTGCGCCGGGCGCGGGCCAACTCCATGTCCCTGATCCCCACCACCAGCGGCTCGGCCAAGGCGATCATCCAGATCTATCCCCAGCTCGCCGGCAAGATGAACGGTCTGGCGGTGCGGGTTCCCCTCCTCAATGCCTCCCTGACCGACATGGTCTTCGAGGTGGAACGGCCCACCACGAAGGAGGAGGTCAACGCCCTGCTCAAGGAGGCCGCCGGCGGGGAACTCCAGGGCATTCTCGGCTACGAGGAGTTGCCCCTGGTCTCCATCGACTACAACAACGACGTGCGCTCCAGCATCGTCGACGCCCTCTCCACCGACGTGATAGACGGCACCCAGGTAAAGATTCTGGCGTGGTATGACAACGAGGTGGGCTACGCCAACCGGCTGGTGGAGCTGGCCGGCCGGGTGGCGCGGTCCATGTAAGGTGTTTTTTCAAGTCGCCGGGAGGGATTCCCTCCCGACCTGTCGACCGAACCCACCATGACCGGCGCGGGCCGGGCGGCAACGACCGGGAGGGGGAGTCCCCCTCCCGATTCCTTTTTTGAAAGAAGGCGGACAGCGATGGAAAAGAACGCGGAACGGCCCTCCATGGGGCTCAAGGTCTATTTGATCATCACCCTGGCGTATTGGGTCTTCACCCTGACCGACGGGGCGATCCACATGCTGGTGGTGCTGCACTTCCACAATCTGGGCTACAGTCCGCTTCAGATCGCATTCCTTTTTCTTTTTTACGAGATTTTCGGCATCATCACCAACGGCGTCGGCGGCTGGATCGCCTCCCACATCGGCCTGAACCGCACCATGATCATCGGCGGCTTTCTCCAGGTGTTCGCCCTGGGCATGCTGGCGATGGATCCCTCCTGGCTCAGCGTGGCCTATGTCATGAGCGCCATGGCGTTGTCCGGCATCGCCAAGGACCTCAACAAGATGAGCGCCAAGTCCAGCGTCAAGCTGGTGGTGCCCAAGGGAGCCGATGCCGAGACCCGCCTGTTCAAGTGGGTGGCCATCCTCACCGGCTCCAAGAATACCCTCAAGGGCGCCGGGTTCTTCCTGGGCGGCTTGTTGCTCTACACCATCGGCTTCCGTTGGGCTTTGGCCTCCATGGCGACGGTACTGTTCCTGGTCTACCTCCTGACCTGGTTCCTCCTGCCCTCCGACCTGGGGGTCTCCAAGGCCAAGGCGAAATTTTCGCAGATCTTTTCGAAAACCCGGGAGATCAACATTCTGTCCGGAGCCCGCTTCTTCCTCTTCGGTTCCCGCGATGTCTGGTTCGTGGTGGGCCTGCCCGTTTTTCTGGCCGAGGTGACGGGGTGGAATCACGTTGAGGTCGGTGGTTTTCTGGCGCTGTGGGTGGTCTGCTACGGATTCGTTCAGGCCGGCGCGCCCACCATGTTGAAGAAGGGACACGGCGGCAAGGGGCCTCAGGGTTCCAGCGCCCGTAACTGGGCTTTTCTGCTGGCCGCCTTTCCCGCCGGGATATCGCTGGCTCTTGGTTACGGCCTGGACCCGGCCATGTCCCTCATGGTGGGGCTGTACGCTTTCGGAGCCGTCTTCGCCATCAATTCATCGGTCCATTCCTATCTGATCCTCGCCTATTCCGATCATGACAAGGTGGCCATGAACGTGGGCTTCTACTATATGGCCAACGCCGCCGGGCGGCTGATGGGGACGGTACTCTCGGGCTGGGCCTATCAAACCCAGGGGTTGACCGGCTGCCTGTGGTGGTCGACGGGCTTCGTCCTGGCGGCGGCGACCCTGTCGATCCTGTTGCCGTCCACTTCCGGACATGAGGAGAGAGGGAAAACGGTTTGAGGGGGCCATTGACAACAAGGGGTGTTTTCCGGCCGCCGGCACCGCTTGACGCACCGTCCAATGACCCAATAAGATGAAAAACCATTCTAACCATGAGCACGGACGGATGAAACGCTACCGGGCCAATTTCACCAACGGATCGCTCATGATTCCGGAGAGCCGCATCATCGCCGGAGTGCTGCTGGATCGGCCGGATGAAGCGGCATGGCATGAATCCGTGGTGGACCGGAACGTGTTGCAAAAACGCACCGTCAACTCGGCATCCACCCTGGCCAACCTGATCCGCAGACGTCTGGAAACCATGCCCGGGGCGTTGTGGGAACTGGTGGCGGCCGGTCCGCCGGATACGGTCCGGCAGTCGCTGTTGGCGGCCACGGTCAAACACTCCCCGTTACTTGGCGATTTCATGCTGTTGGTCCTGCGGGACCTGTTCCGTGGGTTCGAGGAGCGCATCCCGCCGCTGGCCTGGGAAAAATATCTGGAAGACCGCTGGAGCCAGTACGCATCGGCGCCACGGTGGTCCGATGCCACGGTGGCCAAGCTGAAACAGAACGGATTCCGGATCCTGACCGAGGCGGGTTGCCTGACGGATACCCGGTCGTTGGCCCTCCGGAAGGTATTCATCGTTCCGGATGTACGGGCCTGTCTTGAGAAACATGGCGAGGATTACGCCCTCTCCTGCCTGCTGGTATGCGCATGAACGAACTGACGGGACGGCTGAACGAGGTATTGGACCGGGTCACGTCGGACGACTTCCTCTCCGGACGGGGGTTGGGCAACGAGATTCCGTTCCATGCCTTCGACTATCCGCCGGAGCGGGAACTGGAGGTGCGGGAACATATCCGCTTTCTGGAGGAACGGATCCCGAAACAGCGCCCCGGACTCACGGTGCTTTCCATCAACCTGTTCGAACTGCTGGTGGACATCCTCAAGGCGCGCGGCCTGTTCGACAAAGCGGTGCGAATGCAGGAAAGGAAAGGGGATGACGCCACGCTCAAGGCCCTCCGCGCTCCGTTGGATGCGGGAAAGCTGGCCAAGGCGCTGCACGGGCGGATCAAGGCGGCCGAACCCGGCCTGGTGTTCCTTTCCGGGATCGGCGCCGCCTTTCCCCTGGTACGGACCCACAACCTGCTGAACGCCCTGCATCCCATGATGGGCGATACGCCGCTGGTGCTCTTCTACCCGGGAAAATATGACGGCCAATCCCTCCGGTTGTTCGGCGTGTTGACCGACAAACCCTATTACCGGGCCTTCAGGCTGGTCGACTGATTGAGGGCGGGAACGAACCCATGTTGATTGAACAGCTTTTTTCCAAGCCGATCTCCCGCCCCATCAACGGGGTCATCAAGGCCGACCAGTCGGACTCCGAATCGGTCTGGCAGGAGTTGGATGAGTACGTCGTCACCAGAGAGTTGGACGTTCATCTACGCCGGTTCTTCGAGGCCTATCTGTCCGCCATCGACCATCCCAACGATCCCGACGTGGTGGGCAAGGTGGGGATCTGGGTCTCCGGATTTTTCGGCTCCGGCAAATCCCACTTCATCAAGATCCTCTCCTACCTGCTGGAGAACCGGGCGGTCACCAACCAGGGCCGGGAACGGCTGGCCATCGATTTTTTCAAGGAGAAGATCTCCGATCCCATGCTGGCGGCGGACGTCAAACGGGCCACCGGCGAACCGGCGGACGTCATCCTGTTCAACATCGACAGCAAGGCCGACGCCACCGACGGGCGGGACGCCATCCTGCGGGTATTCCTGCAGGTGTTCAACGAACGACTGGGGTTTTGCGGGGAACATCCGCACATCGCCCACATGGAACGTTACCTGGCGGGGCTGGGCGGGTTCGAGGCCTTCAGGGAGCGGTTCGAGGCCGACGTCGGACAACCCTGGGAAGAGGAACGGGACGCCTACCAGTTCCATGCCGATGCGGTGGCCCGGGCGTTGTCCTCGGTGTTGGATCAGTCCATTCCGGACGCCGAAGCCTGGATCGAGCGTTTCGAGAAGGATTTCAGCCTGTCGGTGGAGAATTTCGCCAAGTGGGTGCGGGAATATCTGGACAGTCAAGGTCCGGCCCGCCGCATCGTCTTCCTGGTCGATGAGATCGGCCAGTTCATCGGCCAGGACACCCACCTGATGCTGAACCTCCAGACCATCACCGAAAACCTGGGCACCTTCTGCGGCGGTCGCGCCTGGATCGTGGTGACCTCCCAGGAGGACATCGACGCCGTCCTGGGGGAGGTGCGCGCCTCCCGGGCCAACGATTTTTCCAAGATCCAGGGACGGTTCAAGACCCGCCTGTCGCTCTCCAGCGCCAATGTGGACGAGGTGATCCAAAAGCGCCTGCTGAGCAAGACCACCGAGGCCAAGCGGGAACTGCTGGGGGTCTACCGGGACCAGGCGGACATCCTGAAAAACCAGCTCAGCTTTTCCAACGTCGGCATGACCTTCCGGGCCTTTGACGGCGAGGACGACTTCGTGGCGGTCTATCCGTTCACCCCCTACCAGTTCCAGCTGGTGCAGAAGGTGTTCGAGAACGTGCGCCGGGCCGGGGCCACCGGGCTGCATCTGGCCCGTGGGGAGCGCTCCATGCTGGACGCCTTCCAGTCGGCCGCCATCGGCATCTCCGATCGGGACACCGGCGCCCTGGCGCCGTTGCACCGTTTCTATCCCGCCATCGAGAGCTTCCTGGAAGGGGCGGTGAAGTCCACCATCGACAACGCCGCCCGCAATCCGTCGTTGCAGCCGTTCGACGGCCTGCTGCTCCGAACCCTGTTCCTGATCCGCTACGTGGATGAGATCCGCGGCAACGTGGACAACCTGGTCACCCTGTTCATCGACCGCATCGACGCCGACCGCCTGGCTTTGCGCAACCAGGTGGAGGAAGGGTTGCAGCGGCTGGAGGGGCAGACCCTCATCGGTCGCAACGGCGAGGAGTTCTTTTTCCTCACCAACGAGGAGCGGGACATCAACCGGCAGATCAAGGAGGTGGAGCTTACCAGCGCCGAGGAGGCCAGGTTCCTGGGCGAGTTGGTGTTCGATGATGTGCTGGGCGGGGTGCGCAAGCACCGTTATCCGGACAACGACAAGGATTTCGGCCTCAACCGCCTGTGCGACGCCCATCCCCACGGGACCCGCACCGACGGGGATCTGGCGCTGCTGGTGGTCACCCCCCTGGCCGACGATTACGGCTCCTGGCAGGACGGCAGATGCATCCTGGACAGCGCCGCCGATGCCGGCAAGGTGGTCCTCCGCCTGGAGGATGATCCCGCCCTGGGCCGGGAACTGCGGCTGTTCCTGCAGACGGACAAATACATCACCCGCAAGAACGACGACACCGCCACCCTCAACACCCGCAACATCCTGCGCAACCGGGCGGACGAAAACCGTCAGCGCCGGGAACGGCTGAAATTCCTGATGGAGCGGCTGGTCCGGGAGGGGCGGTATTTCGCCATGGGGCAGGAACTGGCCGTCAAGGGGGTTTCCGCCTCCTCCGTTGTGGAGAGGGCCCTCAACTATCTGGTGAAGAACAGCTTCCGGAAGCTGGAGTTGTTGAAGGCGCTGTCAACGAATCCCCTGGCGGAGGTAAAAGCGGTGTTGACGGCGGTCCATCATGAGGACGACATCGTCGTCGGCTCGGACCCGAACCTCGGCGCCATCCGGGAGGTCGAGCGGTACGTGGCCCTGATGTCCGAGGCCAACCGCCAGGTGATCCTGCACGACCTGATCGAGGAGCGGTTCGGCCGCCGCCCCTACGGCTGGCCGGACCTGGAGGTCCTGCTGCTGGTGATCAAGCTCGTCAAGCAGGGGGAAGCCTCCCTGGTCCGGGACGGCGCCACGCTACCGGTGGACCGGATCTTCGACGCCATCCATCCACCGAACAAATGGCGGCAGGTAACGGTCATGAAACGGCGGACCGTGGATCCGGAGACCATTCAAAAGACCGCACGCCTGGCCAGGGAGGTGTTCGGCAGGATCGCGCCGATGACCGAGGAGGCCCTGGACCGTTTCATCGAGGGGGAGTTGGCCGGTTGGCGTGATGGACTGAACGAATGGGGGGTACTTGCGGATACCGGCAATTATCCGGGGCGACCGGAGATCGCCGGCGCCCGGGACGTGATAGCGGAGTTGGCCGCGATCACCGACAGTTTCGAGCGCATCAGCCGCTTTCTGGAAATGGAGAAGGAGTTGCTGGATCTCTCCGACGATATCCAGGAGTTGGACCATTTCCACCACAGCCAGAAGCCGGCCTGGGAGCGGCTGCGGCGGGCGGTGCGGCGGTTTCAGCCCAACGCGCGGCAACTTGAAAACGATGGAACCTCCGGCCCCGCCATGAAACGGATGCGGGAAATTCTCAAGGCATCCGCCCCTTATGGCATGATCAAGGAGGTGGACGGCCTTATCCGCAAGGTCGAGGTGGTGAACGACCGCTTGGTGGAGGAGCGGCGCGTCAACGCCCTGAAGCGGGTTGACGAACGGATCGCCGGCGTCAAACGGGAAATGGAGGACGTCTATACGACGCCCGACTTGAGCAACCGCTGCCTGAAACCGCTCCAGGACCTGCGCAAGGCGGTGGAAACCGAAGGCAGCATCGCCCACATCTTCCAGTATCAGGAAGAGGCGGCGGACGCCTTTGATGATGCCGTGGAAGTGCTCCAGGTGGCCGCCGGCGAGAGGGAGCCGGAACCGGACGGCGTGGTCATGAAGGGCAAGGTGGGCAAAAAGGTGGTCCGCAAGTGGCGGCGACTACGCGTCATCCGGCCCATGGAGTTGATAAACAGCACCGCTTTGGAAAGCCAGGCCGATGTGGATGCGTTTCTGACCATATTGCGCAAAAAGCTGGAAGAGGCGTTGAAGAACGATGAACGGATCGAGATCCGGTGAACCGCAACAACCTGAAAAAACAGGCCCCCATGGCCCGGCGGGCGTTCATCGCCGCCGTGACCGCCCGGGCGGCGCGGTTCGGTATCGGGGAACGGGAGACCGCCCCCATGGAGGAACAGGGGGAGTTGGTCCTGATCAAGGGGG
>CAYFNE010000024.1:0-17102 GCA_964344355.1 uncultured Magnetococcales bacterium
AGAAAATCTACACTTTAACGTACGTTAGGTCAAATGGACGCACCACCAAAAAATCGGGTATCTGATGCAAGATCAGAAATCGGGGAACACCTTACGTTTTCTCTAACTGCAGCAATAAATTACTTTATTGTACCAGCCTACATTCAAGCCTGCAAGCACCATTACGCCTGGGTTCCTCACCTGGTTGACCAATTTTTCCCTGGCAGGACTGGCAGTACCACTTGACTCGGCAAGATACCTCAGGCACCATAAACACAATTTATTAATAACAAATAAAATTGGTAAGGTGACGAACAAGGGAGGCGAGTGGAGCTTGTTGTGAACTGACCAGGGCAGGTTTCGTCACTTCCGAGAAAAATGGCAAAACACGCTAAAATTGTGCTTGCAAAGTGGGAAGGGTCCATATATGTCCCTCGATTTACGAGCCGGTTTTTGCGGATTTTTTCACTCGTTGTTTTTTTTGGCTGGTTTGTTTTCGGATCGACGGCCCGGGCGGCGCAGTTGCGGGTGGGGCCGGGGTTGCGTTATGAGACGCCCGGGGCGGCGGCGCGGGCGGTTCGGGATGGGGATCGGGTGTTCATCGCCGCCGGGGTCTATTCGGATTGTGCGGTGTGGCGGGCCAACGATTTGATCATCCGCGGGCCGGCGCATCAACCCGGTTCAGGGGAGGAGATGGCGCACATGCGGGGCGCCGTTTGTGGCGGCAAAGCGATCTGGATCGTCCAGGGTAACAATACAATCGTTGAAAATATTGAATTTTCCGGCATGAAGGCCCCGCACCGCAATGGCGCCGGCATTCGCCATGAAGGGCGGGGTTTGACCATTCGAAACGGTTATTTCCATGATGGCGAATCGGGCATCCTCGGTGGTGGGCAAAAACCGGGGGATCGGGTGCGCATCGAGCGGAGTCTGTTCCAGCGTTTGGGCCGGGATGGACAGGTGCATCCGATCTACATCGGTCGCGCCGCGCAGTTTTTTTTGCTCAACAGCACCATCCGCGATTGTCTCGATCAGGCCAACTGTGTTAAAAGCCGCGCCCGCGCCCATCTGCTCTCCTGCAATCTCATCGCCGGCGGCGCCGGTCCCAGCTCCTGGGAGATCGATCTGCCCGAAGGGGGGTTGGCCTATGTGCAAAACAATGTCATCCAGCAAGGTCCCAACAGCCTCAACGGCAATTTGATCGGTTTCGCCATGGAGACCAACGCCAAACGGCGTCATCCACGGCAAACGTTGCATCTGCACGACAACCGGTTGATCAACGACCGCCACGCCGGCACCCCGCTGAAACTTCGCCGTTACACCAACACCGAACTGAACATCGGCAACAACCGGTTGATCGGTTTTCGCGGTGTCGATGAAACGCTTTTCCCCCGGCGCAACAACCGTCTTCTCCCCTCCCGCCACCACGCCGGTTTGCCGGATTTTCCCCATTTGCCAGCTCCTTGTCGTTGATCGGAGCCGTTCCCCGGTTTTGAATTCGGGTGATTTTGAATTCGGGTGACACGAATTCGGGTGACACCATCCCGATTTTCTTGTTGACTTCATAAAAAATTTAATCACTGCAAAATCGGGGGACAGAAATCGGAAATCGGGAAATCGGGGGACAGCATCCCTACTTTCCTTGTTCTCCATCAAAAAATTTACAGGCCAACAGCAAGGCTGGCCATGGGAATACATGTCTCGAATCAAAAACGCTTCTTCAACAATGACGTTGTTCTTGACATGACCAACAAAAGCCTTACCATATGTAAGGAACCCGCAAACGGAAAGGATAGGGAGATGCCAACCGCCACATTGACCAGCAAGGGCCAGATTACATTGCCCAAGGCCATTCGCGATAAATTTCATCTGCATACCGGCGACCGGATAGAGTTCATCCTCCGCAATGATGAAGAGGTGGTGATGAGGCCCGCCACCATTGATGTTGGCGAACTGGAGGGAATCCTTCATCGATCGGGCCGACCGGCAGTCACCATAGAGGAGATGGATGCCGCCATCACCGAACAGGTGAGCAAAGAGAATCGGTGATCGGGCTCGATACCAATATCCTGGTGCGCTACCTCACCCAGGACGATGCGGAACAATCCCCTCTTGTTACGGCATTTATTCGTAAAAACTGCACCAAGACGGCACCCTGCCTGATCTCTGTCATCGTTCTCTGTGAACTCGCCTGGGTACTGAAAGTCACTTACGGTATCGACCGGAAAACAATCCTCGGTGTCCTGGAAAAGATCCTCCAGACCAGCCAGTTCCGGGTAGCCGACAGGGATGGGGTGCGGGCGGCCATTCGCGCTGCTCTTGCCGATGGCCTGGACTTTCCAGACAGCCTGATCGGCCAACTCAACCATCAGGCCGGATGCGGCTTCACCATCACTTTGGATAAAAAGGCCGCCCGTGGAGCGGTTTTTAAACAACTCGGTGAGGAGCGGAAATCAAGGGAAACCATCCAAACCTGATTTCTTTCCCCCCTGTCACCACTCATACAACCCGTTGACTCGACTGGATGGATAACATACCCGTTGCGGTGGGCTCACCTGGAAAAAATCGGGTATCTGATGCAAGATCAAGGAACCCTGCGCTCATGACGGCCAGGCCCGAAACGGCTTGGCAGCGAAACCGTGACCACACCTGAAAAACCGCCTTCGAAAAATCCCATCGCCTCGGCCTGCCTGTCGTTGGACCTGGAGATCGGCGTCCGCCAAAACCGGATCCTGCAATTTGCCGCGGTGCGGGGAGATAACGGAGAAAAACTGACTTTTCATAGTGGTGATTTGCAGCAGGCCCTGGAACGATTGGATGATTTCGCCGCTGGCGCCGCCTGGCTGCTCGGGCATAATATCATCGCCTTCGACCTGCCGCATCTGCGGGCCGCCGCGCCCGGTTTGACGGTGTTGCGGTTGCCGGCCGTCGATACTTTGCGGTTGAACCCCCTGGCCTTTCCGCGCAATCCCTACCATCGGTTGGTCAAACATTATCAGGATGGCCAGATCAAACGGGGCCGGTTGAACGATCCGGAACTGGACGCCCGCGCCACTCTGACACTGTTCAATGATCAATATACGGCCCTGGGCAACACCGATCCAACGCTGTTGATGGTTTGGCATCGATTGACGACGCTTGAATCGGGCAGTGCCGGTTTTGATGCTTTTTTTACTCAGATTCGCAACGCACCTCAACCGACCAATGATGAAGCCCTGGCCGCCATCGAGCGGTTTTTGCGGGAACGGGCCTGTCCGAACCAGTTGCAAAAAATTCTCGCCGCCATCGACGGCAACGGCTGGCCCCTGGCCTTCGCCCTGGCCTGGATCTCGGTGGCCGGCGGCAATTCGGTCATGCCGCCCTGGGTGCGGCATCAATTTCCCCGGGCGGCGGAGCTGGTGCGGCAGCTACGGGATCGATCCTGTGGCGAAAGCGGTTGTCCCTGGTGCCGACGGCATCACTGTTCCCGCGCCCTGCTGAAAAAATGGTTCGGCTTCGATGCCTTTCGCCCGCAACCGGCGACCGACGACGGTCTGCCCATGCAGCAAACCATCGTCGAAACGGCCATGCGTGGTGAACACGCCCTGGGCATCCTGCCCACCGGCTCCGGCAAATCGGTCTGTTATCAAATTCCGGCGCTGTCGCGCTATGACAATACCGGCGCCCTGACGGTGGTGATTTCGCCGCTGGTGGCGTTGATGGCCGATCAGGTCAACGGTCTGGAGGCACGGGGCATCAGCCAGTGCGCGGCCCTCAACGGTCTGCTCTCCATGCCGGAACGGGCCGATGTCCTGGAACGGCTGCGGTTGGGAGATATCGGCATCATCATCATTTCGCCGGAACAACTGCGCAACCGCTCCTTCCGCCGGGTGCTGGCACAACGGGAAATCGGCGCCTGGGTGCTGGATGAGGCGCACTGTCTCTCCAAATGGGGCCACGATTTTCGTCCCGATTACCGCTATGTCGGCCGGTTCATCCTGGAGAACGCTGGTGAGAGCGATCCACCGCCGATCCTCTGCCTCACCGCCACCGCCAAACCGGAGGTGGCCAGCGATATCGTCGACTATTTTCAGGACAAGGTGCGGGCGCCGCTGATGACGTTCAACGGTGGCGCCAACCGCACCAACCTGGAATTCGACGTCATCCGCAGCAGCGTCGCCGAAAAACTGTCGGTCATCCATGGATTGATCGCGCACAGCCTGCCGCCCGGTCAGCCGGGCGGGGCGATCGTCTATTGCTCCACGCGCCGCAACACCCGGGAGATGGCCGATTTTCTCCGCGAAAAAGGGTTGGCCGCGGCCTTTTTCCACGCCGGCATGAAACCGGAGGAGAAAAAAACCGTGCAGCAGGCCTTCATCGACGGCGAGCTGAAAGTGATCGCCGCCACCAACGCCTTCGGCATGGGCATCGACAAACCGGATGTGCGCATCGTCATCCACAGCGATCTGCCCGGTTCGCTGGAAAACTATCTCCAGGAGGCGGGCCGGGCCGGTCGCGATCAACGAGCCGCCCGTTGTGTGCTCATCTACACCGATCAGGATGCCGAACGGCAGTTCGGCCTCTCGGCCCACTCCCGGTTGAACCGCGCCGAAATCCAGGCGGTGCTGCGCGCCATCAAACGATTGGGCAAAAAAAAGGAGGCGCAACTGGAGGTGGTGGCCACCGCCGGCGAAATTCTCTGCGAAGAAGCGTCGGGAACCTTCGAACGGGATTCCGCCACCGACGATACCCGGGTACGCACCGCCATCTCCTGGCTGGAGGAGTCAAAATTGATCTCCCGGGAGGAAAACCGGGTGCAGGTATTCCCCTCCTCCCTGCGCATCGGTTCCCTGGAAGAGGCCCGCAACCGGTTGGCCAAACAGCCGCTGCTCGACGAGTATCGGCAAAAACTGCTCACCATCATCGAACAGCTCATCCAGTCCGACCCGGACGAAGGCATCTCCACCGACGAGTTGATGACCGTCTCCGGTCTGTCGGCGGCCAGGGTACGAAGCGCCCTGCACGACCTGGAACAGCTCGGCCTGGCCAGCAATGACACCCGGTTGACCGCCTTCATCCATGTCGGGGTGGAAAACGGTTCCAAAAAACGGTACCAGCAGGCCTGCGCCCTGGAAAAGGCGCTCATCGACACCATGCGCGAACAGGCCCCGGAGTTGAGCACCGGCGAACGGTCGGTGTTGAATCTGCGCTTGATGGCGCAGGCGATCAAAAACAGCGGCCTGGAAGGGGCCATCCCGGTCAAACTGTGGCGCATCCTGCGCAGCCTGGCGGCGGATGGCCGGCATCAGGATGAAGGCATCGGCAGTCTGGCCCTGCGCAAGCTGGACCCGGAATCGATCGATGTGCGTTTGCAACGGGAGTGGACGGCCTTGCAGACCACCGCCCGGTTGCGGCGGGAGGCGGCCGGGCTGTTGTTGGACCATTTGCTGACGATACTGCCGCCCGGCGTCCGCGGCAATGACCTGTTGGCGGAAACGACCCTGGGCGATCTGCTACGGGTCATCAAGAGCGATCTGGTGCTCTGTTCGGAAATCAACCATCCCGACCGGTTGCTGGATCATGCCCTGCTCTGGTTGCATGAACTGGAAACGATCCGGCTCAACAAGGGGTTGACGGTGTTCCGCTCGGCCATGACCCTGCGTTTGGCCCCCGGGAAAAACCGGTTTTTGAAAACGGATTTTCAACCCCTGAAAATCCACTATGACGAACAGGTGACGCAGATCCATGTCATGGCCGAATATGCCCGGCGCGGTCTGGAGCGCATGGCCGACGCCCTGCGCATGGCCATGGACTATTTCACCCTGGAGGCCGAAACCTTCAAAAAACGCTGGCTGCCACAAAGCCGCAAGGAGCTGGAACGGCAGACCACCCCCGAATCGTGGCGGCGCATCGTCGAATCCCTGAACAATCGCGACCAACAAAAAATCGTCACCGATGAACGGGAGCGGACCAACCTGCTGGTCCTGGCCGGACCCGGTTCCGGAAAAACCCGCATCCTGGTCCACCGGATCGCCTGGCTGGTCCGGGTCAAACGGGAAAATCCCCGCGCCATCATCGCCCTCTGCTACAACCGCCATGCCGCCGTCGAAATTCGCCGCCGCCTGCTCGATCTCATCGACGAGGATGGCAAGGGAATCACCGTTCTCACCTGCCACGCCCTGGCCATGCGGCTCACCGGCGCCAGTTTCGCCGATCGGTCCGATGCCGACGAAAACGCCTTTTCCAAGGTGCTGCGCGAAGCGGTGGCGCTGTTGAACGGCGATGGACTGCCACCGGAAGAGGCGGACGGGCAACGGGAAGAGTTGTTGCCCGGTTTCCGCTGGATCCTGGTCGATGAATATCAGGATATCGATCCCGATCAATATGAGCTGATATCGGCCCTGGCCGGCCGTACCCGCCAGAGCGAGGATGGCCGTCTCAGCCTGTTCGCGGTCGGCGATGATGATCAAAACATCTATGCCTTCGCCGGCGCCTCGGTGGCCTTCATCCGCCGTTTCGAGGCCGACTATGAGGCCCGAACCGCCTTTCTGGTCCACAACTATCGCTCCAGCGCCCACATCATCGCCGCCGGCAACGCCGTCATCGCCCTGGGGCAACACCGTATGAAAACCGACGCCCCCATCGTCATCGACGAAGCCCGCGCCAAACAACCGGCCGGCGGCCGCTGGCAACGGCTCGATCCCGTCGCCAAGGGACGGGTGCAAATTTTACCGTCGCCCCCCGGCCCCCTCCCCCAGACCGGCGCGGTCATGGCCGAATTACAGCGCCTGTCCACCCTGGACCCCGACTGGCAGTGGTCGCGGGTGGCGGTGATCGCCCGGGAGTGGCACTATCTGCAGCCGGTGCGGGCCTGGTGCGAACTTCACGACATCCCGGTGCAAATGGCCGATGAGAGCGGATTTTCCTTCTGGAAACTGCGCGAAACCCAACGTTTGGCAACCTGGCTCAAACGGTTGCAACCGCGCATCGTCACCGTTGCCGCCATCCATTCCTGGTTGCAGGGCCAAAGCGATGGACCCTGGTGGGACATGCTGGCGGAAGCCATCGACGAATTTTCCCAGGAAGGCCAGGAGTCGGAGTATCCGGTGGATTTTCTTCTCAATTGGTTGGTCGATTGGGGCCGGGAGATGCGCCGCCGCCAACATGGCTTGTTACTGACCACCGCCCACCGTGCCAAAGGGTTGGAGTTCAACCATGTGGCGGTGTTGGATGGCGGTTGGGAAAAGCAGGGCCGGGACGAGGATGCCGACGCCCCGCGCCGCCTCTACTACGTCGCCATGACCCGCGCCCGGGAAACCCTGCTGTTGTGCCAAACCACCATCCCCCACCCTCTCATCGGCACCCCCGATCCGGCACTGTTCCTCTTCCGTCACCCGCCACCATCACCGCCCCCGCCACCCACCCTGAACCGCCAGTTTCACCGTCTCACCCACAAGGATGTGGACCTCGACCTGGCCGGCCGCCAGCCCCCCTCCCACCCCATGCATCAACGGATCGCCGCCCTGCAACCGGACGATCCTCTGCGGTTGCAAACCATGGAGGGCCGTTGGACCCTCCACGACCGATCGGGAAACCGGGTCGGACATCTGGCCAAACGGTATGCGCCCCCATCCGGCATGCAAATCGTATCCGCCCGGGTACGGGCGATCCTCATTCGCACCCGCGATGATTCCAGAGAAGGATTCCGCGAAGCGATACGCTGTGACCGGTGGGAGGTGGTGCTGCCGGAGTTGGTTTTTGAACCCGCTCCATGAAATCGATATACAAAGCGTTGAAATCCGATTTACAATACGCCGTCCAATCGGGACGAACCCCACTGCACGGGAGCAATCATTGATGAAAAAATTGTTTTTGCTGTCCCTGGCCGCCTTCCTGTTGACCACCGCCAACCCGGCCCGGGCCGACCTCGAAGAGGACATCGCCTGGATCAACAAATGCATCAAGGACAACGAAACCGAAGGACAGACCTACGAGGTGGTACGGAAATATTGCATCTGCATGACCGACCTGATGCCGGAATCGGAAGAGGCCAGCGTCACTGAGTGGGAAAAAACCCATCCCAAGGAAGAGAAATATTGTGACAAGAAGGCGGGCTGGAAAAGATAGGTCAGTCCTCTAACATACAATGGTTCATGATTGTTGACCGGCCATACAGGTCATTTTACACCGAGACAAATAGCAAATGGTAAAGATAATCGGTCCCACTTCAAACCGTAAAATGGTTTGAAGTGGGACCGATATCCGCTTTCCAGGAAAGCGGACATATTCAAACAGTCGTTGCCAGCCGGTTTTGGCATTATTTGATTTTGCCTGATTTCCGCAACGCCGCTTCAATGATGGTGAGCGGCAGAAGAGCCGTTTCTGCCGTGTCCCTTGAAAATCGCTTCTTCGTACCAATCCGCAAGATTCACGAATTTTTCCGCATGTTCTGCGCCGCTGCCAACAATTTTGCATTCGGGACCGGTGGGGTTTCCAACAGTTCCAGAACACGCAGGCTATCCCGCTCGGACAGTTTGATCGAATCGTACCGGTCAATGACTGTTTTTTCGGTCTGCATGGCATTTTTCACAACGAAGGAGGTCATTTCGGTTTGCTCCAAGGCAACGGCCCGCATCAGGATTGCCTGCCGTCCGGGCGAATTCGCAAGACCGGCCGACAGTTATATTCAGTCATTGCTCTTGACATGATTTTCCTCCGATTATGTACTACTTCAAAACGACCCCGGCCTTTTGCAATGGTGCCATCAAACGGGGACTGTCGACACCGGTCACCCGTATCCAGCCGGTTTCATCGACGATCAATTCCGCCGACGGCAGATCGTTCATCTGTTCGGGGGTGATCCGACCGCTAAAAAAATGGTGTTGTTGGTTGGCGCTGGCGGCCAGACCGGTTCCACGGGGGGCGTGGGGGTCGAACGGGCCGTCGATGAGCAGGTCGACCCGGGCGAGGATGGCGGGGCCATCGCCGTGTCGTTCGATCTCCTCCCGGGTGTATCCGGAAAACAGCACCACCGAGAGCGTCGTCCTCCGCCGGATGCCCCGCAACAGGGCCAGCAATCCCGGTGCCTGCAACATCGGTTCACCGCCACTGATGGTCACCCCATCGATATCACCGGCAAGGGTTTCCAGCCAGGCCAGCAGTTCCTCGACCGACTTGGAAAATCCATCGGCCGCCGCCCGGGTTTCGGGGTTGCAACATCCGTCACAGTGGCGATCGCAGCCCTGGAACCAGATGACCGCCCGCCGGCCGGGACCGTTGGCCAGGCTCAAGGGGGCCAGGGCGTGCAATTGCAGACGGGTTGCCCCCGAACCGTCACGATCGGTCGTCACCTTTTTTCCCCGCCGCGTCATCGGCCATCAGTGGTTCCAAAGCCAGACGGGGACCGTGGGAGGTGGTGGTGGGGCGGCGTTTTTTCCGTTTGGCGCCATCACCCGTGTTGGACGCCAGTTTGCGGTGGGGTTCCGGATCCAAGGGGATGTAGGGCATCGATGCATCATCGACCGCGGGCTTTTTTGTCTTGCGAGCCGATTTGGCCGCGGGCTTGGGCGGTGTCACCGGCGCCGGTGCCGGAAGGGCTGAGGAGGCCGCCGGCACGGCGGGTTCCAAGGCCGTTTCCAGCTGTTCGTTCAACTGGTCTTCCGCCGAGGGAAGCTCCATGAGTTTCGCTTCCAACAGTTGATCACAATAGGCCTTGGCCGACTCTTTCAGATCGGAATCGCCACCGCCCAGGCTTTCCTTCCCGGCCGACCGCCCGGCCCACTGTTGCAACAAGGTTTGCACCTCCTCCCAACGCTCGGGATCGGCGGAATGTTTTTTGTGGAAGTCGGACAGACCCGCCGCAACCTTGCGCTTCAGTCTGGTATCGGGATCGAGGAACATGGCCAGGATGATGAGAACCACAAAGAAAAAAATGCCGTCGGCGATCAATTTGGCCCAAAAGGATTCCTCGCCCAGATATTGCCAAAAAAACGCCGAAGCGATGAGCGTGACGGAAAAGACAAACCCCCAGCCGTAGTTGTAAATCCTTTCAATGGAGACGAGATGTTTCCTCAACTCCTGAATCAACTGCAAACGTTCCCGTGGCTCCATGGCCGTTCCCCCCTAAACCTGACGGCGCAATACCAGATGGATGACGCCATCCTGGTTGGTCTCCTCGGCCACCAGGTCGAAATTTTGCCGTTCCAGGGTGGAGCGGGCCACCTGATAGGCATAGCGTTGCGTGACCTGCAACAACCAGCCGACATCATAGCCCCGATTCCGATCCAGGTCCTCGATGACCGCCTCGAAAAACCCCTCGGCGTTACGTCGGAAACCGATGTCACTGACGGTGCCGCGCAGATGTTTTTTGCGCAAAATGATCTCCGCCGCCGCCGAGCCGATGGTGACGGCGCCACCGGTCAGGGGTTGCGGTTGTTCATAAAATTCCACTTCGGAAAACCCCATGCCACGCAGGGCGGCGACCAGATGGGGGCCGGAGACGAAACGGGTTCGGATGGTCGAATAGTGGGACATCGTTTCCCTCCTTCAGCCCTGGCCGGACCAGTTGGACTGGCCGGCTTCCTGCTCGATGGGTTGTTCATGGAACTCATCGGTGTGGTCCCGTTCCAACACCTCGCCACCCAGGAGTTCCTCCATCTCCCGGGTCAGTTCCTCACAGGCCGCCCCTTTGACGCCGCGCACCTCGACCCGCAGCCGGCCTTCGGTATCGATGAACAGATCGATCTCCTGCAGTTCGCTCATATCAATTCACCATGGGATCCAGTTGGATGTCGACAAACGACCGTTGCGCCAGTTCGGTCTCGCGATGGGAGGCCGACTGGGCGCGGCCCTCCAACAACCATTGCCGGAGCAGATCGATGATCTCCTTTTGCGACCGGCACATGGGCACCAGCTTGGACATGGCCTGAATGATATCGCCATCGGTAAACTCCCGCCGGGGATGATCGACATCGTTATAGGCCAGATACATGGCGTCGATGATGGCCTGCTCGATCTCGGCGCCGACGAACCCCTGGCAGTGATCGGCCAGTTTGTTGAGGTCATACCGATCCGGATCGCGGCGGCGCTTGCGGATGTGAACGTTGAAAATTTCCCGGCGTTCCACATAGTTGGGCAGATCGAGGAAAAAAATTTCATCGAACCGGCCCCGGCGCATCAACTCCGGCGGCAGGCGGGTGATATCGTTGGCGGTGGCGATGACGAACACCGGTTTGCTCTTCTCCTGCATCCACGACAGGATGGTACCGAACACCCGCAACGAGGTTCCGCCATCGCCGCCGCCGGTGGAGAGCCCTTTTTCGATTTCATCGATCCACAACAGGCAGGGGGAGATGGTTTCGGCCAGGCGCAGGGCGCGGCGGGTGTTCTCCTCCGACTGACCGACCAGGCTGCCGAACAACGCGCCGATGTCGAGCCGCAACAGGGGCAGTTGCCACAGAGCGGCAATGGCCTTAGCGGTCAAGGATTTACCGGTTCCGGGGATGCCGATCAGGGCGATGCCGCGCGGATGCGGCAGGCCATACTCCCGCGCTTCCCGGGAAAAGGCCTTCTGGCGCATGTTCAGCCACTCCTTGAGTTGGTGCAGCCCGCCGACATCGCTGACCGTCTCCGGGGGGAGAAAAACTCCAGGGCCCCGGATTCGCGGATCAACATCTGTTTCTCGTTGTTGATGATCTGGATATCCTCTTCATTGAGGATGCCGTCATGAACGATGGCCTTGGCGAACACCCGTTGCGCCTGGCTGGAGGAGAGTCCCAGGGCGGCACGGATCAAACGGGCCCGTTCCGATTCATCCAGGTCCACTTTGACCCCCGGCGACTGGATCAAACGGTCGAGGATACCGGCCAGTTCATCAACGCCCGGTGGCGGCACTTCCAGGATCACCGCTTCGTCTTTCAACTCGTCCGGCACCTTGTTGGTGGGGGCGGTGATGAGGATCGATTTGCGGGTATATTTCAACCGTTGCGCCAGATTGCGCAATTTGCGGATGACCCGGGGTTGGTTGTGCCAACATTGATGAAAATCGGGCAACAGGAATACCTGCTGCCCGTCCATTTTTTCAATGGCCTCCAGGGCCGACAGCGGGTCCCGCGCTTCCGGCGGCGGGGCCGTTTGTTTGGCCACCAGGGAACGGAACCGGTCGGCCAAATCCCAACTCAACAGGCTGCGATCACTGTTTTTGCACAGTTGGGTAATTTTTCGGACGACGTGTTCCTCTTCCAGGGAGACCAGGAAGATCAAGGTGTGGCGGGAGCGCAGGCAGATATCGATTTCACGTTGCAGTTCCATGGGGTCCCCCTCTCTGGCACAATGACCGGTGGATGGTCCCACAAAACGGGGCGGTGTTCACGGCTTTTTTCACCCGGGTGGAGAGGGTCGGGCCACGGTGCCGATGGTGGCGGAACAACCGACATAACCGGCGCCGGATTCGAGCAGTTCCACCATGGCCCCGTTGGCGCGGATCCGGTTCCGTTTATGGGCGATCTCCGCGACCATGCCGTCGATGATCCGTCCCGCCGTTTCCCGGTCGCCCCCATCATCGCCGTTGACGAGCCGCTGCCGGCAATCATCGATGAACCCCTCGGCCTGGGCGATGGCGACCCGGAACAGGCGCGATTGATTTTCGATTCGCCCGATCTCGGCTTTTTTCAGGGCTTCCTGGTTGGTGGGACCTTTCAGTTTATGCAGGGCCAGACGATCCATATAGGTTTGATGGGCGGCGTTGAGACGTTCCTCGAAAAAGGTTTCCACCTCCGGGCTGATGGCCGCCACGGTTTTGAAAGATCGCCGCAACCGGCCGATCTTGCGCCCGCCCCGATACCAGTCGTCGGATTCGGCGATGGTTTCCACCTGCCGGGCGATTTGATCTTTTTGCTGCCAAAGTTGAAGATTTTTCAAGGCATCATGCATGGTTGAACACTCGCGGGAACCAACGGGGATCGGATCGTGAAAATCCACACGCATCGACACCGTAACATGGATCTCACCCCTTCACCAATTCCCGCCATTTTCATCTCTCCCGCCCGTCCAACCCCCGAATCCCCTCATTTCCCGCCGACCCCCAAAAAAATGCAAAAAGCTGGAACCTTTTCCAAGGGACGCCGGTCTATCTGTTTACACAAGGCCGCAACACAACGGGACTCCAAGCCTTTGGGCACAACCTCCCGATGTTGCGGCCAATGTTTTTTCAGGACAACGCACCCCTGAAAATCCACCCAACCGTTCCATTGGCATACCTGAAACAAAAAGCGAAAAATTCGCCAAAAAAACCGGAACCGATCCTCCATCATCGTTGTCAAAAGAAGCACACAAGGCCGCAACACAACGGGACACCAAGCCTCTGGGCGCAACCTCCCGACGTTGCGGCCAATGTTTTTTCAGGCCTTCGATTCTCTGATCCATTTTTTTCCTCACCCCCGCCCCGGCAAGTGACGTCACCTCTCAGGTTTTCCCCTCATGATGGTCCGTTTTTCCCGCCATGGCTGGATTCGTCGTTTCTGTGACACCCGATCGCTTCGGAGCGAGCCAATACGGTAGGGCGGGTCGACGGCGATGACACGGACGAAACCCCGTGTGGGTGTTATCCTTCAAAGATATCTTTCAAGGTGTCTGATTTTAAAACCCGCAAACTCCACCGTTCCAGATCGGCCGTACTGGCAGCATGTATCTTTTCCTTGATTTCGTTGGACAGTTGGCCAAATTTTTCTTCCAACTGACGAAGAAGCAAGCTGACCTGACCTTCCTGCCATCCTTTCTGTTCCCCTTTTCCAAAAATATCCCGCAAAAAGGCGTTTTCCATCACATCCACGGAAATGGCCATCTCATCGACCTCCTGTTTGATCACCGTTTCAAGTTTGCGCAGGCCGGCCAGGATCACCAGTTTTTCCAGGGCGTCGGCGCGGGCCTTGGCCGGCAGGGCGCCGATACGGGTCAATACCTGGCGGATGGCGCCGCGTTCATCCATCATCCGGCAGAGGACCGCCAGCAAATTTTCCTCCAGCAGCGGACTCTCCAGCATGTGCCGGCAATCAATGTCCCGAATATCCCGAACAGTATAGCGAAAGTCGGGGTTCGAGGGACCGGATAAATAAAAGTGCAGCCGACAACGACCGCACACCGGCCCCCGTTCCGCCGGAAAAACACACAAAAAAAACCAATCCCGATCGATTGGTCCCTTTCGGCTCCGGCCATGACATCCAAACGGCTGGATGTCATGGGTTTTGTTGAAACGGTTCGTTCAGAGGGCGGCCACCACCAGGAAGGTCACCAGGGCAATGCCCAATACGATGGTGATCCGAAGTCCTTCGTGGTGTCCGGCGTGAAAAAAGGTTCCGACCATGGTTCATCTCCTGTGCAATGGGGTTATCGTTTTGAGGGATTAGACCCGGGACCATGGCAGACGGTTCAAAAAATCTGCAAAATTTTTGGCAAAACAAATAGTTGGCACTCACACACAGGTTACGTCCTCCAAACGGTTCAACCATATCCAGCCACATCCGTGCCCACCGCAACGGATTGATTGACAGCTTTTTTGCCAACCGGACCGCCGGTAGCCGGAAAAACGGTACGACGATTGTGACGGATCGGACGAAATATTCCCCGGCAGCGACGGTTCTACTGGCAATCCCCCCGGGATTCCAGCAATTCGATGAGATCAGCGGTCTCATGCCGGGTGATGCCCTCCTTGCCCACGATCTCCAACACCTCCTTGACGTCCTGGCGATTGGCCTGTTCGAGGTTTTCCAGGACCGTTTCGGCGATGAGACCGACATCGATATCCTCACGCAGGCCTCGACTGATCAACTCCTTGGGCGCCGCAAAACCCGTTCTGGCCTCCTCCCGGATATCCGACAAATGCTCGACGGTCTCATGGACCTCGCGGATGGCCCCTTTCACCTGGCTGTCAAAATCCCCCTCACCGATATCCTCCACCACCACGGCCCGGTCACTCCCCGAAGAGGGTTTGACCGCCACCGCCGTCGCATAAGTGGTGCTGGTGGGGGTGGTTGTCGCGGTGATGCGGCCACGGAGGATGCTGTTGGCGCGGCGGATGGCCCGGTTCATGGAAGAACGTTTGAGCCGCTCCAGGGAGATGTCGACCCTCGGGGTCTGCCGTTCCTGGATGGTGGCCTCCTGGAAGGTCGGATCGAGGCTGGTGGCCTTGCGAAAAGCCACCCGGGCGTCCGCGAACCGGCCCTGGTCGAACAGATCCAGGCCCACCGAATAGGCGACGAAAGCCTTGAAACTGCGTGTCGGTGGACGATCCAGGGCCTGTTGCACCGCCTTGGGCAAAGACTCCCTGGAGATGCCCAGATTGTTCAATACCTTGGAGACGATGCTTTTTTGCAAACGGAAAATTTCGTTGATCGGCCCCTCCTGGCTCACCGAGGTGACCACCTTGCGCGAGGTGGCGTCGAGCATGTGGGTGTTGAGCTGCAATTTTGGCTCGGCCAGGACCGTGGCCGGCAGGGCCAGCAACAGCAGGACCGGAAGCAAAAATCCCATTTTTTTCGCCCGTTGAAACCGGTTCATGACACCGCCCCCTTTCATCGTACCCGATAGTCGCCGGTGACCAGTTTTTGCGCCTTCAACAGACGCCCGGCCCGCACCTTGTGATCGCCGACCAGACCGCTCTTGTGCAAGGCGATCTCCTGGACCAGTTTTTGCACTTTGACCCGCTCCAGGACCTTGATGCCCGGCACCTTGGCCAGATCGGCGATCACCAGGGCGGTAATACCCTTGGACAGCACCCGATAGGCCTCCTGACCGTTGTGATCGAACGGAAAAACCGCCACCGTGTTGGGATCCGGCGGTTCTTTGCTCAAACTGGCCTCATTGTCCAACATCCGTTCGAACGATCTTTTCCGCAGTTTGTCCTCCAGCAGGGTCAAACGCCGGGGGACATCGTGCGAAGCGGCCCCGGCGGCATCCAGCTTGGTATAAAGCCGCCAAAAACGGGCGGCCCGCGCTGGACGGTCATGGAACAGGTGAATTTCGCCGAGAAAGTAATAAGGCTGTGGATTTTTGGGATGTTTTTGGCGTATCCGCTCAAACAGCCGTTGCGCCTCCCCCCAGCGTTTTTTTTCGAAGGCCTCCACCGCCTTTTTGACCAGGGCCTTTTCATCGGCCAATGCCGGTCCGGTGACCAGGGGCAAAAACAGGACCCAGGCGATGAACAGGGTGAAAAACAGACGGAACGACCGGTGGACGGCCCGATTGCTGTTGGGGTGGTGCATGATATTCCTCCAACCTTCGATCAACACGTGAATGGCGATGCGTAATCCATTATTGATCATGCGAAGAAATTCTGCTAGATTAAAGTGTATGTGTCGGCCCATCGTGAAAGAACGCTTTTTTTCTGTAGATACCTTTTAAAAACAACAGCTTTGCCAATTTTTTCGCTCCAGGACCGTTGGCGGGCCATGGGGTCTGTTTCGTTTTTGGAACCAGGAGGCGGGAATGAAACGCTTGAACCGTGATCATCATGGCAAGGCGACCGGATCGCTTTTTTTCAATAGCGCCCCGGAGGTCCCCGAGCGGTTGATGATGGCCCTGGAGCCGCGCATCCTCCTGGATGCCGCCGGCCTGGCGACCGCCATCGATGAAAACCAGGCGGAAATCGATTCCAGCGGCGGCGACGCCCCATCGCCAACCAACGAACCAACCGAAAGCGGTCTGTTCCAGGATTATCTCCCCCCTTCGGTCGATCAACCCCGGGAGCTCCTGTTCATCGATACCGGCGTGCCCGGTTATCGGGATTTGATCGGCGAACTGGACGAATCGACGCAGGTGGTGGTGTTGGATGCCGACCGCGATGGGATCGAACAGATGACCGGCGCCCTGCTGGAAGCGGGTCATGTGCGCGCCGTCCACCTGCTCTCCCACGGCGGTCCGGGCAGCATCGGCCTGACCTCCGGGGCGCTGAACGGGGATAATCTGGCCGACTACGCCGACCAGTTCCAACAGTGGCGTCAGGTACTCACCGACGATGCCGATTTTTTGATCCACGGTTGCGATATCGCCGCCGGTGACGACGGCCAGGCCTTCGCCACCGAACTCGCCCGTTTGACCGGTGCCGACGTGGCCGCCTCGGAGGATACCACCGGCGCCGCCCATCTGGGCGG
>CAYFNE010000024.1:17202-56262 GCA_964344355.1 uncultured Magnetococcales bacterium
CCGGTGCCGACGTGGCCGCCTCGGAGGATACCACCGGCGCCGCCCATCTGGGCGGCGACTGGGAGTTGGAATATCAAAGCGGTCCCATCGAAACCACCACCCCTGAAGCCTTTTTGGCGTATGACGGCATCCTGGTGGATAACGTCGCCCCGACGATTACCGCCGGCGGTACCGCCACCTTCACCGAAGGCGACACCCCGGCCCCGATCATCGACGCCAATATCATCATCGACGATCCGGACAGTCCCGAGTTGCAGGGCGCCACCATCTCCAGCAATTTTCAGAGCGGCGCCGATCAGTTGGGATTCATCGATACCCCAATGATCACCGGCTCCTGGGATGCCGTCAACGGCATCCTGACCCTCACCGGCACCGACACCGTAGCGGGCTATGAAGCCGCCCTGCGTTCGGTCATCTTCAACAACAGCAGCGAAGCCCCGGACGAGAACCAACGGACCATAAGCTTCACCGTCGATGACGGTTTCCAGGACAGCGCCGCCGCCACCAGCACCGTCGATGTCACGGCCGTCAACGATCCGCCCACCGGCGCTGACAACACCATCAGCGTCGAAGCCAACGTCGCCTACGCCTTCAGCGAGAGCGATTTCGGCTTCACCGATGCCGACGGACAGGGGTTGGTCCATGTGCAGATAACCGGTCTCGTCAACAACGGTTCCCTCCAGCTCCAGCAGATGGAAGTGACCCTCGACCAGGAGATCACCCTGGCCAATTTGAACCTGCTCGAATACACCGCCCCGGCCGGGGCCTCGGGCGATGCCTATGACTCGTTCCAGTTCAGGGTATTCGACGGTTTCGACTACAGCCCCGACATCTACACCATGACCATCGGCGTCAACGCCGCCGACAACACGCCGCCCATCGGCGGCGACAACACCATCACCATCGATGAAGACACCAGTCTGAGTTTCATCGAGTCGGATTTCTCCTACAGCGATCCTGAAAACGATCCGTTCACCAAGATCAAGATCACCACCCTGCAAAATGCCGGATCATTGACCTTGAGCGGCACCGATGTGGTCCTCAACCAGGAGATCAACACCGCCGATCTGGCCAACCTGGTTTTCACCCCGACCGCCAACGCCAATGGCGATGGCTATGCGACCTTCGATTTCAAGGTTCATGACGGCAACATCTACAGCAACGCCGCCAATACCATCACCATCAACGTCAGCCCGGTCAACGACGCTCCCAGCGCCAGCGATGGCACCATCACCGTCAACGAAGACGGCAGCCGCAGCTTTACCATCCGCGATTTCGGATTTTCCGATACCGATGGCGACTCGCTGGAAATGGTCAAAATCACCACCCTGGTCACCCAGGGTTCCATGACCCTGAACAACACCGAAATCACCATCGACCAGGAAATCAGCGCCGCCGATCTGGTCAACACCGTTTACACCCCCGACGCCAATGCCAGTGGCGCCGCTTATGCCACTTTCGACTTTCAGGTCAGTGACGGCAGCCAATACGGACCCGACACCTACACCATGACCATCGATGTCACCGCCGGCAACGACCTGCCCACCGGGGGCGACAGCACCATCACCATCAGTGAAGATGGCAGTTACAGTTTTTCCGTCAGTGATTTCGGCTTCAGCGATCCCGACGGCGATCCGCTGGAGAAAATTCAGATCGCCACCGTGCCGGGGGCCGGTTCACTGCAACTCAACGATACCACCGTCACCGCTGACCAGGAAATTTTGGCCGCCGACCTGGCCAACCTGGTTTTCACCCCCGAGACCGGCGCCACCGGCACCGCCTATGCCAGTTTTGATTTTTATGTCCATGACGGCAGCGGCTACAGCAGCGCCAGCAACACCATCACCATCGACGTGACCAACGTCAACGAGGCCCCCACCGCCGCCGACGGCACCATCTCCGTCAATGAAGACGGCAGCCGCAGTTTCGCCATCAGCGATTTCGGTTTTGCCGATGGCGATGGCGATGGTCTGGCCACGGTGAAAATCACCTCCCTGGTCACCCGGGGTTCCATGTCCCTGAACAATACCGAAATCACCATCGATCAGGAGATCAGCGCCACCGATCTGGTCAATACCATCTATACGCCACCGCTCGATGCCAGCGGCAACGGTTTCGCCACCTTCGATTTTCAGGTCAGTGACGGCACCGTCTACAGCACCGGCATCTACACCATGACCATCGATGTCACCGCCGCCAACGATGCCCCCACCGGCAGTGATACGACCATCACCATCGACGAGGATACCAGCCACACCTTTGCCGCCACTGATTTCGGCTTCAACGACGGCGACGGGGATCCCCTGAATCAAATTCAACTGGTCTCGGTGCCCACCGCCGGTTCCCTGCTGTTGAACGGCACCTCGGTGACCGTGGATCAGGAGATCCCGGCCGCCGATCTGCCCGATCTGGTTTTCACCCCCGATACCGGCGCCAACGGCAGCGCCTACGCCAGTTTTCAGTTTTTGGTCCATGATGGCACCGCCTACAGCGACAACGACAACACCATCACCATCGATGTGACCGGCATCAACGAGGCGCCCAGCGCCGTCAGCGGCACCATCACCGTCGCCGAAGACGGCAGCCGCAGTTTTTCCATCAGCGATTTCGGCTTTTCCGACCCCGACGGCGACCGTTTGGCCATGGTAAAAATCACCTCCCTGGTTACCCGGGGTTCCATGACCCTGAACAATACCGAAGTCACCATCGATCAGGAGATCAGCGCCAGCGAGTTGGTCAACACCGTTTTCACCCCGGCCAGCAACGACAGCGGCAGCGCCTATGCCACGTTCGATTTTCAGGTCAGTGACGGCACCGTCTACAGCACCAACACCTACACCATGACCATCGACGTCACCGCCAGCGATGATCCGCCCACCGGCGGCGATGTCACGGTCACCATCGATGAAGACGCCAGTTACACCTTTACCACCGCCGATTTCGGTTTCAACGATCCGGAAGGGGCCGCCCTCAACAAAATTCAGATCACCGCCGTGCCCGAGTTCGGTTCCCTGCTGTTGAACAACAGCACCGTGACCGTGGATCAGGAGGTCCTGAGCAGCGATCTGGACAACGGTTATCTGATCTTCACCCCTGAAGCCGGGGCCAACGGCACCGCTTATGCGGACTTTCAGTTTTTGGTCCATGACGGCAACGCCTACAGCGACACCGCCAACATCCTGACCATCGATATCAACCCCATAAACGATCCGCCAACCGGCGCCGACAATACCATCACCGTCGATGCCGGCGTCGGCCGCGCCTTTTCCGAAAACGACTTCGGCTTCAACGATGCCGATGGCGACGGCCTGGTATCGATCAAGATCACCGCCCTGCCCGGCGTGGACAGCTTTCAACTCAGCGGCACCGATGTGACCCTGGACCAGGAGATCACCCTGGCCGATCTGCCCAATCTGGTTTTCACACCATCGACCGGCGCCAGCGGCCCCGGTTACGCCTCGTTTCAGTTCATGGTCTATGACGGATTCGCCTTCAGCGCCTCCAGCAACACCCTGACCGTCGACATCAACAGCACCGGCAACACCGCGCCCACCGCCGCCGACCAGACGGCCCTCCTCTCCGAGGACACACCGTATACATTCAGTACCGGGGATTTCGGTTTCGTCGATGCCAATGGCGACAGTTTGATGGGTATCAAGATCACCGCGCTGCCCGGCAACGGCACCCTGGCCCTTTCCGGCAGTGAAGTCAGCACCAACCAGGTGATCTCCGACAGCGAAATTTCCCTGTTGACCTATACCGGCGACCAGGAGGGTTTCGGCACCGCCTATGACAGTTTTGAGTTCCAGGTTTATGATGGCAGCGCCTACAGTACCAACAGTTATTTCTTCGACATCGATATCACCGGCGTGAACGATGCGCCCACCGCCGCCAACTCCTCGGTGCAGGTGACCGAAGATACCGATTTCACCTTTCTGGAACTCGATTTCAACTTTTTCGATGTCGATGGCGACCCGTTGGACCGCATTCAGATCATCAGCCTGCCCACTTCCGGTTCGTTGACGCTCAACAACAGCACCGTCACCATCGATCAGGAGATCATCAGCAGCGACATCCCGGCCCTCACCTTCGTGCCGGCGGCCGATGTCACGGGCGATGGCGCCAGCAGTTTTGACTATAAGGTTCATGATGGCACCGTCTTGAGCACCGACAGTTACACCATGACCCTGGACGTGACGCCGGTCAACGACGCCCCCCTGGGCGGCAGTACCACCATCACCGTCCTCGAAGATGGCAGCCACACCTTTGCCAGCGGCGATTTCGGGTTTACCGATGCCGACGGGGCGACCCTGGAACGGGTGCGGATCGTCAGCCTGCCGGGTCTCGGCGAGTTGGCCCTGGACGGTACTCCGGTAACCCTTGATCAGGAGATCGTCACCGCCGACCTGGGCCTGCTGGTGTTCACGCCGACCCCCGACAGCTCCGGCACCGGTTTCGACAGTTTCGATTTCAAGGTGTATGACGGCACCACCTACAGCATCAACCCCAACACCATCACCCTGGACGTGACGCCGGTCAATGATGGTCCAACCGCTGGCAATGCCACGGTGACGGTGACGGAAGACACCGATTACACCTTCATGGTCGAAGATTTCAATTTTTCCGATGCCGACAACGACACCCTCGACCGGTTGCGCATCACCTCCCTGCCCACCGCCGGCTCCCTGACCTTGAACGGTGTCGAAGTGATCCTGGATCAGGAGATCACCAACCCCGACATCGGCCTGCTCACCTTTACGCCGGAGACCGACGCCAGCGGCAACGATTACAGCCGCTTCCAGTTCCAGGTTCATGACGGTACGGCCTATGGCACCGACACCTATACCATGACCGTGGATGTCACCGCCCAGAATGATCCACCCCTGGCGGCCAACAACACCATCCGCATCAATGAGGATACCAGTTACACCTTCTCCAGCGCCGATTTCGGTTTCAGCGATACCGAAGGGGGCGCCCTGGAGCGGATCAGGATCACCGCCCTGCCCGCCACCGGCAGTTTGGCGTTGCACGGCGCCACGGTGACCCTGGACCAGGAGATCGCCGCCGGGGATCTGAACCTGCTGACCTTCATCCCCACGGCCAACAGCAGCGGTGATGCTTTCGACAGTTTCGACTTCCAGGTTTATGACGGCAGCACCTACAGCATCGCCCCCTATACCATCACTCTCGATGTCACCCCGGTCAACGACCCCCCGACCGCCAGCAACGCCACCCTGACGCTGAATGAAGACGGCAGTCACACCTTTTCCACCGCCGATTTCAATTTTTCCGATACCGAAGGCGGCGCCTTGGAACGGATTCGCATCCAGTCGTTGCCCACCACCGGTTCACTCACCTTCAACGGTGTGACGGTGACCGTGGAGCAGGAGATCAACGGCGCCGACCTCGGTTCACTGGTCTTCATGCCGACCGCCGATGCCAGCGGCGATGGTTTCAGCCGTTTCACCTATCAGGTTCACGATGGCACCACCTACAGTGCCAACACCTATACCGTGACCCTGAATGTGAACCCGGTCAATGACGCCCCCCTGGGCGCCGATGGCGCCATCACCATCCTGGAGGATGGCAGTTATACCTTTTCCAGCCACGATTTCGGCTTTTCGGATGTGGAGGGTGCATCACTGGACCGGGTCCGCATCACCACCTTGCCGGGCATCGGTTCGTTGACCCTGTATGGCGATCCGGTATCCGTCAACCAGGATATCGCCGCCGGTGACCTGAACCGGTTGGTGTTCACCCCGACCGCCAACCAGTCCGGTGACGGATTCGACAGCTTTGACTTTCAGGTTTCCGACGGCACGGACTTCAGCCCCGCCGCCTACACCATCACCCTGAACGTCACCCCGGTCAACGATGTGCCACAGTTGACTTCCGGCGCCAACCAGACCTTCACCGGTGACAGCACCGGCATCACCGTCGACCCGAACTTCACTTTGATCGATGCCGACGGCACCGACCTGCAAGGGGCATCGGTGCAAATCCAGAACGGTTACGTCCAGGGCCTCGATGAACTCACCTTCACGCCCAGCGGCGCCGTCACCGGCGCCTGGGACGGTACCACCGGCACCCTGACCCTGACCGGAGCCGATTCACCGGGCACTTATGAAACCGTCCTGCGTGGTGTCACCTATCGGGTCGCCGACGGCCATGTCGCCGCCGCCGGCACCCGCACCATGCTGTTCTCCGTCAACGACGGCCAGGCCACCACCACCGCCACCGCGACGATCACCGTCGACAGCGACCACCTAGCGGCCAATGACATGACGGTGCAGGACGGGGGGCTCACCATCCCCAGCGGTTCCACCTTCACCCTTTCCGACGGCGCCCTGGACGGAACCGGGGCCATCACCATCCTGGATACCTTCACCTGGACCGGCGGCACCATCGGCAACAGTGGTGGTTTTTCGATCTCCTCCACCAGCCAGGTCGATATCTCCGGCACCACCGACAAGGTGATCCAGGATGCCCGGTTAAGCAATTCGGGCCGCGTCTCCTGGACCGAGGGCAATATCACCCTGAGCGGCAGTTCTGATGTCTACAACGATGCCGCGGCCTTTTTTGACATCAAGGATGATCTCAACATCACCGCCGGTTCCGATGGTGTCGGCAACCGTTTCGCCAACCTGGGTACCCTGAACAAAAGTGGCGGCACCGGCACTTCGTTGATCTCGGTACCCTTTGAAAACAGCGGCACCCTGCAGGTCGACACCGGTACCCTGCGTTTGAGCGCCGGTTTGACCCAGACCGGCACCATGGCCATCAACAGTGGCGCCCGGGTGGTGGTGGACAGCGATTTTTCCAACGACAGCGGTGGCGTCATCAAAGGCTCCGGCACCCTGGACGTTGCCAACATCCAGTTCACCAACCACGGCACCATCAGCCCCGGTTTTTCACCCGAAACCCTTTATGTCGAAGGTGATCTGAATCAGGCCGACGATGGCACCCTGGAAATCGAACTGGCCGGAACCACCCCCGGCAGTGAATATGACCAGATCATCGTCTCCGGCACCGCCTCTCTGGATGGTACCCTGGATCTCCAGACCATCAACGATTATCAACCAGAGGTCGGAGACAGTTTCGAGATCATCTCGGCCGCCGAGATTCAGGGAACGTTTCACACCATCCTCGGCCAGGATCTGGGCAATGAAAAATACCTGGAGGTGGACTATGACAGCACGGTCGTCACGGTGACGGTGGTGCATCGAGCAATCAATGATGACCCGTTCCTATCGGATGACCCCCCACCACTCGATGATGGCCCGACCGATCCCGAACCGATCTATGACGATCCGATCGATGATGGGTCGAACGATCCGGAACCGACCGCTTTTGAACCAACCGATCCGGAACCGATTTATTTTGAACCGGCTAACGATGGGCCGATGATGGATGACGGTTCGCCGCCGCCCGAGGGTGAACCGATGATGGATGACGGTTCGCCACCTCCCGAGGGTGAACCGATGATGGATGACGGTTCGCCTCAGCCCGATGGTGAACCGATGATGGATGACGGTTCGCCGCCGCCCGATGGTGAACCGATGATGGAAGATGGTTCACCGCCGCCTGATGATGGGCCGATGATGGAAGATGGTTCGCCGCCCGAGGACGGAACAACCAATGGAGATCCCGACGAACAATTCCAGGAAAATCCGGACCAACCGATAGATGAAGAAGGCAGACCCATACCTGAAGGTCAAGAGGGCGAACCACCCCTGGTCGATGAAGAAGGCCGGCCTCTCCCAGAGGGTGGAGAGGATGAGCCACCCCTGGTCGATGAAGAGGGCCGGCCGCTTTCCGAGGGTGGAGAAGAGGAACCACCCCTGGTCGATGAAGAGGGCAATCCGTTACCCGAAGGGGAAGACGACGCCCCTCCCCCTGAAGATGGGCCGCCCCCGGATGATGAGGAAGGCGACCGGGAAGTGGATGGCGATCTGCCGGTGGAGGATGAACAATCCCGCACCGATAAACGCGGCAAAGCCGGTTTGACGGAACAGATCGGTGAGGTCGATGCCATGGAGTTGGTGCCGATGATGGAACTGCTCGGCGAAACGGACAAAATATTCAATGCCATCAAATGTGGTCAGTAAACGCTGAACGCTAAACGGGAATACTACCAAAAGAGTCGGTCCGTTGCCGGGCAGAACAGGCCTCGGACCCTGTTTTCAAAGGATCGTCACACATGAACAGGATTTATCACCGGCCGCTGGCCTGGTTGTTGCCCGTGGCCTGGGTCTTGTCCGCCTGCGGCATCGCCCCGAAACCGTTGGAACCCCGGGAGATCGAACAACGGGCCGAGGCGGACGTGCAACGGTTGTTCGCCGAGCAGGAACCGGTTGACGGGGTGTTGACCCTCTATGACGCCATGGCCCGGGCCATTCGATATAATCTCGACCAACGGGTCAAACTGCGGGAGCAGGCCCTGGCCCGGGGACAGTCGGACATCGCCCTGTTCGATCTGCTGCCGACGGTCTCCGCGACCGGCACTCTCAGCAACCGCAGCGAATACAGCGCCACCACCAGCGTTTCCATCTACACCAATACGGAATCCCTGGAACTCTCCAAATCCCAGGAAAAAACCCGCACCACCGGCAATATCGCCTTCTACTGGAATCTGCTCGATTTCGGCGTCAGTTATTTTCAGGCCAAACAACTGGCCGACCAGTTCCTCATCGTTCAGGAACAGCGGCGCAAGGCGGTGCAGGACATCATCCGCGATGTCCGCTACGCCTACTGGCAGGCCATGGCCGCCCAGGCCCTGGCCGACCGCACCGACGGGCTGCTGTCCCGGGCGCGGGCGGCCCTGCGGGATTCGCGCAAGTTGGAACGACAACGGCTCCATGGTCCGGAAAAGGCCATGAATTTCCAAAAGGAGCTGTTGGAGCACATCCATCGTCTGCTGGCCATGCG
Source organism: uncultured Magnetococcales bacterium (assembly GCA_964344355.1). GTDB lineage: Bacteria > Pseudomonadota > Magnetococcia > Magnetococcales > CAYFNE01 > CAYFNE01. The sequence continues at coordinate 26,131 of CAYFNE010000024.1, forward strand.
CAAACAGTTGGACCTGGCCCAATACCATCTGGCCGCCCTGATCAACCTGAAACCGGGCTCCGCCTTCCGTCTCGACCAATCCCTGCGCTACCGCCAAGCAGTGCCGAAACTGGATATCGACATGGAAAAATTGGTGCGCCACGCCCTGGCCCACCGTTCGGAGTTGCGTGAAGAGGATTATCAGGAGCGCATCGGTGTCCAGGAGGTGCGCAAGGCGCTGTTGCGCATGTTCCCCGGCGTCGAGCTGGCCGCCAGCCGGCAGCATGACAGCAACAAGTTCCTCTACTGGAACGCCTGGACCGACTCCAGCCTGCAGGCCTCCTTCGACCTGTTCAACGCCCTCTCCACCCCCAAGGCCATCGCCAACGCCGAGGCGCAAACCGAACTGGCCCGCACCCGGCGCCTCTCCATGGCCATGGCGGTCATGACCCAGGTGCACCTGGCCATGCGCCAATATCACCACATCAAGGAGGAATATGAGGTCACCCGCCAGCTCCGCGAGATCAACAAACGACGCAGCCAACACACCAAGGCGGCGAAAAAGGCCTCCAAGGCCGAACCGCTGGAGGTGATCCGCAGCGAAATGAGCGCCCTGCTGGCCGAGGTGCAACGGGATCTGACCTATGCCGAACTGCAAAACACCGTCGGCATGCTCTATCACTCCATCGGCTTCGATCCACTGCCGCCGGATATGGTCGGCGGCGACCTCAAAACCCTGGCCGCCGCCCTGCGTCACTATTGGCACCCGCTGCCCAAATTGACCCTGCCGGCCGAAACCGGCGATGACGAAAAAAAGGCCCCGGCAGTGGTGAAAAAAGAGTCCAAGGCCCGGACGGCCCGGGTGGAAAAACCGGCCACCCCGCCGTTGAAAATCGAAACCGGTGACGCCAGCCGGAAAAAACGCGACGCCCTGGTCAAAATCGGCAACGCCTCCTGATCCGGGCGCGGCATGTTTCTTTCTCCCCTCCTCCGTCGGTTGACGCCGCTGCTGGGACTGCTGGCCCTGACAGCGGCGCCGCCGGCCCTGGCCGGGAACGAAACCATCGTCCATCGCGCCCAGGCCTTGATCGAACCGACGCGCAAGGCGGTGCTCTCGGCGCAGATCGCTTCACGGATCATTGAAATCACTGTCGATGAGGGGGATACCTTCAAGGCGAAACAGACCCTGGTCCGATTCGACTGCGCCCTGCCACGAGCGAAAATGCGCCGGGCGGAAGCGGTGTTGAACGTGGCGAAAAAACATCATCGGGCCAATCAGCGCATGGCGGAGTTGAGCGGCATCAGCGAACTGGAGGTGATCCTCTCCGAAGCCAAGGTGAAAAAGGCCCGGGCGGAGTTGGGCATCATCGCCGTCGAGGTCGACCGTTGCCGGATCCGGGCGCCCTTCTCCGGCCGCGTGGTCAAACGCCATGTCGACCCGTTCGACAGCGTCGATACCGAGGATCCGCTGTTGGCCATCCGCGAGGACGGTCCGCTGCGCACCCGCCTGGTGGTGCCCGCCGCCTGGATCGGCTGGTTGAAGGTGGGACAACCGTTCGAGGTCCGGGTGGCGGAAACCGGAAAAACCTATCCGGCCCGGGTGGAGGCCCTGGCCGCCAACGTCGATCCGGGCAGTCAAACCCTGTCGGTGCGCGGCGCCATCCTCGGCCGTTTTCCCGAGTTGTTGCCGGGGTTGGGCGGTTCGGCCCGTTTCCCCGGCCGGGATCGAACCCCCTAGGATCCCCGGGCCATGGACAAAGCGCCGGCAAACGGCCACACCGCCCGGGCCATGAGTCTGCTGTTGGCCCTGGAACGACGCATACGCAACTGCCGCGATCATCAACAACTGGCCCTGCTGGCCGTGAACGAATGCCGGCAGTTGGTTCCCTACCGACAGGCGACGCTCTTTTCCCGCCGCGGCACCGGGGCTTTTCAGGAAACCGCCTTCTCTTCGGTTCCCGCCCCCGATCGCCACGCACCGATGACCGTCTGGTTGCGGCGGGCGGTGCGGCATCTGCTGAAAAACCACGATCCCGGCCAACCGCACGCCTTTCAGGCCTCGGACCTGCCCCCGGAGCTGGCCGGCGATTGGCCGGAGTGGTTGGCGGCGGAGGCATTCTGGCAACCATTGACCCAACCCGGCGGCCAACCGCCGCTGGCGGGCTTGTGGCTGACCCGGGTCAAACCCTGGAGCGATGGCGAACGGCAGGTTCTGGACCATCTCGGCCACGCCTTGGGCCACGCCTGGCACCGGTTGGCCCTGGCCAACCGCCCCCTGGCACGCCTGTTGCGTCCGCCCGCCACCGGCTGGTGGCGCCGTATTTTGACCGGTTTGCTGTTGATGGTTATTCTGGCCCTACCAGTACGGCTGTCGGTATTGGCCCCGGCCAGCATCGTCCCGGAAACGCCCTTGGTGGTGGCCCCGCCCCTGGAAGGGGTGATCAAGGAATTTTTCGTCACCCCCAACCAGACGGTCAACGCCGGACAACCGCTGTTCAGTCTCGATGAAACCACCCTGGAGAGCCGTTTCGAGGTGGCGAAAAAATCCTATGAGGTGGTCCGGGCCGATTTTTTACGGGCGACGCGCAAGGGGTTCAGCAAGGAGGCCAGCAAGGCCGAGGCGCGTCTGTTGGAGGCGCGCCTGGCCATTGAAAAGGCCGAGGTGCGCTATGCCGGCGAACAGCTGTCGCGGATCACCGTCCGCGCGCCCCGGGCGGGCATCGCCGTCTTCGGCGACGCCAACGATTGGCTGGGCAAACCGGTGCGGGTCGGTGAAAAAATCGTCATCATCGCCGACCCGGCCCACACCGAGGTGGAGGCCCGGGTGCCGGTGGACGATGCCATCATCCTGGAACCGGGGGCGCCGGTGACCCTGTTTCTCAATATCCGCCCGGTGGACCCGCTGTCGGCGACCCTCTATCACGCCGACTACGAAGCCGGCACCACCCCCCGGGGTCTCCTGGCCTTCCGCATCAAGGCACGCCTGAAACCGGGCACCCCGCCACCGCGCATCGGCCTGCAGGGGACCGCCAAGATCGAAGGACAGACGGTCTCTCTCTTCTATTATCTGTTCCGTAGTCCGTTGTCGGTGCTGCGGCAGTGGGTGGGGTGGTGAACGTGGCAGATGGAACGATGTCCAAAGCTCCTTTTCCAGGCTTGAAAGTCGGGATCCGGAGGGTATGATGAGGGTGTGACGAGGGTATGACCAGAGTGTGACACTTGTCATACATCGAATGAGATGTTAAGATTGCGTCCGTACCGGGAAAATTCGATCAAAATAGAACCCCTGGAAAATGAATCATTTGACTTGGTTCATCGCCAAGCGTTCTTGCACCATAATGGGCCAAACCAACCATGATCAGTGTAATGACCGACAAAGAAGCGATCGAGTTCGAAAACAGTTTACATGAAATCGCCGACCGGCCAACGATTCGCAACATGTTGCGAATGGGTCTACCAAATGATGACAAGGATCTCGAAGAGATCAGCAAAACCGGCTTAAAAACCATTAAAAACAATCCAGACCGTTTCAAGGGAATCTTTGGCTGAATAGGCGTTGGTGCTTTCCGCTATTCGCACAAAGTTTGCTTCACATGGCCAAACCCGTCAATGCAAAGTTGATTCGCAGCCATGTCGCGCAGGTTTGGAGAGCCTTCCAAAAAGATTTCATTTTCGATCATGTGGATCAACATTATCGGGATGGTATTTGGATAAATCGATCGCTGCTCGTCGAAGCGATTGGCAATGCCGTTGTCGACATCGAACGCATGGCCGATTTGCACCTGCCTGAAGACCACCAAAAACCGGATCGGCACAAGTATGCCGCTTTTGTTTCACGGTGGATCGCCAAAACACGCCCCATACAGATCAAACATCCCTGGCACCAACAGGTACCTGAATATATTCTCATGATCAATGCCTGTTTCGCCTACGATGTTTTTTCTTCCTTTTTATTTTTCACGGTTCCCGAGGAAACACGAAAAACCTTGGTATATTCCTTTCATTTAAGGGATGAACGGGGAGAAAGCTTGTCACTGACCGCCTATTCACTGGAACAAGTTGCCATGCTTCGTGGAAAAATCCGAACCTTGCAAATAATCACCCGGCCCGATCGGGACCTTTGATCTTTGGCATCAGCACCTGGAGAACCGCCGGGATGACGGAACCGGGAACCCCTGTTTTTCCTGATCCATTCCACAGTCCGCTTTCGCTATTACGCCCCTGACCGGGATGGCGAACATGGCGACCACGGCACTGTTGAATCCCCAAGACCCCCTGCCGCCGGTGCGGGAGGAGTTGCAACTGCACCGGGGACCGGCCGATGCCCGGGGCCGGGCCAGCTGGTCCCTGCACGATCCGGTGCGCAACCGGTTTTTCCGGATCGGCCCCGGGGAGTTGGCGCTGTTGCGGCACTGGAACGGGTCACGCACCGTTCAGGAGCTCCTGGAGCGGACCCGCCGATCGACCGGCATCCCCATGACCCTGGAGTCGGTCATGGCCCTGCACCGGTTCCTGGGGCAATTTTTTTTGCTGGCCGACCAGGGGTTTCTCTTTCAGAACCGGCTGCACAAGGCGGTACGGGGTACGCCCGGCGGCTTTTTCGCTTGGTTGGCCCAGCACGGTTTTTTCATCCGTCTGCCATTGATCCATCCCGAGGTGTTTCTCCGCCAAAGCTGGCCGCGGATTCAACCCCTGGTGCAACCGTTTTCCGGACCGTTGTTGGTGATCCTGGCACTGATGGGCGGTTTTTTGTTATTGCGGCAGTGGTCGACCTTTCGCGCCGCCCTGGACCAGTTGGTCAGCACCGAGGGATTGCTCTGGTTCGCGATCGCCCTGACGGTGACCAAAACCTGCCATGAACTGGGCCACGCTTACACCGCTCACCGGCACGGGGTGCGGGTGGCGACCATGGGCATCGCCTTCATGGTGTTCTGGCCGGTGCTCTACACCGATACCACCGAAGCCTGGAAACTGGCGGACAAACGGCAACGGCTGGCCATCTCCGCCGCCGGCATCCGCGCCGAATTGACGTTGGCCATCATCGCCACCTTCCTGTGGGGATGGATGAATGACGGACCGATACGATCGGCCCTGTTCATGCTGGCCACCACCTCCTGGGTGATCACTCTGGCCATCAACATGAATCCATTGATGAAGTTCGACGGTTATTATCTGCTTTCCGACGCCCTGGACCTGGCCAATCTCCAGGAGCGGGCCTTCAACATGGCCCGTTGGCGGTTACGCCGTTGGCTGATGGGGATCGAGCTCCCGGTCCCGGAGACCGTCACCGACCATCGGCAGCGATTTTTGGCCGGATTCGGCATGGCGATCTGGGTCTACCGTCTTTTTCTGTTCCTGTCCATCGCCCTGACGGTCTATTTCCTGTTTTTCAAACTGTTGGGACTGTTGATGATGGGATTGGCCCTCACCTGGTTTATCGGCCGGCCCCTGGCCGCTGAATGGCGGGTCTGGCGGCGCCTCTGGCCGGAAGTCTCCCCATGGCGGCGCCGGCTGTTGCCGTTGCTGCCCATCCTGGTGACCGGTTTCGTCTTGTTCCAGCCCTGGATGACCCGGGTGACCCTGCCGGCGGTATTGCAGGCCGGGGAGCAGGCCCGCATTTTTCCCCCCTTCGCCGCCCGCTTGGTGAAGGTTCACCTGCCCGATGATGGCATGGTGGAAAAAGGCCAACCACTCTTCGAGTTGCACGCCCCGGAGTTGGCACACCGGTTGGCCCAGAGCCGACGGCGCATCACCCTGCTGGAAAACCGGCTGAAACGGGGTTGGGACGGGGAAGAGGCCCTGGAACGGTTACAGATCACCAAGCGGAAACTGGTCAAGGAGTTGGCCGGCCGGCGCGGTCTGGAGTCCCAGCGGGCGCGCTTGCTGCTGACCGCCCCGTTCGCCGGCCAGGTGGTGGAGACCGCCGATGGCTTGATCCCGGGCCGCTGGCTGCACCCGGACCTGCCCCTGGCGCGGCTGGTGACCCGTGGCCCGCCCAAGGTCACCGGCTACCTGCCGGAAGAGGCCCTGGCCCGCCTGCAACCGGAGGCGCGCGGTCGTTTCATTCCCGATTCACCGGAACGGCCCGCCATCCCGGTGCGTCTCATCACCCTGGACCCGGCCGGCGGTCATGAACTCTCCCTCCCCTACCTGGCCGCCATCCATGGCGGTTCGATCGCCACCGGCAGCGATGAACGAGGTCGTCTGACCAGTCCGAACCCCCTGTTCCGCGCCCGGCTGGCCCCGACCATACCGGTCGAACGTCCGGAACGGGTGGTGCGTGGCGTCATCCACCTGCAAGGCCGCAAAAGCAGCCTCGGACACCGGCTGTGGCAAACGGTGGTGGCGGTGTTTATCCGTGAGAGCGGTTTTTGATTTTTCACCGTTTCCCTGTCGATCCAACCCTTGAATCACCCTTTGGCCGGTCACCGTCTGCCCCGGAGCGGCGGCCCGGCTCCGAAAAACAAGGTCCAATAATTGCATCTCCTTTCGTTCCGCAAAGGGATCGGCCAGCAGCCGAAACACCCTTTCGCACTCCCATCAGCAGCCAATTCATGTTAATAAAAACGACGATATTCGCCCTATTGCTGCCCTTTTTCGCCTTGGGCTGCGGCACCGGCGGGGGTGGGTGGCGGCGGTGATACCACCACTACCAGTGGCGGCGGTGCGCTGTCCGGTTTGGGAACGGATGGTCCCATCGCCAACGGCACCATCACCATGACCGGCGCCGACAACACCGTCTGCGGCAACAGCACCACCGGCAGTGACGCCTAATACAGCGTCACCATTCCCAACGCCTGCGTTCTCCCCGTGCATGTGCAACTGACCGGCGGCAAAAACCTCTCCACCGGCACCATCGATACCGCCGATGACAATACCATGGTCATGCATTCCATCATCCTCTCGGCGAATGCCACCACGGTCAACATCAGCCCCATCACCACCCTGATCTATTACGCCGCCCTGGCCAACTCCGCCAAGGGCACCCTGGCATCGGTGACGGAAAGCGATATCAACGCCGCCATCAACAATGTGACCGGCCGGTTCGGGTTTGGCATCCCGCCCGGTTTCAATCCCCTCACCGACCCCATCACCGCCGATAACGTCATCACCTATCTGCAGGCCAACGAGGGGATCATCGAAATGGCCCGCCGCTCGGTAAAGGATGGTTCGAACGTTGATCCGAACAAGGTGTCGGCCCTTTTTCAGGTCCTGGGCGCCGATATCGCCGATGGCCGGCTGGACGGGAACTTGAACGGCGATGATCTGTCCGGTTTCAGCAAAGGGGACATCTCCCTGGCCGGTTCCTTCACCACCCTCGGTCTGTCCGCCCGGCAAATGATATCCACCACCGAATCGCAGTCGTCGGTGGTCGCCATGGAGATCATCACCAACTCCCTGAAGATCACCCGCCCGAAAAACGGCCAAACCATCGATTCCAGTACCCTGTTGACCAATCTCGGGGAATCGGTCGCCACCGTGACCGGCAATCAATCGTCCAAACTCAGCGCATCGGTGGCCACCGACCGGTTCGGCAGCCAAAAAATTCCCCTCGAACTGGTCAATCAGGCACAAGCCTCCCTGGCCACGGCCCTCTCCCTCAACAGCGCCCTGGGGATCGATACCACGGCCTTGACCGGGTTGCAAACCTCCCTGGTCACCATGGAGTCCGCCCTGAAAAACGACAGCAGCGGCCAGGGGCTGACTTATGAACAGATGCTGGCCGACAGCAGCCTCAACCTGAACCGGACCGATCTCACCAATAATCTGGCCAATACGGAAAATACCGTCGATGACTCTTCCGATCAGGTCACCAAGGCCACCGAACAACAGTTGACCACGGCTCTGAACGAAGGCGATGTCGCCAACATCACCGTTTCCAGTAGCGCACTCACCATTCAGGAAGGCGACTCCGAGGCCGCCACCGTTCAGATCGGCCTGTCCAGGACCCCGACCGCCGATGTGACGGTCACCGTCAGCAACGGCAACACCGCCAAGGGAACGGTATCACCGACCACCCTCACCTTTACCACCGCCAACTGGGAAAACAAACAGAACCTGACCATCAAAAGCATTGATGACACCTTGAAGGAGGGCAACGGCACACTTGCCATCACCTTGACCGCCAGCAGCACCGACAACGGTTTCAACGGACAAACCGCTTCGATCGCCGTCACCATCCTCGACAATGAGAAGGATCTGAACACCTTTCGCCTGAAAAATGATGCGTTGCTCTTCAATGGCAAATCCTACACCCTGTCCGATTTCACCGATGCCGACGGGGCACGGATCAGCAGCCGTTTTTCCAGCGTCGCTTTTACACCGCAAGCCGTGGGCGCCTATCAGAGCAATTCGATGCCGGTAAAAATCGGCATGGAGTTGATCGAAACCTCCTTCGGCAACAACAGCACCCTGGTGGCCATCGTCGATTCGGCGAATTTCACCTTTGACGGCACCAATCTGTCGGTGGCGGTCCCGGCCAGCGCCACCATGACCGTGAGCGGCACCAGCGCCAACGGGGTTTCGACCTCGGCGACGATCACCAACAACGTTCAGGATCTGTTCGCGACCCACGATGGCGCATTCACGCTGAACCCCACCAGGATTTTGAACCGGGCCAGGACATTTTTGTCCAGCCGGGCTACGGGAAGCGGCCAAAACGGCGCCAACCTCGATATCCTCTCCAACCCCTCGGCGGAATTAAAGGTGACCATGGTGGTTTCCGGCCTCCGCTTCGTCATCGCCAATGGTACCCTCGGCACCCTCCCCGCCCCCACCCTGACCATCGGTTCCGGAGAGAACACGCTGACCGGCCCCGGCGTCTCCGGCCGGGTCAGCCTGGCGGACAACTTCGCCCCCACGGCCGATGGCGGCACGGTTTCAGACCCGAGCGGATACACCTTGACCGGCACCCTGAAGGCCGACGATGCCGACCTAGACCCACTGACCTACCGCATTGACGGTTCCGGCAGCAGTGGCCAGGCGACCATCACCGACGCCACTACCGGGGCATTCCGATATACCGCCAATGATGCCACCGTTGTCGCCGATGTCATCCAGTTCACCGCCAACGATGGCCGCGCCACCTCCAACACCTCATCCTTCAAACTGGTGCCGCTGTTCATGAGTATCGGTGATGTGACCGTCGCCGACGAAGGGGACACCCTGGACAACAAGGCCGTTTTCACCATCAAATTGAACCAGGTCGCACCCGGGGAAGTGACCGTGGATTTCGCCACAACCGATGGCAGTGCCACGGCCGGCCTCGACTATATCGGCAAAAGCGGTTCCCTGACCTTCTCCGCCGGGGAGTCCAGCAAAAAAATCGAAGTCGAAATCATCGGTGACAAGGAGGATGAACCGACCGAGACCTTTATGATGGTACTCAGCAATGTCTCCGGGGCCGGTTTCAGCGACGGCAACGCCAATACCGCCTCGGCCACGGCGACAATCATCGACAACGACAAGGAAGCCACCGTCAGCGATAGTCAACGGACCATTACCATTGGTGACGCCACCATTGTCGAAACCGACAAAAAATCCACCACCGTCACCTTCACGGTCGGTTTGAACCAGGCCGCCAACGGCTATACCTCCGTGGACTATATCACCCGGGACGGTTCGGCCAGTGTGGCCGATGGGGATTATGTCTATGCCTCCGGCACGTTGGTATTCGCCACCGGTCAATCCAGCAAAACGTTCACCGTCGAGATTTCCGGCGACAAATTGGATGAGGCCAATGAAACATTCACCATCCGCCTCAGCAATCCGGTGAATGCCCGGATCAGCGATGGTTCGGCCACCGGCACCATCGTCGACAATGACCCCGAGCCAACCGTCAACTTCACCACCGCCACATCGACCATTTTCGAAAGTGACGATCCGAAAATCATCACCGGCCTGAAGCTTGACCAGGCCAGCGGTTTGCCCATCACCGTGCCGTTGATTCTTTCCGGCACGGCCACCAATGTGACCGATTATCAATTGAGCCACGCCGAAGCGGTCTTCCTGCCGGGAAATGTGACGCCGGAACTGAATGCCAACGACAGTTTTCTCACCTTCACGCCGGTCAAGGATGGGGAGTCGGACGACGGTGAGACGGTGATCATCTCCATGGGTACGCCCCGGTATGCCACCCCCGGCACCACCACCCATACCGTGATCCTGAAGGATCTACCCCCCCTGCCGGTAGCCCGGACCGGACAGACCGAATCGATACTTGCCGGCGACGATGGCAACCTGCAAAAAGGGGTCGAATTGCCGTCACCACGCTTCACCAATCTGGAGAATGGCACCATCCTCGACGCCCTGACCGGATTGATCTGGTTGAAACATGCCAACTGCAAAAGTAAAACCGCCCTCTCGAAAAGTGAGGAAAAAATGACCTGGATCGAGGCCCTGGCCTTTGTCCAAACCTTGAAAACCGGTGACTGCGGAAATGGCTCCAGCGATGCGGAACATGCCACCACTCTGGGATTGGGGTTGGAGCCCGGGGCCTGGCGATTGCCCAATGTCCGGGAGTTGCAAAGTTTGATCGATGCCGAGCGGGCCAAAACCTGCCCGGAACTGTCCAAGGATTTTCCATTTTATGATGTGCAGTGCGACCATTACTGGACCAGCACCACCGTCCAACGGGATTCGAGCCAGGCCTGGGGCCTGCAATTGGGCAGCACGAGCTCCCTCTCCAATCAGGCCGATGCCGACAATACCTTCGACAAGGAGACAACCGAGCTGTATGTGTGGGCCGTCAAAGACGCGTTCGTCGCTTTGTACGACGCCCCCGTCGCCAAAACCGGCCAAACCACCTGCTATGATCCCAATGGCGCCACCGCCCCCTGCGCCACGAAACTGATCGAGAGCGCCCTCCCCGCCGACCCCATCGACAGGATGGACAACACCTGTTACCGCACGGACAACAGCAAAGATCCCATCAACCCGGTCAACTGTTTCACCTTCGGCCAGGATGGCGCCCAGAACAGACCGGACTACTCATTTATTGCACTCATCAAGGAGATCGTCTGGCCGACCGTCCGTTTCACCGATGCGGGCGATGGAACGGTCATCGACAATCACACGGGACTCGTCTGGCTGAAAAATGCCAACTGCTTCAATGAAACCAATTGGGAAACGGCGGTTACCGACACCCATGCCCTGGCCAGCGGCTCCTGTGGCCTCAGCGACGAATCCGCAGCCAGGGAGTGGCGTCTGGCCAACCGCCAGGAACTGTTGAGCCTGATCGATTTCGGGCAGGACTCCCCGGCCCTGCCGGTCAACCATCCATTCGAAAATGTGCAAAACGGCCGCTATTGGACCAGCACCCGGGGTGCGGTGAATCCCGACAAACGCGGATTCGTGGACCTGGCCAGCGGTTTGGCGATGAGCACCGATCAGGGCGATACCTATTTCGCCTGGCCGGTTCGGAATAAAAAATAGCCCCCGGCAACCATCCGAACACCCGGTCCGGACGATTTACGACAAGGCCGGCATGGCCATCACCGATGCCAGAGGCACCATCGAGCCGACCCTGGAAGTAAGGTGAAAAACGGGGTGAAAAACAGGGAGAACAAAAAAGCCACGCCAGTCCGTTGCTGCTCATGTTGGAGGAAAAACATGGCAGCGTATCAACATCGATCCGCAATCGGATAAACACCGCCGACCCGGAAACACTGAAAAAATGGAGTTTGCGGTTATTGACCGCCAAGACCCTGGATGACCTGTTCGGCGGAGACCCCGTGGATTGATCCCATAGCGGATCAATCCACCGCCGCCGTCAAATCCTTCCCGATCTCCGGTAACCGTTTGAAGAAAATATAGCTCAACGGCAACAGATGAACGATCAACATCAAACCGATCACCACATCACCCAGGGACCAGATGAACGCCACCGGGAAAAAGGGACCGCAGAAGGAGACCACTGAAAAAAACCAGCGGTAGGCGCGAATGTTCCTGCCACCGAGATATTCGAAACAGCGTTCGGAAAAATAGGCCCAGTTGATGATGGTGGTAAAGGCGAAAACACCCAGGCAGGCGAACACCAGCAACCGGCCCATTTCGCCGAGTCCGGCCTGAAAGGAGGTGACGGTCAGCCAGGCGCCGGTCAAATCCTGCCACTGGCCCAGGGAGAGGATCACCAGACCGGTGATGGTGCAGACCACCAGGGTGTCCACCAACGGCACCATGGCCGCCATATGGGCGCCGTTGGCCGGATGGTCCTCGTTGGCCGCTTGCAGAAACGGGGCGGCGCCAATGCCGGAAAAGTGGGAAAAGACCCCCCGGGAAACCCCGAACTGCATGGCCTGCATCACCCCGTAACCGGCGATGCCGCCGCCGGCGGCATAGGGGCTGAAGGCCGACTGGAACACCCAGCGGATGGCATCCAGGGTATCCAGCGGATTGAAGATCAGGATGAACAGCCCCCCGGTCACATAGGCCAGCACCATCCACGGGGCGATGGTGACGCTGAAATCGATGATGGAACGAATGCCCCCCACCACCACCGTCGTCACGGCGGCGAACAGGAAAAAGGCCACCAACCAGGTGGCGATCCCGAATTCATTGGTCACCGCGTGGGAGACCGAGTTGGTCTGGATCAGATTGGCGCTGATCAAACCCTGGAACAGCATCAACCCGGCCAACATCGCCGCCCAGGGCGATTTCGGACCGCCGGCGAACCTGACCAGATAGGACATGGGGCTGGCATAGAGCGGCGATTTGGGGTCATCCGGTCCATGTTTGACCGCCAGATAGGTGGAGCACATGCGGAACGAGGCCCCGGCCAGGGCCGACATCCACATCCAGAACAGCGCCCCGGGGCCGCCCAGGTGGATGGCGGTACCCACCCCGGCCAGATTGCCGACGCCGATGGCCGTCGCCAGGGCGGCGACGAAGGCATCGGCATGGTGAATCTGCCGTTCATCGGATCCGGCGGTGCGCAGACGCCAAACCCGGCGCAAATGCCCCAATGAACGGCGCAAGGCCACCGCCCGGGTGAACAGCAGGAACAAGACCCCGATTTCCAGATAGATCAGACTGAGAAATGGATTCCAGATCCAGGAAGCCAATACATCCATATACCGAAAAACCTCGACACCTTCCCCCCCGGGCGGCCCGGGGGATTCAACCGATGAGCGATTGCCGCTGCACCGCTATGGATACGCCCGCCGGAACCGGTCTGTCAACGATTCACTGCAAAACCATCGCCATCTCTATCCGGCGATGATTCCCACCACCGCGCCGGTCATGCAGGTGGCCAGGGTGCCGGCGACGATGGATTTGGGTCCCAGGGCGATGATCTCCTGACGCCGTTCCGGGGCCATGCCGCCCATGCCGCCGATCATGATGCCCAGACTGCCCAGGTTGGCGAATCCGCACAAGGCATAGGTCATGATCAAACGGCTGCGCGCCGAAAAGGCCTCCTCGGGCAACGCCACCAGGTTCAAATAGGCGATGAACTCGTTCAAGATGGTCTTGGTGCCCAACAAGGCCCCGGCCGTCGCCGCCTCGGACCAGGGGATGCCCATCAACCAGGCCACCGGCGCCATGATCCACCCGAGGACCCGTTGCAGGGTCACGGCCTCCCCTCCCGGCTCCGGCAAGAGGGTCAATATCTGGTTGGTCAACGAGACCAGGGCCACCAGGACCACCAGCAGGGCGATGATCTGCAACAACAGGTTCAACCCCTCGGCGGTGCCCCGGGTCACGGCGTCCATGGAACTGCTGGCCTCGGAGGGGGGCATGCGGTCGCCGGCGGTCAGCGGAGCGGTCTCCGGGATCATCAGCAAGGCGATGATCAGGGCCGCCGGGGCGCTGATGATGGAGGCGGTGAGAATGTGTCCCAAGGCGTCCGGCAATACCAAACCGAGGATACCGGCATAAAGCACCATCATGGTGCCGGCGATCGTGGCCATGCCGCAGACCATGACGGCGAACAGTTCACTGCGGGTCATCACCTTGAGATAGGGACGGATGGTCAACGGCGCCTCGACCATGCCGACGAAAATGTTCATCGCCGCCCCCAGCCCCAGGGCGCCGCCGATACCCAGGGTCTTTTGCAAAAACAGCGAAAATCCCCGCACCACCCAGGGCAGGATCCGCCAATAGTAGAGCAGTGCCGACAACGCCCCCACCACCAGCACCAACGGCAGGGCGCGAACCGCCAGAATGAAATCGGCCCCCGGCGATTTGGCCTCGAAGGGCAACGGTCCCCCACCCAGATAACCGAAGACGAAGGAGGTGCCGGCCTCGGTGGATTTTTGCAGGACGATCACCACCTCGTTGAGCACCGCGAACATCTGGTTGAACAGCGGAAATTTCAGCAACAACAACGCCAGGAGCAACTGCAACCCCAAACCGGCGCCGATGGTGCGCCAGCCGACGGCGCGGCGGTTTTCACTCCACAACCAGGCGATGCCCATCAAGACCACCAATCCGAACAGACCGTGTAAAATCTGCATGTCCACTCCCCTGCCCGGCCATTACCGGATCATTCGTTCCATTCAAACCGTTTTTGCCAGATCGGATAGGCGATCGGTTCGTCGTTGACATAGCCGATCCGTTGACGCCGGGACTCCTCCAACAGATGGTAGCGCACCGTCACCCGCAACGCCACCGGGGGCGGTTTTTCATCCCTGGGAATCAAAAATGAAAATTTCCGGGGTTTGTTGAACGGCAGGCGGGTATCCCACAAGTCGATGATCACCGGTCGCCAGAGAATGGTCCGTTTCAGGATGTGACGCTCTTCACGCAGCACCCCGCCCCCGGCATCGAGCAGTTGCATGGTCAGGCTCAAATGGCGGTCCGGGGTGCCAGTGGGCAGATAGTGATCGGCGCCGGTATTGGTCAGGGTGATGACGAATTCCTCCCCATCCTCCCCCTCCCGGCGATGATGCTCGACGGTCAGGGCGCCACGCACGGTTTGCGGGTGGTGACCACCGCGGAACAGATGCCGTCCCCCCTCCCTCGGCACGCCACCGACCGCCACTGGCCGCGTCACCCGGGGCAGATGGCAGCCGACACAATCCGGTTTACGCCCCTCCTCCAGGATCTCCGCCACCGTGCCACAGGGCGGCAACCGGTAAAACATGTCCCAACGATCGCCGGAGACCACATGACACCGTTCGCAGGGGCTGGTTTTCGACAGGAAGGCCCGGTCCACCTTGACCGGGTGTGGGGCGTCGGTCCCCTCATGAACACCGATGATCACCCCTTCGCGCAGATGACAGGCGGCACAGGTGACCCCCTCCCGTTGCAGATCGCGGTCGAAATGGGGATTGGTTTTCAAGACCGGGTCCAACAGGTCGGCATCGCGGTAGGTCACCACCAACTCTTCCTGCTGGTCGGCCAGGGGGGTGTGGCAGGTGATGCAGTTGGGGGGCAGATTTTCGAAGGCCCAATCCACTTGAAAATAGGGATCGGTCCAGGCCCGGGCATGGATGCTCTCCGACCACTCCCGATGGATCGCCTGATGACAGGCGCCACAGGATTCGGCGCTGATCGAAGTCAACCCGTCCGGAATGGTGACGGCGAGGGGAGTGGCGAATTTTTCCTCGACCACGAAAATATTGATCCAACGGGTCAACCGCCAACCGAGAAACAGGGTGAACGACAGCAGAATGACCAACCAGACGGTCTTGGATCGCCTCGGGGCGTTCATGACTGATTCAATCCGTGCCCAAACCGAATCCCCTACCCGTGTTTTTTCAGGAATTCGGCAAAATCATCCACCTTCAGGGGCCGACTGTAATAATACCCCTGAATTTCATTGCAGTTGTGGGACTTGAGAAATTCCAACTGATCCTCGGTCTCCACCCCCTCGGCGATCACCGACAGGCCCAGGCTGTGGGCCAGACCGATAAAGGTGCGGATGATGGCCGCATCCTCCGGATCGGTGGTGCAGTTGCGCACGAAGGATTGGTCGATCTTCAGGGTATCGATGGGAAACCGTTTAAGGTAACTCAAGGAGGAAAAACCGGTGCCGAAATCATCGATGGCCAACTTGACGGACAGGTTGGACAGGGTGTTGAGTTTGGCGAAGGTTTCCTCCACATCGCCCATGGCGATGCTTTCGGTCAGTTCCAGTTCCAGCCAGGAGGTTTCGATGCCGGTACCGTTCAAGACACCGGTGACCTGATCGGTGAAATCGGGCTGGCGGAACTGGATGCCCGACAGGTTGACCGCCATGCGCAAGGGTGGAAAACCGCTTTCCTGCCACTCCTTGACCTGACGGCAGGCGGTCTCCAGCGCCCAATGGCCCATGGGAATGATCAGGCCGGTCTCTTCGGCCAGGGGGATGAACTCCCCCGGCGAGATGGTGCCCTGCAGGGGATGTTGCCAACGGATCAACGCCTCGGCGCCGATCATGCGGCCGCTCTTGACATCCATCTGCGGTTGATAACAGAGAAAAAACTCCTCCTTCTCCAGGGCGCTGCGCAAACTGCCCTCCATCAGCATGCGCGCCATGGAGGTGGTGTTGAGGGTGTTGCGGTAAAATTGAAAATTGTTCCGCCCCTGCTCCTTGGCGTGATACATGGCGGCATCGGTGTTTTTGATCAGGGTTTTGACATCCTCGCCATCCAGGGGATAGATGCCGATGCCGATGCTGGCGCCGATGAAATATTCCATGTCATCGATGACAAAGGCCTGAATCAGGGTTTTCAGCATGGTCTGGGCGGTCTGCCCGGCCACCTCGGCATGGGTGAGCTTGGGCATGATGAACCCGAACTCATCCCCGCCCATGCGCCCCAGGGTACCGTTGTTTTCCAGTCCCTGGCGCAACCGTTTGGCCACCTCCACCAGCAGGCGGTCGCCGACATCATGGCCCATGGTATCGTTGATCACCTTGAACCGGTCCAGGTCCATCAACAGGATGGCCACCATCTGACCGCCGCTTTTGGCTTCGTTGATGGCGTAGGAGAGCCGTTCCTGGAGCAGATGCCGGTTGGGCAGATCGGTCAGGGTGTCGTGCCCGAGCAGGTAGAGCAAATTTTCCTCGGACTCCTTCAGGGCGGTCAGGTCCGAAAAAATGCCCACATAGTTGCGGGTTTTGCCGTCGGCGCCACGGATGGCGCTGATGTTGAGCCACTGGGGATAGATGGTGCCATCCTTGCGCCGGTTCCAGAACTCCCCCTGCCATTTGCCGGTCTCCTTGAGGGCGTCCCAGAACCGTTTGTAAAAGTTGACATCGTGACGGCCCGATCTGATCAGGTTCATGCGCCGACCGATGGCCTCGACGTCCGAATATCCGGTGATGCGGCTGAAAGCGGGATTGACCGACTGGATGTTGGCCTCGGGATCGGTGACGACGATCCCCTCATTGGTGTTTTCATAAACGCTGGAGGCCAGAAACAGACGCCGTTCGAACTCGATGTTCTGCAACAGATACCGCACCCGGTTGCGCAAAATGGCCCAGTGGATGGGCTTGGTGATGAAATCCGCCGCGCCAACCTTGTAGGCGCGGTCCACCGATTCATCATCGTTCAGGCCGGTGATCATCAACACCGGCACCCGCTCGCCGCCGGGCAGCCCCTTCATTTTTTCACAGGCATCGAAACCGTTCATGTTCGGCATTTTGGCGTCCAGGAGAACGATGTCCGGCGGATGTTCGCTGAAGGCTTCCACCGCCTCGGCGCCATCGCTCATGGACATGGTCACATACCCGATCCGCTCCAGGAACCGGCAGAGCATGAGACGGGTGACGGCATCATCATCGACGACAAAAAACAGGGCTTTTTTCGTCAGCGTTTGACCGGGAGGATTCATTACAGGGTGATCAACGTCACTTCATCGGCAGTGGTATCATAGATCATCACCGTCGCCGGTCCACCGAAACCATGCGCGGTCCCCGGGTTGAGCACCCGGGTTTTCCCTTCACGCCGATCCACCACCTTGTGGGTGTGTCCGGAGACCACCGCCAGGTGTTGACCACTGAGAACGAGACCGTCGAGGATCGCCGGCGTGACCCCGTGGTAGAGGGCGATGGTCCCTTCGGGGGTGTCGAACACCAGGCACTCCCCTTCCAGGCGTCCGCCAAGCGTGTCGAAGGTTTTGGCCAAACCCAGCTTTTCACCGTCGTTGTTGCCCAACACCGCCGCCAACGGCAATCCCGCCATGGCCTTGATCGCCGGGGGACTGATGAAATCCCCGGCATGAAGCACCTGATCCACACCCCGTTGCCGAAACAGTTCCGCCGCCTTGCGAACCTGCTCCAGATTATCGTGGGAGTCCGAAATCAGACCGATTTTCATGATGATGTCCTCTTCTCTCAACGGGCCGGGACGGTATGCGAAACGACAGTGAAACAATAAAATGAACCGAACATATCATAGCAATTAATCCATGGATACAAAATTATGATTAATCAACGGTCCAAGGTTCGGTAATCACCGGAAATGAATCAACCTACAACAAGGTCGACAGGGGTGGCAAACGTCCGACCTCCTCCACCCGGAAACGACCACCGGTTTCGGGACGGGCGACGAAACGCAGCAGGGATTGCAGGTTGCGATCCCCGGCGTTGCGTGGCGTCAGGGTACCCCGCAGCCGATAGGAGCCATCGGCGCTCAGGCGCAGGGTCAGATTGGTGATCAACGGCCCGTTGTCATCGTTGATGCGGACCCGGATTTCGCCGGTTTCCGGGGTTTTGACCACCATGTGAAAATTGCCCAGTGTCACTCCCATCGGCGGTCCGGAACCCAGGTTCAGCAGTTCCACGGTACCCACCGCCTCACGGAGGGGGAAATCGGCATCGGTCACCACGAACCGTTGCAGATCGACCCGGACGCGGCCGGGCAGACCAGCGGGAATGATCGGCGCCAACGGCGCCAGGTCCGCCAACACCAGGTCGGCCTTCACGGTTTCCATGCGCACGGTGGCCGGATCCACCGGGCCGAGACGGCCCGACCCGTGGGAAACCGGACGATCCGGGAGCGGAGGCTCGGGACCGAAACGATAGTCGACCTCGGCCCGGAGGCTCAACAGGGAACGCCAGCGGACCGACCAGCGGATCGGTCCCAGGCGGAAAGCCCCGGACTCCAGGTTTTCCGCCCGTCCCGCCCAGACGCTGCCGGACAAACCGGTCAGGCGTGCCGGCAGATTGTCGGGAACCACCAGTTGGTATACCCAGCCCACCGGCAACGTCGCGAGCAAAAACCCCAGGTAGGCGGCCAGGAACCAGAGCCCATAACCGCGCCAACTCATCCCGAATGCCCGGCCAGGACTAGGCGGGCCCGCACCTGGCCCGGCGTCGTCTCCTTTTCGATGGAGAGTTGCACCACCCGCACACCGAACCGGTTTTCCAGTTTGGCCAGCCAACCGAGCAGGGCATCGAAGGAGACCTTCTCGAACTGGAACCGGACCCGATCGGCCCCCTCCGGCTCCACCCGTTGCAGGGCCTCGCCGAGACCGTTTTCACGGGCGGTGCGGTCACCCAGGGAGAGCAGGGATTCGCCGGTGGATTTCATCGTCCGCACCCCGGCGCCGGCGGCACGCAACCGGCGTACCTGATCAGCGGATCGGCGCATCCAACCCAGGGTATCGGCCCGTTCGGCCAACCGCTCTTCAGCCAATGCCAACCGCTCTTCCAGTGGCAGCCAAAAGAGAAAAGTCCCCAACAGACCGGCGAGCGCCAAACTCCCCATCACCAGGATGCGCCGTTCCCGGACCTCCAGGGCCTCCCACCAGGCTGAAACCACATCACTGCCGGGTATTCTCATCGTCCACTGATCCTCAAATGGCTCTCCACCCCCTCTTGGCCCTTGCTGGCATTTTGAATGGTGGCGGTCAGGTCGGGAAAACGTCCAAGTTGTTGTTTGATGGCGTCCAGGCGTTGAAGATCGGCGACGGTCAGGAACAGATCCAGCTTGCCGTTTTGGAAACGAATCCGTTGCAGGGTCACGTCCGAGGTATTTTTCAGGACGGTACCGACACGGCTGATGAGAAACAAAAATCCATCCTTGCGCACCTTGCCGCCGCCTTGCAGTTTTTTCAACCGTTGCCCCATCTGGGCGCGGGCATCGACCACCCGCCGCGCATCGGGAAAGGCATCCCGGTAGGTCTGTTCGATCCGCTGGTTCATGGTATCGATACGCCGGTTCAGCTGTCCTTCCTGGACCAGTCCATAAGCACCCCGGTACAGCAACCAGGCCACCACCAGCAGGGCGGTAAAGCGAAAATGGCGCCAAAGGCCGCTCCACCGGTCGGTGGGAGCGAAGGAGCCCTGCAACAGGTTGATGCCGGCGCCGCGTTCATAACCGGCGGCCAGGAACGGCAGGGGATGCCCCTCCCCTTTTTCGCGGTGCAAGGGAATGTTCAGGCCGGTCAGGTCCGGTAACGACCCATCGTCGGTAAAATCAACAACCCGCAACTGGTCGGGAGGGTTGATCTCCTCGGCGGCCAGGGCCAGTTCCAGGGCCGGTTTCAGATTGGCGGTTTCGATGCCGAACCCCGACTCCCGGCCGGTGCGCACCAGGGACCGTTCGCCGATGGACACCACGGTCCAGCCCCCCGCCTCCCAGGGCACCAGCAGGGATTCGCACAGCAGCAGTTCCGGTTGAATGCCCCCCTCCCGCAACCCTTCCAACCACTGTTCCATGATGTCACGCAACACCACCGCCACCGGCAGGATGCCATCCTTGCGCCGTTGGCCGAGGGCGAAATGGAGATTTTCCAGCGGCTCGGCCAACCCCTCCTCCAGCAGGAACGGCACCGCCTTTTCCAGATTGCCGCGGCTGGTCCGGGGGGACTGGACCCGGGTCAACAACACATCGGCCCCGGGCACCACCGCCACCACCCGTTCACCGGAGACGGCCATGCCGACGGTGGCCAGACGCTCCCGGCGACAGGCGGTGTCGCCGGAGAGCCCGGGCCCGGTCCAGGTCAACCGTTGTTCCTCATCGATGGGCAGGTGAAGAAATACCGTGTCGGCCATTTTCAATTTGAATCCACATTCAATTTCACGAGAACGGAGTATGGTAACAGGATTTTTCGCCAATTGGTATTGCTGGGCACCGGTTGGCGATCGATTTCCCACCCGAACCATGAACCGACATCCCCCCCCGGACAGAGAATGGCATTTGTCCACCCCTTCCAGGGTGGTTCTCCCCGGTTCACTGCTTTTAATCAGATCAATTTCAACAAACCGGAAAAAAATTAAAAGCATTTCACAACAAAACCAAATCCAGCATGAGCATGAGGGCACAAAAACACGAACCAACATTTACATGCGGCACGACTTGTTATATTTTTTTTGGTTTGATATTGTGCCACCTATTGTGACATAACAATTTTCTCAAAAATATCAAATACTAACATGGACTGCCGGCAGATAGTGGACTTTTTTGTTGCGACAAGAAAATTTATTTCGATCAACGGCAAACCAGTTGGACCGCTCTTCACATTTCACGAACCGTACTGACAGGGGGAGACAAATGTTACGATTCAATGATGTAAAAATGCAGCCCAAACTTATTTCAATGTTTTTACTGGTCGGATTGACTCCTTTGGTGTTTGTCGGCTGGCTGTCCGAACAGAAGGCCAACGATGCCCTGACCGCCGCCAACTTCAACCAACTCGAAGCGGTCCGCCAAATCAAGAAAAACCGCATCGAGCTCTATTTCGAAAATCGAAAAAAAGACATGGGCAACCTGGTGAGCACGGTGAAAATGCTCCAGGCCGAGGCCTTCAACAAGTTTGAAGCCGGTCGGCAAAGTCGAAAAAATCAGATCGAACGCTATTTCAACGAACGGTTCGGGGATATTTCGGTCCTGTCGGCCAATGAAGAGGTTCGGGCGGCCCTGGCAACATTCACCAAGGCCTTTCAAACCAACGGCGGCAAAACCAGCGGGGAGGCCTGGGAGACCGCCGCCGGCCGCTATGGTCCCTGGCTGGAACGGTACAACAAGGAATCCGGTTACCATGATCTCTTTTTGATTTCGAAAAGGGGTGATGTGGTCTTCACCGCCGCCCGCGAATCGGATCTGGGAGAAAACCTGGTGAACGGTCCATTGCGCGACAGCGGTTTGGGCCGGTTGTTCCAGAAAGCCCAAACCGGTAGCGCCATCGAGGATTTTCAACCCTATGCCCCCTCCAATGGCGCCCAGGCGGCCTTCATCGCCGCCCCGGTGCGTCAAGGGGGTGAAACCATCGGTGTGGTGGCCCTGCAACTGCCGGAAACCACCATCAACACCATCGTGCAGGAACGGGATGGACTGGGTAAAACCGGCGAGTTCTATCTGGTGGGCCGAACCGGGAACCAGGCCAGCGCCTACCGCAGCAACCGGGTGGTCAAAAAAGGCCATATCGGCAAAAAAAAGAGCGGCACGTTCATCAAGAAAGCTTTCGCCGGAGAGTCCGGAACCAATTTGAAAACCGGCAGCACCGGCAAGATGGAGGTGGTCACCTACGCCCCCATCGAGCTGAAGGGTTTGGATTGGATCATCATCGGTTCCATGAGCGCCGAGGAGGCCTTCTCGCCCAAACTGCCCGGTGAAGACAAGGACTATCTGGCCCGTTTCATGGAAACGTTCGGTTATTATGATCTGTTTTTGCTCAATCCGACCGGATTCGTTTTTTACAGCGTTTCCCATGAGGCCGACTACCAGACCAACATGGTCAACGGCAAATATGCCACTTCCAATCTCGGGGAACTGACCAGACGGGTCTTGAAAACCCGTCAATTCGGAATCGCCGATTTTCAACCCTACGCCCCCAGCAATGGCGCCCAGGCCGCCTTCATGGCCCAACCGGTGATCCGGGATGGCCACATCGATCTGGTGGTGGCCCTGCAACTGCCGGACAGCGATATCAACACCATCATGCAGGAACGTTCCGGTATGGGCAAAACCGGGGAAACCTATCTGGTTGGTCAAATCGACAACGAAAGCGGCTACCGTAGCAACCGCACGGTCAAAAGTGGCAAAATCGGTGAAAAAAAATCGGGCACCTACGTCAATAAAGCCCTGGCCGGTGAATCCGGCGATGCCGTCAAGACCGGCAGCACCGGCAAGAAGGAATTGGTCAGCTATTCGCCCATCGATACCAGCGGTTTGAACTGGGCCTTGATGGCCACCATCGCCAAAGAGGAGATGGACGAACCGATCAACGATCTGGTCCTCTATATCCTCATCACCGGAGCGATCCTGGCCCTGGTGGTCCTGGTCCTTTCCATCCTCATCGCCCGCAGCATTTCGGGACCGTTGGTCCGCTGTGGCCATCTGTTCGGAAAACTGGCCGAGGGCGATCTTTCCATCAGTTGCGCCATGGACCGGAAGGATGAAATCGGCGGACTGTTCAACTCCATGTCCGGCATGACCGCCAAGCTGCGCGCCACCATCGGCACCGTCCAGGAGGCCACCGAGTCGGTGAGCAGCGGCAGCCAGGAGTTGACCGGGGCCGCCACCACCATCTCCGAAGGGGCCTCCAATCAGGCGGCATCGGTGGAGGAGACCTCTTCTTCCATGGAAGAGATGTCCTCCAACATTCAACAGAACACCGACAACGCCCAACAGACGGAGCGGATCGCCGCCAAGGCGGCCGCCGACGCCGATGAAGGCGGCCAGGCGGTCTCCAAGGCGGTAACGGCGATGAAGGAGATCGCCGATAAAATTTCCATCATCGAAGAGATCGCCCGGCAGACCAATCTTTTGGCCCTCAACGCCGCCATCGAGGCGGCCCGGGCCGGGGAACATGGCAAAGGGTTCGCGGTGGTGGCCGCCGAGGTGCGCAAACTGGCCGAACGGAGCCAGTCGGCGGCCGGTGAAATCGGTCAACTCTCCGCCTCCAGCGTCGAAGTGGCGGAACTGGCCGGTGACATCATCTCCAAACTGGTGCCGGACATCCAGAAAACCGCCGAACTGGTTCAGGAAATTTCCGCCTCCAGTTCCGAGCAGTCCCAGGGCGCCGGCCAGATCAATCAGGCCCTGCAACAACTGGACGGGGTGATCCAGAAAAACGCCAGCGCCTCCGAACAGATGGCCGCCACCGCCGAAGAGCTTTCCTCACACTCCCAGCATCTGCAAGAGGCGGTCAGTGCCTTCAATCTGGGCAATGGCACCTCGGTACCCGCACCAACCCGCCGCTCGACCCCGGCCATCTCCACACACCCCCGGGCCACCCCGCATCAACTCCCGGCCCCGAAGGCGGCAACAACGCCACAGATGACCGCCACGGCCGAAGCGGATGATGATTTTGAAAACTTTTGACCATTCATCGGCCAGGGAAATCCCCTGAAACCACCCCCGGACCGGAAAAAAGGGCGAAACCCCGCCTTTCCGGTCCGGGATCAGGCCGGTTTCATCGTTTTTCCAGCACTGTTTTCAACGCCGTCAGCAACCGTTCGACCACCCCGTCCCAATCACCGATGGCACTCTGCCGGAACAGGTGCACGTTCGGGTACCAGGGGCTGTCGGATCGGCTCAACAACCAACGCCAGTCCGGAGCGAAGGGGATCAATATCCAGGTCGGACGGTTCAGGGTGGCGGCCAGATGGGCGCAGGAGGTGTCGACGGTGATGATCAGGTCCAACCGCGCCATGGCGGCGGCGGTATCGGCATAATCGTGCAAATGGGGACCGAGATCGGTGATGGAAAAATCCGCCAGGGTTTCCAGTTGCCGGGCGGCGGGTCCCACCTGCAAACTGAAAAAATCGATCCCCGGCAGGGCCAACAACGGTTGCAGGCGGGACGGGTCGATGGAGCGGTTGTGATCGTTGGCATGGGTGGGATCGCCGGCCCAGACCAGACCGACGGTCAGGTTTGAGGAATCGGGAATCCGTTGCCGCCAGGGACTCGCATCGACGGCGGCAAGTCCCGGAAAAGAGATCGGCGCCGGGATGGTTTCCAACGTACAGCCCAGCACGCCCGGCAAAGCCAACAGGGAAACCCATCGATCGAACGGCGGCGGTTGTTCCTCGACGGTGAGCCGTTCCGCCACCCCGGGAAAATCCCGAAACAGACGCCAACAGGCCGGTTCATGTTGAAAAATGAGGGAGCCCCCCCTGGCCGCCACCCGGGGCAGGAACCGGGCGAACTGAATGGTGTCGCCAACCCCCTGCTCCACCCGTACCAGCAGGCGTTGACCGTGCAACGGTTCCCCGTCCCAAACCGGTGCGGCCCGGAAACGACGCAATGGATTGAACGCCCGGGTACGCCAGCGCCAGCCATATTCCCGCCAGCCCTCTTCGAAACGGCCCTGCCGCAACAGGGCGACGCCGAGATTGCTGTGGGCATCGGCATGGTCCGGTTTTCGCTGCAACGCCCGGCGCAACACCGTTTCCGCCTCCGCCCAGGCCCCCCGGGCCTGCAGGGTCACCCCGAGGCCACTGAGGGCATCGGCATGATCCGCTTGCAGGGACAACACCCGACGATAGTGTCCCTCGGCCGCCGCCAACTCCCCCCGGCCATGACGAATCACCCCCAGACTCAGGTGGGCGGGGATGAAATCGGTTTCTGTTTCAAGAATTTTTTCCAGCAAGGTCACCGCCGCCGCCCACTCACCGCGTCCATGCAGCAAGGCGGCCAGATTGTGCCGGGCCAGCGGATGACCGGGGACCGCCGACAACACCTGGCGGTAGAGGGATTCCGCCTCTCTGGGCCGCCCCCGCCGCAGCCGTTCATCGGCCAGAATCAACGCCCCCTGAAGGGTCAGGGGGCGTTTTCCGGTGGCGGTTCGATCGGTCATCTTCATACACGGACGGCGGAGATTTTTGCCTGCCGGCGGCGGAAAAAAGTACCGCTCCGCCCGCTGCCCCCCCTAACAGGCCAACCGATATTTCTTCGAAGGCAACTCCTGCTCCCGTTCCGCCGATTCCCGCACGATCTGAGTCTTTTGGGCGGCTTCGACAACGGTCTCCAAACACTCCAAAACTTCATTGTTCATAGGTAGTTCGCCCTCTTTTACATCCATCACCAGTTTATCGGCGATATTTTCCAGAAGGGTCTCCATCGCCACCAGGCGCGCAATGTTGGCCATACTCTTTCTCCTCGGTTAACGAAATCCGGACCGTCTCCCCGGCCACTCCCCCGCCGGACGAAACCATCCACCTGCCCCGGATTGCTTCAACTTCCGTGCCATTGCGCTTTTTCAGTATTTTTCAATCCTCTTCCGGCTGGCAGGCCGGACAGTGACAGGTGCTGCGGCCGCCCAGCCGCAACCCCAGCAACCGCGTACCACAACGACGACAGGGTTGTCCCTCCCGGCCATAGACCGCCAACGATCGTTGAAAATAGCCGGGCCGGCCATCCCCGCGGCGGAAATCCTTCAAGGTGGTGCCGCCGCTGTCGATGGCCCGTTGCAGGGTATCGCCGATCGCCGCCGCCAGGCGGCGCCAGGCCGCCAGGGGAATGGTGCCGGCGGCCCGCGCCGGATGGAGCCGGGCCCGGAACAGGGCCTCGGCCGCATAGATGTTGCCGATACCCACCACCACCCGGCCATCCATGATCAAATTTTTCACCGCCAACCGCCGCCCCCGGGACCGTTCATACAACCAGTCGCCACTGAAGGCCGACGACAACGGTTCCGGTCCCAGGCCGTTCAACAGCGGATGTTCCGCCAGCGGCCCCCGCCACCACAACACCGCCCCGAACCGGCGTGGATCGGTATAACGCAGACCACCGCCCGTCTCCAGCACGACATCGAGATGATCATGACGACCCACCGCCGCGCCGGCCAGCCGCTCCGGCGGCAGATGGGTCAGGACGCCGCTCATGCCCAAATGGACCAACAGGGTGCCGTCGTCGATCCGGAACAACAGATATTTCGCCCGTCGATCGATGGCGTCGATGGTCCGTCCGGGCAAAGCCCGCTGCAACGCCTTCTCGGGCAGCGGCCAGCGCAAATCGGTCCGCCGTACCAGCAACCGCTCGATCCGCAGGCCTTTCACCAACGGCTCCAGACCGCGGCGAACCGTTTCCACTTCCGGCAGTTCCGGCACGATTTTTCCTCATACGCTTTCAGGGATCATTCAAGTTTTCCCCACTTTCAACCGACAAACGACTGTGGCAAAGTAGCCGGAACGCCGTTACCCGGCAAGCCGGCATGACCGAGACCCCTCCGTTCCAGTCCGCCCCGACCATGAGCAAACGGCACCCCGCAACCCCCGATCCGCCGGCATCGCCGCAAGAGACGGCCGCCCGTGGCCGCCGCCTGCTCGCTGAAAACCGTTTCAAGGAGGCGGTGGCCTTGTTGAAGGGGCAACAGGAAAAACAGCCCGGTCAACCCTGGAACGACCTGCTGGGCCAAGCCTGGCTGGGCCGGGCGCGGGAGTTGGCCGATCACGGGTTGTACAAAGAGGCGCTGCTGTTGTGGGACAACGCCGACGCCCTCCTGGACGAGGCCCCGGAACCCCATACACGGCTGTCGTGGCTGTTCAACGCCCGCCGCCACGGCGAGGCGGTGAGGCTGTTCAATGACCTGGAAAAATCGTTGCGCCGCGATCATCCCCGACTGCTGGAGACGATACGGGTATTGATCGCCGCCCTGCTGTTGGCCGGATATTCCGAAGTACGCGAGGCGCTGCCGGACGGCTCACCGTTGCATGGCCAGAAAAAGATCGCCCGCGATGCCCTGGATGCCGTCCTGGGCGGGACGGCGGATGCCGAGGCGCGAATCGCCGCCATCTCCAACCGGTCGCCATTCCGGCAGTTGCGCTGGATCCTGGAAAGTTTGACCACCCCCCGGGACGATCCCAAACGCGTCTTGAACCTCCTGAAAAAAATACCGCCCGGCTCCCCCTTCACGCGCCTGGCGGAACTG
Organism: uncultured Magnetococcales bacterium; assembly: GCA_964344355.1. Taxonomy (GTDB): domain Bacteria; phylum Pseudomonadota; class Magnetococcia; order Magnetococcales; family CAYFNE01; genus CAYFNE01. The sequence continues at coordinate 53,854 of CAYFNE010000024.1, forward strand.
TCGCGCATCCGTCTGTTGGACGGCCCGGAGTTGGCCGCCGGTCTGATGGCCCTGCCCAATCCCGACCGCTGGATGGCGGCGCGGCTGGCCGGGGTGTCGGCGGCGCGGCTGGAGCTGCTGGAACAGTGGACGGAAAACGCCGAAATCGGCAGCGGCGCCCTGCTGGATCACCTGTTGAAACCGATCGCCAAACGGTTCGATGCCCGCCTCGAACCCCTGGTGCGCCGCCATGCCCTGGCCATGTTGCCGGACCATACCGATCGCCAGGAGCGGTTCACCAACCGTTTCGGTCCCCTGGTCGGATTTGAAAAACAGCGTCTCGCCGCCCTGGACCAGGAGTCCCGGGGCAACATGCCGGTGGCCCGGGCCTATTGGCACAAATGTTTGCAACTCCTTGAAACCCAAAAAAACAAAGCGGACACCGACCTGAAAATCGGCCAGATCCATCTGCGTCTGGCGCACCTGGAGCGCCACCGGAACCACCCCGATGGCGCCACCATCCGCGCCCATCTGGAAAACTGCCTGCTCCATGATCCCGAAGAGTACGAGGCGGCCCTGTGGTTGATCGAACGGCTCGGCGAGGATGGCGAGAGCGAAACCCGTCAACAGTGGATCAATCTGACCCTGGAACGGTTCCCCAAACGGACGGAAATTCTCGGCATCGCCCTGGAAACGGCCCGCGACCGGGGCGCGCACAAACGGGCGTCGGGACTGGCTCGGCGCATCCTGCGTCTCGATCCCGGAAACGATGCGGTACGCAACATACGCATCGATTCCCATCTGGCCCATGCCCGCAAACAGTTGCTCGACCGACGTCCGGACCTGGCGGCCCGGGAGCTGTTCAAGGCCGGCCAGAGCGAATGGCATGGACCGCCCCATGCCGCCATCCCCCTGCTACAGGGATTGTGCGCCCTCCTCGGCCATGCCGCCAAGGCCGAACGGGCCTTTTTCCGCCAGGCACGGCAACTGTTCGACAACGACATCCTGTTCATCCTGCACCTGCTCCTGGAGTGCCACCGTTTGAACGTGCATCGTTCCCATCCCGAACGGGTGGCGGCTTTCCGGGAAGAGCTGCGGCAATGGTGCCAAACCCCCGTCGACGGCCCCGCCGCCGTTCTCACCCTCATCGAACGGCTGGCCCCCCATCTGCGGAGCGATGGCCAATGGGTGGTTGAGGTGTTGCCGCTGTTGGAGCCCTGGCTGTTGCAGGGGGTGGCGTTGCCTTTCGATGATGAACAATTCGGTCGTTTGTGCCGTTTTTTTCAGGATACCCGACAATTCACCCTGGAAAACCGCTATGGAGAGGCCGCTCAACGGCGTTTTCCGGACGATCCCCGTTTTTTATTCCACCGTTTGCACGGTTCCAGTCGTGGCCGCATCACCCATATCCCGCAACGGGACCTGCCCGAACTGCGCACGGCGGCACAAACCGCCCGTGAGCGGGGCGATACCGGAACCGCCGATGAGATCGACCGGTTCATCGCCCCCCGCTCCGACGGCCCGGACCTGCCGTCGGGGCTGGATGCCCCGTCATTGCTCTCCAAAAGCCAGGCCACCCGACTGGTACGGGAACTCTCCCGGCAACTGTTGGAGGATTTCGGTGACATCCGCCCCACCCTCGGCGACAAGGGGTTGAAAACGGTCCTGCTGCAACAGTTGCAGGAGACCGAGTTCGCCGCCTTCGGCCCCTTCGTGCTCGGTCATCTCATAGACCGCGCCCTGGCCCGCACCGCCCCCTCAACGAACGATGGCAAAAACAAGAAACCACCCCCGCAACAACTGGAGCTGGACCTGTTCCCATGAAAAATCCCTTTCACACCCTGGGCATCCCGGAAGAGAGCGATGAAGGGACCATCCTTGAAGCTTATCAGCGTCGGCTCAAATCCGTCTCCAGGCTCCGGGGACCGGAGCGGACCAGACGGTTGCGGGAGATCGAAAACGCCTTTGACGCCATCGGCGATGCCCGGGAACGGGTCCGTTCCCGGCTGTTCAACGCCTGGGAACCGGACGTCAACCAGCTGCTGGGACCGATATTACGCTCCGAACCCGCCACCCCCCCCTCCAGCGAACAGGTGCTGGAGTTGATGATACACGCCCTGGAGGCCGCTACCCTGCCCTCCCCGACGACGACCGATGCCAAAACGGACAATAAGTGATGGATCGTAACCGTTCAGACACTCCTTGCAGGAGCGAGCCCGCTCGCGAACCGGGCAAACCAAAGCTCCGTGCGGGACTTTTCGCCAGCAGGCTCGCTCCTACGGCGCGTCGTGAAGTGTAAAGCAGTCTGATCGCTCCCCCCTGAAAGATTCGGTTGAGGATTACCTGGCGTTCTGCAAAGAGGAAGGCGTGGAATCCACCCTCTGTGCCAATGTGACCGAGACACCGACCTCTTTATAGTTTAGTGTAGGG
>CAYFNE010000025.1:0-54568 GCA_964344355.1 uncultured Magnetococcales bacterium
TCCGGAGAACCTCGCAACGCTCACCATGCAACTTTTGGAAATTCACCGACAAAACGGCGACCTCGGCTGGGTCAACGACATGCTGATCGACCTCGAAACCAACCAATGCAAATAGAACCATCGCCCGGTCGAAAGGCCGGGCGTCAAACCACATCAGGAGATAACGGAATGACCAACCACCAAGAGGCCCAACCCTCCAATGAGGTTGAAACCGCCGCCGCTCTCAAAATCATGCGAAAATCCTATGGGCGTCTCCACGATATGCTCTCGGACATGGTCGAGGGAGGACGCCTTTCGGAAGCGGAAATCCCGGATGATTACCAAGCCCTGGTCGATGCCCTGGCCGAATGCGACGGTGCCGACCATGCGACGAAGAAGGCCCTGCAAAACGCCACTCCGAAGATCAAACCATTGAAAAAATATTCCGTCATTATCACCCGCGATATCACCGAATCGACATTTGTCGAAGTATCAGCGACCGACCCCGAGCAGGCGGAAAACAAGGCCTTGGAAAAACTCTCCGACACCACCGATGCCCGCTGGGAGGTGGATGACGGATCATGGGATAACTCTCAGGCCTACGTCACCGATGTCGATGAAGAGACCGAATCATGAGCCGTCTGCATTGGAAACGCACCATCGACGGTGTGCAATACCAGGGCTGCTCCCCGGAAATTCGGGAACAACTCCTGGACGCCTTTGAACACGCCATGGCCAAAACCGCCACCACCCTGGCCCGCCGGTCGTGGTTCGACCTGTCCGATTTTCGTGATGCCAACGCCCGGGGAATCGCCGGTTTTCAACTGACCCTGACCCGACTCAACCGATCCCCGGTCCGGGACATCTGGACCGGTATCTTCGAGAATGGCACCAAACGGCTGGAAGTCATGGGATCCCTGGAGAAGGTGTAATAATCAACCCCTCCGGCAATCCCGGCCAGATCCAGATTCTCTTCCGCCGCCCCTTGCGACCGGAACGGGTGTCGGTTCCGGACCGCGAATTGCCCAGGACCTTCCAGCCATCGAACCGGTAGGTGGCGCCGGTATGGAGGTCGGCATCCTGATATGATACCGCGTAAGCGTAGCCGAGCTTTGGAAACACGAACTCCCTCCACAGCCGCAAGCCCACCCGACACAATCCGGGACGGGCCGCGCACAGCCGTGACAGTTCGACGGTGTTACGGCGGGTCAGCAGTCCGTTGGAGGCGGCCACGGTTTCCCGGATCAACGAACTGACGATGACCACCAGCACCGGCAACCCATCGTCGAATAGGGCATGGCATCCCAAGGCGCCGCTCTTTCCCCGCCGCAGGGGACCCATGCGATGGCCCCACTGTTCCAGACAATCGTTCGCCAGTCCGAGTGGAATCGGCGAAAAACAGATGGGCGCCCATGGATTGGCGGCTTTCCAATCCACCGTGCTGGCTGATCTCTTCGGCGGCGGTGGCGGCGGCTTCGGTCCGACGGAACTCGGAGGGTTCGGATGGTGCATCAGGCCGCCAAGTCGATTCCGCGTTCTTCGGCAACATCCTCGAAAGATTTTCCACCGCCCTCCAGATAGACGATCTTCCCGGTGACCTGCTGGAACCGCTTCACGGCGACATCCACATAGACCGGGCTGATCTCCATGGCGTACACCCGTCGGCCGTTGGCCTCACCGGCCACGATCTGGGAACCGGATCCGGAGAACGGCTCGTAACAAAGACCGCCTTTTGTCACATGTTGCCGCATGGGGATGCCGAAGGCCTCCAACGGTTTCGGCGTCGGGTGCTCCGGGCGTTCGTCCCCGGTCAGGGTATCCATATCCCAGACCGTCGGGGTCGGTTCCGCATCCTCCAACCGAGGCGGACGGTTCCCCTGGATCCAGCCGAAAAAGCACGGCTCATGTTTCCAGAGATAGTGGGTCCGGGTCAGGATGGTGTTGCTCTTACGCCAGATGATCTGCTGGTGGGTCAGTGCGTCCATCTTCTCCCAAACCGCCTCGACCATCGCCTGCCGTTTCGATGCGTGCCAGCAATACCAAGCGGCGTTGGGTTCGATGGCATGCTCCATGGCCGCCTGGATGAATCCCTCGTAGAGTTCCGGTCCCTGTGAGGAGTCATCCCAGGTGATGCCATAGCTGCTGGACCAGTCCTTGCCGCCCTTTTGCCCGTTCCGGCCCTTGGGATGGTTGGTGCCGTCGTAGTCCACCAGGTACGGGGGATCGGTGGCGAACAGAATGGCCCGCTCACCGTTCATCAGCCGGATGACGTCCTCGGCTTTGGTGCTGTCGCCGCAGAGGAGACGATGCTCCCCCAGGATCCAGAGATCGCCGGGGCGGCTGACCGGGTTGGGAGGGGGTTCCGGAATTTCATCATTGGCACCTTCACTCCCGGTGCCACCTTCTCCTTCCCCCTCCAGGGGCCCCATCAAATCGGCCAGTTCCTCATCGGAAAATCCGACCTGTTCCATATCGAAATCGGCTTCCTGGAGATCCACCAGTTCCAACCGCAACAGTTCCTCATCCCAGTCCGCCCAGTTGGCTGACTGGTTCGCCAGGATCCGGAACGCCTTGATCTGGGTTTCCGTGAGATCGTCGGCCAAAACCACGGGCACCATCTCCAGGCCCAACCGACGGGCGGCCTTCAGGCGCAGGTGGCCGTCGACGATCATGCCGTCGCTCTTGGCCACGATGGGAATCTTGAAGCCGAAGGTCTGGATCGCCCCGCACATCTGGTCCACGGCCTCATCGTTCTGGCGCGGATTGCGGGCATAGGGAACCAGCCGGTCGATCGGCCATTGCTCCATTTTCAGTTCGGTTTTGGCATCCATCGTTCCGACTCCGATCACCTTCCGTCCACCGTTCCGGGAGACATCTGTCAACCAAGTTGACATGGCTCGTGGTTGACATCCGTTGGTTGACGACCTGTCAACCAGGTTTACAAACCCGGATGTGGTAAAAATCATTCAAAAACAACGTGATGAATCAGGGAGAGATTTTGTCAACCAGCGCGTTTGTCAACGAAGCTGGAGCGTCTGTTGCTAGCGCACCAAAGCGCTCGCACGGAACCCGCTGATAAATAAAGGAAACAGGTCCCGCGCATCGATGCGGATTGCCCGCGACCGGTCGCAACCTGTCGCGTCTTTTCGACTTTTTCGATCCAGGGTTCAGCCCCGATTGAAACACGACAGGGCGCGTTTGTGTGGTTTCCGGAAAAGGCCGGATCAGGTCCGTGTCATGCCCTGCTGCCAATGGCGGAACGAAAGGATCTCCCGCATCGTCTCTTCCCAACCGCCTTGGAACTGGATGGCCCGGTCGTCCACGTACATCTCAGCCAACGGCTTGTCCGAACAGACCATGTCCACGTGGATGTCGTGTTTCTCCAGCCACCTTTCGATGGCCGCAACCCCGTCCTCGGAGGCACACCGACCTGAATGCACGACCACCACGAAGCGCCGACGCAATCGCTTGATGGCCTCCCGCGCACCATCAACGGGCACATCGGGAATGATGCTGCGGCCTTTCCAACCGAGGAGGTGTCGATGGATCACGCCGTCGAAGTCCAGGCAGATGACCGGCCTTCTGTTCTTCTTCATCGTTGCCGCCTCATCCATAACCCAGCCAGAATGAGCTTTCCGGGCTCAGCCATCCCGAGCCGTGGCCCGGTGGCCACGATCTGATAAAATCGTGAATGAGCCCGCCGACCGGAAAGATCAACTTTGCTCATGCCGTTGGCTCAGCTCCCTGTATCCCGTGCTATTCACAAAGCCCGTATTGGGAGGAGCAGGCCGCCGGTTCCTCCATGGCGAACAGATCGAACTGGCGTCCGCCGCGTGCGGTCATGGACCACTGCACGACGCCATCGATGGCCGGCACCGGCAGGCTGTGATCCTTCTGGTGTGGACCGGGCACCTTATCCGCCGGGAAGAACGTCGCCCCTCCGCGTTTTGATGCCGCTTTGACCCGATCTTCCCATGCACCGATGCGGGAGATCTCTTCGGGAAACCGCTTGGCGATATTCCTGATGCCCCCCTTGGTTTCGTGGATACAGGGCATGCAGCCCACCCGGCTGCATCCGAGGCGGTAGAGCGGGTTGGGCTCCACACCATGACGCCGATGGATGGAGAACACCTCCTCGACTGTCCAGTCCAGGAGCGGGCGATAGATCCAACGGCCATCCCCCATGTCTTCCAGGTGCAGCATGCCGGCCCGGGCCGGTGACTCGTCCGCCCGGATCCCCAACATGGAGACCGTCTCGAATCCATCATCCAACAGGGGGATGATGATCTCCGTGTGGACCGCCTTGTGCTTCAGTTCCTCGGAACAAAATCTGGCGCGAGTGCTTGGAAAACGCCCTTTGAGGATGCACAGATCCAGAAAGGGATTCCCGGTGGGTTGCAATGCTGCCAACGCCTCCTGAATCCGCATCTCAGGCACCCCATCCCGCCGCCATTTCTCCGGGAGTCGTTTCCGGCGTCCGAGGAAAGAATCACCGAAATCAGCCTGGACCCAGGTGATCTCTGGACAACCGGTCCGCCGGGGGAGATCCCGCACGTAGTCGAGCGTGGCCGGATGCTCATTCCCCGTGTCCGCAAAGACCGGTTGGAATTCGATGTCCCGTTCCATGGCCCACAGCAGCAGCGCGGTGCTGTCTTTGCCGCCGCTGACGTTGAGAATATGAAAGACCCGCATCAGGTCGCCGATGCCAGGGCTCTGGCGAGCTGTTCCTCGAAATGAGATACGAAGCGCGTATTGGCCACCTGCTCGACGGTTTCCCGGAATCCAAAGCGGGGCTTGATTTCGACACCACCCTGCTCGAAGACGTACATCAGCCGGATCGGATAGCGCTTTTTCCTGTTGCGCCGCCGCCAGAGGACCATCTCATCCGACCCCTTGGCGATCGGCCCGATGAAGTGTTTCGGTTTCTCTAGCAGCCGGGACGGCCACTTCGACTGGCGTGTGACCGACTTGGGCGACGGGCGAGCGCCAACGGGTACCGAACTTTCACCGGTCCCGCCGTGCTCCTGGGCCACCATGAACTGGTCTTTGACCCAAACCACACTCTCCAGGTCCGACTTCCGGGCCATCTTGACCCGGATGCCCTTGGGTACCCATTTGGTGCGCATGATAAACCGGGACGGGAGTTGCCTGCGCACCTCCTTCTGGGCGTCCTGTGCGGTGCGGGTAAGCGCCACCGCCGCTGCATAATTGGACTGCTTCGGAAGTTGGCGAACGACACGGTTGAACCGGTCACGAGCCTGCTGGGTTTCGAGGGTGATCATCAAGCCCCCGGAGGATGTTTGGTTTGCAATCGAAAATGCGGGCAATCACCATCCACCCAAAGGTCCTGGGTGTAGATCTCCCGGCAGGTGCGTTGATTCGTGCAACGCTTGCATTTCTCCAGGACGCATCCAACCCGTTGCCGCCCCGCGTGCCGGGACCTCCGAGCCTCATCGATGCAGACGTGGCAGCCGGTTTCATTCAGAACAGGTAGCCTGTGTTTTGGGCATGTTGGTTTTGTGCTGGCCATGATCTCAACCGCCATCCCGAGCCTGTTCCTGAAATTCCAGCATCTCCTCCAACAGCGCTTCGTTCATGCCTGGTGAAGAGAATCGGAACGTGCCGCGACCCGATTCCTTGGCGGCATACATGGCTGTGTCGGCCTTGGTCAGCAACGTTTCCAGATCGGTGGCGTCACGGGGAAACATGGCGATGCCGATGCTCCCGGCCACAGTGGCCTCGCCCGGGGGCAGTTGGAACGGCCGAGAGAGCTGTTGCAGAATCCGCCGGGCGGCAAACACCACGTACGCGAAGTGGGTCACCTCCTGGAGGATGACGGTGAACTCATCCCCGCCCAGGCGGGCGGCGGTGTCGGACTTGCGAATGCAGGAGACGATGCGCCGGGCCGCTTCCTCCAGCAATTGATCGCCGGCGTCGTGTCCCATGGTGTCGTTGACCAGCTTGAAACGGTCCAGGTCGATGAACACCAGGGCCACGTCCTTTTCGGTCCTTTCGGCCATGGCCAACGCCTGCGCCAACCGATCGCGAAAAAGCGAACGGTTCGGAAGACCGGTCAGCCCGTCAAATTCCGCCTGATATTTGATCCGCTCCTCCAGTTGCCGGTGGCGGATCAGCTCGGCGAGAATGTAGGCCACCGATTGCAGGAATCGCTTTTCCGCCGCTTGCGGTCGATGATCAGCGGCCAAGTAGAGATTGAGCACACCCAGCCGTTGCCCCCGATAGATCAGCGGGACGCAGTAATGGGCATGCGGCGTCATCCCCTCCGGCTGGATCGTGTGCGCCTCGTCGCAATCGGAAGCGAACAGGATTCCGTCCGCATGGAATGCCGTGCCGCACAAACATTCCCCCGTCGCCAACCGCCGGCAGCGGCCGACATGGTCATCGCTGAAATTCTGATGGGCAACAAGCCGCAACCCGCCCGTATCGGCATCCCGCAGAAAGATGCCTCCCTTGAGACTCAGGTCGAACCAGGGCGTCGAGAAAATGATCTGGAGGATCTTTTCCAGCTGATCCTGCAGGGGCGTCCGGTCCATGCAGGTCAGGAAAATCTCGTTGATGATGAGCAGGGACTGGCATCGAATGGCCTGTTCGGCTTTCATGTCTGCACCTGCACCACATCCGCCAGCAGGACGCCCATGGCGATCAGGGCCACGAGGATGACGACGATGATCGCGCCGGCGATACGATTGAACATTAGCCGCTCAGGAGGGCGGCCAGCCCGACCACCGGCAACAGCCCCGTCATGGTGATCAGGGTGACCACGGAGAGGAGCAGGACAATGATCGTGGCGGTAATTGTTACGCCACCCGCTACTGCAAACATGTTTCGAACAAACATCATCTTTTTCATCCATCAATTTGCGATTGGAAAATGTACCCAAGGATTGACAGCACCATGGTCACCACGCCGCCAGCAATCATTCCATTCATGGCCGCCCGGCGTTCCACCGTCCGCAACCGCTCATCCAATTTGACGAGCCAGCGGAGGGTCTCTTGCCGTTGCTCCTGGATCGCCTTGACCGTGCCTTGGAGCTGGCCGAGGCTCTCCCGGATCTGACCGGTGCTCCGCAGGAGATCGTTGAGGATCTCCTGCTGCGGGTCGGAACAGCCGCCGGGGCTCATTTTTGTCCACCGTCGGTGGTGAACATGCCGATGAGGCCGGTCATGGCGGTGCCGGCCACGACCACCTGCTCGATGGTCTCGGGCGACATGGCGACGCCAAATCCCGTGGCCAACATGATGAATCCCCTCCAGGTGCTGGGCTCCGACAGGCGGTCCAGTAGATATCTCATTGTTTTTCCTCCACAAAACGATGCCAGTTGGTAATGAATTCCGAGGCCGTTCCTCGACCGAGGCGGCTGTTGTAGTGCAGTTTCCAGTAGCGGGCGAGACCGGAGAGATCCTCAGCCCGAGGCAGAGGTTCCGGGACCCGGCGATAGTGCAGACGGCACATGACCGCTCCAAACAGCAGGTTGGTCACCATCTCCTCCGGCTCCGGCTGCATGGGCCAGAGGTCCGCCAACCGTTCCTGGATTTTTGGGCGATAGCGGATGTAGTTGTCCCAGATGTCCCGATAGGTCGCCGGTTCCATCTGGAAAATGCCGAGGGCGGGACCGTTGCCAAGTTGGTGCAAATAGCGTCCGCAATGGCTCTCCTGAGCCGCTGTACCCAACAGCAACGCCTCGGCGGCGGGCGAACCCATGTCCAGCAGGCTGAGCGCCGGTCGGATCACGTATCGGCGCAGTTGGTTGGCATCGATGCCCATGGTCATCTCCATCCCATGAAAAAACCCGCCGCCGGTTTCCCGGGGCGGGTTCGTGAATAGCGCTTCGTCGGCGCGTGGTTTTCCAATTCTGACGGGAATTATAGCAAATCCTGACGCAAGTGTTTCATGGGAAGATGTTTAAACGCCCTGTTTCAACATCTTTTTGAAATTTGTTTCACCGGGTGTTCAACCGGATGGCCAATTCGGTCAGGGCGGAAGACCAGTTCCGCCATGCGGTGGCCCGGCTGACGCCCAGACGCTTGAGGATAACCTTCCACGGAAATCTTTCCGCCCGGGCCCAGACCAGTTGCATCTGCTCCTGATCCAGCCATCGCAGCCACTCCATGCACTCGTCCATGCGGGAGATGGCATCCGGCGGGGGCGGTCCCAATCGGACTTTCATTTCATTCCAACCGTAGGCTTCCCAAAACTCCTGGATGATCGGCGGCCAGGAGCTATGATGCTGTCGGGGGCGGACCTCCGGAAGCCGTTTCATGATGTCGGCGGCCTCTTCCAGACGGGCGGCCACCATTTTTGGCGTCCATTTTTCCTTAGCCATGTTTCACCTCCCGGCGTTGTCCCCGCCCATAGAGTTTTTCGCCCAGATTCCGGACCAATTCCCGTTCCACCCAGCTGAGACGATCATCGTCCACGGATACCACCAGGATGTTGTGCCGGTTCCAGCCGAAGACCTTGGTGCCCTCTGCATCGATGGTGGGGCTTTGCATTCGGGCCAACGGGGATCGGGGAGGCTTTGGTCCGCCGATCATGATGTCACCTCCCGATCCAAAACCAGATGCAGCAATGCCAGGGCATCGGCTTCGTTGTCGTCGCCAGGGTTGTACCCCTTGGCTTTCATTGCCTGGATAACCGCCTGTTTGCCGGCATTGCCCTTTCCGGTCGTGTGCTTTTTGATCGTGCCAACGGGAACGCCCTGGTAAGGAATGCCGCGTTTTTCAGCCCATGCGGACAAACTGGCGAGGAACCCGCCATACACATGCGCCGCCGTGGTTCCGAGATGCCGCCGGACCTCCTCGAAGACGATCTTCTCCAGCGGACCGGCAAACGATTGCACCTCATCCAGCCAGCCGAGAAAACGTAGGAACGGCATACCGCCGCCCTCGAAACGGCCCGGGCGGAACTCCGCCACGCCGCTGGTGATCAACCCGCTGGCATGGCGCACGGCCCACCCGGTTTTCGATCCCAAGTCCAGAGCGAGGATCGCTCCGTTCCCATCCACCCCGATCTGGGGCAAACTCTCAACAGCCATGTCTTTCCTCCTGAGGGTTGATGTGGTCAGGGTGGCGGCGGGGATCCGCCAAGAACGCCGTCGCCACCCGCTTTCCGGTTTTCGTTGATGTTGCTTCCGGGCTCTCGCCCAACAGCTCGGCCAATGGGACTGGTCTGCCCCAGAGGACGTGCTGTTTGACTTTTCGTGCTTTCACCGCATGCCTGGGGCATCTTCGGTTCATGTACTTTGGAATTTTCTTTGGGGTCATCACCTCGAACAATTCCCCACAATCCGCACAGTGCGTTCGCCAGACAATCAACTCGGTCACTGTTCCATCCTGTTTGCGGTGTGATTTTCTTCTGCACCGCGCATAAAGCTGTCCGGCAAAATTCCAAATCTCGTGTCGCATGGGTGCCTCCTGTTTCGCTGGTAGTCGATCGATCTTCCAATGGGGGGTGGGTCTTCAGACCACCCCCATAGATGTATGTAATACATAGGAAAGCCCGGGAACCGGGAACGCCCCTAAAACATCTGCAAAAACAGCATGTTGCCGTTCCCGCCCATTTTCCGGGAACGACCGGGAACGGGAAGGTGTTTTCCTTATAAATCAATAAGATCGACTTTCCGGTTCCCGGACTTCCCGCGGGAACGACCGGGAACGGGAATGGAAAAAATGACCATAAAATTTTCATATGGCCGTCTCCTCCGGCGGTCCTGACCCTACCTGGAATTCACCGACGCCGAGGGCGAATTCGCCGCCTGGAACATCGAGCCATTTCTTGATCTGACTGCCCTGAGCCACACACTGGACCAGCTTGCCGGAGGCCAGTAGGCTGTCTACCGCTTCTGTCATTCGATGTTTGGAAAACTCGGCCAACTCCCCTGGCAGCTCTGAGCGGCGTTCGTAAAGACCATTTCCTCCTGTTTTGGTGAATGGCTGACCGTTGGATGCAGCACTGGCGACAACCCCAATCAGGGTTTTCAGAAGGTTTTCGTTGCCATCCACTTTCATAGCCAGGTCGATGGACCGATCCATAAGCAAACCGGTTGATGGGTTCCGCACATAGATCCGTACCGTCTTGTCCGTGGGCCAGTTGCTTTTCACCACCGCACCCCGGAACACAGTGTCCCGCTTGAAGGGCGCACCGAGCTTTTTACAGATTTTCCGTGCCTCATCCTGCTCCACTTCCCACAGGGCGTAAGACCAGCGTCCGCCGTCCACCAGGGCGGTGGTGCCCCGGATCGCCTCCCGGGCCTCGCCGGCGGTGAGAATCGGTTTGCTGCCCACCTTGCGAAAATGATGGGTCACCAGGGTGGTCGCCCCGGTCTCGGCGGCGATGCGTCCCATGCCAGCGAAGAACAGTGCCCCGGCAGCCGGATCGCTGTTCACGTCGCCACCGGCAAAGCTCTGCAGGGGGTCGAAGATCACCAAACGCAGGCCGGGAGTTTCCAGCAACTCCTCGCGTATATCGTGGTACTCCTCGGTCAGAATGGGGCCCTCGCGGCCCATGGCCACCAGAGGCATGGGACCGCCGACGTTGGGCAGCGGGAGGATGATCAACCGGTTGGGATCCGGTTGCTCGAAGACGATCTGTGCCGTGCGGCGGTGAACCTCCTGGTAGTCATCCTCGGCGGTGAACATGACCGCCACGCCGGCGATGGGGACGACAGGTCCGCCCAGCGCTTCCATGGGGATGGGTGAACCGGTCTCGGTCAACGCCACCCTGGCGGCCAGATCCATGAGCAGCATGCTCTTGCCCGCGCCGCCGATGGCGGCCACCATGCCGGGCACGCCCAAGGGGAGAACGCCATCCACCAGCCATTGCCGTTCCGGAGGCGGTCCCATGTAGCGGTCGAAGGTCCATTCCCGGAGACGAATGCGGCGTTTCTTGTGGGATGGCTCCTGCCGCTGTGCTGAATTCAGGAACGCCTGGATGTCCATGCCCTCGGCAATTGCATCGGCAGCGTCCCATTTCTCGGGTTTGTCTGCCGGAGGGGTCAGGATCGACACCGTAACAGCTCTAGAAGTCCGAGCCGCCTTGGCGGCGGCCTCGGCGTATTCCCAACCGGCCTTGTCTTTGTCCGGCCAGATGGTCACGCGCTTGCGGGCCAGTGGCGACCAGTCGGTCTTTTCCATCGGCGCGTTGGATCCGTGCATGGAGGTGGTGGCGGTGATGCCGGCGTCGATCAGCGCCTGGGCGGCCTTTTCTCCCTCGACCAGGACCACCTCGGTGGCCAGGGCAATGCCGGGGAGGTTGTAGAGCGGCCTGGGATCCGGCGCTTGCGGCCGCTTGGCCCGCACGTCCCAGGGACGGAACTCCTTGCGCCTTCCCGGAGGATCGTAACGATAGACGCAGGCGATCAGCGAGCCGTCCGCATCGAGGTAATCCCATTTGCCGGTGGGCGGACCCAGATCATCCACGGGCGGTTCCCTGCGTCGTCTTGATGGTGTCGAGGCCGGTCTTGTCGGTTCTCCCAACCAGCCACGGATTTCCTCCATGATTCGTGGAAAGTCGGAATTGGTGTTCATTCCCCTGGTCGTTGCCCAGAGATCCAGAATGTCGCCGCCCTGGCCGGTGGCGTGGTCGTACCAGACGCCGGCCTTGTCACCGGTCAACTCCACCTTCATGCTTTCTCCGGGATTACCCTCCACATCACCAATGTGGAACTTGCCGTGGCGGACCTTGCCGGCGGGCAGAAGGTGAAACAGGACATCCTCGATGCGCGTGGTGAGCCGGGCCTTAATCTCCTCCGCCCCGACCGCAAGCTCTCCCTGCGACGTGTGGACCTGCTGAGGTCCCGCATCGTTGAAGTCGAGAATGATGGTGCCTCCGCTCATGCTGGCAATCCCCAGCACCGGTCTTGGAATGAGCACATCCGGCATTCGAAATGGGTGGACTCCCGGCTGATCCTGGGCAACAGATCATGCGCTTCGGTGGCCTGGAGGATCCGTACCGCCCGGTCGGACATCTTCTGCGCCAGGGACGCATCGAAGGGGACCAACTCTTGGTGCAGTTCGGCGGTGTCCTTGTTGACGGCGGTGAACAGCGCCGGGTTGGCGGAGATGCCCGGAACCTGGGGTTCCATGTAGGCTTGGTAAATGGCAATCTGGGCGGCGTAGACCGGCTTGGAGATGGCCACGCCGCGCTTGACTGTGTCCTTCCAGGATTTGGCGTTGAGGGATTTGCACTCCCACAGGGCGGGATAGCCCATGGGGATCCCATCGGGGCCGTTGATGATGATGCCGTCCACATGACCCTGGATGCGGCCGCCGGCGGCTTCGAATCCGAACTGCCCTCCGTTTGGCTGGTTGCCCTTGGTGGTGAACAATTCAAATCCCGCCATGCGCAACCAGCGGATGGCCAGATCCTCGAACAGATGACCGGCGGCGAAGATGCGCAGGAGCTGTCCGTCGAACTCCCGGCCCGGATCCTTGGGCGCGTGGGCGTATTCGAACTGCAACGCCCGCTCGCAGGCGACGCCCAGCCGGGAAGCACCCAGGTAGTCGCGGGGTTTCCGGGCCCGCTCCTCGGTTTCCAGAGCTGCGTCGATCCGGTGATTAATGGCTTGGGCGATACCCCCGGTTCCCCGATTGAAATCAAGCATCGGTATGCTCCCGGCAATAAGTTCTGGCTGCTGTTTCCGGAGGCAAATTGAGACCGCGAAGGGCGTACAGAAGGGAGACGAATTCCGGTTCCGAAAGCCTGCGGAACTCTTCACCCAGGTATTTCTCTGCATGAGTGTTGAGCGCCTGCACCTGCCACCAGGAAAAATCCTCCGCGCGGGTTACATAAAGAGCGGGTAATTCGGCCCGATTCGCCAATGCAATGAATGCCTGTGCCGGCTTGCTGTTGAGATCCCATTTCCGGGCTCGTTCATGTTTCAGTTCAATGATGGCAACCGGTTCCCCTTCGTTGATTTCCAGGAAATCGATGTCAATCGCCGGGCAATTCCAGCCGTAGCGTCTGTGACGAGCGCTCATCGCCCGGTCGCGCCACTCGGTGCGTTCGGTTTTAACCTTCATGGCCAACCTCCACGGACAAGGTGTCGAACCGGGCCAGAGCGGTCTCAATGGCTTTGGGGTCGATGTCGCAGCCGATGAACCGTCGCTTCAGGGAAACGGCCACCACCCCTGTGGCGCCTCCGCCCAGGAAGGGATCGAGGATGATCTCACCGGGGTGGGTGAAGCGTTCGATCAGATCGGCCATACCGCTTTCCGACTGGCCCCAATGATGGAACCGTTTGTCGTTGTCGTTGCCCGCACTTTTAGAGACATCGCCGATCCAGTCTTTCCGCCCGTCCGATGATCTGGAGGGCTTGACGAACCAAAGCACCGGTTTCCAGAAGGTGTTGACCCGCTTTTCCCACAACTGGCTGGCTTGTCCGCCCGGGGTGAGGTAGGCCACGGTCCAGTGATAGGTCAGGTGGGATGCCATCCGCTCCAGGATCTCCGGCAAGTAGGACTGGCCGCACATCACCAGGCAGGAGCCGCCGGGTTTGAGATGCAGGTCGGCCATCCGGGCCAGTTCGCCATACAGGGGCAGATACTCCCTGGGATAGGGCGGATCGGTGAGGATGCAGTCGACGCTCCCGGGTTCCAGGTGTTCGTCCAGGGATGCGATGTCGGCCTGAAACAGCCGGTAACGGTCGGTGATGGCGGGAACATCGGCGGCCATTTTTTCTACCAGCCGGCTTTTTTCTTCTTTTTGCCGCTGTTTCCGCTCCCGGCGGATGCGGGAGGATTCTCTCTGGATGGCTTGTTGCCCCTCGGGTGAGTCATCGACGAACCGGTAGGATTTTTTCCGGGTTTTACCATCAGCGCCGGTGGTTTTGTCCAACTTCGGAATTTCCGAAGTTGATTCCATGTGCTTCCTCTGTGCAGTCACAGTTTTGTCGGATACGCCCAGAGCTTTTGCGAGCATGTTGCTCGACTTCTCGGGAGTTTCCTTCAACTGCTTCCGTATTAGATCCTGTCGTTGGTCCCGGCTGAGGTGCCGGCGGGCGACATTCAATTGCCGGGCATGGATCCGTTTTTCCGATCCGGAAAGTCCCTGACGGATGATTTTCGGCCAAGTGGCGATGCCAAGCTCCCGGCAGATCCGGACCCGGTGATGGCCATCGAGAATGTTGCCGTCTTCATCGTATTCCACCGGAACGAGGACACCGCGTTCGGCGATGTCCTGTTTCAGGTTGTGGTATTCCTCCGGATTGAGGTCCGGCATGATCTGGAAACCGTTCATGAGGGATCTCCATCAAAAGGGAATATCGTTGGGGTC
Organism: uncultured Magnetococcales bacterium; assembly: GCA_964344355.1. Classification (GTDB taxonomy): domain Bacteria; phylum Pseudomonadota; class Magnetococcia; order Magnetococcales; family CAYFNE01; genus CAYFNE01. Next base: position 14,272 of record CAYFNE010000025.1, read on the forward strand.
AGCGTTGGCCATGTGCTCCTGGTAGGCGGTGATTACCACCTCGATCAGGGTCAACACCTCCTCGCGCTGGTAATCCGCCAGGGGACGGGTCATGCCGATGCTGCCCACGTATTCCCCCAGCGGGCGCAGGGCGGCGGCCATGGCCGCTTTTTCGAGATTCGTTGAATCGATCATATTCGTTGCCTCCAAAAGCATATCTTTCGAGACTACCCTGACCCCGCTCATGAGCCAGACCAGGACGTGTCCCGGGTTTCGTTTTAAAATCCTCAGGAAGATGGTTTTCTCCCGTTTCGGGAGCGCTCCCCATCCCACCCGTCTGGTGCGCAGTCCTGGCGGCAGCGAGATCCATCCAAGCTTCGGGTCGTGCCAGGTACTCTTCCGGCGGGTCCAGGCGATGGTCACGTTCAGGCCACCTCCTTCAAAGCCAACCGATCCGCTTCGAAGATGAGGCTGCGGATCGCCGATTTGTTGAACCGGAAGGTGAGCAGGGCCGACGCCTGATAGCGGGTTAGGTTGTGGTCGTGGCGATAGTCCGGCGGAAGGTACTGAAGCTGTTTCTCCGTGGGCGGCTGGTTGAGCCAGGAGCAGGTTTTATGCGCCGACTCGTCGGTCTCGTTTTCGTTGAGCCAGTCATCGGCGGCCGCCAGACAGACGGTTCGCTCGCCGATGGAGAGCAGCCGGGTCTTGTTGCCCCTGGCGCCGCCCACCGCGTGCCAGCGGCCGTTGAGGAAAAACACCCCGCCCCAGGCGGTAAAGCCGTTGGCCACCAGGGCCGCGTCGTCGCCGAACAGATCACACCAGCGGAAACTGGAGCGTTTGAGCAGATCCACCTCCGACATGATGAAGTCGGTGATCGCCTCCGGTTCCTCGCCGGGATCTCCCTGGGGTTCCCAGACGTATCCGCACAGCGGGCACTCCACCGTGGCCAGGGGTACCGTGGCCGCGCATTCCGGGCACTCCTTGGTGGGCGCTTCCCCCTGGAACTCCTTTCCATCCAGATTGACGTCCTGTTCCAGGGATCCGTGCAGAAGGGACGAGATTCCAAAATCCAGGACGATGCAGTCGGTCTTGACCATCCCCGGGAACAAGCTTGGATCCACGGTCCGGAGACCACGGCCCACCATTTGAATCAGGGTGGATTTGTAGGAGCTGGGTCGCAGAAGAATCACGCAACCGGTGGGCTGATAGTCCCAGCCTTCGGTGAGGACAAAAACGTTGACCACCACTTTGGCCGAGCCCTTTTCGAACCGGGCCAGGGTGGCCTTGCGTTCACCGTTGGAAAGCTCCCCGTGGACCATGACCGCCTCCACGCCGGCGGCGTTGAAGGCGTCGGTGGCGTTGGCGGCATGATCCACGGTGGAGCAGAAGACCACCGTCTTGCGGTCGCCGGCCTTTTCCTTCCAGTGCTTGATGACCGCCTCGGTAACCGGGGTTTTGTTCATGATCCGGTCGACTTCTTTCATGTCGAAGTCGTCGACCGTCTTTTTTACGTTTTGCAGCGCCTCCCGGGTTCCGACATCAATGACGAAGGTGCGGGGCGGTACAAGGTGCCCGGACTGGATCAGTTCTCCCAGCCGCACCTGGTCCGCCACATTGGAGAAGATGGGACGAAGGGCCTTTTTATCGCCGCGATTAGGGGTGGCCGTAACACCGTAGATGCGGCAACCGGCATTGCCGTCGCGGGCGGCATCAATGATTCGCCGGTAGCTGGCGGCCGCCGCGTGGTGGGCTTCGTCGATCACCAGCAGATCCAGTTCCGGCATGGCTTCCAGATTGGCCTGCCGCACCAGGGTCGGGACCATGGCGAAGGTGGCCCGGCCGCGCCAGGATTTTCCACGGGCATCCACCACGGAGGTGGAGAGGCCCGGGTTGACCTTGGCGAATTTCACCACGTTCTGGCGGGTGAGTTCGTCCCGATGAGCCAGGACGCAGGCTTTTCCGTTGCCCTCCGCCAGCATGCGCCCGACCACAGCGGACAGGGCGATGGTTTTTCCAAATCCGGTGCTGGCCACCGCGATGGTGTTGCCGTGTTCGTGGAGGGCCGCTACCGACCGCTCCACGAACACCTGTTGGCGTTTTCGGAGAATCATTTTTTATCTCCGGGTCACTCGGCCCATTGCGGCCGCTGGGGAATGGTCTGTGCCTGTTGCGGCGGTTGATGCTGTTGCGGCGGCGCCGGAGGTTGATACTGCTGTTGCGGCGCCTGCTGCCCGGCGGGAGGTCCGTTTTGCTGCCATTCGCCATTGGCGGCGGGAGCCGGAGGAGCGGCCGGAGCCGAAGGCGCGGGGGGTGCGCCACCACCGGCGCCATGGTTGCTGTACTGTTTGTGGTCCGGGGTGATGGCAAACTTGATGACATTCTTCGGATCGTCGTGCTGATCCTTCTCCACGTCGATCCTGGCGAGGAACTCGATGCCGTCCAGATCCCCCAGGCCGTTGATGCGCCGGGCCTGGGCGGCCTGGGGGGAGTTGTCTTTGTCCGAGATGCCTCGCGATGAGTTGAGAATGGCCCTGATGAAGGAACGGCCCATGTTGCCCCACTCGGGACCTTTCGGGCTGAACAATCCGATGAGGCTCCAGACCTTGCGGCGGGCATATTGTCCTGCGGTGATAACGAACTCACAGCTCAGATAGACCGAGCCGGTCTCATGGTTGCGGGTGGCGTAGCCGCCAGTCCAGCCCCGGTTGTGGTCGTCATAGCCGCCGGGCTTGATGGTCATGCGCACCGGGACGATGGTCCCTTTGGGGATCAGGTCGTATGAGGTTTGGGAGTCGGCGTCGTTGAAGTCGGTCCAATTGGCATTCATGATGGTCATGCTCCTGTGGTCATTTGCGTGGTAACGGGGGCGCCGGTGGCGGGGGCTGCTTCGGTCACTTTCTCAGGGCGTTCGAAGTTCAGCCTTTCCGCCGCCGGTCTTGCCGGGGTCTTGATTTTCTCCATAAGCCGCCCAAGGTGGGGCTCTTCGATCATGGTGAGCCGCCCGCTGCGGTCCTTGGCGGGATAGCCCCATGGATTCAGGGTTTGGCAGACAAAAGCGCGGTAGGATGGGCCTTCCTCGGGTTTCATCTCGGCCATGGTGATGACTTGGTCGACGATGCCGGGCAGTTCCAGACCGGTCTTGGCACCCTCGATCTGCGCGGCGAAAAAAGGGCGGTTGAAGTCATCCGTCTTTTCATCGAGGATGCCGACGAAAAACAGATTCTTGTTCCGGGTGTGCTGCAGGTGGGTGATCCAGCCGATCATCTCCTGACCATGCAGCCCGTAGGCGCCCCGGAGATCCGGTTTGCCGGTCTTGTCGCTGATGGCCTGGGGCTGACCTTTGCACCATTGAAAACAGAGCCGGCCCGCCACCGTGATGGAATCCACAAAGATGGTGTCGTATTTGGCGAGAACTCCTGGATCGCCATACTTCTGCAACACCCGGTCGTAGTGGGCCTGGCTGTAATACTGATCATCACGCAGGGCCGGATTGGGTCCGCCGATGAAGACCGCGAAATCCCTACATTCATCCCAAGTCCGGGGGCGGATGGTGTCACCGGGCCAGCCTTCGACGGCCAGATCGCCGGCCTCCATGTCCATGAACAGGGTGACCTCGGCGGCCAGGGTCAGCAGCAGGGTGGTTTTGCCGATCCCGGATTTGCCGAGGATCACCCCCTTGATGCCACGCCGTTCCGCCATGCGCTGGTCGGCGCTGATGATGGGAAGACCGTTCATCATGCCGCCTCCGCTTTTTTCGGAGCCAGCTTGAAGGCCGGTTTTCCCGCCTTGACGGTACGAGCCGGCTCGAAGGTGCGGCGGATGTGCTCCGGCCATGCGTTGTAACGGCGTTCGGAAACCTTGAAGCTGGTGTCCACGTATTCCGACGGATCGTCGCCCGCATCCCGGATGCGCTGGCTGATCCGGGCGAGTTGTTTCTGGTCCCAGGCTGGTCGCTTGGGCAGATCGGCGGTAACGGTGACATCACCGTCGTCGAAACGGACGGTCCCGAAATCCTTGCCCGCCTGTTGCCGCAACAGGGCGGCCCTGTCGGCATATTTGTGGCTGAGAACTCCGTCCAGGAGATCCTTGGTCAGCTTGGCTACCTCCAAGGTCCGTGCGGCATCCTCCTGAAGTCGGGCCAGTTCGACGGCATCCAATGCCGCAATCTGTCCCACTGGCATGCTGCGCAACTGGTCGATCGAAAGGGTATCGTTCATGCTTATACTCCCCATTGAGAAAAAGGTTGGTTCATGGCGGTCAGCACCTCCTCGATAACGGCGGTCGTCTTGAGGAGATGGTTTCTGATAGCGACGAGATCCTGTGCTGTTACGGACACCGGGTCGGAACTGATCGCCGTGGCGATCTCATCCAAAACACCGTGGTAGCCATTGATGCGCGAGGGGGAAACAACAGGCTCCGGAGGACGGTTCTCCAGTTCCTTGATACGGGCCTTGAGAGCGCTACGCTCCTTGTTCAGAGTCCGGATTCGCTCCTTGGCGGCCAACACCTCGGTGAATGCATCTTTGGCCTTGCGTTTCCACTCCCGGGCCTCATCCGAGGGTGGCGTGTCGGTAGGCTCCTGGGTGGGTTCATCAGACGTTTCCAGTTCCAGTTTTTTTTTCGATTTGGGAGGTGCCTCGTCCTCACGTTTCCGAACCGCTTCCCGGATGCTCCGGGCCTCACCGTCCATGACAGCCTGGACCGCTGCTTTCTGCTCTGGCGCTTTCAGACCGGCGAGCGCATCCAATTCGGAGGCGTTGTCGGCGATGGCGTCCACATCCCGGATTGAGTTCCGGACATCCTTGGAAATGTTATTGGCGCGGCGAATGGCCTGCTGGATGGTGCGTTTGGCTTGCCCAGTTTTTTCGGACGTATCGACTGAGAACGTGGGTTTCGCGTTCTCAGCCCGACGCTTGGTACCGACACCATTTTTTCCACCTCCCTGTGCGCCATTTCTGGTTTCCGGGTACTTCGTCTCGTACAACGACTTCCGTTCGACCAGATGTTCAGCCCGCTCCAACTGGTTCAATTCCGACCGGCAGAGGTTTTCGTCGATCTCCGCGAGCCGTTGATCCACATCCTGGACGGTGACGATGTTGGCGCCGATTTCGGTCATTCCGAGCCGCTTGCACGCCTCCAAGCGGTGGTTGCCGGCGATCAGTTGATACGTTTTCGCTGCTTCCGGTGCCTCATCCTCCTGGATCGGGGTCACCAGGATCGGGTTCAGCAACCCCAATTCCTTGATGCTTTCCGCCAAAGCCTCGACCGATTCCGGTCGGACTCTCCGCAACCGCTGGCCCACTCGTACTTGTTGAATCAAAATCGTATTCATGTCGTTTCCTCCTCAAACGGCTTTGATGCCCTTGTATGGCGTCCCCTTGATGAGGATCTCCCGGTCCGGGTCATGGATATGGATGCGGGTCAGACTCTTGCCGGAGAAGAAGGCGTTCCAGGCGGTGGCCACGGCCCGGGCGGTGTAGGCCTGGGTGACCACATTGCCACCGCGAATGAACGGACCCTGCCGAACGCGGGTCATGTTGATGAACTCGTGAAGCGCTTTCCTGGGATCGCCCCGCTTCAAACCATCGTCCTTGGCCACCTGCTTCCAGAATTTCAGGGCCTCGGTTTCTTCGTGCCGGATCGTGACCAGGGCCACTGAGAGAATCGGGGCCTTGGTGATGAGGGAGTGGGCCAAATGCGATTTCTTGATGGCCTCAAAAAAGGCGCTTCCTTCCTCCTCCCAGTTCCGGATTTCGGAAAGGACATCCTCACGGGAGATGTTGCTGTCGGACCTACGGAAACCACTGCGGATGAAACGGACGGCCCCAGCCACGCGTTGCGCCTGCTTCAGGGACATGCCAATCTGGTTGTGGAGATCCCTGGCCTTGATGGCGTCGAGGATGGAGCGGGAGAGATGGTTGTCGTGGCGGGAATAGAGCGCAGCCACCTCTTCCATGGTGTCCGCGTCGGAGATCAGGACGCTCAAGGTCACCGGCACTCCGGCTTTCTCGGTGGCGGACAGGGTATGCTGGCCATTGACCAGAAAACGGTCCCCTTCGCACCGAACGAAATGGATTTGTGTTCCCTGAATGAAGCGGTCCTCCTGGATTTCCGTGGCCAGATTGTCCCGATGGCGGGGACGCATGTTTCTCTGGCGCTCGAAAACGTTGTGATTGAGCCACTCCCGTGCCTTTTTCGGGGTGACCTTTTCCAGTTCGCTGGAATGGATGGTGATCATGGTTTCTTGTCCTCCTGTCGAAAGATCCTGGAAAAACCGCACGCCAGACCCGCCAGGAGTCGAGCTTTTGACTCGGGCCATCCATGGCCCTCGCCCTTCGGGCACCCCTGCGGGGCGTCCAATCCGGCTTTCCTGCCGGATTGTCGGACCATGAATCCTAGACATGCGGAACCTTGCCCCCCTCAGATGGCCAGTAGCCTGGCCATGCGGGTGGGGCGTTCCGTGACCGGTGTGAGAGTCCGGAGATATTTTTCATTGATGCGTTTGGCGAACCTGTCCGGGTCCACATCCATCAAAGAGCAGATGAATCCGAAGCCACCCGGCTCCATGGACTGTTCCTGGAAATATCCGGTCAGACTCCTGACATCGGCCCGGAACAGGGGATCGTTCCACAGGCTGGAATCCATCTGGACTCTACGGGCCAGCGCCTCGGCGTCATTGATGGCCTGCTCAAGGACGGCAACCCAGAGGGTTTTTTCCGCCCTTGCGTCTTCCCTGAAAGGGGTGTCGTTGGTAGTGGACATCGTGATTAGACCCCCGTGCCATGAAGCTGCGGAGATTGCTGCGACATGGAGCCGCTGTGGTAGTTGTTTGCCTCGTATTGCTCGATGTCCTTCATTCGATAGAGGACATGGCCGCCGACCTTGATGAAGGCGGGACCTTTGGATTTGGATCGCCAGTTTTGAAGGGTCTTGGGGGTGATGCCCCAGCGCCGCGAAAGCTGAAAAGGATTGAGATGCCGGGTTTCCATTTTTCCCTCCGGGTTGTCGTTGGACTTGGGAAGGAGCGTAGCAACCTGGAGGGTAGGAGAAAGGTAGGAGAAAGGTAGGGGAGAGGGTAGGAATGCACCTGGAAGGAAAAAAATGGCGAAAAATGATCCGGAAAGCTCTCTGTATCAATCCCCGCCATCAGGGAAGCCACGTGGTGGGACCCAAAGCTCTTTCCATAAAAAAAACCGCCCTGGATGGCGGCTTTTCGTTTTTTTAGGCAGGATCGATCGCCCTTTTATGGATCAATCAGGTCATGCCTTGAGCCAGCAAAATCCCTCTCCATACCCAATCAGCTTTTTCCAGTCATTCCGTCCAGAGAAAAGCTTGGCTATGATGTTGGCTGTGGACTCCACTTCTTCCAGAACCGCCTGGGTGCGGCACCTGGGGTGGCCCCTCTTCCAAGCCCGTATCAGAATCTCCAGGACCTGCTTTTGTTTCAAGCCGGTGAACAGGAACTCCTGGCCGTGGACGGTTACCGAGCTGAAGTCGAAGTTGTGCATTAAGGGACCCGCGTCTGTGGACGGATTGGCGCCTTTCAGGGCGCCGTGCAGCAACTCCATGTCCATGGCATAGCCACCGACCGTTTCCACGACGATCTCTTTCAGGGAAAGAATCCGATGACCACCAGGAAGTTTGGCATGACGGCTTGCGGGGGCGTCGTTGGTCAGGACGACGCCCGGTGATTTTCCGGCCCAGGCCAAAAGCGCATCATGTACACGGTCGAATACCCCAGTGGAGGAGAGGTTCTGGGCCAGAAATATCGTCGCCTTTCTGCGTCCCATCCAGATGCTGCCCAGATCCCAGAACAGTTTGGGAATGATGGCCCGCACCTGGACCGTGGACTCAATCCCGACCAGATCACGAATGTGGTCGGCCATCCAATCCAAGTTAATGTCGTAGGTCTTCAGATCCTCCTCGGGGGGGATGATCCACTCAACCCCCATGGCGCTGACGTTGAAATACCCATAGGTACGCGTCTCCGGATCCCACTTCGCTTCCACCATATCGCCGAGTTCATCGCTCCAGCGGTCCGGGACGATGGTGGTCATGGGTCCTTCGGACAGATAACCCTGATCCAGCAGAACCTGACCCTCTTCAGGAAAGTGATCCGCCATGACGCTGCCGTAGATGTTTGGTTTCCTGATGCCGAACAGACTCAATGCCTCCAGGAATGTCTTGTACGTCAATGCCCGGGCCATTTCAATCCTCCTGGATCAATCCCCAAAGGGGCAGATATTTTTCGCAAATCAACCGTTCCTTCTCGGTCCGGCCTTTCAGGTCACATCCGTTGGGTAGGGTGATTTTCAAGGTGATTATCTTGCCATTGCGGGACCCCTGATCCGGTCTGAACCGGACAGCCAGTTCGGCCTGAACGATTTCCACGTCTTTCAATCGAAGGGGGCTTTTATCCCCGAACGGGGCCTCGGAATATTCGTAGAGCGTTGTTTCGATATCCCGCCTCCGTCTCAGGGCCATCCAAAGACCTGGATATTTTTTGAGTTGGATTTCCAAACGGAGCACTTTGACCGAAGCGATGCCGTCCTCCGGATCGGTCGGAAAGGTGCGCGGTTGCATCAGAGACGACAGATCGTATTGACGCATGGGCAGCCGGATACCCAGGATTTCCTGACGCAACAGAACCTCGGCGAACAGACGGACCAGAGGTGACCGGGACTTGGCGTCCAGTCCCACCACCTCAATGACGCCGCTTTTGGAATCATAGGTGATGACCGCCTCCAACACCGGGTGTGTGGGCTGGTGTTCCAGATCGCCGCCATCGTTGAACGCCAAACGGCTGTCCGGAAACCCCTTCCGGTAGACAACCGCCTGGGTCACGGGAGCGGGTTGTTCGTCGAGGCCAAACCGAAACCGGTCATACAGATCCACCTGCGCATTCGTCGACTTGAACAGATCGCAAATCCGCGCTTCGAATTCCCGCCGGTGTTCGGAATCGTAACTGACCTTCAATCCCTTGGGACCGACGAATCCGGTCCACTTCTGGCCTTTGCGATAGTGTTCGGCGAAGCGGACCTCCTCGGCACGACGAAAGCCATTGGCGTCATCCAGAAACATCCACATCGCCCGGTCATAGGCGTTTTCCAGTGTGTGCATCCACTCCTGGTTGGAGATTACGCCAGCAATGGCGTCTTGGCCGGGTTCGTCCGTCATCTCGAAGACCCGGTCAAAATCCATGGCCACGGGGGCAAGGCGCTCGGAATCAAGTTCGGAGAACACCTTCAGGAGGCGGCGAGTCACGATAGTCTCGTTTCCCTGCCAATCCACGAGCGCCTCTCCCTCTTCGAAACGCTCATTGAAATACCGCCGCAACCCCGTTACCGGGGTATGCCGAATCACCCGCGCCACTGCTTCCATAGGTCACCTCCCACCCTCATGAAATGATTTGCCAGCTTCTACCTCCCCTGGCCGCTTTGAAAATGGTCATAAACCCGCCCCCGATCATTCAGATGACAGAGGCTCGGCCACGCACGGCCAGAACCTTTCCCAATATTCTGATTTCAGCATCCGGAGCGACCCGGATGGGCCGGTAGGCTGCATTCTCCGGTCTCAGTTCGATCCGGTCCTCGGAAATGAAGAGCCGTTTGACCGTGGCTTCATCCTCCAGGAGAGCAACAACGATATCGCCGTTTTCCGCTAGAGGTTGCTGACGGACGATCAGATAATCCCCTTCCTTGATATCCGCATCGATCATGCTGTCGCCCTCGACTTCCAGCGCAAAACATTGGCCCCGCACCACGTTCGCCTCCACCCCGATTTGGCCCATCACGTTTTCCACCGCGAGGATGGGAACGCCGGCGGCCACCGTGCCGACGATGGGAACCGGGACTATTTCCGACACCAGTGGCGGTTGTTCCACAATCTCGACGGAGCGCGCCTTGCGGGCCGTGTGACGCAAATAGCCTTTCCGGACCAGATTCATCATCTGTTCATAAACACTGGGTCCGCGCATGCCAAGCACGGCTCCGATTTCCTTCATCGTGGGTGGAAGTCCCTGCTCGGCGATGAGATCTCGGATGGTAGTCAGTAGCTTTTCCTGGGACCTGGTGAGTCCATCCACCGGCTTCGGACCCGGTTTTCTCCTCTCCTCTTCGGTCATCGCCTTTTCGTCCTCCATGGGAAGGGAAACTTCGTCATGATAATCCTAACCTAGTTTAGGGTTTATATCGGTGTCAACCAAAATTCCATGAGAAAAAAATGCCCGCCAGTAAACGGCTCAACACCTGATGCCCGCAACCCCAAACCTCCCGGAACGACATTTGTTGTCCCGGACCATCCCGAACCATCTGTTTTGCCTTAACTTTCCTGTTTTCCGTGCTTATCTTCGGTAACCAAGAGAGACAGCAAACCCACCGCATCGGTCAAAACCGAAACTCCGGGAAGAAATTTTTCATGAGCGATCAGATCGAAACGCTGGATCAACAGTCCGACAGGCCAAGCCGCCATCTTTTGCAACGCCCAGAGGTCTTGGAGGGAGCCACCTATAAGGTCAAGCCTCCCGATTCCCACGCTTTCTACATCACCATCAACGACATCCTCATCGATGGCCGCCACCAGCCGTTCGAAATTTTCATCAACTCCAAAAACATGGAGAATTTCGCCTGGGTGGTGGCCCTGACCAGGGTCATCTCAGCAGTCTTCAGGCGGGAGGGGGACGTTACCTTTCTGGTTGAAGAACTCCGTTCCATTTTCGATCCCCAAGGCGGGTATTTCAAACCGGGCGGAAAACGGATGCCGAGCCTGGTGGCGGAGATCGGTGATTGCCTCGAAAGACACCTGGTCAAGATTGGTCTGATTGATCCTCCAAAGGGTGAACGCGCCCAAAACCAACGGAGACCGGCATGAACGCCCTGGATCCCAATCTCATGACCGCCGAGGAACGACTCGACGAGGTCGCCGAAATTCTCGCCGCCGGGTTCCTGCGTCGGCGTCGGAGGAGGCTCGAAAAATCTGATAAAAAACCGAATGATTCCCTGGATTTACCTTCGAAACAGAGCGTTAATGTGTCTGAAACCATTGAGAATTTTGGAGACAGACCATGATGGAGAACGCAAGCGTATTGAAACGGGTGACGGCCCTGCCGGGAATGAAACTGGCCGATCTGAAGGCCATGTGGAAAGACCTTTACGATCAGAATCCACCGGCCCATGGCAAACCCTATCTGGTGAGAAAACTGGCCTTCCGCATCCAGGAACTGGCCTTCGGCGGGTTGACCGAATCCACCGAGAAACGCCTGGACGCCCTGGCCCAGGGAAAAGAGGATCCCAAACTGAAGGCCGCCGCCGGCGAGAAGAGAAGAAAAGCCAATACACCCGGGCCCGGCGCCAAGCTGGTGCGGGAGTGGAAGGGCAAGGAGTACGTGGTAGTGGTCATGAAAGACGGATTTGAATACCAGGGCCAAAAATTCCGCAGCCTTTCCGCCATCGCCAAGGAGATCACCGGAACACACTGGTCAGGGCCGGTCTTTTTCGGGCTGCGCAAAAATGGAGGCCAAAAATGAAAAAAACGGTTCCGAAGACCCGAGCAGCCATCTACACGAGAAAGTCCACTGACGAGGGCCTGGATCAGGATTTCAACTCTCTGGATGCCCAGAGGGAGGCCTGTGAAAATTTCATCGCCAGTCAGAAACAGGAGGGGTGGAATTTGGTCTCGGATCGCTACGACGACGGTGGATTTTCCGGAGGCACCCTGGATCGGCCAGCGCTCCAGCACATGTTGAAGGATATGGAGGCGGGGCGCATCCAGGCGGTGGTGGTCTACAAGCTGGATCGGATCTCCCGATCCTTGATGGACTTCACCAAGCTGATGGAGATCTTCGACCGCCATGGCGTCTCTTTCACGAGTGTCACCCAATCCTTCAATACCGCCACCTCCATGGGGCGGCTGACACTGAACGTGTTGCTCTCATTCGCGCAGTTCGAGAGGGAGACCACGGCAGAACGGATTCGCGACAAGTATGCCGCCTCCCGGAAAAAAGGCATCTGGATGGGCGGCCATCCACCATTGGGCTACGACGTCCAGGATCGAAAACTGATCGTCAACGAGGAAGAGGCGGAACGGGTACGGCACATTTTCAAGCGCTTCAGCCGGGTCGGTTCGGCCACCCTGCTGGTACAGGAACTGAAAGAAGCCGGCATCCTCTCCAAGACCCGGACCACCGCCGACGGCAAGATACGGCCCGGCCGCCCCCTGGACAAGGGAACGCTCTACAAGATCCTCAACAACCGCACCTACCTCGGCGAAGCGGTCTATAAAAAAGAGTCCTATCCCGGTGAGCATCAAGCCATCGTCTCCCGGGATCTATGGGACAAGGTCCACGCCATCCTGGCCAAAAACAACCGGCAACGGGCCAACGTCACCCGCACCCAGAGCCCGGCCACCCTCAGGGGAATCATTCGTTGCGGCCATTGCAACCGCTCCATGCGGCCTAGCCACACGCGAAAAAACGGCGTTCTGTATCGCTATTACGTCTGCATGAACGCCTCCAAGAACAGCTATTCCGACTGCCCGCTCAGTTCCGTCGCCGCCATCCAGATCGAGGAAGCGGTCTTCCATCGCATCCGGCAGCTGATCCGGACCCCGGAGATGATCGCCAGGATCTGGAAAAAGGCCTCGGCGGCCGAACCCGGCATTCGGGAACAAGCGGTGGTGAACGCCATGAAAAAGATCTACCCCATCTGGGAGGAACTGTTTCCCATCGAACAAAACCGTCTCCTGCATCTGCTGGTGGAGACCGCGATCCTGACCACATCCGACCTGGAGATCCGGGTCCGGGTGGAGGGGGTCAACAGCTTGGTGGCGGAACTGGCCGACGGCAATGACGAAAGGAGAGTCGCATGAAGGGAAAACTCAGTCCCGACGGCAAGACCATCATTTTCAAGATCCCCATGCGCTTCCATCGTCGCGGTGGACGCCGCATGGTGGTGTTGCCGGAACACGAAGCGGCCAGGAAAAAAACGGATGGCCCGTCGGACGATCCTCTGGTCAACGCCCTGGCCAAAGCGCGCCGCTGGCAGAAAATGTTGGATGCGGGAGAAGCCCCCACGGTTCGTCAGCTTGCCGAGATGGAAAAGGTGGACCAATCCTTCATGGCCCGCATTCTGCGCCTCAACCATCTCGCCCCAGACATTGTCACGTCCATTCTGGATGGCCGGACACCGGACACCCTGAGCCTGGAAACCCTGCGAGGAAACATTCCGCTGGCATGGCAGGAGCAGAGGGAAAAATGGGGGTTTCAAGAACCAAACAACCAATATCATTAATGTCCTTGATAACCCGCCAATTCTGTCTATGGTGGCACCGTTTTCAATTTTCGAATGAAGAGGAGCGTCACCATGGATACCCCGATTTCCCTCACCACCAAACAGGTGGATGTCATCAATACGAGTCTTGAAAAAGCTTTGTCCCTCTCCGAACTACTCGTGGATTGCGGCCCCATGGAAAAAACCGGCGGGGAGTTGCCTTCCCGTGGTTCCCTGACCGTGGTGTTTCAGATGGTGGTGGAGGAGTTGGGCAAGATCGAGGAGGTGATGAAGACCGCAAGGGAATGAAATCGTCGATCATTCCATTCGCTGGCGGCATTTCAGGTATCCTCCAATTCAAGATCGTTTGCCTCGGCCCAGTCTGCGGCCAACTCTTTCAAAGCCTCATCCCGGAATCGATACCAGTCATCCTGAATCCCAAGTCGGTGGATCCGATCTTTGAACATCCGAAAAGCCCCCCGGCCCCGGATGGCGCTCAGCAAGTCATCTGACCGCTCTTCATTCTCCAGGGACCAGCAGAACCGCTCCATGACCTTGTACTCATGGAAATCCCATTTGCTGGGGAGCGCCAGATACCGGTCCTTTGTGTCGTCAGCGATCCGTCTGGCCATCTCGATCATCTCTTGTTGCCATTCCGGCAGTTCCTCCAGGGAATGATCCTCCTCGGCAGCCCGGATGTCATCATCAGAAACCATCAGCACCTCGCCGCTCTCCCGATCAAAATAAGCGGTGTGTTCATCGGTCTGGATGCCGATTTCCTCGGCGATTTGTTTCAGGTTGGCTTTGGCAGGCATGTGATTTTCAAATCCTCGCCCATTTTCAGGCGGCTCAAAACGGGATGGATTCCTCATCATCCCCCAGGGGGAGCATCTCACCATCCTCATCGGCCTCATCCAGGAGGTAAATCACTTTCCCCTTCGGGCCGAACTTCAGAACGCCCTGTTCCTGAAGCGCCTGCAAAATGGCTTCTGGCGAGATGCCGTTCCGAGCCGGAAAAGCGGACTTGATGCTGTTGAGCAAAGTGTTCCGTTTGGCCGGTCTCGGCTTGCCGGGTAGAAGGCGCATCTCCACGTACTGCTCCACGGCATCGTCCAGGGATGCGGAACCATTTCCGTTGGCGGACTGGACGGTGCCTGATTTCACAGGCCGCTGCTTACCGTTCAACCGTTTCGCTTTGCGCTTGGCGCCGCGCAGCATGTTCACCACGTGGTCCAAATCGGCATCGGCAGACAGGATGGTGAACTCGGTCTCCGCCGGCATTTCGGACACCAGCCGGCCTGCCCAGAAGGCCAAGCCAAAATCGGCGGCATTCTTCCCGCCTTTGTCCATGCCGACCAGTTCCAGCTTACCTTCGTGGATGGCTGTGGCCAGAGCGGTCACCAAACCCAGGGGCACTTTCGGTTCAACACCTCCGTAGCAGACGATGATCCGGGCGAAGTCGGTCAACGTTTTGGGCAGTTTCCCAATCTCCTTCGGGCAGTTGTCCAAATCGATCAGCAATACCCGAGGTGCGGTTGGCGCGTCCTCATTCATCAGTTGTCCACCCGTTCCCGCATCACCTTACCGGCCTTGAAAAAGACCACCCGTTTCTCCGGAACCCGGACCGTTTGACCGGTCTTCGGATTACGCCCTTCCCTGGCCTGCCGGACCTTTGTTCCAAAACTCCCGAACCCCCGCAATTCCACTCGATCTCCCCGCGCCAGAGCCTCGCTCATCCCATCCAGAACGGTGTTGACTGCAAGTTCGGCTTGGGCAGCCGACAACTGGCAGCGCTGACCGATGGTTTGGATCAATTGGCTCTTGGTCATTCCCTTTTTTCCATTCAATCGGTGTGGTCGGATTTGTGATTCTCAGAATGATCAATCCGACCACACCCGTTGTGGTCGGGGTGACATGCAACTATCGACAATAACAGTATTTTTTGCACGCGGCAGTTTGATCCCGGTCACTTTCGGCTGCACGAAGAAAATTGCAAACCGCCCAACATTAGCGTTTTCTAAATAACAAGCATTATCTGATAGTTGCAAGGTGTGGTCGGGGTCTGTGGTCGGATTGCGCCGGTCCACACCTTTTTCAGAAGAATAGCCAAAAGAGAGAAAAAGGGGCAGGGAAGAGAGAGGGCCGACCACACCTGAGAGGGAATGGGTTGGACGGGGATGTGCGCTATGTATTGAAATTGTTGGGATTTTTCGGCACAAAAAAACCGCCTTGGCGGGCGGCTTTTCGGTTCAGAAACTTCTTGAAAATCAAATTGGTGGAGCCAGGCGGGATCGAACCGCCGACCTCTTGAATGCCATTCAAGCGCTCTCCCAGCTGAGCTATGGCCCCTTGTTTCGAGCCACGCAGGGTAGTCCCTCACCCCGCTCGTGTCAAGATTTATTTTAACAAATTTTCCCACCCCCGGCGATACGGGTGAAATCGGTCCGGACCGGTGGAAGGAAAGGGGGGTGGGGTGAAGGGCAAGGACGTCCTAGGGGGGGTGATTCCGGGGGCGAGACGTGGTATCTATTTTGAATCATGATTACTCCAGACATCCAGACATTCAAACAACTCGCCAGCCAGGGCAATCTGGTGCCCATCTACCGGGAAATCATGGCCGATCTGGATACGCCGGTTTCGGCGTTTCTCAAGGTGGCCGAAGGGCACCGCTACGCCTTTCTTCTGGAGTCGGTCCACGGTGGGGAAAAGTGGGGACGCTACAGCATCCTCGGCATGGATCCATCCGCACGGTTCCAGGCCAATGGCGATCGCGTCGAGATCCATCACACCGGACAACCGGTGGAGGTGATCACCGGTCAGGACCCGATGGTGGTGCTGAAAAATTTCATGGCCCGCTATCAACCGGTCACCGTGCCGGGACTGCCCCGTTTCCACGGCGGCGCGGTGGGGTATTTCGGCTATGACATGGTGCGCTCCTTCGAAAAGATTCCCGACGAAAACCCCGATACCCTGGGTACCCCCGATGCGCTGTTCATGCTCACCGACCTGGTGCTGATTTTTGATAATCTGCTGAACAAACTCAAGGTGGTGGTCAATGTGTTCATCACCCCCGATCAAGAACCGGAACCGCTCTATGAACGGGCGACGGCCCGGATCGACGCGGTGGTGGAAACCCTGAAAGTGGCCATACCGCTCAACCGCATGGAAAACCCGGGCGAACCGGTGGCCGAAAACGATTTTCAACACGAGATGAGCCGGGAAAACTATGAAGCCGCCGTCGCCCGCGCCAAAGAGTACATCCTGGCCGGGGATATTTTTCAGGTGGTGCTCTCGCAACGGCTCTCCATCCCCTTCCCCCATGCGCCGGTCTCCCTCTATCGGGCCTTGCGCGCCACCAACCCCTCCCCCTACCTCTACCTGCTGCAACTCGGGGATTTTTCCCTGGTCGGTTCCAGCCCGGAAATTCTGGTGCGCCAGGAAGGGGATGTGGTCACCGTGCGGCCCATCGCCGGCACCCGCCGCCGGGGTGAGGACGAAGAACAGGACCTGGCCCTGGAAAAAGAGTTGCTGGCAGATCCCAAGGAGTTGGCGGAACACATCATGCTGGTGGACCTGGGACGCAACGACCTCGGCCGCGTGGCGGTGACCGGCTCCGTGTCGGTCACCGAACGGTTCGTCATCGAACGGTACTCGCATGTCATGCACATCGTCTCCAACGTCGAAGCACGGCTGAAAGAGGGGCTGGACTCCTACGACGTGGTCGCCGCCACCTTCCCCGCCGGCACCGTCAGCGGCGCTCCCAAAATACGCGCCATGGAGATCATCGACGAACTGGAAGTCTCCCGCCGGGGACCCTACGCCGGTACCGTCGGCTACATCTCCTTCTCCGGCAACATGGACCTGGCCATCACCATCCGCACCGCCATCATCAAGGATGGCACCCTGTCCATCCAGGCCGGGGCCGGCATCGTCGCAGATTCGATTCCTTCACGTGAGTACGAAGAGACCCGGGAAAAGGCCCGGGCGGTGTTTCGTGCCGTCGACCTGGTGCAACGGGGGTTGATCTAGAACACCATGCTGTTATTGATCGACAACTATGACTCCTTCACCTTCAACCTGGCGCAATATTGCGGCGAGTTGGGGGCCGAGGTGCGGGTCCATCGCAACGATGCCATCACCATCGATCAAATCCGCGCCCTGAACCCGGAACACATCCTGCTCTCCCCCGGCCCCTGCACCCCCGATCAGGCCGGCATCAGCCTGGAGGTGGTGCGCCAACTGGCCGGCTCCACCCCCATCCTCGGCGTCTGCCTGGGGCATCAGACCATCGGCCAGGCCTTCGGCGGCCGGGTGATCCGGGCGCCGGCGGTGATGCACGGAAAAACATCGCCGATCGAACACCACCATCAAGGGATCTTCGCCAACTTGCCACGACCGCTGATCGCCACCCGCTATCACTCCCTGGTGGTGGAACGAGAAAGCCTGCCGGACTGCCTGGAGATCACCGCCTGGACCGATGATGGATTGATCATGGGGTTGCGGCATAAAAAACTGCCGGTGGAAGGGGTGCAGTTCCATCCGGAATCGATCCTCACCGAAAGCGGTCACGATCTGCTGGCCAATTTTTTACGCCAATAACCGCCCATCCGATACACAACCGCCGCCAAAACGGGAATTCGCCACCATGACCATCCAGGAAGCCCTCGCCCACCTCGTCGCCGGCCGCAACCTGAGCCAGGAGCAGGCCCGGAGCGTGATGGAGGCCATCATGTCCGGCAATACCACCGATGCCCAGATCGGCGCCTACATCACCGCCCTGCGCATCAAAGGGGAAACTGTCGAAGAGATCGCCGGTTCCGCCCAGGCGATGCGGGAAAAGGCCTTGCCGGTCCGGGCCCCGGGAAAATGGGTGGTCGACACCTGCGGCACCGGCGGTGATGCCTCGGGCACCTTCAACATTTCCACCACCGCCGCCTTCGCCGTCGCCGCCGGCGGGGTGACGGTGGCCAAACATGGCAACCGTTCCATCTCCTCCAAATGTGGCTCGGCGGACCTGCTCAAGGCCCTGGGCGTCAATATCGACGCCGACAGCGCCCTGGTGGAACAGTGCCTGGCGGAGGCCGGCATCGGCTTCCTCTTCGCCCCCCGTCACCACGGCGCCATGCGTCACGCCCTGGGCCCCCGCAAGGAGCTGGCCATGCGCACGGTGTTCAACCTGTTGGGACCGTTGACCAATCCGGCCGGGGCCCCGAACCAGTTGATCGGCGTCTACGACAAGGCCTGGACCGAACCGTTGGCCCGGGTATTGGGCCGGCTCGGTTCGAAACATGCCCTGGTGGTGCATGGCGCCGATGGTCTCGATGAGATCACCACCACCACATCGACTCGGATTTCAGAGTTGCGCGATGACGGCAGCATCGCCAACTATACCGTCGAACCGGAGCAGTTCGGACTGAAACGGGCCCGGCCCGAGGAGTTGCTCGGCGGCGACATCGAAACCAACGCCGCCATCTCCCGGGCGGTGCTGGCGGGTGAAAAAGGACCGCACCGGGATATCGTCCTGCTCAACGCCGGTGCGGCGCTCTGTGTGGCCGGGGCGGCGCCGGATATCGGCTCCGGCCTGGAACTGGCGGCGGAGAACATCGACAATGGAGCCGCGCAAGAAAAACTGGCGGCCCTGGTGGCCATCACCAACGCGGCATAGGCTCGAACCCCCATGCATATCCTCGACCGCATCATGGCCCGTAAACGGGAAGAGGTGGCCGAACGCCGCCGACACACCCCGGAGGCGCGGCTGTTGGCCGGCATCAAGGCCATCCCCCCCAGCCGTGGTTTCGTCGCCGCCCTGCGACAACGCATCGATGCCGGAGATGCCGGCATCATCGCCGAGGTCAAACGGGCCTCCCCGTCCAAGGGATTGATCATCCCGCCGCACATCCCCTTCGATCCGACCCGGGTGGCGGCCGGTTACGCCGAAAACGGCGCCGTCTGCATCTCCTGCCTGACCGACCGGGATTTTTTCCAGGGCGACGAAGCCTTCATCGAACCGATCCGCGCCCGCACTCCCCTGCCGGTCCTGCGCAAGGATTTTCTATATGACCCCTACCAGGTGGTCGAAGCGCGGGCCATCGGCGCCGACGCCATCCTGTTGATCATGGCGGTCCTGGACCGTGCCCAGGCCCGGGAACTGGAGGCGGCGGCAGTGGAATTCGGTCTCGATGTGCTGGTCGAGGTACACGATGAAAGGGAACTGGAAGCGGCCCATGACCTGGACACGCCGCTGTTGGGTATCAACAACCGCAATCTGAAAACCTTCGAAACCTCTCTGCAGGTTTCCATCGACCTGGCGGCGCGGGCGGAAACCGGTAAAATCATCGTCTCCGAGAGCGGCATCCACAGCACCGCGGACATCAAACGGTTGCGCGAACGGGACATCCATGCCTTTTTGATCGGCGAAGCCTTCATGCGTCAGGCCGATCCGGGCCGGGCGTTGGGGGAGATGTTGGCGGGAGAGGGCACGAACTGAACATCTTTTTCTTGTAATAGACGTTTATTTCCACTGAAAGACGCCGGAAATGCCCCTAAACCGCGCCCATTTTGAGATTCGCAGTTTCCGCAACATCCGATCGCTTCAGAGCATGGTACGGTAGGGCGGGGTTACGTCTCCACCGAATGGCTCAAGGACGCATTGGCGGGGACGTGACCCGCCCTACCAAGAAGCCATATTTTCCAAGATGGACGCGGATTGATTCAATCATCGGGAAAGTTGAGGAATCCGCCATATGGCCGTTGCCTGTGTCGCCATCCAGTTTTGATGGGCTTCGAGCCGCTCAGGCGTCCAGGATCGGTTTTCCCCGGCCAAACGTTTGGCCAGGGCAAACGCGCTGTTCCGTAATGTTTCCTGCTTGATCGACCAACCGGCGTTGCCCAATTGACGATTCATACCGGACTCCAGGAGGACCATATTCCCAAGTCGGTAGGTCATGCCTTCTTCCTGCTCCACCGAAAAAGCCTGCCAACCTTGCTCGGGACTCCGTGGAAAAACATGCTCGATGGTTAACGATTGGCTGTCAAAATCATGATCCGTATTGGTCAAATGTTTTTCCAACTGACAGAGAATATAACGGACAATCCGATTGTTGTGGGACTGTGTGGTTCGAATGGACTTTGCCGCGAAGGCCAGCTTGAACCGTTTATCATCCGGATAAAGATCCCGAAGCGCCTGAATAGCCTTCTGGACCGTAATCTCTTCCATTCCTGATAAACGTTGCGCCAAGGCACCATATATCCGTTCCTGATCGCCAGTACGATGATTGCCGATCACATTATACCGGAAGGAGATCATGACACAGGCACGAATCAATTGTTCAAAATCCGGTTTCTCAAATCGACGCCAGGCCGCCATCAACAATGGATACGGCTGTCGAACACTAAACATTTTCAGAGTGGCGGCATATCGTTTAATCGCCCCGCCCCATGTACCGCCCTCTGGTTCCGCCAACCCCAGATAAGCATCGATATCTTCTTCAAGATGGCGTAGGGACTCAAAGGCACGCTCCCGGGTACCTATCTGTTTTCGAATGGTTTTAAATAACTCAATCTGACGCACCGTCGGGTAGCGGCTGTTCCAATGTGCTCGAAGATAACCCGGAAAGCTTTCACTCCCCAAACGCCCAACGATTCTCTCCCATCGATCTTCCAGGATTTTCAACTCACTCTCATGGCTGTTTTGACCATGCAACACTGAAAAAAGATGGTTTTTCAACATATCGGTGGCCGATAAACGCACGCCACGGGCATTGAGTGTTTCAAAAACCTTATAGGCATTCAGTTCATCGGTGACCGTGATCACCGTAAAAAAAAGACGATCGCTCATCCCTTCAATCAATTTCGCCAAGGCCACCCCTGGACTATCGAGACCTTTCACATGATCTCGAATCCGTTTTTCATACCACTGAAAAGCCTTTCTCAAATTATGCTCGGAGGCACGAAATCCCCGCACTGGCAACTTATCCAGCAATGGTATCAAATAATTTTGAAAGTAATGATCATTATTTCTGTTCAATGTTAATCTGGAGCGGGAAACCAAAGTGACCGGATCCAGATAGCCGATATATGTTTGCCTGATCTGCTCCATTCGGAGACGATTGTTTTCAGGGTCCGATCCACCATCCACCAATTTTTTTAAATTTTTCAATCCCGCCAATACGATCAAGCTCAAAGTCGTGAGACGCTGTTGACCGTCAATCACATCATAGTTTCTTTCATCGGCTGATTGTAAAACCAGATATCCCATATAGTGGGCGGGCTCTCCACCTTTTTCCAACATACCCAGAATATCGAGCCACAGGTCCTCCCAATGATCTTCCTCCCAGCTGTAATCCCTTTGAAATTTCGGGATCCGATAGCTGAGACCATTGCCCATCATCTTACGAAACGTATCATTTCTGGTGTTAAAATTAGCAGCGGACATCAACTCCCCCGTCTCCTACAGCCACATTGCCGGCAATATGCCGGTCAGATCATTTCAAGAATCTTTTCGGTCTCGCCTGACACCATTTCACTCCCCCATCACCACCCCCTCCCGACGTGGATCGGCACCGCCGCGCAATCCTTGATCGGTCACCTGGATGACGTGCAGACCGCTGTTCAAGGGGATGATGCGCACCGGGTGGCCCATGGCCGTCAATTCGGTTTGCAGGGATTCGGCGGAGGTACCCTTTTCCAGTTCCGTGGAACCGTTGCGATTGAGGACATGGGGCAGGGAGACCGCTTTTTGGGGTTCCAGTTGCCAATCCAGCAGGGCCACCAGGGCCTGGGCGACATAACCGATGATGCGGCTGCCGCCGGGGGAGCCGAGGACCAGTTTTAGACGGTCGTGATCCTCAAAAACCATCATCGGCGCCATGGAGCTGCGCGGTCGTTTACCGGCCTGCACCCGGTTGGCGAGCAAGTGGCCCTGTTTTTTCGGAACGAAGGAAAAATCGGTCAACTGATTGTTCAACAAAAATCCATGCACCATCAACCGGGAACCGAAACCGTTTTCGATGGAGCTGGTCATCGATACGGCGTTGCCGTCGCCATCGACGATGGAAAAATGGCTGGTGGAGGGCCGCTCCGGGTTGAGGCCATCCGACCATTTCCCCCCCTCCCCGCCTGCCGGCGGTTGGCCCGGTTCGGCCTGGCCCATGTCCCGCCGGCGATGGATGTGTTGGGCGCGTTGGCGGAGATATCCCTTGTCGATCAATCCGGCCACCGGCACCGGGACGAAATCACTGTCGGCCACATGGTGGTTGCGGTCGGCGAAGGCCAGCCGGCCCGCCTGGGCCAACAGATGGGCCGATGACGGGGACATCGGTTCCATTTCAGACAGATCGAACGGTTCGAGCAGCCCCATCATTTGCAAAACGGCGATGCCGCCGGAGGTCGGCGGCGGCATGCCACACAACCGCACCGTGCGGTAGGAGGCGCAAAGCGGTTGGCGCACCACGGCCCGATAGTTTTTCAGGTCGGCCCGGGAGAGATCGCCGGAATTTGCCCGCACCACCGCCACCAGGTCTTCAGCCACGGTCCCTTCATAAAAAAATTTCACGCCGGAGCGGGCGATACCGCGATAGAGAGCGGCCAGGGGTTGATTGAGGAGCCGGGCGCCGATTTTTTTCGCCTGGCCATCGGCCCGATAAAAATAACCGGCGGCGGTTTTGGAATGGCGCAAATAGCGGTCGTGTTGCAACAGCGCATGCAGCCGGGGGGTGATGGCAAAACCGTTTTCCGCCAGACGGATGCCCGGTTCGAACAACTCCGCCCAGGGCCGTTTGCCATGGTGTTGATGGGCCAGGGCCAGCATGCGCAACACCCCGGGCGTCCCCACCGACCGGCCACCGACCACGGCGTCGAAAAATGTCATCGGCTGGCCGTTTTTTTTCAGGAATCGTCCCGGGGTGGCGCCGGCCGGGGCGGTTTCACGGCCATCATAGGCCGCGAGATGGCGTTTTTTCGCATCCCAATGCAGCATGAACGCCCCGCCGCCGACGCCCGATGATTGGGGTTCCACCAGGGTCAACACCAACTGGACGGCGATGGCGGCATCGACGGCGCTGCCACCCCGTTGCAAAATCCGGTAACCGGCCTCGGTGGCCAACGGGTGGGCGGCGACGACCATGAACCGTTTGCCGGTGACGGTGAGGGTCGGTTGCCGCCAACCGCTGGACGCCTCCGGCGTGCGGTCGATCCCGGTGCCCCAGGCGTTGGCGGCCAGCAACAGCCAACACGACACGATCCAACGGGCGAGGCGATACTGTCGGATCATGGTGGGAATTCACGCCTCCTTGGTGGCGACAGCTGTTTTTCCAGTTCCGCCACGGTCGTCACCGGCTGTTTGCACAGGGCGTTGACACAGACATAGGCGGTGGGTTGCCCCTTCAACATCGACCGCATGGCCAGCAAGGACCACCCGTGTCCAGCAGCCGGCGCCGCCGGATCCAACAGGGCGATCACCGTTCCTGGCAAAAACCGGTCATGAACGGCGCGCAACAACCGCCGGGTGGCCGCCGCCCGGGGCGGACCGACGAGGATCACTTCGCGCGCCTCCCGGGTTTGAAAATCCAGCACCCGCAACAGGTCGGCAGCCCGATGGCCATCACCGGCCATGAAACCGCGCAAACCGTCCCGGATGGCCGCCACTCTTTTTTGGAAAGCCTCCTCCCGCCGATAGAGGGACAGGCGGGCCAGGGCGGTTAAAGCAGTGGCATTGCCCGATGGCACCCCTTCCTGATTGAGCAGTGGTACGCGCTCGGCGGCCGGACCGGTCTGCCCCCGAGGCATCAGGCGGAACGGTTGGCCCGGGGCGGTCTGAAATTTCTCGAACAGATCATCGGCCACCCGTGCCGCCCGTTGCAACCACTCAACGTTGAAATCGGTCTCGTACAGGTCCAGCAAGACCTGGAGAAGACAGGCATACCCGTCCAGGAACACCGCCTCACCGCTTTGATCGTTCAATCGACTGTGTTTCAACACCCCGTCCCGCCAGGCCCGTTTTTCCAGGCTGGCCATCGCCGTCCGCGCCACCTGCAGATAGCGCGGCTCGGCCAACACCCGCGACGCCAGGGCGAACGCGCTGATGGTCAGGGCGTTCCAGGCAGTGATCACCTTTTCATCCCGATGGGGCGCTGGACGATCCTTCCGCGCCGTCCGCAATTGTTTCAACAACGGCGCCAGATTTCGATGGTGTTCGACCAAGGTTGCCGGTGAGGATTGCAGACGTAAAATGGCCCGGCCATCCACCGTCCCCTGACGGGGGTTCAAAAAACCGGCCAATAATTTTCGTTGATCTTCCCCGCCGAGCACCGCGGCGGTTTCGGCCGGGGTCCAGGTATAATACGCCCCCTCCCGACCATGACCGGAACCATCGGCACTGTCGGCGTCCAGCGCCGAGGCGAAGGAGCCGTCCGGCAAGCGGAAACGGTCCAATAGATCTTCAAGAATGGCACGGACGACGAAGGCGTACCGGGAGCGGCCGCTCATTTGAAACGCCTCCAGATAGACCCGCGCCATCAGGGCGTTGTCGTAGAGCATGATTTCAAAGTGGGGAATCTGCCAAAAACGGTCCGCCGAATAGCGGTGAAAGGCGCCGCCGAGTTGATCGCGCACCCCACCCGCCGCCATCTGGTCCAGGGTGGTGAAAACGGCGTCGGCATACCGTTGATCCCCGGTTTGCAGCGAACGTCTCAGTAGCAGGGAGAGCACCTCGGCATGGAGAAATTTGGCGCCCCGGCCAAAACCGCCATATTGATCATCCCACTGCCGCAGCCAATAATCCGCCGCCCGTTGCCGGGGATCGACACCATCGGCGCCGGTTCCTTCCCCGGCCCCGGGGAATTCACTCAATTCCCGCAGTTGCCGCCGGATCAAGGCTTCATCGCGCAACAGGGCCTGCCGGTTGCCGCTCCAGGCGCCCTGGATGCCCCGGAGAATTTCCTCCAGGCCGCTCAAACCGAAACGGGGCCGCGGTGGCAGGTAACCGCTGGCGAACAGGGGCAGCAGGTCCGGGGTGAGGATGACGTTCAGCGGCCAGCCGGCCTCGCCATTCATGGCCCGGGCGACATCGAGATAGAGACCATCCAGGTCGGGCCGTTCCTCCCGATCGACGAGGATGGCGACGAAATGCTCATTGAGGAAATCGGCCACCCGGGGATCGGCAAAGGTATCCCGGGCCATCTTGTGGCACCAGTGGCAACTGGAATAGCCGATGGACAGAAAAATCAGTTTTTCCCCCTGCCGCGCCCGGTGCAGGGCCGCCTCGTTCCACGGGTGCCAATCGACCCGATCGCCGATGTGTTGGCGCAGGTAGGGGCTGGTGGCATTTTGCAAGCGGTCGGCGCCCTGGGCAAAGGAGGACCAGAGCAGCAATGGGATCAGGCCCAAAAACATTCGAACGAACATGAACCGGTGACCGTTCATCATCACGCCTCCCGGGAGGGTTCTTCCGTCATCGGCAATGGTTTGACCAGCAGCGCCTTGGGTTGGGTCGGACACGCTTCCCGACAGAGGGCGCAACCGCTGCACAACCGTTCGTCCACCCGTGGGCGCGGTCCCTGCCAGAGCAGCGCCCCCGGCAGGGGACAGACCGGGGCACAGGCGCCACACTCGGGACCGGCATAAGGCAGACAATGGTGGGGATCCACCCGGACCCGGGCCATGGGCACCGATACGGGGGGCGATTCCAGTCCCGGGGGAAAGGCCAGGGCGCCCGGTTCACAGACCGTTACGCAGGGCCAACCGTCACACATGCGGCAGCCCTTGTTGAGCAGGTCCATGGCCGGGGTGGCCGCCACCTCCGGTCCCAGGCGCGGCGACAGCCGGAACAGGACCTTCGGTTCACACACCTCGATGCACTTGTCACAACGGCTGCAGGCCAGGAGAAAATCCAGCTCCGGCTTGGCGAACGGTGGTCGGATCCAACGGCTGGCCTTGCGCGCGGCACGGTTTTCCGCCCCCTTGACGGCGGCGCGGGTCACCCCCCGCCAGGCGCGGGTGAAAAAGGCCCGTCTTTCCATTTACAACCTCATGACCATTTCCCGGGCCAGCAACCAGAGATTGAACCCGGACATGCCGCCGATGAACATCAACATCGGCAGCAACGCCCGCCCGCGGATGGCCGTCAACCCATCCCCGCCGCGGCCGCGGTTCAACAGAATGCGCGTCGCCAACCAAAAACCCAGGACCATCAACCCGGCCTGGGCGGCCTGCAACAACCATTCGGGCAACAGGGGATTCATCAAACGGCCATATTTTTCCAGATAGCCCATGGGCAGGGCCTCCCGACCCAACGGGTTGGCGAACACCGACGACAGACCGCTGCCCTCGCGGGAAAAATGGTTGAGATTATGGGCCAGATGATAGGCGAAGGCCACCGGCAGAGTGGCGAAGGAGAGGGTGTTGAACAGCCGGCGGAAACAACCACCATTGCCACTCAACCAACCGGTCAGGCGGATGACCAGGCCATAGAGCGCCACCGGCAGCAACAGGCAGAGCAGCATGCCGACGGTAAAACCGAACAACAGTTGACCGCTGTCACCGATCATCCGTGCAAAGGCGCGCAGGAACAGTTCCCAGTGCGGCAACATGGTGACGCCGTGAAAGGTGGTGAGGCTGAACAGGGCCAGCATGAACCAGGATTCATCCCAGTGCGGCCGGGCCTCCAGGCCGGCCTCGGAGGCCATTGGCCGCAGGTGCCAGGAGACGTTTTCCTCGGGACAGCTCAGGACACAGGCGCCGCAGGAGGTGCAGTAGGTGTTTTGGGAAAAACGGCCCATGGTCAGGGCCGTGGGACAGGGTTCGATGATGTCGGAACCGTTGTAGCACTCCAGGGAGGTGCATTCACCACACCGGCTCTGTTGCAACGGCCGCAGGGCCACCGGCGCCAACTGGGCATAAAAACCCAGGGTGCGTCCCACCGGGCAAAAATAGCGGCAGAAACTTTTGCGCTTGAAAACCGCCAGGGAGGCGGTGGCCAACACCACCATCACCAGGGCCAACACGGCGGTGGTCTCCGGCGAGGCGGTGACCCCGGCCCCCAGTTCCAACCAGGTGAGGCCGACGAAGAGAAAAAAAGCCGGCCAGACGTTGCGCAACCAGCGCGGCGGCTGCCGTTCCAGCCCCACCGGTTCCGGATTGCGCCGCCATAACGTCTGCCGCACCAGCCAACCGGCCAGGGTGTCCCAGGGACAGACCGAACACCAGGCGGTACCGAGAAAAAAGATCGAAATCACCACCAGGCTCCACCAGACGGTCCAGGTCAGGGTGGTGGCCAGGTTGCGTTCCGGCAACGGCGTGCCGAACAGTCCGGCGTAGACCACCATCAGGAACACCGCCACGAACCCGATTTTCAACAGGGTCAACGGCCAGGGGGAGGTGGTCAGGAAGCGGACCAGACGACCGACGAGCGGCAGGCCGTCCAGGGCCAGCAGGGGCGGCGCCGGTCGATGGGCCGGTGGTCGGACCCGAACGGTATGGATGGCGATGGCCATGAGCAGAATGACCACCGCCCACACCCACGGTTCCGGCAACCCGGCATGGACCATCAACCGGGTGCCGTCGGGCAGGCAGATTTCCGCGGCCCGGGCGCCGCTTTCAACCGTCGTCGGATCGTTGTCGAGCGACACGTTCGATCCTTTCACGGCGGGTTTTGCGAATATGACGGCGGCGCAGGGCCAGGGCGAGCATAATCAGACCGATGCTGCCGGCGGTGAGCGCCAAGGGCAGCATCGAAGCCGGGTTGCCGATGCGAATCGGCATGTCGATGGTGTAGGGATCGCCGTTGGCCTCGAAAAAGGCGCTGACCAGATAGTCCCCCTCCCTGGAAAAGACCATCGCCTGCCGGTAGATGCCGTCGATGGGCTCCTGCTCCCCGAGGACCTCCCCGGGACCGGCGAACCAGGTGTCGTCCCGTATGGTGAAGCGCACCTTGCCCAGATAGGGCGAGCCGTCATCGAGATGGGCGGCATAGAGGCGGATACGGCTCTCCTGCCCCGGTTTGGGAAAGGCGGGAAAGGCCATGATGGTAACCAGATAATCCCCGATCTGGGTCTCCAACTGCATGGAGGGCGGGGTGTTGGAATCCTCGTTCAAACTGTAGGAGGGCCGGCCGAGCACATGATGCGCCAGGGCCGGCGGCACGCCCATGGCCAGAATCAGCAAAACGGAAATGAAAATGCCAAATCGTCGCATCATGACACCCTCGCCGGCGATCAAAAGGGCAGGAGACCGCCAGGGGCTGGCGATGCGGGAGAGGATAGCGATGATTCGATGGCCGGTACAGGCATCGGTCGTCCCAATTTACGGGGGACGATCTTGATCGGCAGACTCGGATGTGGACACACCTCGACGCAGACGCCGCAACCGACGCATCCCGATTGCACCGCCGGCCGGTAAATGTTGAAGTTTTCGAAACTGATGGCCTTTTTGCCCAGGGGGCAACCGGTCACGCAGGCGCCGCAGATGCCCCGGTCCACCCAGGGATAACAGGCGGTGCGGTCGATCTGGGCGTAGCCCATCTCCACCTTTTCCCGGGGCACGTGGGTCAGGGCCTCGGTGGGGCAGATTTTCATGCAATCCTCGCAGAGGATGCAGGCCTTGCGGGTCGGATCGACATAGGGGGTGTTGACCTTGCCGCCACCGCCCCGATCATAAAAGCGGATCGCCGCCACCGGGCAGACATCGCCACACAGGGCACAACCGATACAGGCGGAGATGAACTCGCCATCATCCCGAATGGCCCCCGGCGGTCGCAAACGGGTATGGGGCGGGGCATGGGCCGAAGCCGAGGCCGG
Source organism: uncultured Magnetococcales bacterium (assembly GCA_964344355.1). Classification (GTDB taxonomy): domain Bacteria; phylum Pseudomonadota; class Magnetococcia; order Magnetococcales; family CAYFNE01; genus CAYFNE01. The sequence continues at coordinate 43,307 of CAYFNE010000025.1, forward strand.
GGCCAGGACCCGGGAAAGGCCATAAGGGGCGGCGGCGGCGCCGAAGGCGGCGGCGGTGGTGGCCAACCGTTGCAGGAAGGTGCGCCGTTTCATGATCCAGGCTCCGCACCACCACCAACGGCGGTTTTTTTCTGATAGTGGCTGCCCAGATGACCGTACCCCTGGGGCGGACCATCCTTCAAGGCCATTTTGAAAACCAGGGCATCGGTGGGACAGACGGCGATGCAGGCCGTGCAGTTGTTACACTCCTGGCCGAAATCATCGCGCATGGGGTGCAAACCGAACGGACACTCCTGGTCACAATGGCTGCAATCGTTGCAATCGCTCACCACCCGTTGAATGCGCAACAACCGATAGCGGCCCAGCAGGGCGTAGAGCGCCCCACCCGGACAGAGATAGCGGCAAAAACCGCGTCGGGCGACGAACAGATCGAACAGCACGGTGATGAGAAAAAAAACCGCGCCGATGCCGAAGCCGGAAAACCCGATATAATAATAGACCTCGCGGCCAAGGATGGCCGGTGGATAGATGGCCGACAACACCACCGTACCGAGCAGGGTGGATAGCCCCAGGCCGACGGCCAGGACCAGATATTTCAGGCGCAGGTCCAGACGGCGGCTGCCGACCGGAAAGCCGGCCCGGCGCAAAAAGACCGCCACCTTGTCCACCAGTTCATAGATCAGGGTCGCCGGACAGATCCAGCCACAGTAGAAGCGCCCGAAAAAAACCGTGAAGGCGATGGGGATCAGGGCGGTGAGCAAAAACGGCGTATACACCTTGAGCTGGGCGGCGATCTGTCCCAACACCGCCATCGGATCGGACAGTTGCAGGCCGAACAGGGTACCGGACCAGGTGTTGCCCTTGAGGGCGTCCAGGTCCTTGACCGGATCGGCGCCGACGAACGGCGCCGTCAACCACTCCATGGCATCGTAGAGGCGCACCTCGTGCGGGGCCAGCAGGTCATAGGCATGGGCCGACAAAAAATGTTGATAAACGCTGATGGTGGGGATCAACACCAACATGGCGAAAACGAGGGTCAACGTCAGCCAGCGCAGTTTGTTGAGATGGCGCCAGGGTGAGGTGGGACCGTCTTGGAGAGGGGGGATATCGTTCATCGATTTGGTCACTCTGAAGGGACTACCGGGGCATCGGTCGGAAACGGACCCCGTTCAACGGCTGAAAAAAAATCAGGCCCGCCCATCACGCCGAACGGGAAATACCCGGATGGCCTGGGGCATCTGGATACAGGCCCGTTCACAGAGGCCGCAACCGACACAGGCATCATGGACATGGGGCTGTTCCAGCATGCCCACCGTCAGGGCGACGCCCTGGAGGGGGCAGGAACGGTAGCAGACACCGCAGGTTTTCCCCTGATAGGAGAGACACAGGCGCGTATCCACCCGCGCCCGTCCCATGTTGACCCCGGCCAGGATCGCTTCCATCTCCCGCTCGATGGCCGGGATGGCCCCCGACGGACAGATCTCCCCACATTTCATGCAGAGGATACAGCCCTGTTCACGAGGGACGATGAAGGGGGTGTCCAGGGAGGCCAGACCATCTTCCAGGCCGAAATAACGGATGGCCCGGTTGGGACAGACCTGCCCGCACTGGCCACAGCGGATGCAGCGATCCAGAAACTCGGCTTCATCGCCAGCGCCGGGGGGACGGAGAAAACGGAGGGAGGAGAGGGAGCCGACGGCGGCGTGGGCGGTTTCACCACCCCCGCACGCCGCCGCCGCGAGCCCCAGGACCCGGAGAAAGGAGCGCCGCCCCAGACTCATGACCGGCGCGCCCTTCCCTGGGCGTTCATCTTCCCGGGTTGCCGCATATCAGGCCTTCTCGACCCGGCAGGCGAGCTTCTTGAAGTCCACCTGACCGGACACCTTGTCCCAAACCCGGCTGGAGGTGGCGTTGACCAGCCATTTGTTCTTTCTGGGATCGGCGCTGTCGGCCACCGACAGGTTCCAGGGGCTGAACAGATAACCCCGGGGCACGCTGTTGCGGGCCGGTTTCACCAGACTGTTGGTGCCCACCTGGGCGCGGGCCTGGTAGCGGCCACGGCGGGTGACCAGATAGACCAGATCGCCATCGTTGATGCCCAACTCCTTGGCATCCGCCGGGTGCATCTCCACATACTGTTCGGGCACCAGGCGCCGGGTGGTGGGGCTGCGGTTGGATTTGGCGGTGTGGAAGTGCTCATAGACCACGCCCAGGCCCAGCCACATGGGAAATTTATCCTTGGGCACCTTGTACCAGGCCTTGTGACGGTGTTCCTCGTCGGGGATGTCCGGCGTCATCGCCTTGTCCCGGGCCTCGGTGATCAGGTCCATGTGATCGATGGTGTAGAGCTTCTTGTCGCCATTCTCATCCCCGAACTTCATCAACTTGTTGGTCAACTCGGTGCGGTTGGAGTAGTCCATGTGGCAGAGCTTGAAGTGCATCTTGCCATCCGGCTTGCGGAACATGCCGTAGGGCTTGCCGGGCCAGTCACCCTCCTGTCCCATGTAACGACGCTTGGTGCCACCCTGTTTGGCGTGCTCATAGGTGGGAACCGGCCACTGCATACCCCGGTCCTTGCCGTCGATGGAGCGGATTTGATCATAGGGGTGGATGCCGTCGCGTTTGTACACCTCCAGCATGCCGGTCAGGTCGGCGTCGGTGCCCTTGGAGGCTTCGAGGATATCGAGGAGCACCTCGCCGCTGTCGTATTCACCGGTTTTCGGATTGCGCTTCCAGGGGAAGATCTTGTTGCCGTCCATGCCGAGCAGATCGGCGATGTGACGGCCCTTGTCGATGACCATGTCCATGTCCGGACGGCAACCCTTGGGCGCCTGGGCGGCCTTGTCGACCACGTGGATGCGGCGTTCGGAGTTGATGTAGACCCCCTGCACCTCACCCCAGGTGGCGGCCGGCATGATGACGTCGGCATAGAGATTGTTCGGCGCGTGGCGGTAGATCTCCTGGGCGATGACGAAACATTTGGAGAGCGCCGGGCGCACCAGTTGATTCGAGTCGGGCAGATCGACGTGGGTGGCATAGATCAGGAACATCGCCTTGACTTCATCCTTGAGCGCCCGTTCCATCATACCGACGGCATAACCGGGATTGCCGGCATTCATGGCATTGACCAGATTTTGCTCCGGCACCCGCCAGGCGGCGGCTATTTTTTTGCGATGTTTTTCGTTGCCGAGTCCCTCGTTGAAGGGCAACCGACCGGTGAGACCACCGGTGAAACGCTCGCCCATGGCGTTGGGCTGGCCGGTCATGGAGAAAGGACCGCAGCCGGGTTTGGCCAGGTTGCCGGTCATGGAGAGCAGATTGACGATGGAGATGACGTTGTGCTGTCCATGAATGTGCTGGTTGTAGCCGATGCCCCACATGATGATGACGCCGCCCTGCTCCTTGCCGGCCTTTTTGCGCGCCAGGCGTTTGCGGGTGGCATCGGCGAACAGGCCGGCGACGCGGCGGATCAACTCCGGCGGCACCGGATGGTTTTCACCGCCCATGAACTCCTGCACCTGATCGGGGCTGTAACGGGCCAGCACGCCGGCGGTGTACTCTTTCCAGTTTTTGGTGTGGGCCTTCATGAAATCCCAGTCGACGATATCGGGATGCTCTTTGAGGATCACGTGGGCCAAGCTGTTGAGGAAGGCGATGTCACCGTTGAGAATGGGTACGTGGACGGTGTTGTTGGGGTTGATGTCGGCATAACCCTGGGTAGTGCCGGTCAGGCGCGGGTCGACGACGACGGTGGGGATATTGTTCTTTTTCTTGTGGTCGGCGATGCGCCAGAAGACGATGGGATGGGCCTCCCGGGGGTTGTGGCCGAAATGGATCACCATGTCGGCCTTTTCCAGGTCCTCGTAGGCCAGGGGCGGCGTATCGGAGCCGAGGGTCTTGAAATAGGCGGTCACCGCCGAGGTCATGCACATGCGGGCGTTGGCTTCGATGGTGTTGGAGCCGAGGACCCCTTTCATGAACAGGTTTTCCAGGTATTGCCCTTCGACGGTCAACTGGCCGGAGCCGTAGAGGCCGATGGAGTTGCCGCTGTATTTTTTGGCGAAGTGGGCCACCTTGTGGGCGATCATTTCACCGGCGGCATCGTAAGGCACCCGATCCCACAACTCTTCGTCGAACCGGCCTTTGGATTTGGTGATGAATTCGATGTCGCCATGGCCCGGTTTGTTCCACTCGGCCCAGACATCCTTGCGCACATAGCAGTCGCCTTCCATGCGGTCGACATAGATCGGCTCGGCGGCGGTCAACCCCTTGATGCACTGCAAACCCTTGTTGGTGGGGTGGTCCCGATCCGGCTGCATGGAGACGATCTTGCCGTTTTCGGTCTGGATGACGGTGCCGCAACCGACACCACAGTAGGGGCAGGCCGCCAGGGCGGTGCCGCGGGTGGCGGTTCCGGTGGCCGGGGCCGCCTCCAATTCGGGGTTGTGGCCGCCCATCAGCGTACCACCGGCCGCCAGTCCGGCGATGGTGGCACCACCGCCCTTGAGGAAGGATCTGCGTCCCAAACTCATGCGATCACGTTTCATTTCGATCTCCTTACTTTTAAATCCTTGATGTTGAAAGTTTATTTCCGAGCTGGGGACTACTCAAGAATCCGCAGATAGGAGATGATGTCGTCAATTTCACGATCGTTGAGATTGGCCAGGGCCTCGGGTCCGCTGAAACTGCGCATGGGGGTGTTGGAGCGGCCATTTTTGATGATGTAGCGGATGTAACCGTCAGAGGCCTTGCTCAGGAAACCTTTTTTGCCGATGGCGGTACCGGAACCCTCACCGGCATACCCTTCGCCCCGGGGACCGTGGCAACCGGCGCACACCTGGGCGAACCACCGTTTGCCCAGACGGGGATCACCCATGGCCTGCCGATCCTCGTCCACCATCATGCCACGACTGGGGATACTGATGTGGGAGCGAAGGAAGGCGATGACGGCGTTGACCTGTCTTTCGTTCAGGACCTCCTTGAACGGCATCATCTGCGTATCGCCCCGTCCTTCGAGGATGGTGGCTTTCAGGAAACGGTCCGAGGCGGCGGCCAGGAACTCCTTGTTGATCAAGGACGGCGCCAGACCCGGTTTGCCCCCCGCGTCCGCCTGGTGGCAGGCGGCGCAGTTTTCTTCGAAAACGATACGCCCCGCCCGGGCATCATCCACCTGCTGGGCCTGCACGGCGCCACTGAGCAGGAGTCCCGCCAGCAGCATCCCGGCCCCCGAAAACCGTCTCAACATCTTGTCCCGAAACCTCATGATTTTTCTCTCCCGTCCAAAAAAAGCGACCGAACTTCATTTACCCATATCGTTGAAGTTCAATCCGTTGCATTCCCATCTGCCGGCAAAACAACCGGAAGCGGTCTGTTGAAATAACATTAATCAATGGCCAGGAACGACGGAGACGCCCGCCCGAAGCCGAGTAACATTTCAATCGATCATTTATTGAAGTTTTTTTTCATTCATTGAAATTCTTCCCCCCTATTTCCTCCGATTATCAGCAGGGCCGCTGGACAGTGCCACAAAGACCCCGGGGAGAACAAGAGGGTTTTGGCAAATTATTTACAAATTCTTAACATGGGTTAAGTTTCCACAGATAAATTTTTATTTTCCGCCAATAATGTATTTAATGGCGGAAAAATCCACCCGATTCGCGGCCCGCCGGGACGCCCAAAAACCACCGCCCGGAGACCGGACCACCGGTCCGGTCAGCCACTCACGGGCGGCCCGAAACCGGACGATTCGGGACACGATTCGCCCCCCCCACGCCGGGTTGTCCGCGCCAGCCCGACCGGGCGGCCCGGTTTCAAGCCGGGTTTGTGATCCCGCGCTTCCTCATGCTATCCTTTCCCGCGTGGTTTTATGGGGAAAAGGAGACCTTTCGGGCCGGCATGAGGCGAATTCATGGGAAAAGCCCATGCGCATGGGGATGGATTTCAGGAACGGTTTCAGGCAAAATGCCGACGGTTCATGGGACGCTGGTGAAACCCCGACGGCCGCCCCGCACACGCCGGGCTGCGCCGGACCCGTAATAAAAACATTCAACGGTCCCCTTCGAACCCGTGTCGTGAGCAACCGCATCACCATGGCGATCGATGAGCCATTGCGGAAATTCAGCTTATGAGAAAAAACAAATTTATCGACTGTCTGCCGGCCGGGACCGGATTGCTCTGGTATGAAATCATCAAGGTCCTCGGCAAGGGCGGTTTCGGCGTCACCTACCTGGCCCGGGATCCCAACCTGGATCAACTGGTGGCCATCAAGGAATATTTGCCCACCGGCCGCGCCACCCGGGCGGAAGGACGCACCATCCAGCCGAACTCAACCGCTGACGCCGAACTGTTTCAATGGGGACTGGACCGTTTTTTACAGGAAGGACGGATCCTGGCCCAGTTCAAGCACAACGCCATCGTCCAGGTCCTGAGCCTGTTCCAGGACAACAATACCGCCTACATCGTCATGGCCTATGAGGAGGGGGAGAGCCTCGAAAACATCCTCAAGATCAAAAAAACCCTTTCAGCCCGGGAAATATTCCGCTTTTTGCCGGCCCTGTTGAACGGATTGGCCAAGCTGCATCAAAACAACTATATCCACCGGGACATCAAACCGGCCAACATTTTGATCCGGAAAAACGGCACCCCGGTGATCCTCGATTTCGGCTCGACCAGGCAGGCGGTGGCCGACAAGGGCGGGGAGATGACCAGCCTGCTCAGCAAGGGATACTCCCCTTTCGAGCAGTATGAATCCAACAGCGACCGGCAAGGCCCCTGGTCGGACATCTATGCCCTGGCCGGGGTGTTGTACCGTTGCATCAGCGGCGAAAAACCGCCGGATGCCGCCCTCCGCATCTCCTCGATCATGCGCCAGGAGGCGGACCCCATGGCGCCGGCCCTGGAACGTGGCAAAGGGCGTTTCCCGCGCAATTTTCTCCGATCCGTCGACAAGGCGTTGATGGTCATGGAGAAGGATCGTCCCCAATCCATCGCCGAATGGCGAACCATGCTGTTCGAAGGACTGGCCCGGAAAAAAGTCCCGCCGGGACAACCGGCGGCCCCCCCCCGCTCGACCGGCGCCACCGGCCAGGCCCGAACAAACGCCGGAGCAACCGGCGGTCGCCGCCGCCCCACCGCCGGAAACCACCGTTGAGGAAAAACAACCGGCCGCCAAACCGGCCGCCCGGAAAAAAACCAACTCCTGGCGGAGCCTGGTCACCCGTATCAGTGATTTCAGCACCTCCACCACCAGCCGGGTCGGCGAAATCATCAAACCGAAGCAGGTGGGGTTCGACCTGGAGGAGGCCTACAAATACAGCAAGGCCAGGGCCGAGAAACTGGCTCAAGGAGAGGAAGAGGAAGAGCCCGTCGAACCGATTGATCGATTCGAGCCCCCCAAACCCCTCGCCGAACGAACATTGGGCGATGTCTGGGTCGAACCGGTCAGCGGCATCCAGTTTATCTGGATAGCCGCCGGAGAGTACCGGATGGGCAGTCCCAAGGATGAACCCTACCGTCGGCCGGAAGAGGGACCGCAGCACAAAGTGGCACTGGATGGTTTTTGGGTCGGCAAACACCCCGTGACCTGGGAACAGTGGAAAACGGTCATGCGTGACCCGGGCCGGCTTTTCGATCCGGCCAAGGCCAAACATCCGGTGGAACGGATCAACTGGGAAGACATTCAAAAATTTATCCGCCGGCTTTCACAGATGACCGGCATCAAAAAATATCTCTATCGCCTGCCGACGGAAGCGGAGTGGGAGTATGCCGCCAGGGCCGGCGCCACCACCGCCAATCATGCCCTGGCCGAAACGCCGCCGCCGGAAGGGGACCCGCCGCACCTGGCCGATTATTGCTGGTATGTGAAAAACGCCGCCGGAACCACCCAACCGGTGGGGGAGAAAAAAGCCAATGCCTGGGGACTCCACGACACCCTGGGCAATGTTTGGGAGTTGACCTCGGACTACTACGGTAAAAACTATTATGGCAAAAGCCCGGAAAAAAATCCCCGCGGGGCCGCCTATGGGGACGCCCGGGTGCGCCGGGGCGGCTGTTGGCGCAGCCAGGAGAATGCCTGCCGCCTGGCCAATCGCAGTCAGGTGGCCGAAAGCACCCGCAACGATACCCTGGGATTCCGCCTGGTGATGAACGATCAATGATCGGAACCCCGCCCTGAACCGGGCCGGGGGTCAATCGGTTTCGTTCAACAGTTCCGGCCCCTCGCCCTCTTCTTCCTCCCCCTCCTCTTCCTCATTTTCAAAATCGAGCCCCAAACCGGTGGCGGTGACCCGGGCCACGACACAGGGAAAGACCATGCTCACATCCCGTCCCCCCTCCTGGACGGTGATTTCCGCGGCGCCGGGTTCGCCGGCAACGACATCGGTGGGCGCGGTATCGGTATGGAGAAAGGCGCCGGTCAAACTGACATCGGTGGTCTCGCCGGTGAAAACCTTGCCGCTGTTGGTGCGCACGACCAGGCTGGTGACAAAGCCGATTCGATCACTGGATCGGGTTTGACCGTTGTTTTCCCCGGAGGTTGGCTGTTGATCGGTAACGTCCATTTTATTTTTTGGAACCTCAACCGCAATAAAGGAAATCAATGAACCATTTTTTTCTCGTCCGATTCAGCCATGGATCGGTCAGGATACCTGGCCCGATTCATTGGCGGGGGCGTAACCCCACCCTACCGTTTCAGCGAACCGCGACACCGGAAGCCCGGCATCCGATCGGCTTCCTCCATGCCAAACCGGTGCCTGGCGAAGGAGCCGATTCCCGAAAGAACGCCCGACCCGTTTTTCGTGTCACTGCAACGGGAAATTTAATGGATGCCGGGGGGACGGTCCAGAAAAAAAGCCACGCCCGGAGTGGGCGTGGCCTGGACATTCAACGATTGATCAACCGGTTTCATTCAGACAAATAAAATCGGCCCGGTCAAAACCGCTCGAACTCGTCATCCCCGTTACCGCCCATGTCGAGATTGGCGCCCCCTGTCCGGGCGGGACCGGGAAGGGCCTTGCGCGGGGCCGGCGCCAGTTGTTTGGCCGGAGCGGTTCTCGGTGCCGCCGCCCTGGTTTTGGCCGGTCGGGAGCGGGTGGAACGGGTTTTGTCGCCGGTATCGAAGAAGGAGATACTCTCCTGCAACTGCGCCGCCTGGGAGGAGAGCTCCTCGGCGGTGGCGGCCATCTCCTCACTGGCGCCGGCATTTTGTTGAATCACCTGATCCAGCTGTTGCACCGCCGAGTTGATCTGGTCGGCGCCCTGGCTCTGTTCGGCGCTGGAGGCTGAAATCTCCTGGATCAACTCGGAGGTTTTCTTGATGTCGGGAACCAGTTTGCCGATGATGCCGCCGGCCTGTTCGGCCACATGGACGCTGGAAGCGGAGAGCTGGCTGATTTCGCCGGCGGAGGTTTGCGACCGTTCGGCCAATTTGCGTACTTCGGCGGCGACCACCGCGAAACCCTTGCCATGCTCCCCGGCCCGGGCCGCCTCGATGGCCGCGTTCAAGGCCAGCAGGTTGGTCTGGCGGGCGATCTCCTCGATGATACCGATCTTGTCGGCGATCTCCTTCATGGCCTGCACCGCCTTGGAGACGGCCTCCCCGCCCTGCTCCGCATCCTGGGCCGCCTGGGAGGCGATCTTTTCGGTTTTTTGGGCGGTGTCGGTGTTCTGCTGAATGTTGGCCGTCATCTCCTCCATGGCCGACGAGGTTTGTTCGACGCTGGCCGCCTGTTCGGTGGCGCCCTGGGAGAGCTGTTGGGAGGAGTCGCTGAGTTCATCGCTGCCGGCGGAAACATTGTCGGTCGCCGTTTGAACCTCATGGACCACCTGCCGCAATTTCGCCGCCACGCCGGCCATGCCGGTGAACAGTTCACCCAGTTCGTCCTTGCGGCCCATGACGCAACTGATGTTCAGGTTGCCCTCGGCCATGGACATGAGGTTGCCCCGGCACTGTTGCAAAGGACCGTTGATATGGCGGGTAACGAGAATGCCGAGGATGATGGCGAGCACCAGACCGGCGACCATGCCGACGATAATTTCCATATGCGCCGTGCGGCTGGTTTGATGGGATGCGTTGGTATTGGCGGTAATGACTGCACGGGCGCCATCCTCCACACCGCCCAGGGTTTCCAACATCCGCTGGCCGATCTGGTCGGCCTCTTCATCGAACACCCCCCTGTTTTTCGCAACGGTGGCCTTTTCCTTTTGCAGGGCCATGAGCTTGTTGGCATCGCCCTGGAACTCCTGGTCGTGGACCCGGTCCATCTGTTCCACCATACGCCGCAACTCCGGTTCGTCGACCCGGGCGACCCGTCCCTCATCGGTGACCGCACCGTTCAACAGGGCACTGATCCAAACATCGAACTCGGCGATGGTGGCGTCAAACTCCTTGCGAATTTCGTCCTGGGCCCCCGCCTCCATGCTTTGCGCCATCTCCTCCATGGCGATACGGCTCATGGCCAGGGTGGTCTTGATCTCCATGGCGAGATCCGCCCAGGTATTTTCCGTACTCATGATTTCAGCGGCGGCAATCCCCTTGGCCAGCCGTTCGGCAATACGCGCTTTTACCTTGCCTTCGAAGGTTTCGGCCAGACCGATGATCTTGTCGAAACTCCCTTCGAAATGGTGCATGGCCTTGCCAAGCGTGGCGCGAATTTTATAATCCTCCTGCATCAACTCCTTGATTCGGACCAATCGGGGTTGAAATTCATCGTTGTGAAAGGCATCGGCCCGATTGACGATCTCGCGCAATTTGGGATCGGTGGCCGCCTGGATCGTCCCTTCATCCGTCTGCGCCCCATTGAGGATGGCGTCGGCGAACAGATCGAACGCCGCCACCGTCTCCTCATGTTCCTTCCAGACCCCGGTCAAATCCTGGTCATTTTCAGCGGCCAGCAGTTCCATGATCAACTGCATGTCCTTTTGCACGGACATTTTCATTTCCATGGCGGCGTCGATCAGCGGGGACGATTTGACGATACCGTCCGTTTTTTCCTCCATCTCGGAAATATTGACGTATCCCACCATACCGACGATGAAAAGAATGGCCGCCACCATCAAAAAGGCGGTGATCAACTTGGTGCCGATTTTCCAATCCTGGATATTCATGGGGCTTCCTTTTCAACCTGGACATGATTCAAAACCTGACCGGGGACGGATAAAGCGGTTGAACCACCCCCAAGCCAGACTTATCAAAAAATAATTCAAGCCTATAACCCGACTTTGACACCTCCTAGACACATTGCCCATGAAAGTTGCGCAAAAACA
>CAYFNE010000026.1:0-52626 GCA_964344355.1 uncultured Magnetococcales bacterium
TGACGTTAAATTCGAACGTCGAGTGTCTCATTTTCATTGACACATTCCGCCTTTCTGCTTATGCGCGAGGCGCCGGCCACCGCAAAGTAACGGGGGGGAACTATCCGGATATCTCTTTCGGCGGCTTCGGCTCCTGTTTCCCATGCCAGATGGCAACGATCAAAATCCGGTCATTGTCCGCATCCACCCGGTAGAAAAAACGGTGTTGTTGAACGATGATCTCTCTGTACGCCATTTGCGGGAACTCGGGTGGAACCCGCCCCGAGTTGGGGAACTTCTTTAATCGGGCCAACCCCTGACCGGCCTGTTTGCGGAAGTTCCGTGCAACTTGGGGGTTTCGTGCTCGATAGTAGGCAATGGCCTCGAAAAATTTTTCCTCGGCTTCCAGAGTGAACTTCAGCTTCATTCGGAGCCTTCTGTCAGCATGGCATCGGCTTTGGCCATGACATCATCCAGATCCACAAGCTGATTGTTCCGTATTTGCTGTTCACCTTTTGCCAAGGCCAGCAACATACGCCGTTCTTCCTCGGCGCGTTCATAGGCTCCCACGTTCATCAGCACGGCGGCGGCTCGGCCACGCTGGGTGATGATGATCGGATCATCGCTCCCTTCAAGCTTCTTGAGCGTCGCAGCGGCATCCTGACGGAGATCAGACACTGGGATGATTTCAGGCAGTGTGGACATGGGTGTCTCCAGAAAGTTCTGTTAACAGTACAATTAAAAATACACCACCCCGGATTGAAAAGCACGGCCTGCGAGGCCTTGAAACCGCGAAATAGAGGGACAGTATCTTTTTTTCCTTGTGAATCATGCTCCTCCTCCGTCCCACATCAGGAGTACCAACCCGGAAAATCCGGTGACAGGAAAATCCGGTGACACCTTAAAAATCCGGTGACATATATGGACCCTTTCCACTTTGCAAGCACAATTTTAGCGTGTTTTGCCATTTTTCTCGGAAGTGACGAAACCTGCCCTGGTCAGTTCACAACAAGCTCCACTCGCCTCCCTTGTTCGTCATAGAAAAATCGAGTGAAATCGAGTGAAAATCGAGTGACACCTTACCGATATCCCTTGCCCCATCCAAAAAAATTTAATGGTCAGAAATAGTCAAAAAAACACAAACTCGAATTACTAGAAAAAGGCAGATCGCAAAACTGTTATCCAACCTGGAGACCTGCACTTGAACCCAGGGCAGAGCTATCCTGTTTCGACAAAAATAAAAGCAATTTACGACTTAGAATGAAAATACTATTAGTGATAAAAAATATCAACATCGATACGTGATCTGGCGCCAAAACCCGGTGGATCATCTTCCTCCAGCTTCTTCCCACCTCGCCCGGCTCTCCCTGTGGACAATGATTGAAAGATTCCGGCCAATTGCCGCAAGCCCGGGCATTTCCCATCCACCTTCGACGGCGAATGCTTGATTTCCGTTAAAAGACACCGCACTATAAGGGGTTATCGCTGATCACCGACCGCCGTCTCGACGGCGGCTGTTTCGAGGAACACCCCATGTCCCAGGAAGAAAATCCCCAGATCGCCGCCCGCAAGATCAAGCTGGCGGCCTTGATCGAAGCGGGCGTCAATCCCTACCCCAATGGTTTCAAACCGGAAAATTCGCTGAAATCGGTCTTCGAGGCCCACCGGGAACAACAGGATGAGTCGGTCCTGGCCAAGGTGTCCGTTACCTGTGCCGGGCGGGTGATGTTGTTGCGGTCGTTCGGCAAGTTGACTTTTGCCCATCTGCGCGATGAATCGGGACAGATGCAGATCGCCGCCGCCCGCGACGAGGTGGGGGCGGACCGCTACCGGGAGGTGTTCCGCAAGATCGAGGTGGGGGATATCCTCGGCGTCCGGGGTCATCTGTTCCGCACCAAGACCGACGAATTGACCATCCGTGTTGAAGATTTTCAATTGTTGGCCAAATCGGTGCGACCGTTGCCGGAAAAATGGCACGGACTGGAGGATGTCGAAACCCGCTATCGCCAACGATATGTCGATTTGATCGTCAACCCCGATGTGCGCGACCGGTTCCGCACCCGCTCCAAAATCATCCGCCTGATCCGGGAGTTCATGGAAGAACGGGGATTTTTGGAGGTGGAAACGCCGATGATGCACCCGATCCCCGGCGGTGCCGTGGCCCGTCCTTTCATCACCCATCACAACGCCCTGGATCGCGATCTCTACCTGCGCATCGCCCCGGAACTCTATCTCAAACGGCTCATCGTCGGCGGTTTCGAAAAAGTGTTCGAAATCAACCGTAACTTTCGCAACGAAGGGCTCTCCATCCGCCACAACCCCGAGTTCACGATGATGGAGTTCTATCAGGCCTATAGCGATTATCGAGAGTTGATGGAACTCACCGAAACCCTGTTGACCCATGTCGTACAATCGATTCACGGTTCCCTGACCGTGCCACATGGTGAAGACAGCATCGATTTCACCCGGCCCTGGCCGCGCCTGACCCTGGCGCAAGCCCTGGTGGCCCATGCCGGGGCCGATCCCGAACGGGTCGGGGAAAAGGGGTACCTGGTGGAATTCGCTGATGAAAAACAGATTAAAATCAACAAAAATGGTGACGTCGGCCTCCTCTCCCTGGAGTTGTTCGAAGAGTTGGTGGAAAAACGGCTGAAAAATCCCACCTTCATCATCGATTATCCGGTATCGGTCTCGCCGTTGTCACGGCGTTCGGATGACAATCCGGAGGTGGCGGAACGGTTTGAACTGTTCATCGGCGGTTGGGAGATCGCCAACGCCTTTTCCGAGTTGAACGATCCGGCCGATCAGGCACAGCGGTTTCATCATCAGGTGGCCGCCAAGGAGGCCGGCGATCATGAGGCGATGCATTTCGACGCCGACTACATCCGCGCCCTGGAACATGGCATGCCACCCACCGCCGGCGAAGGGATCGGCATCGACCGGTTGGTGATGTTGTTGACCGACGCCGCCGCCATCCGCGATGTCCTGCTCTTTCCCCAATTGCGCAGCCCCGAAGGAAATTGAGCCGGCCCCATGACCCGCGACTCCTTTGAATGGTTCATCGGCCTGCGTTACCTACGGGCCAAACGGGCTCAACATTTCATCAGCGTCATCACCTTTTTTTCCATGGGCGGCATCGCCCTGGGCGTGGCGGCCCTGATCGTGGTCCTGGCGGTGATGACCGGGTTTCGCGATGCCCTGCAAAAACAGATTCTGGGCGTCACCAGCCATGTGGTGATCCGCTCTTTCAGTGGTCCCATGACCGGCTATGACGGTGTACTACGCGCCGTCAACGAAACCGCCGGCGTCAAGGCCGCCGCCCCGTTCATCACCGGTCAGGCGATGATCCAGGGACGGGGCCGCGCCGCCGGCGTCGCCATCCGCGGCATCGATCCCGAACTGGACGAAAACGTCTCGGACCTCTCGAACAACATCACCCGGGGTGAACTGGCCGGCCTCGACCGGTTCGGCATCGCCCTCGGCAAACAGTTGGCGGTCAATCTGGGCGTCGGCCTGGAAGACCGGGTGACGGTGATGGTGCCAGCGGGCAACCTGACACCGGTGGGACAGATGCCACGCATGAAACGGTTCACGGTGGTGGGCATCTTCGACTCCGGCATGTACGAATATGACAACTCCCTGGCCTACATCCATCTGAAAAACGCCCAGGCCCTGTTGCGCATGAAAGATGAAGTGTCGGGCGTCGAGGTGAAAACCCCCCGCCCGGACAACGCCTTCGCCGTACGGGACGCCCTGCAAAAACGGCTCGGTGATGCGTTCTGGATCCAGGACTGGATGAAGATGAACCACAACTTTTTCCGCGCCCTGAAACTGGAAAAAGCCACCATGTTCGTCATTCTTTTCCTGGTGGTGCTGGTGGCCGCTTTCAACATCGTCTCCAGCCTGATCATGGTGGTGATGGAAAAGGGCAAGGAGATCGCCATCCTCAAGACCATGGGCGCCTCCGGCCGCAGCATCATGGCCATCTTCATCATCAACGGCGGCATCATCGGCCTGGCCGGCACGGCGTCGGGATTGGTCCTGGGACTGCTGCTGGCCTTCAATCTGGAAAAATCCCTCGGTTTCATCGAAAAACTGTTCAATATCCAAATTCTCTCCGGCGAGGTCTATTACATCGACCATCTGCCGTCGGAGGTGGTGTTTTCCGACGTCGCCTGGATCACCTCCATCAGCCTGGCCATCAGCCTGTGCGCCACCCTCTATCCCGCCTGGCGCGCCGCCCGGGTCGATCCGGTGGAGGCGTTGCGTTATGAGTGAACCGGCCCTGAACGAAACCGGCGTGCTGTTGCGGGCGCGAGGGTTGCGCAAGGTGTTCAACGGTTCGGGACAAAATCTCGAAGTACTCTCCGGGGTGGACCTGGACCTGACCCGCGGCCACATGACCGCCCTGCTGGGCATGTCCGGGGCCGGGAAAAGCACCCTGATCCAGATACTCGGCACCCTGGACCACCCCACCTCCGGCACCGTTCATCTGGACGGCATCGATCTCTTCTCCCTCTCCCAGGCCGACCGCGCCGGGCTGCGCAACCGCCGGGTGGGGTTCATCTATCAATCACACCGGTTGTTGCCGGAATTCACCGCCCTGGAAAATGTGCTGATGCCGTTGTTGATCGGCCGTCAACCCCGGAAAACAGCCCAGCCCCGGGCCGAGGCGGTACTGGCCGAGGTGGGGCTGGAAAAACGGCTGCATCATCGGCCCGGCCAGCTTTCCGGGGGGGAACAGCAACGGGTGGCCATCGCCCGGGCGTTGGTGACCCGGCCGGACCTGCTGTTGGCCGATGAACCGACCGGCAATCTGGATCGGCATACCGCACAAGGGGTGTTCGACCTGTTGCGTGAGTTGAACCGCCAACGCGGCCTGACCAGCCTGGTGGTCACGCACAACCCGGAACTAGCCGCGGGCATGGACCGGCGCATCCATCTGGTGGACGGCCATCTGCAACTGGAATCACCATGACCACCCTCTCCCTCAGTACCATTGCCCAAAACATCATCATCTGGGCGCCGGGCATCCTGTTCGCCATCACCCTGCACGAATGGGCGCACGGTTTCGCCGCCAGCCTGTTCGGCGATGACACGGCCAAAAAAATGGGCCGCCTGACCCTCAATCCCCTGCCGCACATCGATCCGCTCTGGACGTTGTTGATCCCGACCCTGCTGTTGTTGGGCTCCATGGCCACCGTGGGCCATCCGTTCGTTTTTGGCAAAGCCAAACCGGTACCGATCGATTTTCGAAAGTTGAAAGGATCGGGACACTCCTTCCGGATGGCGCTGTTCTGGGTGGCGGCGGCCGGTCCGCTCATGAACCTGCTGCTGGCGACAGTGTGCGGCCTGCTGTTTCATGCCGTGGTCCATCTGCCGGCCTATTTCATGGCGCCATTGGCCAACATGTTGGTCGCCGCCATCCAGATGAACGTGTTGCTGGCGGTGTTCAACCTGCTGCCGATCCCGCCGTTGGATGGCGGCCGGATGGCGACGGCGGTTTTGCCACCGCCATGGGATTATAAGCTGGCCGCCATTGAACGATTCGGCCTGCCCATCGTCATCGTCCTGGCCATGACCGACCTGCTGGGCCGCATCATCGGTCCGGTGATGGTGTTCCTGAATAAATTTTTCGTCGGTTTGACCGGTATTATCTGAGCTTCTTTAATTTATCGACCTTGAGTTTCAATAACACGCGCCAAACTGACATTAATCGACTGATTCCCGCAAATCTCGGCATTATCGAAATGCAGTAAGGAGAATATCCGTGACATCCCACCGCCCCACTGTCTTCAGCGGCGCCCAACCCACCGGCCAGTTGACCATCGGTAACTATCTGGGCGCCCTGCGCACCTGGAACACCATGCAATCGGACTTTGATTGCATCTTCTGCATCGTCGATCTGCACGCCCTGACCGTGCGTCAGGATCCCAAAGAATTTCGCGAACGGATCCTGGAGTTGGCGGCCCTCTACATCGCCTGCGGCATCGATCCAGAGCGCAGCATTATCTTCGTGCAGAGCCATGTGCCGGCCCACTCCGAACTGGCCTGGTTGCTCTCCACCTTCACCCAGATCGGTGAACTGGAGCGCATGACCCAGTTCAAGGACAAATCCCAACGCCACCGCCACAACATCAACGCCGGTCTGTTCACCTATCCGGTGTTGATGGCCGCCGATATTTTGCTCTACGGCACCCACAAGGTGCCGGTGGGTGAGGATCAAAAACAGCATCTGGAGTTGACCCGCGACATCGCCATCCGTTTCAACGGCATCCATGGGGACATTTTCCAGGTGCCGGAACCGTTGATCGCCAGCTCGGGCATCGCCCGGGTCAAGGATTTGCAGGATCCCCTGAAAAAAATGTCCAAGAGCGCCGAGGCCGATCTGGCCAAGGTGATGATCCTCGATGACCCGAAACGCATATTAAAGAAATTCAAAAAGGCCGTTACCGATAGCCAGGGAGTGATTCGTCACGATGAGGCCGGACAGCCGGGGGTGGCCAATCTGCTCAACATCTGGTGCGCCGCCACCGGTCATACATTGGAACAGGCCCTGGACCATTTCAGCCACAACATGTACGGCAAGCTCAAGGTGGAGACCGCCGAATCGATCATCGCCCTGCTGGAGCCGGTTCAGGAGCGGTTTCAAACTTTGCAATCCGACCGCGCCGAGTTGGAAAAAATATTGGATCGCGGCGCCCGTCAAGCCCGGGAACGGGCGGCGGTGATCCTGGCCCGGGTCATGGATGCCCTGGGGCTGCCGGCGCCGGCGGGATCGGCCGACCGTCCATGAAAAACGGGCCCCCATCGACCAGGGCTGGCCGAAAAATCGGCGGTACCCTGAAAAAACGTCCATCGACCGCAGGAGGACGGGGCACCGCGACCAGCGCCCGTTCCGCCGGCAAAAACCGCCCCACCGTGACGACCAAGGGCCGGTCGGCCCCGGGTGGAAAAAACCGCCCCACCGTGACGGCCAGGGGCCGGTCGGCCCCGGGTGGAAAAAATCACCCGACCGGCAACGTTGGTCGGCGCCGGTCCGGTCCGGCCCGCTCCGAAAAAAAGATCGTCTGCTGTCCAACGCCAGCTACTGCCTCGGAACAACCCTTGGCTGAAAAGGGGCCGGTACGTTTGCAAAAATGGTTGGCGGCCGCCGGTCTCTGTTCACGCCGGCAGGGCGAACAATGGATCGCCGAAGGACGGGTCCGGATCAACGGCGAGATCATCACCCGGCCGGGAACCAAGGTGGAACCCGGGGATCGGGTGAGCGTCGATGGACAATCGGTTCAGCGACTCGACGAGCCCCGCCTGGTGCTGGCCCTGCACAAACCGCCAGGCGTGCTCTGCACCCGTCACGATCCGGAAGGACGGCCGACGGTTTTTCAACTGTTGGGGAAGGATCAACCACGCCTGATCAGTGTCGGACGTCTGGATTATAATTCCGAAGGGTTGTTGTTGTTCACCAACGATGGTCAACTGGCCAATCAATTGATGCATCCCCGCGGTGAGGTGGAGCGCACCTATCGGGTACGGGTTCATGGCCGCATCGATACGGTGACCCTGGAAAAACTGCGCCTGGGGGTGACCCTGGCCGATGGTCCCACCGGCCCCTTGAAACTGGACGTGGACCAGGTACCGGGGGCCAACAGTTGGTTGACCATTACCCTGCGCGAGGGGCGCAACCGCATCGTGCGCCGAATTTTTGAAACGTTGGAGATGAAGGTATCCCGTTTGATCCGCACTGCCTACGGCGGTATCACCCTGGGCGACATCGACCGGGGAAAATGGCGGGTGTTGAACCGGTCGGAAGTGACCGGACTGTTGAAAACCGGCACCGGCGGGAAAGAAAAGACGCCGCGATGAAACCGGGTTCCCACCCATCGGTTGACGCGGCAAAAGGATGAACCCACCATGGGATCCGGTGGGAAAAGAAGGCAACCGTCCCGCAACAGGCTTTGAGATTTCCGGGGAAAAATATCGTGGTTTCCAAGATCATCAGTGGTGGGCAGACCGGCGTTGATCGGGCAGCCCTGGATTTCGCCCTGGCACGCGGCATCGAGGCGGGGGGATGGTGTCCGCTGGGTCGCCGGGCCGAGGACGGTCCGATCGCCGGCCATTATCCGTTGCGGGAAACCCCCACCGCCGCCTATCAACAACGCACCGGTTGGAATGTGCGGGATGCCGACGCCACCCTGATTTTATTCCGGGATCGGCTCTCCGGGGGCACCCTGCTGACCTATCAACTCGCCTTGAAGCGCAAACTCAATCGCCGCACGGTCAATCTGAACGGCCGCTATTCACCGCAATCGGTCTGGAACTGGTTGGACCGCCACCAGATCCGGGTACTGAACATTGCCGGTCCCCGGGAGAGTGAAAATCCGGGCATTTATGATCAGGCGTTCCAGTTTCTCGACCGGCTCGCCGCCGAGGCGGCTCGACAACATCCGCGCCTGTTCGACGCGGTGGATTGAGGTCAGGGCAGGACCTTCTTGAAGGGTTTTACCGTTACACCGGCATAGACGCCAGCTTCCACATAGGGATCCGCATCGGCCCATTGTTGACAGGATTCCTGATTGGGAAAGTCGGCCACCACCAGGCTGCCGCTGAAACCGGGTTCGCCGGACGTCCCGTCGTCCAATATGGGAAAAGGGCCGGCCAGTAGCAGCCGTCCCTGATCTTTGAGTTCCTGCAACCGTTGCAGATGGGCCGGGCGGGCGGTTTTGCGCCGCGGCAGACTGTTTTCCACATCTTGGCTGATGATGGCGAAATACATGACGATTACATCCTCACCCGTAGTCGTTCGGTGGTTTTGTTGAGGCGTTCCACCAGTTTGGCGATGATTTGATCCTTGATCTTTTCACGGATATCGGCGCTCAATCGGGTGAGCAACTCCTGATCGACCCGCAGGGCGAGGACATCATCTTGCGCCACCACGGTGGTATTGCGCGCGGCGTTGGTGAGAAAGGCCATCTCGCCGAAAAACTCCCCGGGCCCCAGGCCGATGATGACGGCGCCCTGTTTCACCACCGACACCGAACCGGAGATGAGAATGAAAAACGACGTGTCGGTATCCCCTTCCTTGATAAGCTTGGCAGAGGCACGGTAGGCTTCAAAGCTGGAGTGGTGACCAGCCACCCGTTTTTTTTCGTAGGTGGAAAATTTTTGGAAGAAGGGCAGCTTGTCCAACTTTGCCACAATCTTTTCCGGGGGGTACTTTTCGGGGTTGGTCATATGTGGATACCCTTCGTTAAAATATGGATTCCAGGATTTGGTCCGGTGGCGCGTTGCTCGGGCCGGCGACCGAATCCGGCTGCCCCGAGATAGTAGCACAGGGTCATCCCATAATTGAAGTCCGAGTTCAAGGGTTGGATCATGGATGAAAACATCGAAAAAACGTTCGACGCCATCCGGGAGAAGCTGGTTCTCCTAAGGGGGCATCTTTGACTATGACAATGGTAAAAAGCGCCTGGAGGAGTTGAACGCCCTCAGTGAGGATCCGGAGCTGTGGTCCAATCCCGACCGTGCCAAGGAGATGCTCAGTGAAAAAAGCCGGCTGGAAAAGACCATCGGCGAGTGGGAGAGCCTGGACCGGGAACTGACCGACAACCGGGATCTGTACGACATGGCCGGCGAGGAGGAAGATAGCGCCGTTCAGGAGGAGATCGCCGGACAGATGACGGAGATGTTGGAACGGGTCGGCCAGTTGGAGTTGCGGCAGATGCTCTCCGGTGAGGTGGATGTCAACAACGCCTTTCTGGAGATCCATCCCGGCGCCGGCGGCACCGAATCCCAGGATTGGGCGGAGATGTTGTTGCGCATGTATCTGCGTTGGTGCGAGGCCCACGGTTACAAGTCCGAAATGCAGGATTATCAACCGGGTGACGAGGCCGGCTGCAAATCGGTGACCGTGCGCATCGAGGGGGAGTTCGCCTACGGTTATCTCAAGACCGAAGGCGGTGTGCACCGTCTGGTGCGTATCAGCCCCTTCGACTCTTCGGCGCGGCGTCACACATCGTTTTCTTCGGTCTATGTCTATCCGGAGGTGGATGACAGCATTCAGGTGGAGATCGACGACAAGGATCTGCGGGTCGATACCTTCCGCGCCTCCGGCGCCGGCGGCCAACATGTCAACAAAACCAGCTCCGCCATCCGCATCACCCATCATCCCACCGGCATCGTCGTCCAGTGCCAGAGCGGCCGCTCGCAACATCGCAACCGCGAAGAGGCCATGAACATGCTCAAGGCGCGGTTGTACCAGGTGGAACTGGACAAACGCATGGAAGAACAACAAGCGGCCAACGAAGCCAAGACCGACATCGGCTGGGGCCACCAAATCCGCTCCTACGTGCTGCATCCCTACCGCATGGTAAAAGATTTGCGCACCGGTGTGGAAAAAGGCAATACCGATGCGGTGCTGGATGGGGAGTTGGACGATTTCATCAAGGCGGCACTGTCACAGAGGATCAGTGGTACGGAGTAAACAACTCAACCGACCAAAATAAGATGGGGGCCGCCTTCGAATTTGACAGACCGTTTCGGTTCGTGGGTGTACCCGGAGGTGGACGACAGCATTCAGGTGGAAGTCGACGACAAGGATCTGCGGGTCGATACCTTCCGCGCCTCCTTTTTTTATTGATTCAAACCACCGGTGCGCTTGCGTCGCCCCGGTCACCGAGCCATAATCGCCGCAGGCGAGGGTGGCGGAATTGGTAGACGCGCTGGATTTAGGATCCAGTGTCTCACGGCGTGGGGGTTCGAGTCCCCCCTCTCGCACCAGGCTGAAAAGAAAGGGCTTTCTCTAGAAAAGGAAGTCCTTTTTTATTGGCTGAAGCCACCAAAAAGGAACCATCTGACGGGATCAACTCTTGAAAATATCGTTCAAGGAATCGGACTTTAAAATACGCCGGCTCCACCGATCCAGATCATCCGAGTTTGCCGTCTGGATTTTCTCCTTGAATTCATTGGACAAATGGCCATATTTTTCTTCCAGGAGATTCAGCAACAAGGAGATCTTGCCCATCCGCTCCCCTCTTTTCTCCCCCCTCTTTTCCCCTCTTTTCTCCCCTTTTTTCTCCCCTCTCTCCTCTCCTTTCCGCTGCCCTTTTTCAAAAATATCCCGTAAAAAGGCATTTTCCATCACATCCACGGAAATGGCCATCTCATTGATCTCCTGTTTGATCACCGTTTCAAGTTTGCGCAGTCCGGCCAGGATCACCAGCTTTTCCAGGGCATCGGCGCGGGATTTTGACGACAGGGCGGCGATGCGGGTCAATACCCGGCGAATGGTGTCCCGTTCATCCGACAACCGACAGAGAATGGCCAGCAGATTTTCCGCCAACAGCGGACTCTCCAGCATGTGCCGGCAATCGATATCGCCAATATCCCGGACAGTATAGCGAAAGAAGAGGTCCGTTTCCTCAATAATCGATGAAGGGCTTGATTTTGCAGGACCTACGTACAACACCATCTGTCCAAGGGGAACATCGGGATAGAGTCCACGGATCAGGGCATAATATTCCAACATCCGCCATTCCATCCGCTCGGGGCCGCTTTGCAACTCCAGATGAAAGATGGAAGAATCGACCAAGCGGACCACCAGGTCCGGCAGGCGCCTTTTCACCGCCGGAAACTCGACGGTCAACAACTCCGCACCCTCCTGCCCCACCAGCAGTTTCAACAAACTTTGCGGCAGTGTCTGGAAAATCTCTTTGAGCGTGGTGTCATAGCGCATCGGAAACCGGTCCGCCGAACATCAATCCAAGCCGGGAAAGCACCGCTACCTCAAAACCGCTCGCCCCGCAAAAATTTTTCCATCTTTTCCACCGCCTCCTCGCCCAAATAGGGAAATCCCTCGTTGTGCCGGCCCTTGGACTTGACGAACCATTTCGGTTCACGGGCGGCGGCGAACAGTTTTCGGCCGTGTTGGTAGTCGATGGTTTCATCATCCGGGCTGTGGATCACCATGACCGGCAGGCGCAAACTTTGGATGCGCTTGAAATTGTCAAAATAAGTCCGTGCCAACCAGTGGACCGGCAGATAGGGATAATGGTCGGCGGCGGCATCGGGAATCGAGGTGAACGTCCCTTCCAGGATCAAATACCCCGGTGGATGGCGTGCCGCCAGGCCGGTGGCGACACCGCCGCCCAGGGAGTGACCGTAGTAGATCAACCGTTCCGCTGGAATATTCCGTACCTCGGTCAACCACCGCCAGGCGGCCTCGGCATCGGCCTCGGTGCCGGCCTCGGTCGGTTGACCCTCCGACTGGCCGTAGCCCCGATAATCGAAGGCCAGGACCGACAACCCCAAACGCTGGAACAACAGCATGAACGGTTGCAGATCGGCAATGGTGCTGGCGTTGCCATGGAAAAAAAGCACCACCGGTTTTTCCAGTTCCCCCGGTATCCACCAACCGTGCAAGACAAACCCTTCGCTGTCAAAAGTCACCGACTCGTAAGGCATGCGCCACTGCTCGGGGGTGCTGTGCAAACCCCGACTGGGATGGAACACCTGATGGTTCTGGAAAAAAAACAGGTACCCCATCAAACCGATGTAGATACCAATGGGAATGGTCAGCAGTGAGGACCAGGAGAGCTGTTCAGACACCGTGCTCCCCGAGAAATTTGGGTAGACCTTTGATGATTTTTTTCAATTCCGGCTCCTTGACGCGCAACAACGTTTCCGGCAACGGCAACCAAACCCGATCGCGAAAACTCTCCTCCCACTGGTCCAACACCTTTTCCACCGCCATGACGAACACCTGCGCCGTGCAGACACCGCCCCACTTTTCATATTGGTAACTGCCAATGGGGTCCGGAATGACCCGACCCTCGATGCCCGCCTCCTCCAACGCCTCCTTGGCGGCGGAGTCGGCTGGGGACAGCTCCGGTTCGATAATGCCTTTGGGGATGACCCACCGTTTTTTCTTGCGTGAGGAGATCATTAAAATTTTCAGATCCTCCCCCTTCCGCCGAAAAGGAATCACCGCCGACTGGTTATAATAATAATCTGGATGCTCGCGCATGGCTAAAACCAAAAAAAGAGGAAACGTAAAAAACCGGTTACAGATTAACGTAAATCCGCCAGCAAGGCAAAAGGGTCCTTCCGGCACCGGTCAGGAATGAACGGTCGGACGGGCGTCCTTGATGGTCATCTGAATGGTTTCGCGATTGCGAAAGGTGTTGATGGACAAGGTGCCCAACACATCCAACCGCCCGGCGCCGTTCATCATCCCCTCCCCCAGCGGTCCTGGAAACACACCGAAGGCGATGGCCTCCAGGGCGTTGTCGGCCACATCCACCAAATGGCCTTTCAAATGTTTTTCCTTCAACACCCGGGCTTGCAGAAACTCGACATTGCGCAGCAAAAATACCGGTTCGGGATTGCCGCGGCCGAAGGGTTGCAACCGTTCGATCCGCCCCACCAGTTCGCGGTTCAAACCGGCCATGGCCAGTTCCCCATCCATCACCCGCGCCGGTAAAAACCGCTCCTGCGGATTTTGTTCCCGCAAGGCCTGATCGAAGGCATCGGCGAAGGTATCCAGGTTGGCCGCTTCCAACTGCAAACCGGCGGCGGCTTGATGACCGCCGAAACCGAGCAGTGAGCCGGCGGCCGCCTCCACCGCCGCCAGGAGATCGACACCGGGTATCGAACGGCCGGATCCGTGCCCCCGGCCCGCCCCATCCAGGGCGATGACGATGGTCGGCCGGTGAAACCGTTCCACCAGACGCGAGGCGACGATCCCCACCACCCCCCGATGCCAACCCGGGTCCGCCACCACCAGACCCAGGCGATCATCGGCCAGACGCCGCTCTTCAATCTGGCAAACGGCCTGCCTAACGATGCGTTCTTCCAGGGCGCGCCGTTCGCGATTGGAGGTTTCCAATATTTCCACGATCTCCTCGGCGCGCACCGGATCCTCGGTGAACAGCAGTTCCGCCCCCAGGGAACCTTTGCCCAGGCGCCCGCCGGCGTTGATACGCGGCCCCACTTGAAAACCCACCTGACCCGCACTCAACCCGTCGCCCAGGCGCAATCGATCCATCAACGACCGCAATCCCAAATGACCGGTATTCCCCGCCACGCGCAAACCGGCGGCGACCAGGGGCCGGTTGATACCGGTGAGGCTGGCGACATCGGCGATGGTGCCCACCGCCACCAGGTCCAACAACCGTTTCAGGTCCGGTTCCGGCCGTTCCGCGGTGAATCGTTTCCGTTTGCGAAAGGCCCGGTTCAAGGCCATGGCCAGATAAAAAGCGACACCGACCCCGGCCAATTCCTTGTGGGGGAAGGTTTCGTCCAGACGGTTGGGATTGACCATCGCCAGCACCGGCGGCAACGTTTCCCGGGCCTGATGATGGTCGGTGACGATCACCGTCAGGCCGGCCCTGGCCGCCGCTGCCATGGCCTCATAGGCGGTAACGCCACAATCGACGGTGATGACCAGTTTCACCCCCTCGGCGGCCAATTGTTCCATGGCCGGCACGTTGGGACCATACCCCTCCTCCAACCGATCGGGAATATAGACCCGCACCGTCACCCCCAGGGCACGGAAATATCGCACCAACAACGCCGTCGAGGTGGCGCCATCAACATCATAGTCACCAAAAATGGCGATGGGCTCGCCATTTTCCACCGCTTCGACCAGACGCTCCACGGCCTTGTCCATGTCCAGCAGATCACTGGGGTCAACCAGATGTTTCAAAAGCGGCCGCAAAAATTTTTCCACCGCATCCGGCGTCTCCAGCCGCCGATGGGCAATGATCGGTGCGAACAACGGTTCCAGGCCCGATTGTCTTGCCAACTCCCGATGCCGGTCGTCAACCACGGCACGGGGTTGCCAAAGACGCCCGGAAAAGGAGAGCGGTTGCGAGTCGGTCATGACCACCACCGTTGACGAAAATCAGCGACGTTCAACACCGGCCCGTCACCAAAAC
This sequence comes from uncultured Magnetococcales bacterium, assembly GCA_964344355.1. Classification (GTDB taxonomy): domain Bacteria; phylum Pseudomonadota; class Magnetococcia; order Magnetococcales; family CAYFNE01; genus CAYFNE01. Next base: position 14,913 of record CAYFNE010000026.1, read on the forward strand.
GGCCCCGGTGCCAAAACCATTTTTTACGCCGCAACCCCTTGCCGCCAGCGGTCACCCAAGGCGCCGGTCGCCCGAAAACCGCCCCGTCCGCCGTCAGGGAGTACGGCGTGCCGATGATCAGGGTTTCCGACCCGGACAACCGTGCCGTCACCGGTTGCAAAAAAGCGGCGTCCAACCGCGCCAACAGATCGGTCCGCTCCGGCATCATGCCATGCCGCGCCAACACCCCCGGCTGCTGGAAATGGACCAGACGCACCCCCGGTGTTTCGGCGACCCGTGCCACCAGGCCCGCATCGATGCCGCCGTTTTCATTCAAGGTTTCACAGGAAAATCCACAAAGAGACGCCAACCCCGCCAATTGCGGATCATCGCTCCAACAATGACCACCGGCCGGCGGCGGTTCCGGGGCGGCAAACCCCGCCCCACTGCCCACGCCCCAGATCCAGGGGGTGTTCAGGGGCAGACGGCCCTCATTTTTTCGTTGCAGATTGAGTGGATGACGCGCCAGGCAGAGTTGTCCGGCGGTCAACAGGGTCAACAGTTCGCGTCCCCCTTCACCCCGCGGCAGGTACTCCCGAAACGGTTTACCCTCCAAACCGCTCAACGAGCGGGTTTCCACCGGCAACGGCGACGAACGCGACACCAACAGCGGCCCCCCTTCCCCACCGGCCAACCGCCAGCCGGACTCTGCCAGTGGCTCACTCATGGCCTGCGCCAACTGCCACCGTTCGGCGTCGCTTTGACCGGTGCGCTCAGGAGAGACGAAAACCAGATCGTTACGCTTGGGCAGCAGATGGGTAAAAGCGAGACGCCCCCAGGTCAACCCGGCATCCGGCCGCAACCCGGCGCCGACGGCGGCCAGATAACCGAGCGGAAGATCCCCTTCATCGTCGAGCCGAGCATCCAAACCAAACAGGGAAAAAAAGGCCCGGCCTTCCGGTTCCACATCCCCCTCAACGGCACAAAACCGGGTCCGCCCCCCCTCTCCCACCGCCGCCAACCGCTCCACGGTCGGCATCACCCCGGAAAGGAGTTGCCCCTCGACATCCAAACCATCAATTAATACGAGAACCGTCACAACCGGTCAAAACCCAACCCACATTGAAAAACTCGCCCCAGGAACCAGCAGCTGGCAACTAAAATCTGGCAACTAAAATCTGGCAACTGACATCTGGCAACTGACATCTGGCAACTGACATCTGGCAACTGACATCTGGCAACTGACATCTGGTAACTGGCATCTGGCAACTGACATCTGAATCAAGCCAATCCCGGTTCGATGCGGATCAAGCGGGGTTTTTCCAGGACCGAGGCCAAATTTTCGATATCGGCCACCGCCGCCTGCATCTCTTTTTCCCCGGTCTCATGGGTGACCACCACCAGGGGCACCGCTTCGACGTTGGACCGGCCCTTTTGGTGGATGACATCGATGGAGATGTCATATTTGGCGAGAAGAGCGGCGATATCGGCCAACACCCCCGGGCGATCCGCCACCCCCATGCGCATGTAATATTCCCCCCGCCAATCATCCATGGCCCGCACCGGCAGTGGCCGCAAATGGTGCTCCCGCACCGACAGGGCCGCCACCCGCCCTTTGGCGCCGACCCGTTCATTGCGGGCGATCTCCACCAGATCGGCCAACACGGCGCTGGCGGTGGGCTTCTCACCGGCGCCACGGCCGTGATACATGGTGGTACCGGAAAAATCACCGCGGACGAAAACGGCGTTGAACACCCCCTCCACCGAGGCGACCATGCCCTTGTCCGGTACCAGGGTCGGATGGACGCGCAACTCCAAAAAGTCATCGCTGCGTTTGGTAATGGCCAACAGTTTGATGCGGTAGCCCATCTCCCTGGCCCAGGCGATGTCCAATTCCGATACATGGCGGATGCCTTCGATATGCACCCCTTTGAAATCCGGCGGAGTCCCATAGGCGATGGCGGCCAGTATGGCCAACTTGTGGGCGGCATCGATGCCATCGACATCGAAGGAGGGATCGGCCTCGGCATAGCCCTTGGCCTGAGCGGCGGTCAACACCTGATCGAAGGGCAATCCCTTTTCACGCATTTCCGTGAGAATGTAGTTGCAGGTGCCGTTGAGGATGCCATAGACCCAATCCACCCGGTTGCCGGCCAGACTCTCCTTCAAGGCCTTGACGATGGGCACCGCCCCGGCCACCGCCGCCTCGAAGTGCAGTTCGCACCCTTTTTCGGCGGCCTTGGCCAACAGTTCGGCGCCATGCTCGGCGATCAGGGCCTTGTTGGCGGTCACCACGTGTTGACCGTGCTCCAGGGCCTTGAGGACCAGGGAACGGGCCGGCACCAGTCCACCGATCAGTTCGACGACGACATCGATGTCATCGGCCGCCACCACCCGATCCGCCTTGTCGGTCAACTCGACATTGTCCAGGGGAATACCCCGATCGCGCCCGGGGGTGCGGGTGGCGATGCGCACCAGGTGCAGACGGACGCCGGTGCGCTGTTCCAGCAGTTGCGCCTGATTCAGCAACATGGAAACCACACCCCGGCCGACGGTGCCATAACCCAGGATTCCGATCCGAATTTCGTTCATCGCTGCCCTCCCGCTGCAAAGGCTGGAATCAAGCGCCGAGATCCCCCCCGGCGTTCAAAAATTTTCGAATGTTGCGGATCGCCTGACGGGTCCGATGTTCATTTTCAATCAGGGCGATGCGCACGAAATCGTTGCCATACTGGCCGAAGCCGATGCCCGGACTCACCGCCACCTTGGCCTCCTGCAACAGTTTCTTGGAAAATTCCAGGGAACCCATCTTGCGGAAATCCTGGGGGATTTCCGCCCAGGCGAACATGGAGGCCTTGGGTCGTTCAATCTTCCAGCCGGCCCGCTCCAGGCCGTCCACCAAGACATCCCGACGCTGACGATAAAGCTCCCGGGTGTCATCCACACAGTCCTGGGGACCGTTCATGGCGATGGCGGCGGCGATCTGGATCGGTTGGAACATCCCATAGTCCAGATAGGATTTGATGCGGCCCAAGGCTTTGATCAAACGGGGATTTCCCACCGCGAAACCAACCCGCCAACCCGGCATGTTGTAGGTTTTGGACAGGGAGTAGAACTCGACCACGCACTCCTTGGCCCCGGGTACCTGCAACATGCTCGGCGCCTTGTAGCCATCGAAACAGATTTCGGCGTAGGCGATGTCGGAAAGAACGATCAGATCGTTTTCCCGGGCAAACTGGACGATTTTTTCGTAAAACGGCAACTCTACCACCATTGCCGTCGGATTGGACGGAAAATTAACAACGAGAGTCTTCGGGCGCGGCCAACTGTGGGCCATGGCCCGGGTCAGTTCCTGAAAAAAATCGGTATGGGGACAGAGGGGTACATGACGGATATCGGCGCCGGCCAATACGAAGGCGTACACATGGATCGGATAGGTCGGATTGGGCACCAACACCGATTCACCGGGGCTGGTGATGGCCAATGCCATGCTGGAAAACCCCTCCTTGGAACCGATGGTGACGATGGCCTCGTTGTCGGGGTCCAGGTCGACATCGAAACGGCGTTTGTAAAAACCACACACCGCCTTGCGCAAGCCGTTGATTCCCCGGGACAGGGAATAACGGTGATTGCGGCCTTCCACGGCCGCTTCACACAGACGATCGACGATATGTTTGGGGGTGGGTTGATCCGGGTTTCCCATGCCGAAGTCAATGATGTCCTCGCCGCGCTGACGGGCGGCATACTTCAATTCATTGACGGCGGCGAAAACATATGGGGGCAGGCGCCGGATGCGGTAGAACTCTTCCACGAACCGCTTCCATTATCCAAAGTTGAGAGGGACGGACAGAGGCAACGGACGGGGTCCGTTCGACCCCTGTGGAACCTGCGCCCGGTGGGGACGACCCGATGAAAAGACCATCCTGACCATAAAAAAAGGACCGCTGCTATTCGGATTTCTCTCCGTTCGCCGAACCGGGCGGTTTGGGCGTGAGGGCCTCGGCACTGCCCTTGCGCATCGCCTCTTCGGAAAAACGCACCTTCACCGCTTCAGCGGCGAACTCATGCGAACGGGTAGCGGCCTCATAAGTTGATTGTACCCTTTTCTCATGGTTGGCTTTGTTGAACTTTTCCGCATGTTGTTGGATCATGTCGAGGATCGGTCGTTCGATCCGCCCATCACCCACTGTTCCGCCCACGACACCAATTATGCTCATGTCCCGTTCTCCTGATGAAATGGCAGGTTCCAACCATTCCCAGGATACCGCAACCGATGGTTGGAAATAAAGAAAAAACAGACGGGGGCGCTTTTGCAAGCACCATGACAACCATCTGATTTTTTTGACAAAATAATCAATCAATGAAAACCCCCTCCTTCCAAAAGAAGGAGGGGGCGGGTGAAGCGTATGCGGCAGAGGGCCGCCGGGACCTAGACGATCAGGGCGACGATGAGCAAGGCGACGATGTTGGTGATCTTGATCATCGGGTTGACGGCCGGGCCGGCGGTATCCTTGTAGGGGTCGCCGACGGTATCGCCGGTGACGGCGGCCTTGTGGGATTCGGAACCCTTACCGCCATGGTTGCCGTCTTCGATATATTTTTTGGCGTTGTCCCAGGCGCCGCCGCCGGTGGTCATGGAGATGGCGACGAAGATACCGGTGATGATGGACCCCACCAGCACGCCACCCAGGGCCACGGGGCCGAGGAACATACCGACCAGTACCGGAGCCAGCACCGGCAACAGTGAGGGAACGATCATTTCGGCGATGGCGGCCTTGGTGAGCATGTCAACCGCTTTGGAGTAGTCCGGTTTGCCGGTGCCTTCCATGATGCCGGGAATTTCGCGGAACTGACGGCGAACCTCCAGAACGACGCTGCCGGCGGCCCGTCCCACCGCTTCCATGCCCATGGCCCCGAACAGATAGGGCAGCAGACCGCCGACGAACAGGCCGATGATCACTTCATGGCTGGAAAGATCGAAGGTCACGTTGTCAAGGTGCAGACCGACTTCGTGGGTGTAATCGGAGAACAGCACCAGGGCGGCGAGACCGGCGGAACCGATGGCATACCCCTTGGTGACCGCTTTGGTGGTGTTGCCGACCGCATCCAGCGGATCGGTGATGTCCCGGATTTCCGAGGGCAGTTCCGCCATCTCGGCGATGCCGCCGGCGTTGTCGGTGATGGGGCCGTAGGCGTCCAGGGCGACGATGATGCCGGTCATGGAGAGCATGGAGGTGGCGGCGATGGAGATGCCGTAGAGACCGGCCAACTCATAGGCGGCGAAGATGGAGGCGCAGACGGCGATCACTGGCGCGGCGGTGGCTTTCATGGAGATGCCCAGGCCGGCGATGACGTTGGTGCCATGGCCGGTTTCCGAGGCCTTGGCGATATCCCGCACCGGTTTGTATTCGGTGGCGGTGTAATATTCGGTAATGATCACCATGAGGGCGGTGAGCACCAGACCGATGAGGGAGGCGCCATAGATGGCACCGACACTGTAGTGACCATTGCCGGCCATCAGGGACTTGGTGACCGGATAGAACAGGACGAAGGCGATGGCGCCGGCGACGATCAATCCGCGATAGAGGGCGTTCATGATCTTCTGGCCGGGTTCGGCCTTGACCATATAGGCGCCGACGATGGAAGCGATGATGGAGACGCCACCCAGGGCCAGGGGATAAATCAGGGCGTTGCCGAAACTCTTCATCTCCAGGGCGCCCAGCAGCATGGTGGCCACCACGGTGACGGCGTAGGTTTCGAACAGGTCGGCGGCCATGCCGGCGCAGTCACCGACGTTGTCACCGACGTTGTCGGCGATAACGGCCGGGTTGCGCGGATCGTCTTCGGGAATACCGGCTTCAACCTTACCCACCAGGTCGGCACCGACATCGGCGCCCTTGGTGAAGATGCCACCGCCGAGACGGGCGAAGATGGAGATCAGCGAGCCGCCGAAGGCCAGCCCCACCAGCGGCTTCATCAACAACGGCATGTTGCTGGTATCACCGGTTTTGATGAGGACCAGGAACAGGATCGCCACACCCAGGAGCCCCAGGCCGACCACCAGCATACCGGTGATGGCGCCACCACGGAAAGCCACCTGCAGGGCTTCGTTGAGACCACCCTTGGCCGCTTCGGCGGTGCGCACGTTGGCCTTGACCGAGATGCCCATGCCGATGAAACCGGCGGCGCCGGAGAGAAAGGCGCCGATGGCGAAACCGATGGCGGTCGGAAAACCGAGAAAAATGGCCAGCAGCAAAAACAGAGCGGCGCCGACATAGCCGATGGTGGTGTACTGACGTTTCATATAGGCCCGGGCGCCCTCTTCGATCGCCCCGGAGATCTCCCTCATTTTTTCCGAACCGGCGGGCAACCCCAGGATCCAGTTCCTGGAGAGAATCCCGTAGCCGACCGCTCCCGCTCCACACAGGATGGAGAGCATCAGCGCCTTCATTGAAATTTCCATAGCCACTTTCCCTTCCCAAAAGAATAAAATTCACACCAGACCGGTTCGTTTTCCCAGCGGGATCACCCCAGAATGGCGCACAGATCGTCGAATACGGCGTTCATCTCCTTCATGCCATCCACCGACTTGAAGGCGCCGCCATTGCGATAGAACTCAATCACCGGCGCGGTCTGACCATGATAGACATCCAGGCGATTGCGCACCGTTTCCTCGTTGTCGTCGGCGCGGGTGGTCAAGGCGCCGCCGCATTTGTCGCACACCCCGCTTTGTGCCGGGGGCTTGTTGTCCTTGTGATACCCTTCCCCGCACTTGGAGCAGGTGCTGCGTCCGGTGATACGGGCCACCAACGGTTCGTTGTCGGCGGCGATGTCGATGACGTGATCGATTTTGAGCGAACGCTCCTTGAGCATGACATCCAGGGCTTCGGCCTGGGCGACGGTGCGGGGAAATCCGTCGAGGATAAAGCCACTGGCACAGTCGGGCTCGTTGATGCGGTCGGCGATGATGCCCACCACCACGTCATCCGTGACCAGGCCACCGCTTTCCATGGCCGCTTTGGCCTTGAGACCGACTTCGCTGCCGGCCTTGACGGCCGCACGCAGCATGTCACCGGTGGAAAGCTGCGGAATGCCATATTTTTCCGCCAGACGACGCGCCTGGGTTCCCTTTCCGGCCCCAGGGGGACCCATGAGGATCAGATTCATCCAACAACTCCTTGATAATTTTCAGAGGTTTTTCAGGAAGAATTCACAGGAATTCGATATCGTGAAAATCAGTAATTAATGAAGTGCTGATGGTAGCAGACATCCCCGCTCAGTCCTAGGCGAAAAAAGCGGCTGGAAAGGTTTTTTCGAAAGAAAAACAGACGGCGCCCCTCCAGGCTGGTGGAAGGGCGCCGCAATGGGTCGGATATGGGAACGAATGACGGAAAAAACGGCGTTGGGCCGCCATCCGGTTCAGACGGTGGCGGTGGCTTTCATGCTGGCGAAAATTTGAAATCCCCCACCCTCTTCGGATTTGACCCGTTTGAAAAAATCGCAGGTCAGACAGGTGACCTCCTTCTGCGCCTGGCTTCCCTGGACCTCGCCTTTACAGAGGGTACCGGCCACCGTCCAGCAGATCCGACCCCCGTTACGGCCCTGATTCAAACCATGGCTGGCTTCATGAGCGGAAGCCGGGCAGATACCCAACTCCCCGACCTTGTGACCACCGGTCTCACGGCCGCAGCCGGACACCTGCCAACAGTTCAACTTTTCCATGCTCACCCCTCCTCGATTGTTGATTCAGGGAGGTGGCGCCGCCCGCCGAAAATCATCCAGCCAGGAGAGCGCCTCCCGATCCACACCGGGAGACGGTTCCGAAATGCCGCTGAGCCAATCGTACAGATCGGCATCGGCCCGCTGCAGCAGGATCAACAACCGTTCGCAGGCGGCCTCGTCCAACTCCGCCCGCCGGGCTTGCAAAAAACGGTCGAGAATCACCTCCATCTCCGCCATGGAGCGGCGGCTGGCGATGAAGGCGAGTTTACGCAGGGCTGGAAAATCATTCGCCATCGAATACGACCAGTTTTTTGGCCAGATCCTTCTCATCCGAGGCGGCGTCCCCCCAGGGGGACTTTCCATAATAGATGGTACCGACGGCCACCACGTCCCGATACTGTGCCGAGAGCAGATTGGTCTTGCGCAAATCGGCCCCGGACAGATCACAATTGAAAAAACGGGTCCCTTCGAGAGAGGTCTCCCGCAGGCAGGTTTCGGCCAGGTTGGCGTCGGTCAGATCGGCGTGATCGAGATTGCTTTGCAGAATTTGCGCCCGCCGGAGGTCGGTCCCACGAAACAGGATCCCCTCCATGGGACACCGCAACACATTGGCGCCGCGCAGGTCGGCGCCGCTCATATCGACATCGATCATGGTCATGCGTTGGAAAAAGGCATGGTCCATGTTGGCATTCCGGCAGGTCACCCCCTGCAGGGTGCCCTCCTGGAAATAGGTGCCCGACAGGTCGCACCCATCCAGATTGATATCCTTCAGGGTGCAACCGGTAAACTGGGCACCGGACAGATTCATGCCACTCAGATCCAGCCCGGAGAGGGAGGTGAAGGAAAGATCGGCATCCTCCAACCCCCCTCCCGAACCCCGGGCTTCGATCAGACTTTGTTTGTCAGTGAACAGGTCCACGAATCGCTCCGAAGATCCTTTCCGAATCAGGGCCGGAAAAGATCGACCACCTTGCCCAGATCATAGTCGGGATGACCACCCACTTTTTCGACGATGGCGTGCAACTGTTGATCAAGGGTCGGTTTATCCACCTTGTACAGCAGGCCCATCGGTTTTTGACCACCGTGATTCTCGGGACGGGCCAGTTCCATGGCGGCGCCCAGATCGCTGGTGTCATGATCCGCCGGCACCTCATAGACCAGATCACGGAAATACTGCACCGTATCGATGCGGTTGTAGGAAGGGCACTGGGAGAACAGATGCACATAGGAAAATCCCTTGTGCTCCATGGCCCCCTTGATCAGTTCGGCGCAGATCTTGGGCTTGCCGGCAAAGGCCTGGGCGACATAGGTGGCCCCGTAGGTGAGCATGTACAGCAACGGATTCAGCGGTTCATCCGGCCCGCCATAGGGCGTGGTGTAGGCTTTCAGTTCCGGACGTGAGGTCGGTGAATATTGACCCTTGGTCAGACCATAGATCTGATTGTCCATCAACACGTAGGTCATGTTGACATTTTTCCGCGCCATGTGCGGCATGTGACCGCCGCCGATGGAAAAACCATCGCCATCACCACCGGTGATCATGGTCAGTTGATCCGGACGCGCCAACTGGGCGCCGGTGGCCACGGCGCCGGCGCGACCGTGCAGGGTGTGCATCTTGTACGACTGGATGAAATAGGGCGCCCGGGATGAACAGCCGATGCCGGAAATGGACATCATCTGTGACGGATCCACCCCCATTTCGGACAGGGCCCGATAGATGCCGTTGAGGATACCATGGTGACCGCAACCGGGACACCAGACCACGGAGACATCGGACTTGTACTCCTTGGGTTTCATCTCAACTTTATGCAACGCGGCGACGGACATCAGATCACCTCCTTGGACTTTTTGACGATATCGGCGGGGGTGAAGGGCAAACCGCCGCAGATCGGATAAGAGATCGGTTTCAGGGAGGTCTCGGCGCGAATGAAGTGAGCCAGTTGTCCCTGATAGTTGACTTCCGGCACCAGGATTTTCTTGCAGGTGGCGCCGAAGGCTTCATATTGATCCACTGGCATCGGCCACATCAACTTGGGATAGAACCCCTTGACCTTGACCCCCTCGGCCCGCATACGCTCCACCGCCTCGCGGACCACGCCGATGGTGCTGCCCCAGGCGATGATGCCCAGATCGGCATCGCCGTCGCCGTCGACCTCGACCGGTTTGTAGTTGTCCACCACCGGCTTCAGTTTATTGAACCGTTTGTCCATCTGGACGGCGCGGTTGTTGGGATCCCAGAACGGGGCGCCATTCTCCTTGTGTTCCAGGCCGGTGGCCATGTGCATGGCCCCGGGGGTTCCGGGATCGGCCATCGGTGAAATCAGATCGTCGGTGAGCTGATAGCGTTTGTACTCCCCTTTGCCATCCCACATTTTACGCCGCTTGACTTCATAGCTCTTTTCGGATGGTGTCGGAATGGTCTGAGTGGAAAAGGCCAGGGAACCATCGGACAGCAACAGGACCGGTACCTGATACTGCTCGGAAAGATTCAGGGCATCGATGGTCATGTCGATGCAGTCCTGCACATCCTCCACCGACATGACGATGCGCGGGGCGTCGCCATGGGCACCGTGGATGGCCAGGAACAGGTCGGACTGTTCATGTTTGGTGGGCATGCCGGTGGAAGGACCGCTACGTTGAACATCCACCACCAGGGCCGGGGTTTCACTCATGGAGGCCATGCCCAACATCTCCGCCATCAACGCCAGACCGGGACCCGAAGTGGCGGTCATGGAACGCTTGCCGGCATAGGAGGCGCCCAACACCTGGGCGATGGAGGCGATTTCATCCTCGGCCTGGATCAGGGTGCCGCCACGCTTGGGCAGATGGGTGGAGACGAACTTGGCGATCTCGGTGGCCGGAGTGATGGGATAGGCGGAGAAAAAGTCCAAACCACCCAAAACGGCACCCAGGCCCACGGCATCGTTGCCGGCGATGACGATGACATCCTTGACACCGGTGGAATCGGCCACCCGCCAACTGTCGGTTTTCTCCAGCTTGGCGGCCAGTTCCTTGCCCTTGTCGAAGGCGGTCAGGTTGAGATTGAGGATCTCATCGCCTTTTTTCTTGAACTTGTTGGTGAGAACCTCTTTGAGGGTCCCTTCGTTGATGTTGAAAAGCTGGGAAAGCGCTCCCAGGGCCACCATGTTTTTCGAACGCGCCGATTTCAGTTCCTTGGCGGTCTGGGTCATGGGGATCGGATAGGCGAACACCCCTTCCGGGATCTCCGGTTCGAAATCACCGGGATAGTCGTAAACGAAAGCGGTTCCCGGGTGCAGCAGATGTTTATTCACCTCGTAGGCTTCGCCGTTGAAGGCACAAAGCACGTCAAAGGTATCGCCCTGGTTATAGACACGTCCATCACTGGTCCGCACCTGGTACATGCAATATCCACCCTTCACCTCGGCCGGGAAGGTTTTGAACGTATACAGCTCCAGCCCTGCTCGGGCACAGGCCGCGGCGATGAAGTCACCAGAAGAGACAACACCCTCTCCGCCCTCACCGGCAACCCGAATGATCAGGTCCTTTTTTTTCATCGATACTCCCCTTACATAAAAGATCCAAAGATCGTTTTTTTGGAAAAGCGGCTACAGTCTAGCCTTTCAACGCCTGTTTGACCACCTTCCCCATATCCGCCGGCGATTTGGAGATATGCACCCCGGCCGCCTCCAAGGCGGCGAATTTTTCGGCGGCGGTGCCTTTGCCGCCGGAAATGATGGCGCCGGCATGGCCCATGCGCTTGCCTTTCGGAGCGGTGGCGCCGGCGATGAAGGCCACCACCGGTTTGCTCATGTTGGCCTTGATCCAGGCGGCGGCCTCCTCTTCGGCGGTACCGCCGATTTCCCCGATCATGATCACCGCCTCGGTCTGTCCATCCTTTTCGAAACGGGACAGGCAGTCGATGAAGTTGGTGCCGTTGACCGGATCGCCACCGAGACCGACGCAGGTGGACTGGCCGAGACCGACGGCGGTGGTCTGGGCCACGGCTTCATAGGTCAGGGTGCCGGAACGGGAGACGACGCCGACGGCGCCGGGTTTATGGATGTGACCGGGCATGATGCCGATCTTGCACTCGCCGGGAGTGATGATTCCGGGACAGTTGGGGCCGATCAAGCGGGTCTTTTTGTCGGCCAGATAGCGTTTCACCTTCACCATGTCCAACACCGGGATGCCCTCGGTGATGCAGACCACCAGGTCCAGGCCGGCGGCCGCCCCTTCCATGATGGCATCGGCGGCGAAGGGCGGCGGCACGAAGATGGCCGAGGCGTTGGCGCCGGTTTCACGCACGGCATCGGCCACGGTGTTGAACACCGGCCGTTCCAGGTGGGTGAGCCCCCCCTTGCCGGGGGTGACGCCGCCGACCAGTTGCGTGCCGTAGGCGATGGCCTGCTCGGAGTGGAACGTGCCGTTGGCCCCGGTAAATCCCTGACAGATCACGCGGGTATCTTTGTTGACTAGAATACTCATGGTTCCCCTTCCTTAAGCAATCGAGGCAACCGCTTTTTCGGCGGCATCGTTCAGATCATCGGCGGCGGTGATCGCCAATCCGGACTGGGACAGGATCTCCTTGCCCCGTTCGACATTGGTGCCCTCCAGACGAACGATCAACGGCACGCGGACACCCACTTCCCTGGCGGCGCTCACCACACCCTCGGCGATGACGTCACAACGCATGATGCCGCCGAAAATGTTCACCAACACCGCCTTGACGTTGGGGTCGGACATGAGCAGCTTGAAGGCCGCCGTCACCACCTCGGTGGTGGCACCGCCGCCGACATCCAGGAAATTGGCCGGCGCGCCGCCCTTGAGCTTGATGATGTCCATGGTCGACATGGCCAGTCCGGCGCCGTTGACCATGCAACCGATGTTGCCGTCCAGGGCGATATAGTTGAGGTCGAACTTGGAGGCCTCGACCTCCTTGGGGTCTTCCTCGTCAAAATCCCGCAACTCCTCGATGTCCTTGTGGCGATAAAGGCCGTTGCTGTCGAAGTTCATCTTCGCATCCAGGGCCAGGATTTCGCCATCCCCGGTCACCACCAGCGGATTGATCTCCATCAACGAGGCGTCGTTGCTGACGAACGCATTGTAAAGACCGGTCATGAACTTGACCGCCTTGCCCACCTGTTTGCCGGTCAACCCCAGGCCGAAGGCCAGGTTGCGCGCCTGATAACCACCGAAACCGACCGCCGGGTCAATGGCCTCCTTGAGAATTTTTTCCGGGGTCCGCGCCGCCACCTCTTCGATTTCCATGCCGCCCTCGGTGGAGGCCATCATGGTCACCCGGCTGGTGGCGCGATCGATCACCATGCCCAGATAGAGTTCACGCGCGATGTCACACCCTTCCTCGATGTAGACCCGCTTGACCTCCTTGCCCGCCGGACCGGTCTGTTTGGTGACCAGGGTCATGCCGAGCATGCGTTTGGCTTCCTCGCGCACCGCATCGACGCTTTTGACCACCTTGACGCCACCGCCCTTGCCGCGGCCGCCGGCATGAATCTGGGCTTTGACGACGAACACGTCGCTACCCAGCTCCTTGGCGGCCTTTTCGGCTTCGCCAGGGGAGTAGACGACATGCCCGCGAGGCACCTTGACCCCGTAGCGGGCGATTATCTGCTTGGCTTGGTATTCGTGAATATTCATAAAGGGTTCCCGTTTAAGTTCTTGATTCCTTGAAACAGTTGTCCGATAGTCCGCATCGGACTCCCTAGGTCGCCGGCGTGGCGAACCGGGGTCCCGGTACTCCGTGCCGGATGATGCCATCGATCATTAAGGCCATACCATTTATAAACCGAACCGTTTCCTTTCAATAAAAAAACCGCCCCGGACACCGGTGTCCGGGACCGTTCAATGGGGAAAAAAGGCCTCGTCACCGGCAACCCGGCCATAGGCGGGCAACAGCTTCGGCGACTGTTCGCCGCTCTCCCGCCCCAACGCCTGCAACTGCTCGATGAAGGGCTCCAGGTGCGACAGGCCCGGCTCCCCCCCCTCCCCGGCCTCCTGGGCGAAACGGGCGGCGCTCCGTCCGGCCCGGCGTCCGAAGACCAGGATTTCCAACAGGGCGTTGCCCATCAACCGGTTGTTGCCATGCACGCCGCCGGTCACCTCGCCGGCGGCGAACAGCCCCGGCATGTCGGTGCCGCCGTTGGGATCGATGGTCACGCCGCCATTTTGATAGTGCAGGGTCGGATAGGCCAACAACGGCAGACGGCGCAGGTCGTGTCCCTTGCGCATGAACTCCTGGAAACGGCCGGGAAATTCCCGCTCGATGGTGCCGCGCCCGTGCAGCAGATCGATCAGCGGGATATCCAACCAGACACCGACACCGCCACCGGGGGTCGGCACGCCGCTGTCGAACTCGACACACTCGCGGATGATGGCGGCGGTGGTCACATCCCGCGGCTCCAGGCCGAAAACGAACTCATCCCCGTGCCGATTGAGGAACGGGGCGCCCCAACCGCGAAATTTTTCGGTGATCAACAGCCCCAGTTTGCTCTCGGGATAGGCGATGCCGGTGGGATGGTATTGACAGTAACGCAAATCACGCAACGGCACCCCGGCCCGATAGGCGATCACCAGGCCGTCGGCGGTGGCGCCATAGTGGTTGGAAGTGGGAAATTTGCGAAAATGCAGCCGGCCGAAACCACCGGTGGCCAGGATCACCGCCTTGGCCCGCACCACCATCGGTTTGCCGCCGTCGGTGATCCGTTCCAACACCGCGCCAACGGCACGGCCGTTGTCATCGGTCAACAACTCCACCGCCGGGGCGAAGTTCAGGGTGGAAATGTTTTCCAGGTTGCCGGCCCGATCGGCCACCACCCGCATCAACTCCAGACCGGTGACATCCCCGGCGGCGTGCAACCGTTGCCGGCTGGTGCCGCCGCCATGGCGCACCTTCATGCGGCCGGTGGGATATTTGTCGAAGAGCATGCCCAACTCTTCCAGCCAGCGCAGGGCCCCGGCCCCGTCCAACACCAGGGCCTCCACCAGGTCGGCATCGTTGGTGAAATGGCCGCCGCCCATGACATCGAGAAAATGCTCGACCGGCGAATCGCACTCCTGATCCGCCACCTGCATGCCGCCTTCGGCCATGATGGTATTGGAATCCCCATGCCGCAGCTTGGTGGCGACCAACACCCGGGCGCCGGCCTCGGCCGCGGTGATGGCGGCGGCGGTACCGGCGCCCCCGCCGCCGATCACCAGGACATCGGTTTCCATATCCACCGTCAACGGTCGATCCGGATCGCGATTCAGACCCATCACCGACGGGCGTGGCCACGACTCCAGCAGATCGGCCAACTCGGTCGGCAAATCCTCGCCCCTGGAGGGACCGACACCGAGAACCCGACGGCCATCGGCACGATAGTCGGGATGGAACTGTTCCAGCCACGCCTGCCGGTCGGACAGGGAGAGCGATGGATGGCTGTAGCCCCGCCGAAGGTCGGCCAGACGCCGGTCGCGGGTTTTTTCCACCAGACGCACCGACTCGCGCAAGGCCTCCGGCAAGGCGCTCAGATCGGTGGCCTGTCCGGCGGGAATCACAACAACCCCCGATCTTCGGGCAGCCATGTCCCGGGCGGGGCATCGTTGGGCTCCCGCTCCCGCCGTTGATAGAGGGCCTGGAACGCTTCCTGGTCCATACGCCGCAACCGTTTGAAAATGGGTTCATAACGACCACTGGCCCGTTTTTCGATGGCCTTGGTCAAATGTTCCGCGGGGGTTTCCTCATAGCGACCATGGTACCGGCGCGCCGCCAGGGCGGCGTTGGGCTGCGAAATCCGCGATGGACAGCGCAACACGCAGATGCCGCACTGCACACAGGTGAACGACTCCCGGGCCGCCCCCTTGAGGTCCCGGCGTTGGATCATGCCGACATAAGCGAGCACATCGATCCCCACCGGGCAGATACGGCTGCACTCCCGGCACATGATGCAACTGTTGATTTCAGGATAAAGGTTCAAGACCCGATAACCGGGGGAATCCCCCTCGGACAGGGAGAGATCGTGCCAAGCCTTTTTCTGCGGGATATAGGGCAGCGGCAGGATCTCCATATCCGCCTTGACCTCCTCCTGACACATGAGGGCGGCGGTCAGTTCATTGGAACCGCGAATCCGGTAGAGCACCCCGCAGGCGCCGCAAACCCCGCCCCGGCAGCCGACGCCGCGAACGAAGCCGAGGCCGGCCTCTTCCAAGGCGGACAAGATGGTACGCCCCGCCGGCACCCGGCAGGAAACATCGTCATAGTCGATGGTGACCATGTTTTGGGAAGGATTTGACATGAAAACTCAGGCCTCGAACCGGGCCATCCGCATGGAGACCATTCGGGGACGGAACGAAAAGGAGTGGAAACGATCAACCGGATCCACCGGCAGGGGAAAATCGGAACCCCCGGATCGCCTCGAAAAGCCCGGTCCCACCGTCGGGGGGGGGCCGAACCGAAAATGAAAAAATACGATCAATCGCGTCAACCAAGCCGATAAGAGCAGCCGGGACCCCCCGAACTGGGAAGTCCCGGCATTCGTTGAAAACCGGTCCGTTGCATCACACCCTACGGGCTGATGCGTGACCCTTTCAGCCGATGATGGCGTTCAAGGTGGGACTCGGGCGCATCACCGCCGCCACCTTGGCCGGATCGGTCCGGTAATAACCACCGAGATCCGCCGGACTGCCCTGGGCGGCGTTCAACTCCTCCAGGATTTTGTCCTGGTTGCTGGCGAGCTTTTCGGCGATCGGTGCGAAATGGGCCTTGAGGTCGGCATCCTCATCCTGCGCCGCCAGGGCTTGCGCCCAGTACATGGTCAGGTAGAAATGGCTGCCGCGGTTGTCCAGTTGGCCGACCTTGCGGCGCGGCGATTTGTCGTTGATCAACAACTCCTCGGTGGCCTTGTCCAGGGCCTTGCCCATGATCCCGACCTTGGCATTGCCACGGGTCTGACTGAGATGTTCCATGGAGGCGGCCAGGGCGGCGAACTCGCCCAGGGAGTCCCAACGCAGGTGCCCCTCTTCCATGAGCTGTTGCACATGTTTGGGGGCCGAACCACCGGCGCCGGTTTCGAACAGCCCACCGCCGTTCATCAACGGTACGATGGAGAGCATCTTGGCGCTGGTGCCCACTTCGAGAATCGGGAACAGGTCGGTGTTGTAGTCACGCAGGACGTTACCGGTGACGGAGATGGTCTCCAGTCCCTTGGCCATGCGTTCCAGGGAGAAGCGCACCGCTTCCACCGGCGATTTGATGTGAATTTCCAGACCGCTGGTGTCATGATCCTTGAGATACCGTTCCACCTTTTGAATCAACTGCGCATCGTGCGCCCGATCCTTGTTCAGCCAGAAAACGGCCGGGGAGCCAGTGGCCCGGGCACGGTTGACGGCCAGTTTCACCCAGTCCTGGATCGGATCGTCCTTGGCCATGCACATGCGCCAGATGTCCCCTTCCTCGACATCGTGCTCATGCAGGGCGGCGCCGGAGGCGTCGACGACACGCATCTTGCCGTTACCGGGGGCCTTGAAGGTTTGCGGATGCGAACCATACTCCTCGGCCTTTTTCGCCATCAGGCCGACATTGGGGATGCTGCCCATGGTGGACGGATTGAAGGCGCCGTTCTTTTTACAAAACTCGATCACCTCGGCATAGACACCGGCATAGCTGCTGTCGGGGATCACGCACTTGGTGTCGGCAGGGTTGCCATCGGGACCCCAGCCTTTACCACCACCACGGATCACCACCGGCATGGAGGCGTCGATGATCACATCGCTGGGCACGTGCAGATTGGTGATGCCCTTGTCGGAGTTGACCATGTACAGGTCGGGCTGCTTGTCCAGGCAGGCCTGGAGATCGGCCTCGATTTCAGCCTTTTTATCGGCCGGCAGGGATTGAATCTTGGCAAACACGTCGCCGACGCCATTGTCGGGGTTGACCCCCAGTTCAGCGAGGGTATCGGCATGTTTTTCGAACACATCGGCGAAAAAGACCGATACCGCATGGCCGAAAATGATCGGGTCCGACACCTTCATCATGGTGGCCTTCATGTGCAGGGAAAACAGAATACCCTGGGCCTTGGCATCGGCCACCTGTTCGGCGAGGAATTTACGCAGGGCCTTGACGCTCATGTAGGTGGCATCCACCACCTCCCCGTCCAGCAGGGAGAGATCGTCCTTGAGGACGGTGGCCTGGCCGCTCTGATCGACGAATTCAATGCGGGCCGGACCGACCGAGGCGCCGGAAACGGTGGCGGATTTTTCATTGTTGCAAAAATCACCACTGCTCATGGTGGCCACATGGGTTTTCGAATCGGCAGCCCACTCACCCATTGAATGGGGATTTTTCCGGGCGTACTCCTTGACCGCTTTCGGTGGACGACGATCCGAGTTGCCTTCACGCAGGACCGGGTTGACGGCGCTGCCCTTGACCTTGTCATAGCGGCTTTTGATGTCACGCTCGGTATCGTTTTGCGGATTGGCCGGATAGTTGGGCAGGTTGTAACCCTGTCCCTGCAACTCCTTGATGGCCGCTTCGAGTTGTGGGATCGAAGCACTGACGTTGGGCAGTTTGATGACATTGGCTTCGGGAGTCTTGACCAGCTTCCCCAGTTCGGCCAAATCGTCGGACTGCCGCTGTTCGGCGGTCAGAAATTCCGGAAAATTGGCGATGATCCGTCCGGCCAATGAAATATCCTTCGTGCCGACGGTGATATCAGCCGCCTTGGTGAAGGCTTGAACGATAGGCAGAAAAGAACCACTCGCCAACTCAGGAGCCTCATCAACTTTCGTGTAGATGATATCTGGTTGTGCCGTCGTCTGATCTGTCATAGTTTTTTTTCTCCCATTCAAGATTTCGGTATCCGAAGGACACCTTATAGTCAGTGGTTGCCTAGCTGTCAATACCAATGGACAAACCGCCAACCCATTGAAGATACGAGCTTAGTCCTGGAAATTGTTCTGGAAATGCCGCGCCCGATCAGCATCCATTCTGAACCGGGACAACCGCCTGAGAGAAAAGCGCGATGTAGGCGCCCGCCCGGGGACGGGGGAAAATCACCCCGGCACCGGCTTCAAAGCCCCTGCCCGACACAGAGCGTAAAACCATCGCCCCCACGATGGAGGAGCCAGGGTTACGCCGTCATCCGTTCCCGACTCCCAATTTACGCGAGGCGGAAGAATGCCATGACTTTCACCGGGAATCAAGGAAGGGGCTGTTTATCGAAATCAATCAGGAAGGAGCGGGCCATGCCGATGCGCTTGGCCTTGACCGCCGGACCACAGTAGCGGGAACGGATATTGCCGCCCTGATGCTCTTCGAGGCGCTCGTTGAAAATGGGGTGTTCATGGTCCTGGTGATAGGAGTCGAGGAGGTTTTGCAGGGCCGCCGTCAACCCCGCCACCCCTCGTGGATGATAGGTGTGGACGAATTCACTGAGAAAATCGAACCGTTCCGCATCGAAGCTGTTTTTTGTGCGCATGGTCTCCAGGCAGGATTGCAGCAGGGCCTGCCGTTCCGGGCCACGCCAGACGCGGTGGCGGGCCAGGTAAAGACAGCGATGACGGACCGGTTCAGCCAAATCCCGGAAATAGTCCGCAACCGTTTCCTCCACCACCCCCTCCAGGTGCAGCAGGCGCACGAAACGGTCGACCACCACCTCCGGTGGGGACAATCGGCATCGCCCATCACCAAATACCAGATCGCAACCGACATCGGCCGCCAGCAGCCGGGAAACCAACTCCGGCTGTTCGGCGCGCGGCACACCGGTCAACGGCAGGGCCGCCTCACAGGCGATCCGGTCATCGACGGTGGGCGTGAACAGCGGCGCCAGCAACAACTCCCGTTCATACTCCTCCATCGCCGCCAATCGTTGCCCGGTCAACCCCTCCAGGGGATCGTCCACCGACAGCGTGGTGGAAATGCGCGCCCCCAGCTTGCTGCTGAGCAGCCGTTCCCGGCCCAACAACCCTTCGATGATTTGCAACAGATGATGGTTCATGGCAGATCCCATCGCCCTACCGGCATAGTGATACATTCCATGGATAAAAAAAACGCTGCGAAACCCAACGTCCGCAGCGTTTTCTATAGACTGGACCCGGCCCGGCGAGGTTCCCCCCGCCGGGCCGAAATCCTGTGACGGATCGTTTTTTTTATTTCGAATCCGGAATCAGATCGGTATTGACCACGCCGGCCAACTCCTGGAGCAGGCGCCAGTTGTTCAATCGATCCTGCATGGAGGCTTCCAGGGTGTCGCTGTGCCCGCCATCCTTGTCGAAATGCTTGATGAAACGGCCTTCCGTGCGGGCGAAGGTGAGAAAATCAACCTTCTCTTCGCCGTCTTTGGTCTTGCGATGGTGCCAATCCCGTTTGACCGATGGATTGCCTTGCAGGGAAAGGCGCGAAGCGAGGGTGGAGCCGGCATCGGGGTTGTAGATGAAGACCGGGAAGGCCCGGGACTCCACGGCCAACAACGCCTGGGTGCAGGAGACATCATCGGCCACCTGATGTTCCGGCTGACAGGTGGTGTAGATGTTGATCAGGGCCGGACCATCGAAATCGAGGGCCTGCTCGATGGATTTGTAGAAATGGCTGGTCATCGGACCGACGGTCTGGGCGACGAACACCCGCGGATGCATCATGGCGATGTTGGCGATCTCCTTGCGCGCCTCCATCTTGCCCTTGATGGCCTTGCCGTGGATGGACATCTTGGCATCCTGACCGATAAAGGAACCGGTGGAGGTTTGACCGCCGGTATTGGAATAGACCTGGGTATCCAGCACCACGGCCTTGATGTTCATGCCCGAGGTCAACATGCGCGACAGGGCCTGGAAACCGATGTCCAGCATCGAACCATCGCCGCCGACCACCCAGATGTGATGATCCTCCTTGCCCCGTTGGTCCCAATGGGCGCGGATGCCCATGGCGACGGTGGCGGCGTTCTCGAACAGGGAGTTCATCCACGGCACCCGGAAAGGGTTATAGGGATAGGTGGCGCCATAGACGGTGTTGCACCCGGTGTTGGCGACGATGCCGTATTTATTGCCGACCTTTTCGTGGGTCATGGTCAACAACTGCCGCAGGGCCGAGGTCTCCCCGCAGCCCATGCAGGAACCGGCGCCGCCCACATACTGGTTGGCGGCATCGCGCAGCATGAGGTCCACCTTGAGCTTGGGATTGATGTAGGCCTCCGGCGTCAGGGGGGAGTCCTTGTAATAGTCCCAGATGGCGAAATAGTCGGGCAGGTTGTCCCGGGTTTTCTTGATCATCTTCAAGGCGTCGTGGTCGCCACAGGCGGTGACGCACTCGCCGCAACCCTTGCATTTGGTGGGGTCGACGAAAATGCCGAACCAACCGCCACCGGGACCGCCGGGATCCTTGGCCTTTTTCTTTTCGTAGGTTTTCCAGAATTTGGTGGTCTGCACCAACTGGCTTTTGATCAGATCACGGGCGGCATCATCCGGCAGGCCGGCCAGGGTTTTTTCCAGGTCCCCGGGGGTGATCACCTTGCCCCAGATGGAAGAGTCGGGACAGTTTTGCACGCACTCCATGCAGGCCACACAGTTGTCCGCTTCGAACTCGGGCAGATCCGGGGCGATATAGGAAAAATCGCGGTAGGAGCCGGTGCCCGCCGGCAACTGCGAACAGGCGACGAATTCATCCGCCGGCTGTCCGGATCCGGCCCCGGAGCCATAGGCATCCATAATTTCCCGGGCCCGTTTTGCATCATACCATTTCGGTGTGGGCTCGGAATAGATCAGTGCGCGTTGATTACTCATTGCAATTCTCCGATAAGACCGGCGCTGCGACAGCCTGACGTCTGTTTACCAGTGAACCATCCGCCTGCCCGCATGGTTCCAGGAAGGACCTCGAACCAGGGGAGGGATGGGGTGGCGGAAGGGGGTTCAAAATCCGCCAGGGGTTCATTGTCGATGATTGAGTGATCCAACCGGTTGCCTCTTCGGGGGGGGTGGACCGCCACGAAAACCATTTCCGTCAGTCAGTCTCCCCGGAAAAACCGTGTCGGTGGTTGTGGACCAACGTACAGCCGGCACCCGGACGGTGCCGTTTCAGCCCGGAGTGGAAATGATTGACCGTCGATGGCCGGACCCGGTGATCCCTTTCCATCCGTTCCAGGTAGTTTTGCTGGGCATTGCCCAGGCTTTTGAGAATGGTCTCCCGGGTGAACAGGGACCGGGAGACGGTCTGGTTGTCGATATGGCCGGCCGCGGCCCGCGCTTGACGGTACGAGCCACGGGTCACCCCGGAAAACTGCCAAGTGAGATGGTCGGGCGTCATCAACTCCTCGCCCTCCAGCAGCGCTTCCAGCAGTTCTTCCCCCCATGCTTCCTCGTCAGCGATCCCTTCTGGTTCCCAATCCATAGCCGCTCCTTCCAGAAAAGGGTCCATTCCGGGCGGGACCGGGGGCCACCGCCGGAAAACGACCTGTCTCTTTTAGATGAAAAATGCGTTGACGTCCTTACCTTTGGCATCCCACTCCACGCGCCCCGCTTCCAGGACGTCGGCCGGCGTGGCGGCCATGATCTCCGGCGTCACCTCCATGACCCGCTGGAAACCCCGTTTGACCGCATCCAGGTTGTCCTCGACCACCTGCTGACCACGCTTGCCGAAATATTTGCTCAACGGTTTGCGCACCTGCTCGAACAGGGCCTCATCGTCCAGGCCGGCATTTTTCTGGAATGGGGTAATCCTCAGGAACACTCCCAACAGCACCACACCCTGGAAGCGTTGGATCAGGGAGGAGTCGTGGGTACAGGATTGCCGGGCGATGTCGATGGTGTCGACACCGTAAAAGCGGATGCCGTTTTCCTTCATGAAATATTTGGCATAGGGCGGCAGGGAGTCCCAAAGCGCCTGGGGATCCGTCTCATCGGTGTGCTGAAAGACGATGCCACCATCCTGCAGCCCCACCAACGGATTGCCCATGAACCAGGTGGTGGGATCCATCAACGGCACGAAATCGACCTGCTGGAGTTCGCAGTGGGTCAAAATTTTTCCCTCGGGAATCACCGTCAGGTAGGTGTTGGTGGGCAGACCCTTTTTCTCGGAACCATACTTGGGCGCCGCCTGCACCTTGAAACCGAAAATGTCGCCCAACATGGTGGCGATGACCTTGTTGGTGGTCACCGAACCGAATCCACCCACCGAGTGGGCGCGCACCGAGAAGGAGCCCGGCGGTCGCACATCCGGTTCGGTCTCGGTCTCCAGGGCGGTTTCATGGTCGATACCGATGGTGAAAAAGCGTTTGCCCGCCTCGAACCCCTTGGTCATGTTGCCGGCAACGGCAAGAATGTGGCCCGGGGTGGTATCGCGGGAACCGAGACCGCCGGCGCCGCTGAAGACCTGGGGAATGGTGTCGATTTTACGATAACCGGGCGCATCCATGATGGCCTTGGCCAGGGCCGCTTCCACATCGGTGGTCAACGGATTGTCGACCATGGTCGGGATGTCACATCGTTCGATGATCGAGACCGCCTTGCAATCCTTGATCAACTCGACGATTTGCGGTCCCGGGAAGGGACGATAGCAGGTGACATTGACCACCCCCATCTTGATGCCCAGTTTTTCCTGGATGACATCGATGGCCGAAGCGGCGGTCTCCGCCAGGGTGCCCATGGCGATGATCGCATAGTCGGCGCCATCCATGTTCACCCCCTCGACCAGTCCGTACTTCCGGCCGGTCAGGTTGTAGAACTCCGACATCGCCGTTTCGATGTGATCGGCCAGCTTGTCATAATAAACACGCTGGGCGATCTTGCCCTGCATGTAGGCGTCCTGGTTTTGCACCACGCCCACCTGCAGGGGATAATCGGCATCGAACACCGAACGCATGGCCTCCCGGGGATTGCCCAGGTATTCCCGGATCATCTCATCTTCGGGAAAGTTCAGGTTTTCGATGGTATGGGTGCCGAGGAAACCGTCCTGGACGTTCATCATCGGCGTCATCGAAATTTCCGAGGCGCGACGACAGATGAGACAGATATCGGCGATCGCCTGCACGCTGTGGGCGAACAGGATGCCCCAACCGCAGTCGGCCACGCCCATGACGTCATCATGGCCGGCGTGAACGTTGAGGGCCTGGGAGGTCAAGGCCCGGGCGCCGACGTTGAGCACCTGCGGCAGACGCTTGCCGGCGATGGTGTAGAGCACCTCCTTCATCAGGATCAAACCCTGCCCGGACGTGAAGTTGGTCACCCGGCCACCAGCGGCCGCGAACCCTTCACAGGCCGAGGCCGAGGAGTGCTCCGACTCCAGTTCCATCCAGGCCAGGGTCATGCCCCAGACATTTTTGAAACCGTTGGCGACCGCGACCTGGTAGTGCTGGCCCATGATCGTCGACGAGGTGATGGGATAGGCGGCGGCTCCGTCCGTGGCCCGGGTCTCCACATATGCGACCGCGTCTGAACCGTCACCGGTACCGGGAATGCCTGGATAGGGAAAAGCCTGGGATGGATCGGCTTTTTTGGTAGCCATTCAGAGACCCTCCTTGGGTGGTTTGGCTTCGCTTGTCTGAATGGAAGCGAAAGTTTACATAAATTACATTGTTTTGCTGCAGCGCACAATAAAAAAATGCTGCAGCGCACCATTTTCTTCCTCAACAAACGGTTTTATGGTTAAAAATCCCGGCGCCCCGCAAGGGCTTGATAGAGGGTGGATTCGTCCAGATATTCCAGTTCGCCACCCATGGGCAACCCATATGCCAGCCGGGTCACCCGCCGGTTCGGTGATTGGGCCAACTGCGCCACATAGTGGGCGGTGGCTTCACCTTCGACGGTTGGATTCGTAGCTATGATCAACTCCGTCACACGTCCCTGGCCGAGCCGTTTTTCCAGGCTCGCCAGGTTGAGTTCGTCGGGTCCCACACCCGCCAGCGGGTTCAAACGTCCGCCGAGCACATGGTAGAGCCCGTTAAAAAGTCCCGCTTTCTCGATTGCCAGCAGGTCCGATGAATCCTCCAGCACGCAGAGGATGGTTTCATCCCGGCGGGGATCGCGGCAGATCCAACACCGTTCCCCCTCCGCCAGATTGTGACAATCCCGACAGTGCCCGACCTTGCGGCGCACGTCGTCCAGGGCCTGGATCAACTGTTGCGACTCCTCCGGACCCTGGCGGAGGAGATGGTGTATCATGCGCTGGGCGCTTTTGCGACCGATGCCCGGGAAGCGGGAGAACATCTCCACCGCCCGATCCACCGACGGCAACCCGCTCCGCGGCCGCTCCACCCCGCCCCCCTCCGCCCCCGGGACCAAGGGGCCGCGCTGCATCAAAACGGCAGTTTCATACCGGAGAGGTCCAGACCGCCGGTCAACTTGCCGAGGCTCTCCTTGCTCATCTCCTGCACCTTGCGCTGACCGTCGTTCAGCGCCGCGACGATCAGGTCTTCCAGCATCTCCACATCGTCCGGGTTGACGATGGTACGGTCGATTTTCAGTTTTTGCACTTCCTGTTTGCCGTTCAGAACCACTTCGACCATGCCGCCACCGGACCGCCCGACGGCGGTGGTACGGGCCATCTCCTCCTGGATTTGCGCCATGCGGCTCTGCATCTCCTTGGCCTGTTTGAGAATATCTGCCAAATTTTTCACCGCATCACCTTATCGAATTGGAATCGCCGTCCACCCGATCATGGACCATCGGCAGCCGGATTTGGTTCCACACGGATGACCTCGGCCTGGAAACGCCGGGTCAGTTCCCGCACCGCCGGATGGGCGTTCACCTGTCGTTTCAACCGTTCCTGCCGTTCCCGGACCAGGCGCGCCCTTTCTTCGGCGACGGTCTCCGGACGCTCGCCACCGGTCGGTTTTTCGACCGTTACCCGTGCATCCCCTTTGCCCAGGGCGGCCAGAAAATCCTGCAACCGTTTGGCCAGGACATCCACCGGACCGACCAGTTCGTTGATCGGTCGCACCACCAACCGCATCGGTCCGCCACCCTCATCCCGGCAGGTCAGGCAGACCATCTGCTGCTCCAGTTTCATGGCCAGTCCGGGATCGTTTTCGGTGGCGGAGGATATCAACTGTTTCCAGGAAGTCAATTGTTCGGAAGCGATTCCGGGCGATAAAATGGTTTTTTTTTCCAGCGGGGGCGATTTTTCCGGCCCCTTGGGGGCACGGGCAGACGCCCCGGTGCTACCACTGGTCATCTTGTTGGTTTGCAACGATTTTCCGCCGCTTCCAACCGGGGTTCCACCGTCCAGCGAGGCGATCAACCGCCCCAGGTCCGGCACCGGTTTCAGATAGGCGGCGCGCAACAGCAACATTTCCAGCACCTGCAGGGGATTTTCCGCCTCCTTCAAATCCCGACCGCCACGCAACAACACCTGAAACACCATCTGCAGGTGTTCCAGGCTCACCGTCGCCGCCTTGTCCCCAATCGGCTCCTCGGGCGCCTCGGCACGATGGGTACCGCCCACCCCCCGCATCACCCGGAAACGGGATACCCGGTGTATTTCGTTCAGCAGATCGTCGGTCAGGGTCTCCGGATCGACGCCGTTTTCATAAAAATCCCCGGCCGCGGTCAGGGTTTCCGCGCCGTTGCCGGTCAACAGCAGGTCCAACAACGATCGGACGGCCGCCCGGTCACTCAACCCCAGCAGTTCCTTGACCGCCTCATAATCGACGGCGCCGTCGCCATGGGCGATCACCTGGTCGAGGATCGACAGGGCATCACGCACCGATCCCTCCGCCGCCCGCACCACCGCCGCCAGGGCCGTGGTATCGAAGGTCACCCCCTCCTGCTGCAATACCGTGCGCAGATGACCGGTCATGACCTCGTTGGCCACCCGTTTCAGGCCGAACCGTTGACAGCGGCTGATGACGGTGGCGGGAATTTTGCGCGACTCGGTGGTGGCGAAGATGAAACGGACATGGGCCGGCGGCTCCTCCAGGGTTTTCAACAGGGCGTTGAACGACTGGGTGGAGAGCATGTGCACTTCATCGAGGATATATATTTTATAGCGACCGGCGGTCGGGGCGTAGGCCACCATGTCCAACACTTCGCGCATCTGTTCGACTTTGGTACGCGAGGCGGCGTCGATTTCCATCACGTCGGGATGGTTGCCGGCGATGATCTCACCACAGGACCCGCAGGTACCGCATGGTTCGGCGGAAACCCCTTTTTCGCAGTTGAGGCACATGGCCAGCAACCGGGCCAGGGTGGTTTTGCCGACGCCACGGATGCCCGTGAAAAGAAAGGCATGGGGAATGCGACCGCTGCTGAGGGCGTTGGTCAGTGACCGGGTGACATGTCCCTGTCCGACCAGGGTATCGAAACGACGCGGACGCCACCGCCGGGCGAGAACGACGTAGGAGGACGGGCCGGTGGCAGCGGACGGTTCGGACACGATGGGCAATCAGGGATTCCGGAATTCGGGAAAGGTCAAGGGCGGCTCCGGTCAGGCGACCCACGGCACACGAAAGGATCCGTTACCGCTGCTACCTTTCGGTCCTGACGGGGTTCACGGACTTCCGTTGCGCGGAACCTGACCATCAACGCCGCCCGCCAGATCCTGTGAAACCGCGGACGGTGATTCGATATGGTTGAACTGGCGGAGAGAGAGGGATTCGAACCCTCGGTACCCGGTTAGAGTACACACGCTTTCCAGGCGTGCACCTTCAACCACTCGGTCATCTCTCCAGCACTGGTCCTGCAAGCATCCTTGAGAACCAGCGGATTCAATCAGATTTTGCGCCGTTGTTCAAAGAAAAAACGCAGCAGACCGGCGGCAAAAGCCGTTTGACCGGCATCGGCGCCCGGTTCCAGCTGCGGTTTTTTCTCGGTTTCCGGCCCCCTGGCGGCGGCGAACCGCACCCGGGACACCCGCGCCAGGGCCAGGGCCTGCAAGCACATGGGGCACGGTTCCAGGCTGACGGCGAGGGTACAACCGCCCAACCGGTCGTTGCCCAACCGCCCGGCCCCCGTGACCAGGGCCCGCATCTCGGCGTGGCCGGTGGGGTCGAACCCCTGCAGACGGCGATTGGCCTCCTGGGCCAGAAAACGGCCCCGGGCATCGCGCAACACCGCCCCCACCGGCACCTCCCCCCGCCACCCCCCTTCGGCGGCGGCGATCAGGCTCAACAGCAGCGCGGCCCGTTCATCGCTCAAAAATTCCGTCGGCGCGATCCCGCCATCGCCGGGGAACGCCTCCCCGTCGCTCCCGACCGGCTCATCGGCCGTTTCAACCACGCCGTCTTTTGCCGCGTTTTCGCAACGGCGCGCCGGGCGGCCGTTTTTTCACCATCCCCAAAAAGGTCAGATCATAACGGGGATGGTCCCAGGCGGTCTGGGCGGTATCGCGGACGAACACCCACCCCTGGTGCAACGGTTGATCCCGTTCATCGAACAACACCACCCAGGCGACGGGATTGACATGCCCTTCGGGGCCGTGTTCGGCCCGGCCATCCCGGACCACCAGGTCCGACAGGTACGCTTCGGGCTGGATCGAGCCACCCCAGGGCGCCCCTCTCCGTTGACCCACGGCCACTTCCAGTTCATGAATCTCCAGGGTGCGTTTGTCGAGAATACGAAATTTCAGCGGCACCCCGGCGCTGGCCTCCACCATGGCCATGGTCGGCCGCGCCTTGGCCTCGACCACATGGGGTTCCATGGGCAGTTGGCCCTTGTTGCTGATTTCCAGGGAAAGATAGACCGATTTGGCGGTTTCCCGTTCACCCAACTCGTCCAGAAAATCCTTCAGGGGGCCTTCTTTGGGCAACAAACCGTCGGGCAGGCATCCCGCGAGGAGAAACGACAGCACCATCAGTGTGAGAAGGGTGCGCAAGGAATCGGCTCGCTTCCGGGGTGTGAATACCGGCATTGGGGGGTTGGAACGGGTGGCGGAGAGAGAGGGATTCGAACCCTCGATACCCTTAATGGATATAACACCTTAGCAGGGTGCCGCCTTCAGCCGCTCGGCCATCTCTCCGAAACCGTGCCAGCATGGGATCAAGACCCGATTTTGTCAACATTAGAAAACCGACCCGGGGGGGGTTCCAGCGAAAAAAAAGTTCAGAACGGCCCCTCTCCCTGCTGTTTTCGATCCTCGAAGGAGCAACAATCATCGGCGATGTGACCGGAATAGTGTTTTTCCAGGGAGCGGCACAGGTCCGGTTTGTCCAACCAGCGACCCTCCCCGTCAACGCAATGTTCCACCAACAACTGTTTTTCCCGGCCCTGAAAAATTTCATGAAGGGTGACCTCATCCGAACCGACGCCATCGGCCTTCAGGCGTCGGAGCAGGCTACAGATGGTCTCGGCCAGATAGGAGTGATACTCTCCGGGCAGCTGGTCGATGGGCAGGCGGGCCTCGTACAGATAGGGAATGCTTTTGTCATACTTCGACTTGGCGCCGACAATCTTCCGGAATATATTCACCCACACACCTCCTGACAGCCGGGACTCACCCGGGATTCCCGGAATCCGCCGCCTCCCGGTTCATGATCACCCGTAGCGATGTTTCCGCCGATTCGCTCTGAAGCCGGGTCAATTCCAACTCCACCGGCCGATCGGACGGGGCCAGGTAGAGATGGTCACCCCGTTTGCGCAACACCACCTCCCAGGCATCGTCGCCCGAACCGCCCCGCATCGTCAACCAGGGCGAGGTCGGCGCACCGGGAATGGTGCATCGCCAGGCGCTCCGGGTCAAGATTTCCTCAAGATCGTTCCAGGCCGGCAAGGGCCATTTTTTCTCCTTTTTTTCCGCCGTCACCTCCCGTTGTCCCTGACGCAGGGTGATCCGTTCCGGCGCCGACCGCCGACCCAGGGGTTTGTGGCTCAACAGTTCCAGGGCCGGTTTGTCCAGGGTATCGGCCAGGTGGGCCGGCATCACCAGGGCATCGGCTTCCCCGGGCCGCCTGGCCAAAACCCGCCCCTGCCAACGCCACAACGGCAGGGTGAACACCGCCCCCTCTTCGGGGGTCAGGGTCACCATCCAGTCGGGCTCCCCGGGTACCGCCCGCTCCTCGAAATCATTGCCATGTCCGTTCAACAACCCGTTCAACCAGCTTGAAATCCGCTCCCCGTCGCCCTCATCGATGATCGGCGACCGCAGCCGCCAGGGATCGGCGCCTTCCCGGGACAACTCCAGATGCCCGGAGCGCCGCTGGATCACCACCCGTTTCAGGTCGGCGGCCATCCGGAAGGGCAACAACCGTTTATCCCGCAGATCGACCACCGATTGCATCAATCCCGACAACCGATCCCCGGCCACCAACACCACCGGTCCATTCTCCCCCAGACGCAAATAGTGATTACGGCTGGCCGGGGCCTTTTCACCCAGCCACACCGTTTCATCATTCCCACCGACATCGGTCACCGTCAATACCGCCTTGGGCGCGTCGAGACCGAACACCGCCGCCTCCTCCTTGTTCAGCGCCATCCGTACCTGACGGTCGAAACGGACATCCAGGACCGTCAACAGGCGATCGATGGCCATGGCATCCAACTTTTTGTCCCCTTTGACCACCGACCAGCGGCCATCCGTTTTCCGCAGGGCGATTTCCACCCCGCCGGCATCGCGAAAGGTGAGCGAAACCACCTGATCGGACTTGATGGCGCCGATGGCCCGACTGGCCTCCCCAGCCACTTTTTCCCGACTTTCCTGACGATCCAGCGCCCATAACACCGCCCCACCGGCCAGCAGGACAACCAGCAACACCAGATTGATCATCCATCCCCTGAACATGTTCAAGACTCCACCGTTCGTTTGAAAACCCGAACCACCGGCCGACCGTTCAACGCCGTTTGCGCCGCGACCAGATGATGAGGCCCATCGACAACAAAAACACCGGAATGATCAGCGTCAACCCCCAGAACAACAGGATTCCCTGCCCCTGGGTCATGCTCAAATCGGCGTCCAACACCTCTTTGGGCTTGATGGCGATAAAATTTTCATCCTCCGCCAACCAGCGCACCATGTTGAGGAACAGATCGACATTGCCGGAAAAACCGACATAGGCGTCGGTGGCGAAATCCGAATCCCCCACCACCAACAATCGGGTTTTTCCCCGTTCGACCGCCACCCCCAGCAGCAGGGGACCGGGCCGGTCGCTCCCCTCGTTCATCTCCACCTCGCCCGACTCGATGGAGCCGGTCTCCAACCAGCCGCGGTCGGCCCCGGAGAGCAGCTCCACCCGGGTCCGGGTGGCGTCGGCGGGGACCGGTTTCAGCTCCAGTGCCCGCGCTTCGGGAAAAAAGGAGGGGCTGCCCAACCCCTTGGTGACCGGATGATGTTCATCATAGCGACTCACCAATGGCGTGGTGGGACCGCCGCCGAACAGACGCGCCACCGGATCGATCACCAATCCGTCCAAAAAGTGCAGCCCCCATTCCGCCAACATCGGTTCCAGGCCGGTCCGACCGCCGGGATCGTGCATCAGCAGCAGGCGTCCGCCTTCCCCGACCCATTTTTTCAACCGTTGCACCTCGATGGGCAACAACGGCGTGCGCGGACCGGGCAACAGGATGGCGGCGGTCTTTTCCGGAACCGCCTCCACTTCGGCCAGGCTCAACGGTTCGACGCCATACCCCTCCCCCTTGAGCAACAACACCGCCCGGGAGAGCGATACCCGCGCCGCCCCGGTCTCCCCCCCCATGCCCGCGGCCGGGGCCGCCAGGGGACGTTCACCATGCCCCTGGATCACCCGTAAAATTTTCGCATCCCCCTTGGCCAGGCGGATGAAACCGTTGGTCAAGGCCTGCTCGGTGGCTTCGGTGATCTTTTCCGACCGTTGGCCGCTGCGCAGAACGACGGTTCCATAAAGGGCGATATCCTCCCGGCGGGCGGCGGCCGGATCCAGGTCCGGATCCACATAACGAATGGTCAGATCACCGTTGACGGCACGATATTTTTCCAACAACGCCTCGATTTCCCGGCGCATGTCGCCGCGCTCCTGTACGTAGGCGGTGGCGGTGACGCCATCCGGGAAGGCCCCGACCGCCTGGATCGACTGTTCGGCCAGGGTGTGACGACCGCCGGCGGTCCAGTCCCAACGGACGGACCAGCGATGGCTGGCATAGGCGATCAGGACCAGGATCAACGCCAGGATCAATCCGGTGGTGGAACTTTGCAGGCGCAGTTGAAAACGGGTGGCACGATCCATCTTCATGGTTGATTCCCCTCCCCCTTATCCCTGAACCCGTTCGGCCATCAACCGTTGCCGGGCGAACAACAGCCCACCACCGGAGAGCAGCACGAAATAGAACAGGTCCGAACTGTTGATGATGCCCTGGAGAAAATTTTGATAATGGTTGAGCAGGGAGAGATAGGCCAAGGCCTGTTCCAGGGCGCCGCCGCCCGATTCGCCCATCCAGGAGGCGATCCAGAGAAACAGCAACATGCCGAAGGCGCCGAGGGCCGCCACCATGGGATTGTCAGTGGCGCTGGAGGCGGCCAGCCCAACCGCCCCGAAGGCGGCGGCGACCAGAAACAACCCCAGCAGACCGGCCAACAGTTGACCGGCATCGGGATCACCGAAGGCGAACAGGGTCAACGGCGGAACCGCCAGCAGGGCGACGGTGACGGCCAGGAACCAGAGCAACCCCAAATATTTGCCCAGGATGATCTCCATGGGCGCCAGTGGCGACGAGGCCAGGGCCGCCCAGGTTTGCCGCCGTTTTTCATCGGCGATCAGACGCATGGTCAACAAGGGCATGATCATCAGCAACAACACGGCGGTGTTGCCGAGCATCGGTGAAACGGTCCAGTCGGTGAGCGACAGGCTGGCGGCGTCGCCATAGGCCTGAAACTGCATCTGCCGCACCTGATAGTTCAGTACCGCCGAGGTGAACATGTAACCGACGATGGCGAACAGCACCGCCAACAGGGTCCAGGCCAGCGGTGAGAGAAACATGCCCTTGAACTCCCGCCGGGCGATGATGATGATGGCCCTCATGATGACACCTCCCCGCCCATCTCCGGGGCCGCTTCCCCTTCCACGGCCGCTTCACGGGTGGTCAAATGCAGAAAAATATCCTCCAGGCTGTTCCCCCGGGGGGTCAGTTCACGCAGGTCCCAACCCTCACTGGCCGAACGGCTCACCAGCTCCGGTACCGGATCGTGGTCGGCGCCGGGGATGAGGATCCAGCCGCCATCGGCGCCGCGGACATCGACCACACCGGCCAGGCCGCGCAAGGTCCGTTCCGGGGGCGGGCGGTTCCAACGCACGAACAGACTTTGCCGGCCGGCGGCCCGCCGTTCCAACCCCTCCAGGGTGTCGTCGGCGACGATGCGGCCATTGTTGATCACCGCCACCCGGTTACAGGTCATGCGCACCTCCGGCAGGATGTGGGTGGAGAGCAACACCGAATGTTCACCGCCGAGATCGCGGATCAACTGCCGAATTTCCCGGATTTGGATCGGGTCCAAACCGACGGTCGGTTCGTCGAGGATCACCACATCGGGACCATGGACGATGGCCTGGGCGATGCCGGCCCGCTGCCGATAGCCCTTGGAAAGATTGCGCAACAGCCGGTGCCGCAAATGGGTCAACCCGCACCGGTCCATCACCCCGTCCACCGCCTTGGCGATGTCGTCCGCCGGCACTCGGCGCAGACCGGCCAGGTAGGAAAGATACTCCTGGACGGTCATTTCATCATAAATGGGCGGCGATTCGGGCAAAAAACCGATACGCGCCCGGGCCGCCACCGGATCGCCGACCACATCCACCCCGGCCACCTGGACGCTGCCGCGGCTGGGGGCCAACAGACCGGAAAGGATGCGCATGGCCGTGGTCTTGCCCGCGCCGTTGGGACCCAGAAATCCCATCACCTCCCCCCGTTGGACCTGAAAACCGATGCCGTCCAGGGCCCGGGTGGGCCCGAAATTTCGCGTCAGATCGACGATATCGATCATGGTTTCCGACATGATGACTCCTTGCGATTGCTGCAGATGGATGAACGGTCCCGAATGTTGCCGCGACGACCCCGAACTATATAAGCACTCCCGGGAGATTTGGCAAACCGGTAGGCCGGAAAAAAGGGCTGCACAATTATTAGGCGCCGACCGAACAAACTGGACATTTTATCGGCAGTTTGCCTGTTTTTTTTGCATGTTTCGGTAACATTTTTTTCCCGGGATGGCCATCATCAAACAAAAAACCATTTTAAAACAACCAGCTGAAAGAATGGCACCACCCTTGCGTTTATCGCCTTTCTTTAAACAGGTCCACTCAACCTCCCTTCATGGGAGTGCCCTTTTCCCCAACCCCTCGCGGGTCCGGGGGAGAGGGGGGGGGAAATCGATCCGGCGGGCCTCACCGCCTCAGCCATCGTCAGGAGATGGCGGCGGACCAGCGGATCGTGCTGCAACCATTGTTTACCGCGACGCCTTGACCTACCTTATCCGCACCCTCGGCCGAAACCATGGACCCGGGGCGGGGGGATGGACGGGGCGCGCTCCCCGGCCCGACACCCTGACGAAACCGGGTACGAACCGTTTCGATACCCGATCATCTATTTTTCGTTCAAGAAGAACGTTCAACTGGAAAGGGATCTCAAGCATGTCCGACCAAGATGCGATTTCAAAAGCCTTGACGATGATCAAGGATAACGATGTCAAGTTCGTGGATTTCCGTTTCACCGATTTTCACGGCAAATGGCAGCACATCAGCGCCCCGGCCCGGATGGTCACCGAAGACCTGTTCGAAACCGGTCTCGGCTTCGACGGCTCCTCCATCGCCGGATGGTGTGAAATTCATCAGTCGGACATGGTGTTCAAACCGGATCCGGCCAGCGCCGTCCTCGATCCGTTCACCGAGGTGCCGACGCTGATCTTCATCTGTGATGTCGTCGACCCCTTCACCGGCGAGGGCTACACCCGCGATCCCCGGGCAGTGGTCAAACGGGCCTCGTCCTATCTGAAATACACCGGCATCGCCGACACCGCCTTCGTCGGCCCGGAAGCGGAATTTTTCCTGTTCGATTCCGTCCGTTTCAAAAACAACATCAACACCGTTTCCGCCCAGGTGGACTCCGAAGAGGGGGAATGGAACTCCGACACCGACTATGAAGATGGCAATCTCGGCCACCGGCCCGGCGTCAAGGGCGGCTATTTCCCGGTGCCGCCGGTGGACTCCTCCCAGGATATCCGTTCGGAAATGTGCCTGATGATGGAAGAGATGGGCATCGTCATCGAGTTCCACCATCACGAGGTGGCCACCGCCGGTCAGTGCGAAATCGACATGAAGTTCGACGAAATGTTGCGCATGGCCGATGACATCCAAAAATATAAATATGTGGTACACAACGTCGCCCACAGCATCGGCAAGACCGCCACCTTCATGCCCAAACCCCTGTCCGGCGACAACGGTTCCGGCATGCACACCCACTTTTCCCTGTGGAAGGATGGCAAACCGCTGTTCGCGGGCAGCAAATATGCCGATCTGTCCGATCTCGCCCTGCATTTCATCGGCGGCATCAAAAAACATGCCCGGGCCTTGAACGCCTTCACCAACTCCTCGACCAACTCCTACAAACGGTTGATCCCCGGTTTCGAGGCGCCGGTGTTGCTGGCCCACTCCTCCCGCAACCGTTCCGCCAGCATCCGCATCCCGGTGGTCTCCAGCCCCAAGGCCAAACGGTGTGAGATCCGCTTCCCGGATCCCTCCTCCAACCCCTATCTGGCCTTCGCCGCCATCCTCATGGCTGGCCTGGACGGCATCGAAAACAAGATCGATCCCGGCGCCCCCATGGACAAAAATCTTTATGATCTGCCCGCCGAGGAGCTGAAAGACATCCCCACCGTCTGCGGTTCCCTGCGTGAAGCCCTGGAGGCACTCAGCGCCGACCGGGAGTTCCTCAAAAAAGGCGACGTGTTCAGCGACGATCTCATCGACGCCTGGATCGATCTGAAGATGGGAGAGGTACACAAGGTCGAGCACACCCCGCACCCGATGGAGTTCGAACTCTATTACAGCGTTTGATCGCGAAACATCCCCTGTCACCCACGAAAAAACCGCCGCAAGGCGGTTTTTCCGTGGGCACCGGTCATGGGGATGAATCCCCTCTTCCGACTCCCCGAAAAACGGTCATCCGCACCGTCCCCTTTTACCATTGTCACCACCTACCGTGACAAAGCGCCGTCGAACACGATCCGCCGTTGCTGCGAAACCTGTGAACGACCATGAAATCGGGCACTTTTCAAAAAAATCGGTATCAGTCGTGGTTTAATCGGTTCGTTGGTGGTAAGGTTTGGTGTGGATTTTTTTCCTTCAGCGCACTGTAAAATGGTTTTCCGCTGGAAATCCCCACAGAAACGAGATTTGTCGAAAAATCATCAAGCGCTGTTTCAACCGATCATATGGCCTTGACGGCCCGGATGATGATCGGGAGACCGGCATGACGCCTTCAAGGCCGGATGCATCGACCTCCCCCCGGCCAGTTCGCTCATATGGATGACCCGCTGAAGATACCGGCGGTATCATCCACCCCCAATCGAAACAACGGCACCATGACGGTGGCCACGGAGCCTGTAACGTCATGAACGAACCCCTACCAAAAATTCTCATCGTCGATGACCGCGCAGCCAATCTGATGGCGCTGCGAAAGTTGCTGGAAAGTTTGGAGGCTGAAATTCTTGAGGCCTCCTCCGGAACCGAGGCCCTCGGAATGATGCTGGAAAATGAATTGGTCCTCATGCTTCTGGATGTGGACATGCCCGGGATGGATGGTTTCGAAGTGGCGCGGTTGGCCCAAGGGGTGGAGCGGACGCGAAGCGTGCCGATTCTTTTTCTCACCGCCGCCTTCCAGGATGACGTTCATCGCCTCCGGGGATACCGCTCCGGGGCGATGGACTACATTGAAAAACCGGTTCAGGATGAAATTCTTCTCGCCAAGGTCCGTATTTTTCTGGACCTTTTCCTCACCAGGAAGGCGTTGGAGACCACGAACGACCAACTCCGGAAGGAAATCGCCCGGAGGGAAAAACTGGAGAAAAAACTTCAGGAAATGAATCAAAATCTGGAACACCTAGTGGCGGCCAGGACCCGGGATCTGGAACGTTCCAATCAGGATTTGCAGCAATTCGCCCATGCCGCATCCCACGATCTCCAGGAACCCCTGCGCCTGGTTTCCGGATATGTGCAACTACTGGAAAAGCGGTATCGAGGGGCGTTGGACGAAAAGGCCGACAAGTACATCAACTATGTCACCGACAGCGTCCAGCACATGCAGGCATTGATCGACAGCCTGTTGATCTATTCGCGAATCGGTACCCGTGGCATGGCCTTCACCGAGTCGGATTGCAATGTGGTGATGGATCAGGCGATCACCCATCTGCAGAAGATCATCCAGCAATCAGGGGCCCGTATCACCCGGACCCCCTTGCCGACCGTTCCGGTCGATGAAACGCAATGGCTCCAATTGTTCCAAAACCTTCTCAGCAACGCCATCAAATTCCGGGAGTCCGATAACCCCACGATCCACGTATCGGCGAAAAATAAAGACCGGGAATGGATATTTTCCATCCAGGACAACGGAATCGGCATTGAACCGAAATTTTCCGAACGCGTATTCATCATTTTTCAGAAACTGCACCCCCGCTCCAGATTTCAGGGGACCGGCATCGGCCTGGCCCTGTGCAAACGGATCGTAGAACGTCATGGTGGACGCATCTGGATCGAACCCGCCCCTGAACGAGGCAGTATCGTTCACTTTTCGATCCCTGCCACCAGGTCCGGATATGAATCATGAAAATGAAGGCCAAGACCGAAACGGTCCAAATTTTTCATCTGCTGCTCATCATGGCCGCCGTCGGTTTGATCATGAGCGGCGTTTCAATCGCCATCCTGTATGAAACATCCTTTCAACAGACCAGACAACGCCTGATCGAGGTCGCCAGGAGCCGGGCGCGCATCATGGAAGCGATGGCCCGATATGACATTGAAAATCATTTCCAGGGCCATGATGACCGTGCCATTCAGAGTGCAAAGGAGATCACCCTCGGCCATGTCCGGGCAGCGCACGATAATTTCATCGGTTTTGGACGGACCGGGGAGTTCACTCTGGCCGAACTGAAAGGGGACGA
>CAYFNE010000027.1:0-51688 GCA_964344355.1 uncultured Magnetococcales bacterium
ATTTGACGTTAAATTCGAACGTCGAGTGTCTCATTTTCATTGACACATTCCGAGGGGGCATCGGAGAATGTGAACACTTTGGAAGCCAGGATCCTGTCATAGCTGGAAACCATCAGCGGAAAAAACGGTTCCACGATATCCCCGCGTTCCCGATGAAACCGCGTGAGTTTCATCAGGGCTAGGTTCGGGATTCTGCTGTCCACGTCATAGATGGCGATTCGCATTTACTATACCCTCACCAAGAAAGATTCGTTGTTTGATCCTGGACGGTTCCGAGAGAGAGAGTCCAAGGACAGCAAGTCCAATAGGGCAAACCGGGCTGTTGAAATCATGATTTTTACATTCCTGAGGACGATTCTCATAAATTCCACAGAACACAAAGGTCCAGTGTTTTACGATATGTTGGCAAGGGCTGCCCAGGGGACTCATACGCTCACAGCAATCGCCACAATGAAGGCAACGCATCATTTGATTTTCCTCATCCACACTTCGAATAGCCGCATTCCAGGCACGTGTCGCACTTGTCCAAGCGGACCACGGCCATCTGACTGCACTTCGGGCATTGGGTCCGGACGGTCAATTCCTGTTCCGGTGTGACTTTGGGCGGTTCCAGGATCCCGGTCCGGGCCATGTGTCGTTCAACACATTCTCCGATCTCCGCCACCAGGCTGGGCATCCGCTTCCCGCCCGGTTTGAAATAGCCGCCCCGGGGATCGAACACCGAGCGCAACTCCTCGACCAAAAAGGTGGCATCGCCACCATGACGGAACACCGCCGACAACACCCGGGTCAGGGCAACGATCCAGGCGAAATTTTCCGTGTTCTTGGAGTTGATGAAAATTTCGAACGGCCGCCGCCGGCCGTCCACCTTGATGTCGTTGATGGTGATGTAAAAGGCATGGTCCGACATCGGGGTTTTGACCTTGTAGGTTGCGCCGTCCAGGACGTCAGGACGCTTGAGAAGATATGGTCCGTCCGGGGCTTGCCCATGGGAGTTTTGGTCAACATCGACATTGGCGGTGGGTTGGTTGGTCCCGGTAGGCTTGGGGGCGGTGGCGGTCATACCGTATCCCTGAACAAGCACAGTTGCCCGGACCGTCGTGTCCATGCGGACGGGTTGATCCACAGGCATTCGGTTCGGGATGTCGCCCCCCGCTGTCCCTGGGCGCTGGCGTTGGTGGATATGCGCTGCCAGTCAGGGTATAGCTCCTCGTCATACAAGGCGCAGGCATAGCCGGAGATCACTACCATGCCCTTGAGGGCTCTGACCACGCTGGCCATGTTGCGATGATCTTCGTCGGACATCTCCTGACGGTACCCAGACCCAGTGACGCGTGTTCCATGAGGGTACGGAGGATCGAGATAGAAAAGGGTGTCGGATCCGTCGAATGCACGGATGATTTCCAGAGCTTCCCTGTTTTCCACCATGACCCCTTGCAACCTGTCCGTGATTGCCGGGATGGCATCCGGGTATGATCCCCATTCCTTGGACGGTGGGTGTTGGGTGCCCTGGCGCATGGTGCGAAAACCCGTGTTCCTGCCGTTGGCAGATTTGGGGTGAAACCCAAGCATGGACCGCACCAGGAATCGCCTCGCCTGCTCCAGTGGATCATCCGCCAGCGGGCCGAAGGCGTCTTGCAGCTCGGTTCGAGCGAAGGGTGTAAGTCGCAACGCTTCCCGAAGGCGGGCCGCTTGTTCCGGATCCCGGAGAATCCGGAAAAGGCCGACGATCTCCCCGTCCAGGTCGTTGATGATCTCTGACCTGGATCGCGGTTTCCTGAGCAGTACCGACGCTGCACCACAAAATGGTTCCACGTAAACCACGTGAGGTGGAAAGTTCTTGATGATCCACGGTGCCAGTTTCCACTTGCCGCCGAAGTAGCGGGCGGCCGGCCGTGTGGGGGCCATGACATGTGCCGGAGACACCTGCTCCCGATGGATGGTCAAAGCCGATTCAATCCGACGCCCAAGCCACTGCAGGAGAGTGACCGTCATGGTGTTGCCCAATGCCCGGGCGATGGGGCTGTCGGCGGCCAGGGATTGGGCTTCTATCGTATTGAGGGGACGTCCCACGTGACGGGAGAGATAGGCCGTCATCTCTTCCGTCTCTCCGCGTTTGATCCAGGCAGGTCCGAACGGGATCCGGGTAGCGCCGTCGGGGATGGCCTGAAGTCGCTCCATCTCCAAAGGGGTCAGACGACGCACCACCGGGCCCATGGCCACGCGGGGCGGTTTGGTGGCGTCCAGAGCGTCGGTTATGGGAGGGGTCAGCACAACAGCGGACTGGTCGCCGTCTCGTGCGGTGAGCGGAAAAAACAGATCCCCGTCGGTGTGGACCGGACAACTGGCACCGCTGACGGCGGCGACCGGAACCGATGCTGATCCCCTGCCGCTACCATCTTCGCGGGCGCCGGGTCCCTCCCGGGTCAGGGGGTGGGCGATGGTCTGTCCCACCCATGTTTCCACGGTGGCATGCTGGCGGCCGGCGCCGGTGTGCGAAGATGACAACGCCCGGGCCACGCCACTAGGCAAGGCGTTCAGGGGGACCGGGCCGCAGCCACCATCTCCAGGGCTTTGCGTAGCGTCGCCGGTAGCGTCCGTTTCCTGACCTCGGACCGGCGGATGATCCCGGCGGCGGCCGTCGGACTCAAAAAGTATCGTTGCGGGATGGGGGCCGTTTCCAGGACATGCGACAAGGATGAGACGTTCGCGTCGTTGGGCCACGCCGAAATATTGGGAGTCCAGGATTCTCCATGCAGCTGTTCGGCGGGGTCCATCAACCACACCCGCACGGGTCCATCTGCATCCCGACGGAGGATCGAGGGGGCCATCTGCGCCAACCAGGC
Organism: uncultured Magnetococcales bacterium; assembly: GCA_964344355.1. Classification (GTDB taxonomy): domain Bacteria; phylum Pseudomonadota; class Magnetococcia; order Magnetococcales; family CAYFNE01; genus CAYFNE01. The sequence continues at coordinate 2,847 of CAYFNE010000027.1, forward strand.
GGGCGAGGATGACGCCGAAGGCATTGTCATGGGTGTTGAGGATTCCAGGGACGTTTTCCCAGACGATGACGGGGGGATCGAGGGCATCGGCGACATCCAGGTAATCCAGAACCAAACGGCTCCGGGGATCGGAAAGGGATTTGCGGAGGCCGGCGATGGAGAAACCCTGACACGGGGTACCAGCGATCAAGACGTCCACGTCACGGCGGAAGGTGTAATGCCGGGCCCGCCCCTCCCGGGGGCCGGTCAGCATCTCGAACCAGAACCGGGGTGCGGTCATGTCCCCGAGATTCGGTGTCTCCGAAAAATGGTACTCCAGGAAGGCGCAGGCGTAGGGGTCGATCTCGGAGAAAAACCGGGACTCCCACGCCATGACCTTCCAGGCCCAGGATGGCCCTTCAATACCGGAACTGACGGTGGCGAACTTGAGAGTCATGCCGCACTCCTCACCCAGGGGCTTTCGCAAAGGCCCCAACTGTTTTTGCACTCCAGGTCATCCTCCTCATCGGCGAACATATCCATATCCCAGCCCCCTTTGCCGGTTTTCGACCACTCCACCACGGCCCTGACATGGGATCGGTCCACCTGGACGCCAGGGACCTTCTTCGCCGGGAAAAACGTCCCGATGGGGTTGACCTGGACTTTCCGCAGATGCCGTTCCCATTTCTCGATGCGGTCAATCTGCCCCGGGAACCGATGGGCGATTTCCCGGATCTCCCCCTTCCGGGCATTGATGCACGGCATGCAGCCGACTCGGCCCATCCCCTGGGTATACAGGGGATTGGGGGTGATGCCGTGCTTTTCGTGCATGGACAGGACATCAGGGATGGACCAATCGAGGAGCGGACGATAAAGCCACAATCCTCCGCCGACATCCTCGATGCGGTGCGCCAAAGCCCGACGAGCGGATTCATCGGCCCGGATGCCCTGCCAGGAGACCACTTCATGACCGGCTTCCAGGAGCGGATCAATCACCTGTTCCATGATCGGTTCCACCTTGAGGATCGACGTGCAAAACCGGCGCAGGGAATCCGGAAAGATCGATTTCAGCAGGCAGATATCCAGGAAGGGATTGCCGGTCGGCTCCTGGAGCACTTCAAGAGCCTCTTGAATGCGCCGTTGAGCCTGATCCCTGCTCAAAGGCGATCGGGCACGGCTCCATCGATAATGGGTCGTCTCCGCGTCCCGAAACGGGTTCGGTGGCGATGCCAATGGTGGTCCGGGTATGGTTACGGTGTTATCCGGTTTTTTCCGTTCTCTTCCCCATTTCCCCTTCAACTTCCACTCGCCGGCTTTTCCGGTCATCAGGTCGCCCAACCAACTTGCCCGGATGGCTTCCCGTTTCCTTTCGAAATCCTGATCCGTGAACACCGCGGTTACCCGGCGGATTCCCGGGCCTCCGGTTTTCTCCGGCAGGGCATGGACATAATCCAAGGTGTCCTGATGTTCGTTTCCCGTATCGGCGAATACCGGCAGGAAATTCCGTCCGAACCGCTCCATGGCCAGCAGATAAAGGGCCGTGGAATCCTTGCCGCCGGAAAAAGAGATGACGTGGATGCATTCTGATTTCATTTTGGAAGCTCCCGCCAATGCCGGCCGTACAGATCATGCCCAGCGATTTTTTTTCCAAATCTGTTCATAACCACACCTTCCGGAAAGCGATGAAGTTTTTTTTCCGGCGTCAATCCCCAACAATCATCAGGCGCCCACTCCCCCCACTGCTTGAAAAAGAAAGGTGTACCTGCCATCTGACATTGGTCCCTGACTGACCGAACCCAATCCGGGTGCATAGGCCGGGCGCCTGGACCGGTCTCCCCACCAATGATGACCCAATCCAAAATCGTGTCGTTTTTTATCACATGGGTCCTGTGATCCATCCTGTGCATCCAGACGGCCGGCAGGCTGACCGGTCCCAGCATTGGTTCGATGGAAACGAACCGTCGGACGGCGGGAGTCTCCAACAGGACCGGGATCCGCTCGTCAGCCCGTTGCTGATCTTCGGCGGTGACGCCGAGCCAGACATTGGGGAGGGGGTGGCGGCCGTATCGGCCTTCGATGTATTCCCGCATCCCGGCGGGACGTTTGGTCAGGACCAGGAAAATGTGGTGCGGTGCCTGACGCATCACGGAGAAAATCTGATCCAGTTGGCTCCCTGTCACCGCGTCGTGAAACAGATCCCCCATGCTGCACACGAAGATCCGCCGGGACTTTTTCCAGCGATGTGGATGATCAAGACGCTCAGGGTGGAATGTTGGGCGGAAAGGTCCTTTCGCCGGATATCCGTATCGACCCGCCAACCGGATAGACATGCGTTTGGCATAGCAGCTATCGCAACCGGGAGAGACCGGAGAACAACCGGTGATCGGATTCCATGTTTCGTCGGTCCATTCGATTTTCGTGGCCATGTTCACACCCTCATCGGCATTAAAATATGGACGGTTGATTGGTCGTCAGGATCAATGATTTTCGCTGGCTTCATCTCTCCGGGCGGGAGAGATATCCTCACGTTTCCGCCGTCCATCGATGACAGGATATCCAGCAAAAAACGGGCGTTGAGAGTGATTGGATGCATATCGCCATCGAGAGTGGCCTCGTCTACCGCCTGGACGGCTGATTCCTGTTTCGATCGGGATCGGATCATTAACGCGCCACCGTCCATGTACAAGTTGATGGACGGTGGCGCATTGGCGTCCCGGACGGTCGAGACCAGATTCAACGATCGCAGCAATGTTTCATGTGGGACATCCACCCGAACGGATGATCCGCTGTCAGCCGATTTCAAGATATTCGGCCAACTGGCGGGGAATCGGAGATTGATCAATGTGGCGGTCAGTTTCGTTTCTCCCGTATCGAACCGCACATGGCGTTCGTCGGCCGTCATGATCACCCGGTGCGCTTCCGTCACCGACGACAGCAACCGTTTCAATTCAACAACCGATTTTCGCGGTACCGTCATGGTTATGGGGCCCGTCGATATGGATGGCGCTTCCCGCCGCGTCACCGACATGCGGTGGGTATCGGTAGCCACCATGATGGATTGCTGGCCGTCAAGCCCGATCAACACCCCTTCCAAAGCCGGTCTGGTCCCGTCGGTCGATAGGGATCGACGGACTTTATCCAGCATCGATCCCAAGGTGTCACTCTGGAATTCGATCCTTGCGCCCGTTTCCGACGGGCAGGGGATTGTCGGAAAGTGGTCGATACCCACCGTTTGTTCCAGCCGGCACCTCGCCCGCCCGCTGCTGATGGTCACCCTGTCGCTTGATTTGCAAGACAAGGTGATGGAGGCGCCCGGGTTCGATTCCCGGACGATCCCGACCAGCTTTTCGGCATCGACGGCACGGGCAAACGGTGACTCCATCGATTCGACCGGGCAGGATGTGGATACGGATGTTTCCAGGTTGGTGCCCCTCACCATCAACCGGTCGCCATCACTCTCCAGGGCAATGGTGTTGCAAATCGGGGGTACGCTCAGCCCAGCGGATGTCAACCGGGCCCTGGACAAAGCGACCAGGAATGGATCACGGTTGACTGTGATCTTCATTTCACGCGGCCTCTCTGACCTGACCTTGGTTCCCGGATAAATCCGCGATCGCACCACCCTCAACCCAATAGCTCCTACCGATCCCGGCCCTGGCCAGATCGAGAACTTTGGCCCGGTCGTTGGCGGTCATGGCCACCAGGGCGGGGATTTTGGTCGAGCGGAGCATTTTGAACAGGCCGTTGCGGCCGGCCTGGTCGAGGATGTCGGCGCCGTCGAGGAGGATCATGGCGGAGCCGTCCCGCTGGGCGATGGCCAGCTGGAAAACGGTCCGGAAGCGGTATTTTTCCGATTCCGACAGCAAGGCGTGGGGGCGGCCGTCATACCAGGCGTTGAGGTCTTCGCCGAGATGGACGCTTTTCCAACCGGCTTTGTCGGCGAGCTTTTCCAGGGTGTCGTTGATCTCCTCCAGGGATTCGATCAATTTTTGGCGCCGCAAACCATCCGGGGCCAGCACATCGGCGATGGCGGTTTTGCGTTTGATGGTTTCGTGGATGGTGTCGGCCTTGCTTTTGTCACCGACCGCTTTCAGTCTGGCCACAGCCCGGGCCAGCTTTTGCCGGGCATCCTCCACCTGCTCGGCGGTGATGGTGCGGTTTTTGGCCGATTGCAATCTTTTTTTGGCCGCTTCGGCCTCCCGGATCCTGGAGCGTCCATCGGTCAATTTTCTTTGGGCGTCCCACATTTTTCCTTGGAGATTGCTCAAAGCCCCGTCGGCCCTGGCGATGGCGCCCAAGCGTTCGTCCCGCTCCTTTTTGTCCAAGGGCTCGACCTTGTGCAGGATATGGCCGCCGGCGGCACTGGATACCAGGGCCGACGTTTGCTTGCAGTGCGGACATTGCACGTGGTACCGCCCATCATCAACGTGGCAGGATGGCAAGGCGTCGCGGGCCCTTGCGGCCTCGCGGTGTGCCGTTTCGGCCTTTTTGGCCGTCTCTTCCAGGGCCGACAAGTCCACCTGGATCGCCGCTTGCCCCTTCAGCCGTTTGATCTCCTCGGCGCTGACGGCCTGTTGACCGATGGCGGTCTCCAGGGCCTCGCGGGCCCGGGTCTCCTCGCCGTGCAGCTGGGCGGCGTCGATCCCCGCCAGGTCATCGGTCCAACCGACCGGTTGCCAGGTTTCGGCCTTGCGGACACCGTAGGATTCGCCGGTGATGGCGCGCCATTGCCCCTTGTCCTGAGAGATCGATTCCTTGATCTTACCGGCGGCATACTCCCAGCCATGGGCGCGGATGGCATTGATGGTGCGGGTTTTGGTGGATGATCCGGCACGGGCGTCACCCAGGGCCTTTTCAATCTCCTTGTCGGTGGGGGACGCCCCCAGGAGTTCGATCAAATAGGCACTCCTGGCCTTGTCATCCAAGGTCATCAGATCGACCAGACCGGCGGCGAACACGGAGGCCCGGGGGGCGCCGGCCATGGTGCCTTGCCGGGCATCCTGCCGGCGCACTTTGGCGGACGGCCAGGACACCGACACCGTACCACCGGGACCGGAGACCGTTACCGATCCATCCTGATTGCCATCGTTGACCAATACCCCGGCGGATTTTTTGAGGATCGTTGCCGTATATTGCCCCGGACCGCTACCTGGTTTGAGGTACGGTATCGGCTGACCGGTGAGGGCGGCGGCCACGGCTTGGAGGATGGAGGTTTTCCCGGCGCCATTGCCACCGGTTACCAGGGCCAATGGTGCGATATCAAGGTTGGCGTCGGTGATACCGCGAAAGTTGTGGATTTTGGCGTGCATCACATGTCACCCCCGAAAAGGTCGTCATCCGGTTCCGGTTCTGGTTCCAGTTCCGGTTGCTGGTTCGCCGGTTTTGCCTTGGGTTTCGGTTGAGGTTTGGGCGTCGGTTCCGGTTTGGGCGCCGGCGTAGGTTTCGGTTTGGCGGGCGGGTCGGGTTTTGGCTGTGTCTCCACCACCCCTTCAACCACCGGTGTCTCTGGCTCGTCTGGGCTCGGGGATTGAGGGGCGTTGGCCATCTCCCGTCTCAAGCGGTCGTTGATATCTTCTGTGGCGGTGTTTTGGGGGTGGCTCTTGGCGCCCGAACCCTGAACACTGTCCAGGGGGTAAAACTCCTCGACTTCGTCATCGGTCCAATCGCCGTTGGATTGGTCTTCGAGCAGGCGGCGGTCGGCGGTTTCCATCTCCCGCAAGCGGGCATGGTGCAGATGCCGCAGTTCGGCCTGTTTGAAACTGCTTTCCAGGAGGTTTTCCACCGTGCCTCGAAAGGTCAGGCCCACCACGTAGACGGTGGTGGACTGGCCGTCCGGGGTGGTGGTGGTCTTGGGGGCCACGGTCAGCAGCAACGGCAGGCCGGCGATGGGGCCGCCGGTGAGACGGGAGATCATGGCCAGGGAAGACATCAGGCCAATGGTGGAGTTGAACCCGGTGGTGCGGAATTTCCACACGCCCCCGACCACGTCGGCGCCGTCGATGATCACCGACAGGGTACCGTTGATCTTGCACTTGCCCCGGCCGCGTCCATCCTCTCCCTTCCAGGCCGGATCCTGGCGATGGCAGGGGCATTGGATTTCCCGGAAGGTGTTGTCATGCTGCCGTTCGTCGGCGAATTCGCCATCCCCGGAACAGATCAGGGTTTTGCCGTCATAACGGGCGTACCGGGACTGGAAATTCATCTCCAGCTTGTCGTAGACCAACCGGACCGGCAGACGTTTCGGGTTACTGCCGTACTGTTTTTCCAGGATGGCATGGAGCTTGTTGTTGCGGCAGAAATTGCCGTCCTGGCCCTTCTCCAGGGTGGTGATGGTGAAATGGTCGTGGCGTTGCGGCAGTTGGAACTGCTTACCGCCACTGCTGGTCCGCATCTCCCCCTTGCCGCCGATCTTGATTTTTCCGATCTCGGCCAGGCGTGGAGCGATGTTTTTAATGACAAGGCTTCGTTTGCTCACGATGCATACCCTTTCACGCCGCCCAGGCGGGCAGATCGATGGGTTGTACCGTCTCCGGATAACCCGGCCAAATATTTTGCCGTAGGCAGTCGGCGTAAAGAGCCAGATTTTCCTGGTAGATTCGGCGACCGGTCTGGATCATCTCGGCACTGGCGACATAGACCGCCACACCGTGTGGAGGGTCCTTTTCGACGACGACGAAACAAAACTCCACCCTTCGAAAATTCCCGACTTCCCCGGTTGCCGTCTGGGTGCCATCGGAATAAAAAGCGGCCTGGATGTGATAGCGGTAGTTGGCGACCGCCCGCTGAAAAGCCGCCTTGCCGGCATCGGTGGTGGTCTTCAGGTCGACCAACGTCCCATCATCCCGCCAAAAGTCCGGGCGGGATTTGCAGAGCACGTCGGTCCCCGGATCCCGCCAAAACACCGATCGTTCCGCCTGGCCGCTGGCCAGGAGATGACGGGCAAAGGCATGGTTGCCAACCGCCTCGACCATGCGGTTGATCTGGTCCATATCGTCCTGTTTGATGATCTGTTTGCCGGGATGTTTGTTCACAAAGGCGTCCCATGCCTTGGTGCCCCGCCTCACGTTCGGGGCGACGACATAGCCCGATTGAAATTTTTGCGGCTCCAGGATGGCGGTGTGAAACGCCGTCCCGAAAATCATTGCCGGCGTCGGGTCCGGCACATTGCCGTTGATGTAGCGGTCGGCATAATGGGCCGGCGATCGGTTGATCAGGTCCAGGCCGGATTTACTGATGCCGGGCGCGGCGTGGTATTGCTGGTTGGTAAGATCGTCATGGATTCCTGGGGTCATTTTTCGCCCTCCAAAGGGATGATTTCGAAAGTTCCCGGCTCCGGGTCGGGAATCACGTCCCAACCGCCATGTTCGTTGGCTTCCTTGAATCGTCCGGGCTTGCCTTTTTTCGCTTGGATGCTGTTGGGTTTGTACGGCACCCATTTGATCACACGGTCAATCGTTTGCCGGATCATTACCGGGCGGCCATCTTTTGGGATCACAGCCATATCACCCTCCCGCCGCCATGGTTTTACGGTCCATCTCCGGTTCATCATCGTCCGACATTGGCAATGACGGCTGGTCGGGGGCCGTCTCGGGCGGGGCGCGTTCGCCACTGTAGGGAGCGATGCTGGACGGTACGATCTGGATGGTGCCCCCCTGGGCCTCCCCCAACTTGAGCCAAACGTGCGAATCCCAGGGAGAATTGAAAATGCCCTTGATGGCATCCTTTCGTTCAACTTTTTCCAGGCCGACGGCGAAAACCTGCTGACCATCGGCGGCGATGATGTTGACGGCATCGGCAGCCACACTTTCCACCCGTCTGCTGACGATATCGATCCAGTCCAGTTGCTCCGTTTCAGACAGTTTTTCCCAGACCTTTGGGATATTGCGAACCGCTTCCAATACGATGTCACGCAGATCGCCGACGAGCGTTTCCCGGGCCAGCTCCAGCGTTTCGGTTGATATGTCGGTTTTCAATTTCTCTCTCCAATCCTTGTCATGCGGCCTCGACCGCTCGAACACGGTCACGCCAATCGTCCCGGAAATGCTCTTTGTGGTCGGGCGGCGGTTGGTGTTGATCTGGCGGTCGAGTTTTCAGGGCGGCGTCGAAGACATCGCTGATTGGCATCTGCAGATAGGCTTCCAGGGCCTCCCACAGGTCAACGGCGATGGCGTGGTCACTCGCGTTGAGGGACAGCAGTTTCGGCAGACTGTGGTCGCATTCGGCGACCACCTCCGCCGGGTCCGCCGATTCGCGCAACGCGGCGGCGATAATGCCGCGCCACAGCGTTTCATCGCCGCCGATCGCGGCGCCATCCTCCCCTTCCGTACCATCCCGCACGTCGTCGAGGCGGGTGTAGCCCATATCGACCGCTTCATCCACCAGGTCGGCCAATGTCCGGTTCATTCCATTCCCCTCCTTTCCTTTCCCGTTTTGATCCAGTGCCACACCCCGAACGCCAAAAAAAGACAGGCAGAGACGATCGCAGCCCTGAAAATGAGTTCTTCCGTCGGCATTTTCCGCCCCCTGTTCCGTTTGCTGCATGATCCCGTCACCCCATCCCGCTACTGACTCCCAACTCCGCACGCGCCAGTCGAAACCGGTTGCGCCGTTTGTGGTGAGATTTTCGTTGGACGGTCACCCTCTCCCCCGATCCATGATCAACGATTGGCCGTGGCCGGTTGTGACCTGGAGCGTGTTTGGGGTGGGTTGGTGTTGGGGATATTATCAACGTTTCGTTGTTATCTGTCAACAACGTTTCATTGGCTTTGCAAAAAAAAATCTGTATGATTTTCCGCGGAACGCGAATTGAGAGAATGAGTCGCGAAAGGAAGGCCAGAAAAAAACGGAGAAAAATTATGAAAACAGAGCGTTTGGAGCGAGCCTTCGGTTCGGTGTTGCAGGATATGATGCGGTCTCAGGGTTTGGCAGCCCACTGCAAAGCGGGCTGCCTGTTTGCGGTCACTTCCGATCTTTGGAGCCGGTTCCGCCTTTGGCTGGCGGTATTTTTGCTACCCCGGCAGACATCTGTTGTTCAGTTACCTGACCTAAAAAGTCCCACAGGTCGATTTCTCCGATCCGGCCCTGCCCGTGAAGCAGCCGTTTCGGAAAATGCCGCTGCAGATTCAGAAAACCGGAATCCGCCGGAAGGTCAGGGCAAATAGCCACTACCTGTAAACTCATGTTTTGAAGCAGCGCGAAATTGATCAAGCTGTTGATGTGCTGATCACGGAAGGCAAAGCCGATGACGATTAACCGTTTCGCCTTCAAAAGTTCATTCAGAAACCGGTTATGCAGTTCTACAAAAGGCGTCTTGTCCGGCGTGCCTTTATAGCCAGGATAGATAAGGGCGGGGGCATCAAGGTCAGCTGGCTTTCTGACCGCTCCACAACGGACCAATGATTCCCCTTCCGGGTCCCAGTCCAAAGATCCGTGAAGCTTGAAAATGCCGATCTCGGATTCCTCAGGTTTATCATAATCCAGTTCGAAAACGAAGCGGCCGCCTTTTGGTATAAAGCCAAGATAAATATCATCAATTTTAAGGCTTCGCCAATGTTCCCGGATACCGGCAATCGATTTATCCGTAAAAGCGTCTTCTAACACCAAATCATAGTTGGTGGTAAAAATGCAGAGACTTCCATTTTTATTCAATAGAGCTTGGGAAAATATCGCGTGGTACTGTTGAAAAGATTTTTCTTGATCTGCCCTTAAAAGCCCCCAGAGATAGCTTTTGATTGAGTATAGAAGACCTTCGGCATGCTGGGCGGTTTGTCTGATAATGTGATTAGTTGTTCTATGGCTGGCCGCATCCGAACTTTTCTGGTCGTACTCACCAACTAATTTCTCGATAAGTTTAAATTCCCGTCTCTCCTTATTCATTTCAACAAAATTTTCAAGAAGGTAAATGGCTTCCTCCAAATCCAGGTCGCCCTTTTTGCCTTCAGCAAGATGCTTGACCAGGGCATTAAATAATTTTTTTTGTTCATCTGCAGGATTGAATTCAGAAAAAATTCCTTTTGCCACGGGCAGACCCAGTGGAGCATTTGCCCCGGCTCCCAGCAGAAAAGTGTCCATATCCGCACCTTCATGATTCGGGTTTAATTGTCAGCGGCAGACCGCAACCATTCCATAACGGTTGTGATTATGGCTGATTGATCGGCCTGTTGCAAACAACTGGATGTGTTCTCCTCTAAACAGGCCGGAAAAATCCTGCTGGCCAGGGAATGAACCGTTTCATCTCATATTTTTTCAAGAATGGACATAAATTCAGGGTGATGTCACAGCCCAGCAATCAGCCTTTTGGGGGAGCGCGGCCCAAAAATGGTTGGTTGCTCCCTCCCCAAAGGTGCGAGAAATGCCCAACTGGCCCCATTTTGATCACAAAGAACTGCAATGCAAATGTGGCTGTGGACAGGCGGCCATGAGCGTCAAGTTCATGAAATCGCTGGAATCCCTGCGGACCATTTATGGGCAGCCGATGAAAGTGACATCCGCCTACCGGTGTCCGAGACACAATGCGGCGGTATCGTCCACCGGCGCCACGGGGCCGCATACCACCGGTTGCGCGGTGGATGTGTCCATCGCTGGTGAGGCGGCTTATAAGTTGGTGGCCTTGGCGGTCACGATGGGATTTACCGGTATCGGCATCAAGCAGAGCGGTCCCTGGCCGGGCCGGTTCATCCATCTCGACACCCTCACCGACAACCGCCCCCGGATCTGGAGCTACTGATGGACGGTTCGGGCGGCAACATATCAACGGCTCTGCGTGACATCCTGGTTTCCAGCGGTCGCATCGAGGCCACCCTGGTGCAGCTGGAAAAGCGCATCGAAGACCTTGAAAAAGACCTGGATGAAATCAAAAAAGCCTCAGCGTCAAACAGCATGCGGATTGCCATGATCATGGGGTTCGGCGGGCTGATCGGCATGGTGGCGACCGGTGTTGCCCCGATACTGCTTCAAAAGCTGTTCAGCCTGTGAAAGTTCCAGAACATTTGCCGGAAGCGATTGCGCAGGCAATCGTTTTTATCGTGGTGTTGTGGGGGTGTTCCATGATGTTTTTGGAGTTGCGTAACTTTTCCTTCTGAATCAGGGTCTTTTGATGACAAAAACAAACAGGACACTCTCGCCGATCGTTGCCGGCAATACGCGGTCGTTTTTGTTCGAGCTTTGGTTTGACGGCAAACCGGTCGACATCACCGGTTATGAGGTCCGGTTGACGCTGACAAACGATGCCGTTGACGGTGGGGCGCCAGTGGAAAAACGGGCCGTTTGTCCGGCGGGCGACGCGTCGAAACAGGGGCGGTATCGCCTGGTCCTCACCTCCACGGACACCCAGGGGCTTGTCCCGGGTGTGTACTCCTATGTTTTTTCAGCGCAGTCCAGGCAAGACGGTCCAACGGTGCCCAATCCGCTGGCGTCGGGCAGGGTAGCGGTGGTGGCGCCGATCGGTGGTATCGGTCGATGATTGCACCCCTGCTGAAATCGCTGAAGAAGGCTTTTCGCCTTTCGGCGGTGATCGTCGCCGGCAAGGTGTTGATCTGCGCCGGCGACGGTAAACCGGCGGACGAAGACGACGGCACCATCATGGTGCCGTCGCTCTATTTTCGCAGCAATGGCGAAATTTGGGTCAAGATCGAACAGCCCAACACCTGGGGGCGGATCATGATCGAACTGGAATCCGGTTAAACCGTTCGGCCATCCAGCCCCGGAGTCGTTGATTGCCCCCCAACTCCGGGAGGTTGAATTTTATGACCAAAAACAGGTTGTTATGAACGACCTGATTTCATCATTCCCAGCAGGAACGTCTCGGCTCTCCTGTATTGCCGTCGACTGATGTCACCGATCCGGTAAACTCCCAAGTATTTTTTCAGATCGGCCCAGACCGATTGCCGGGCAACTTGTCGATGATCGCTGACCAGTTGCGCCAGGGCGGTAAGGGAATTTTTTTGTTTCCGGGTCAAAGGCAACTGTTGTTTGTAGTGAACATGGTCCCGTTCAATCCTGGTTAATTCCGTCCGGTGATACCAGTAACCCGCAAAAACCAGAGTAACAAGAGCAGCAACAGCAATTGTCAAGGTTGCAATATGGAGACGCTTTTGCCTTCGTTGGATCGGTGAACGTAGTAATTGGTCAATGTTTTGCTGGATATTTGGCATACATCCTCCTTGCCGCCATGGACAGGTCGGCGGGTAACTGAGGATAAGCCCCTCGGTGAGTCCGGGCGGACCCTGGAAAAGTTACACCCGGACGCCCGTCGGCATTTTCAACGGGATCAAATGTGGGTCAAGAAGCAGCCAGTCGATATTTTATCATTCTGCGAACCTCCCTGAAATCGATCACATCGGCTTCCGGTGCGGCATGTTCCCGAGCGTCTTCCAAAAGATGCAGAAAGAGCAATTTTGCCAACTCAATCTGGCGGTCCATCTCCATCTCAAAGCCGGTTTCCCGTAGGACGTTGGCCGTATAGATGGCCACGCGTAGTGCGTGGTGGGCTTCTGGAGTCAGGGAGTTTTTCTTCAGCTGATCTGAATTGTCCGCCCCATCATCCTCCATTGGCTCAAAACCGAAATAAAGCCATTCAGGCCGGACACCAAGGTTTTTTGCAATGGTCAGCAAATCCTCCTTCTTGGGTTCTCTGCCCTTCTCATAGTGTTCCAACCTCTGAGCAGACCAGCCTCCACACTTTCTGGCAAGTTCCGGTCTGTTCCATCCCAGGCGCTCGCGCGCGATCTGTATACGGTTTCCAATGCCCATGATTCCTATTTACCACGATTTGTTGTGAACGCAAGCCAATGATGTATTGTTGACATGTAAACGAATTGTTGTTATTTTAGCGTCATGAACGAAATCCAGCGCATCCGTCATGCAATGAGCATGAGCCAAAGCCAATTTGCCGTACTGCTGAACGTGTCCCAGCAGTGCGTCAATAACTATGAAGTCGGAAAACGCTTACCCAGGCCACGGATTGCCAAGCGAATCATAGAGATAGCGAAATCTAACGGTATTGATGCCTCCTTCGAGCGAATCTATGAAACCGCTGAAGCGGCCTGAATTTCATATTTGGGCTGTCCGTTTCCATTGGCCCCCGCCGGGGGGGCGATATCAGGGACGGACGGTCCACCTGTTTCGGTGAGGCCGTTTCGACGGTTTGCCGGGCCGCCCGGTCCTCCGCCTACCCCCCGCCGGCAGGAGGGCCGGGCGGGTTTTGTCACCATCAAACCCGGGATTGACCGGGATTGGTAGGGATTTGTTTGGGATTACTCCGGGAAATGGCGACTCAACGAAAACCACCCACTCCGTCAGAGGTCATCCGTCTGTTCATTTCGGTGGACGGTCAGTCCGCCATTGCCAACGCCATCAAAATTGGCAGATCCAGCTTTGGCCGCAAATTCAACGGTGAGCAAGGGTGGACGTTTGAGGAGATCGACCGCCTTTTCGGCCATCTCGGGCTTGCGGTCGTGGAGATCGACGGGGAAATGGTCACCATCCCAAAAAAAGAGCACGAAGCCTTGATCACCCTGGCAAAAAAAGGAATCGACAACTGTGAATGACCCACAACCCGTCACAATCGAACCACGAGATATGGCCCTGTTGCCGGAGTCCGCCCAGGAATTGGTGGGGGTGGTCGGAGCGGAAGATATGTTGCGACTCGTTGAGGAGCATGGTGGTCAGAGGGTTTTATCCCGAAAAGGATCAAAGCGCAAACCAGGTTGGCCAACCTGCTGGGCATGCGGCAAGCCACGTTGTTGAGCAAGCATTACGGCGGGGAGACGATTGCAATTCCACGGGGCGCCAGACTCCAAAAAGCCATTCGAAATCGACGCATCCAGCGCGCTTATGATCTCGGGGTGCCGGCGTCGGAACTGGCGATCGCGCACCGTCTGACCGAGCGGCAAATTTATTCGATCCTGGCCACAGCACAATGATCCTCCGCCCCTACCAGACCGAGGCGTTACTGGAGACCCGTGCCACACTAACGCGGTTGCGTGCGGACGAAAAGCCGATGCGGGCCATTTTGCACGCCCCAACCGGCGCCGGGAAAACGGTGATCTCCTCCGCAATCATTCAATCCGCGATCCAAAAAAATCGGCGGGTGATTTTTTTGGCCCACCGTAAAGAGTTGATCACCCAGTGTTCGGGCAAGCTCGATGATCTGGGGGTTCCCCACGGCATCATCATGGGGGCCCATCCCCGTTCCCTGCCGCACCTGCCGGTGCAGGTGGCCAGCATCCAGACCCTGGTGGGACGGATCAAAAAAAAGCCGATGCAAGCGGACCTGATCATCATCGACGAATGTCACCGGGCGACGTCCAAATCCTACCAGGATGTCGTCAACCGGTTTCCAGGGGCGACGGTGTTGGGGTTGACCGCAACGCCGGAACGGTCCGACGGGCGTGGATTGGGAGAGATTTTCGAAGAGATCATCCCGGTATCGACGGTGCGGGCGTTGATCGACCAGGGCTATCTGGTACCGGCGCGGGTGTTCGCGCCGGTCAAGCCCAATCTGGACGGTTTGCGCATCGTCCGTGGCGATTATGACGAAACCGAGATGGCCAGCCTGATGGACCAGGCGGACCTGGTGCGGGATGTCGTGGCGCACTGGCAAAAGTTGGCCGCCGGGCGAACGACGGTGGCTTTTGCCGTCAATATCCGCCACTCCAAGCATATTCGGGACTCTTTCCGGGCCGATGGGGTGTCTGCGGAACATCTGGATGGCAAGACGCCGGACCGGGAGCGGGATGCGATCCTGGCACGGCTGGCGTCCGGGGAAACGCAGGTGGTAAGCAATGTGGGGATCCTGACCGAGGGGTGGGATTTGCCCCGGGCCTCCTGCTGCATCCTGGCGCGTCCCACCATGTCCACCGGTCTGTATCAGCAGATGGTCGGGCGGGTATTGCGCCCATTTGCCGGGAAAAATGACGCCCTGATCCTGGACCATGCCGGTTGTGTCCATGAGCACGGTTTACCGGATGAACCCCGTCAATACTCCCTGGAGGGGGTCAAACGGCGGCGCCGCAAGGCCGGACAGGCGCGGGTGCTCCGGGTTCAGACCTGCGAAAAATGTTTCAAGGTTTTCCCGGTCGGCCTCGCCGTTTGTGATGGCTGTGGTTGGAAAGTCTACGTCGCCCGCCGGCCACCGCCGCGCACCGATGTAACCGGTCAGTTGACCGAGGTCAGGCCCGGGAGCGTCAAACCGTCCACGGCCGGGCGGATGCACAAGGAGTTGGCCCGATTGCACGCCGTCGCCAAGTCCAAGGGTTACAAATCGGGATGGGTGTATCACCGGATGAAATACAAATATGGCGAGCAGTTGACGAAGCAGGTGATGGGGGGCAGAGCGGCATGACCGAAGCGGAAATTTTGGCGAAGGTCCATTTGCAGCTGGGCGGCCATCCCGATATGCGGTTGTTTCGCAACAATATTGGCAAGGCCTGGGTTGCGGGCGGTAAAGCGGTGCGTACCGATGGCGGGGTGTTTTTGCCCAACGGGCGACAGTATCAATTCGGCTTGCCCCCGGGTTCGTCGGATTTGATCGGCATCCGGGCGACGGAGGTCACGGCGGATATGGTTGGTGAGACCGTGGGGTTGTTTCTGGCGGTGGAGGTCAAGTCCAGGACGGGACGGTTGCGGAAGGAGCAAAAGGCGTTTTTGCAGACGGTGGACCGGTTCGGCGGGATCGCCGGGGTGGTGCGGTCGGAGGGTGAGGCGTTGACGTTGGCGGGGGTGGTGGAATGACTCCCCTGCCCCACTTTTGCCAGGCGTCTACAGGCCGAACAAGGTTTTCAAGGCTGGAATCACGGTGACGGCGATGACGACGGCCAACATCCAGCGGTTGAGGCGGATTTCTCCCATGATGCGGGCTTCCAGCTCCCGCAAGTCTCCTTTGGTGGCCAACTGCTCCATCTGGGATTCCTGCACTTCACGGAAGGCGTCCGAGAGCGCCTCGGCCTGCTCTTCAGAAATCCCGGCCTTTTTGAGGCGGCGGGCAAACTTCAGCGTATCGAAAGCAATGGTCGTCATGATCGTCTCTCCTGCCAAAAGCGTAGCACAGGGCGGAGGAATTGGGGAGATGAATTTTCTGGTTGACGATATCGGCGGATCGGTCGGGGCTACAAGCCGAACAATGTCTTCAATGCGGGAAGCACGGTGACGGCGATGACCAAAGCAAGCATCCATTTGATGACCAGGAGCTGCTTTTCCAGGCTGGCAACATCGTCTCTGGTCGCCAATGTTTTCAGGTCCTGCTTGGTGGCCAAACGTTCATCCACCAGTTCGGCGATGATGCGGGTTTGCGTCTCCGCTTGCTGCTCGGAAAATCCGGCCTCTTTGAGCCGTTTCACGCTGTCGAGGGTATCGAACGCAATTGCTGATGCCATGGTGTCTCCTTTTCGAGAAAAACCCTACAGATTAAACAGCGTTTCCCAGGCCGGCAGTACGGTGACGGCGATGTCGAGTCCCCTTGGCAAGGCACGTGCGGGCCAGTGCGCCCCGCTTGCGGGTCAAAGCAGTTTGAGGAGCGCCACGATCAAAGTTGCCTGGGCCGCCGCGACGCCAATCATCCACTTGATCAACCGCAATTCCAGTTCCGCCAGATCCCTTTTCGTGGCCAGTTCCTTGGATTCCATCGCTTTGGAAATGGCTTTGACCTGCGCTTCCGCCTGCTCTTCGGAAAAACCGACGGCACGAAGCCGCTTGACGAATGCATGGGTGTCGAATGTCACGGTTCCGTTCATCTCGAATCCTCCTGCCCAAAACATACCACACCATCACCGCGCATGCATCGAAAATGGCCGAGTGACCGGTTTTGCCAACTGGTTCGATGTCCATGGATGGTACCTTTTAGATGCCGCACAGTTTCAATCCAACGTCCAGGACCGGACGTATGCTGATCCGGACGAGATGCCAATTTTTGGCACCCGCTTCCGCCAACATTTCAGCCAACTCCGTGTCCCTGGCCCAGATGTCTTCAAGGGGGGCATACGGTCCTTCATAGGGAAAATTTTTTGCATAGGCCTGCGCGGCGCCGGTCAACGGGTAGTAGGTTCCGGCATGATATACAAATGGATAGCGGCTCCCCCTGCACACCACGGTCACTTCATCAACGGTGAGGGGCCAATCTTCGCCGAACATGGCCCTGTTGATGGTTTTTTCTTCAAAGCGATTCTTGCGCGGGGTGGTGGCGTAAGCGGGCGTCAGGTGGGAAATTCGATTTCCGGCGGTATCTCCCGGTGCAGAATAAAAAGACCTGTAACCGATCACGGAAACAAGAAATACAATTACGCTCGCCAACAAAAAATCACCAATCAAGTCGACAACACCATTTGTTTTGCTGTTGGGCTTTTTAGTACGTTTTCCAGAAGGTTGTGTTTCTTCTTTTCGAACTTTTTTTACAGGTTGAATAACCGGTCTCACGCAAGCATGACAGTGAGTATCCCGTTTATTGATCGCATTTCCACAATGTTCACAAATAAACTGAAACTGTTCAAAGATTTCATTTGTCATTTTAATAGTCCCGTTAAATCTTGTAAACTTTTTGTTTCAGCGATTGCCGGGTATCGTGATAAGTTACGGGGTCACCATAACACCACCGGGACTGCCAAGAAAAAGGCTTTTGTTCCGGCTGGGCCGGTAATTTTTTGCTTTGACGTTATCGGCTGTCAGGTTGTAGGGTTGTCGGTGGAGCTTCGTAACCTCCAAACCGAAGGCGGTCCAACCGCCCCCGACAGTCCTGGCGGATTTTTTGTGCCCGCAATTTCCCTAGTCGCCAGACTCCGGGGGCGTTCCGCATGTCCAAGCCGTAAGGCTAAAACGGAACGGCCCAACCTTCGGTGGGGTTACGAACCCCCGGAGCCTGGACGCCTCGTAACCGTTCGTGCTCCGGAAACCCAATCCGAAGGAGCACAGCCATGACCACCCTCATTGCCATCCACGATGGTGCCCCCACCACTACGTCCAAAACCATCGCTGACGGGACAAACAATAGCCATAAGGCTGTTATTCAACTTGCACGAAAATATCAACCTGACTTGGAAGAATTCGGCCAACTCACATTTGAAATGGGAGTTGAAAGCAGACACGGGGCAGGCCAAAAAACCGAAATTGCCATCCTCAACGAACGCCAAGCCACCCTGTTGTTGAGCTACATGCGCAATACGCCAACCATTCGGGAATTCAAAAAACGTTTGGTGAAGGCGTTTTACGAGATGGCCGAGGAATTAAAGGGCCAGCAAGGCCAGATCCCACCCCCTTCCCACCCCCTTCCCAGCCAATCCCTACCCCCGCCCATCCATCGGGAGGCGATCAACGCCATCGCCCGCAAGGCGGCGGAACCGTGGGTGGAGCGGTATCGGCAATTTTTACGGGCGGAAATCGAAACCCTACAGAGGGGCGGGGCGGATGAATCCGAACTGGCCATGGTGTTGTCGGTAATGGAGATCACCTTTCCGTCTTTGGCGCGGAAGGATTTCGAGACCCTGGATGCGTTGCGGTTCGTCCAGGATACCGGCGCCATGGAGCGGGCCGTGGAGGCATTGAAGGCCCTGAACCCGGTGATCAACGCCTTGCACGTGGCGCGGGAGGTGGAATCCCCGGCCCGCCCTACCCGGCGGCCGGCGCCATCGAGGGGGGCCACCGGTCGGTAGAGGATATGGGATCGTTCCGGATCAATGACGAGGAGCGGGAGGCCCTGCGGGGCCTGCCCCACCTTGCCCGGCTGGTATATCTGCTGGCGCTCCGGCCTTTCATGGATTATCGGACCGGCATTGTCGGTTTGGCGCGGGCGATTTCCTGGATTTCATTGGCGGAAGAGACGGAGGTTTGGAGTGTTCGAGGCATCAAAAGGGAGAAACCGTCCAAGGGACAGTTGGAGCGATCGGTTGAATGGTTGGTCAAGCGGAAGTTGATCACATGGGATAAGAGGACGAATCAGGCCAAAGGTAGGCTTGTTTTTTCCTGCCCGTTGGCGACTGCGGATAATTGCGCGTCAAAAAAAGCCATACGAAAGCCATACGAAAGCCATACGGATTCCCATACCGAAAGCCGGACGTCTGACGAACCGGAAAAACAGAACGATCACAAACACATACACGACACCGGCAACCAAAACCCGGACGGAAAGTCAGACGTATTTGTTTCCGACCCCCCCCGAAAGCCATACCACATCCGGGATCCGGTAACCGGAAAAGAAAAAACCACCCCCCTACCCCCCCTGGGGGGGATGTGGTGTTGCCGGATTGGCTTGATGCAAAAATCTGGCAAGACTTCCTGGAGCATCGAATCTCGCTGAAAAAACCGATGACACCCCGTGCCCAGACCCTGGCACTAACCAAGTTGGGCAAACTGAAGGCGTCCGGGAACAACCCGACCGCCGTCATTGAACAATCCATCATGGCCGGATGGCCATCGCTTTACCCGATCTCGGAGGATCGCAATGGACGAAACCAAACCGGAGGACGTCGGGGCCGTCGCCTCTCGGCTCCTGAACGGATTGCAGCGCGAAACCGGGCCGCATTCCCAGGGGACCCGCTTTTCGATCCAGCCCCACAACCGATCATCGAAGGCGAATACAACAATGCTGACTGAAAAGCACATTCGGCAACTGTGGGAACGGATGGGCCGGATTTACGGCAACCTGTGGGCGGAATCATTCGGAGAGGAGGACGATGGAACCTGGCAGAAAGGTTTGCGGGGGGTGACGCCGCAACAGATCGCCCTGGCGGTGGATGCCATCATCGATGAGGGGTCACCGTTTCCACCAACCCTGCCGCAATTCCGCGCCTTCTGCCGCGCCGCCATAAACCAGAATCCGGAACCACCCCATCAACCGGCGCCAACCCTACCCGAGCCGTCCGGGAGAAGGGGTGAAAGTGCCGCCGATCAAGCTTTTTCGGTCTGGGTGCGGGCGATGAAATCCACCAGAACCATCCCGGACCCGGGATTGTTTTTCGAGGTCAAAGCCCGAATCGAGGCGGGAGAGGTGGTGACGTAAGCCGATCCGAGAAAGCCAATCCACGGACTGAAAGCCGACGGACAAAACGGTTCAACGGCAAAAAAAACAGGAGGCAGAACGATGGCAGTTGACGTGGAAAAGTTTGGAAGAACAGTGCAGCTATTCGACGAGATTTCAAAGCAATACCCGGGCGCCAAACCAGCCCTTATGGAGATGCTTGCCTTGTTTGAAGGGATGATCGCACACCAAGAGGACCGACTGGAAATGGAATCAAAATGGTTCCTGGCAAGATCGCGGATCCCGAATCCGTCGAACGCGATCCATTAAAACCAACGGATGAAACGGTTCAACGGCAAATCCGGGCGCGATTGTGCCAAACTTTCAGCACTCCTCTCTGAGTTGGTGGTTATTCCGCCCCTCCCTGTCGGTCTCGGGGAGGGGTCTTTTTTTGGGGTGTCGATCATGATCAAAACCACACCGGCAACCACATCCCCGATCCTTCCGACCAGCTATCCCGTTTCCCGATTCTGTAACGTCCCCAGGGGCGCTTTTCTGTCTGCTCGGCATTCCGACCCGCAAATGGTTTCCGGTGCGTCCTCGTTATGCAGGGGCCTGGGAATGACCGGCTGCTGATGTGGCGGGGGCGATAAGGCGAGAAGAAATTTACCTGGGCCTGACCACCGGGTAAGGCCTGGTTTTGAGAAACGATCCCATGAAAACGTAAAGAGATGCGCATGTGGCCAGATGTGGAGCGAAAACGAGGGCGGGGGGATCGTGCAAAAAGGGGGGCATGAAAAATGGTCGATGCCGGTTGCATGGTGGGACCAATACCGGCCCCCCCGCCGGCAATCGGAATGCCGTGACCCATGGGATTTACGGTGTCGGCCTGTCCATGGAGGAAAAAGGGCTTTGGCGGGATATCCGGGTTGGTGAACTGGATGATGAATTGCGCTTGGCACGACTCCAGTTGCGGCGGGCATTGGTCGCTCGGAAAAAGGGTGGATTGCGGATCTCCGAGACCCGGGCGGCAACCGACGCCCTGGGCAGGGAGTTGGCGGAAACAATCAAAAAAAGACCGGATTTCGACCAGATGATAGACCGGTTGCTGGGCCGGATCGGCAATCTGGAGAGACAGCGGGCGGAAATCATGCGCGGCTTGGGGGTCATGGACGGAGACGCGGAGGTGTCGGAGGTGGAGCAAGTGCGGGATATGGCGGTGGAGGTGGTCAGTCATGGCGCGGATTGATCCACGTTTTCGGGCTTTTGCCCACCATGCCCTGACCGCCTATGGGATCGGCCAGTGGCGGGATTACAAACCGGCCGCCCATCACCGGTTGATCGGCAAAAAGTTGAAAAAGGTGATGGCCGGCGAAATCAAGCGGTTGATGATTTTCATGCCACCCCGGCATGGTAAATCGATGCTGGCGAGTGAGTTTTTTCCGGCATGGTACCTGGGGCACCATCCGGATCGACAGGTCATTTTTGCCACCTATGCCCAGCAGGCGGCCAACACCTTTGGCCGAAAGGTGCGCAACCAGCTTTCCGGCCCGATCCATCAGGGTATTTTCCCGGGTTGTCGGATCTCCACCGATTCCACTGCCGCCAATCATTTCAGCACCCGTCAGAGGGGGGCCTATTTTGCGGTTGGGATCGGCGGGCCGATTACCGGGCGCGGCGCCCATCTGCTGTTGATCGATGATCCCATCAAAAACCGTAAAGATGCTGATTCCCCCGTCATGCGGAAAACCCTCGAGGATTGGTACACCTCCACCGCTTACACCCGGTTGCAGCCCGGCGGCGCCGTCATCCTCATTCAGACCCGCTGGCATGCGGATGATCTGGCGGCGCGGCTGCTGAAGGAGCACGGCCACGAGGGGTGGGAAATTCTCAACCTGCCAGCCGTGGCCGAAGCAGGCGACCAACTGGAGCGCCCGGAGGGGACGGCCCTGTGGCCGGAGGCCTATCCGTTGCCGGACCTGGAGCGGATCAAAAAAACCGTGGGAACCATGGACTGGTCGGCGCTCTACCAGCAGCGCCCGGTGCCCGCCGAAGGGGGCATCATCAAGCTGGCCTGGTTCAAACGCTACCGGACGGCGCCGGCCCGGTTCACGCGGATCGTGCAGTCCTGGGACACCGCATTCAAACCGGGTCAACTCAACGATCCTTCGGTGTGCCTGACCTGGGGCGAGGTCACAAACGGCGATCTGTTTTTGTTGGACGTCCAGCGTCGGCGCCTGGAGTATCCGGACCTCAAACGGACGGCCCGGTCCCTCGCCGACAAATGGCGGCCGATGGCAATCCTGGTCGAGGACAAGGGCAGTGGTCAATCCCTGGTCCAGGATATGCGACGGGAAAGCCGTTGGCCGGTGATTGCCATCGATCCGGAGGGGGATAAAACCACCCGGCTGTCGGTGGTCTCCCCCTACATCGAGGCGGGGCGGGTCCATCTGCCGGAGTCGGCCCCCTGGCTCGCTGACTACGAGACCGAGCTGACCCTGTTCCCGGCGGCGGCCCACGACGACCAGGCGGACGCCACCTCCCAGTTTTTGGGTTGGATCGCCACCCACCCCGGCGACGCCAAACCGGTCAGCAAAGGTACCAGGGCATTGACCGGTGGATTGAAAGGATATCCAACGTGAGCCGTCGTATCCGCATCCCTGATAAAGAAACCTTTTCCGTCCAGGAGGCCGCCGCCTTGCTTGCCAGGGCGCTCGATGTCCGCGCGGATGCGGCCCGGGTGCGCATCTATCGGGCCATCCAACGCCAGGAACTGACGGCCCGTCGCCATTTGGGCACTTTGCGGTTGCCCAGGGCCGAAGTCCGACGCATCGTCAAAGGGGAGATCGCCACATGACCACCATGCGGATGTTGTATCGAGACCAGGCCATCGAGCAACTGGCCAGCTTTTTGACCCAGATTCCAGACCCGGATGTGGTCCTGGAAAAACTGGGATTGTCGCGGGAGCACCTGCGGGCCCTGGAGGGCGATGATGAAATCCATGCGGCCCTGGAGACGCGCCGGGAAGCGGTGATTTCCACGCCCTGGCGCCTGGAGCCGGGCGAAGGGGCGGTTGCCGACTACCTCCTCGACCAGCTGGCGCCGCACATGACCGGTATCCTCCGGGGGGCCTGGAACGCCGTGGCCTATGGCTATTCGGTGTTGGAGGCGGTCTATACCCGTCCCGGCGAAACCGGTTTGATCGGCCTGACCCACATCCAGGAAAAACCCTTCGAATGGTTCGCCCCGGGCCGGGATGGCGGGTTGCGCTATTTTCCGAGCGACGGCGCCGGCGGTACGGAGGGTATCCCCGTCGATACCCGGTATAAATTTTTTCTCACCCGTCGCATGGCCACCTAGCGGAACCCCTACGGCGAATCCCTGCTGTCCCGGCTCCATTGGCCCTGGTTTTTCCGCTCCCAGGGGACCCGGTTTTGGGCGCAGTTTTTGGAGCGTTTTGGCCAACCGTTGTTGCTGGGCTACACCGATGGCGACAAGGCGTCGATGGCCGACGCCCTGTTGCAGGCGGTCCAGGATGCGGTGGTGGCGGTGGGGACCGGGGACAAGGTGGAGGCGGTGGCCCCCGGCAATGCCGGTGAGTCGTTCCGCCACTTCGAATCGGCCATGGAGAAGCGGATTCAAAAGGTGATCCTGGGCCAAACCCTGACCACCGACATCGACGGCAAGGGCAGTTATGCCGCCGCCAGGGTCCATAACGAGGTGCGCGAGGATCGACGGCAATCCGACCTGCGCCTGGTGACCGATACCGTGCAACGGATCGTCAACGCCCTGGTCGGGTTGAATTTCCCGGCCGCGGAACCGCCCCGGTTCCTCCTGGAGGATGTCCAGGGCCTGGAGGCCGACCGGGCGGCGCGGGATGTTGATTTGGCCAAGGCCAACCCGGGCTTGAGATTTACGCCGGAATATTATCAGGATGTTTATGGTTTTGAGGCGGGGCATTTTGAACTGACCGCCACCCCGCCCCCCTCCCCCCCTGCGAAAACCCGGGCCGGCGGCGCCCCGTTTGGAGCTGGCGCCTTTGCCGATGGGGGTGACCGGAGGATCACGCCAGACCAGCAGGAAATCGAAGACCTGGCCGACGCGGCTCTGGGGATGGTGGTCAATCCCATTCCCCCGGCCGATATCCGCGCCGCCATCGAGGCGGCCAATGGTCCGGAGGATTTGGCAGACCGGTTGGGGGAGATGGCTGGGCGGGAGCCGTTGGAGGGGTTTCGGGAATCGCTGGAACGGGCATTGTTTATGGCCGACGTGATGGGGTATGGCAATTCGGAGCAGCGGACGGGGGAGAAAAATGAAACGTGATTGGGATTTGATTCGCCGGATTCTTTTGAAAATCGAGGAACAACCAACCCTGGAAAGCGTCGTGCGCCCGGACATGATCGAAGGGTTTGATGCGGAAACCGTCTCTTTCCATATGCAGTTGATGAAAGAAGCTGGCCTCATCAATGCGACATGCAATACCAATACGTTCAAACCGAACTGTATTGCAAAAAGCCTGACTTGGCAGGGTTATGAATTCCTCGACAATATTCGGTCGGACACCTTGTGGAACAGAGTTCTGGTCATTGCCAAAGAGAAAGGATTCGATTTGTCATTCGACACCATCAAAGCAGCAGTTGGAGCCTTGGTCAAACAAATGGTAAACGAATAAAATCGACATGCCCCGCCCTTACCCCACCCCTCTGCCGTTCGCCGAAGCCATCGAGGCCATGCGCCGGCGGGGGGTGGTCCTGCCGGAAACCTATTACGGCGCCTTGCAGGGGCTGGCCCGTGCCCAGGCGTTCAGTGTCGCCGGCTTGGCCGGTATCGATCAAATCCAGGGGGTTCTGGATTCCCTGACCGATGACCTGGCCCAGGGGAACAGTTTCCGGGATTGGCAAAAGCGGGTGAAAGCCGGTGAAGTGCCCCTGGACCTGCCCCGCCATCGGTTGGACAATATTTTCCGGACCAACATCCAGGGGGCCTACAACCGGGGACGTTGTGAGCAGCAACAGCGCAACCGGGAGAGCCGTCCCTATCTGATGTACGATGCCGTCAACGACCGCCGCACCCGCCCGGCCCACGCCGCCATGGATGGCCATGTGGCCCCCATCGATGATCCGATCTGGCAATCCTGGTACCCCCCCAACGGCCACCGGTGCCGGTGTCGGGTGATATCCCTGACCGAAAAAGAGGCATTGGCCCGGGGAGTCCCCCCCCGGCCACCGGATGCCGCGCCGGATAGTGGATGGGATTACGCCCCCTGCGAGGAGCCCAACAGAGGCATCCAGCAAGCCATCGACCGGCGGGCGTTTTCCTTCCGGGACAAGCCGTTGCATCAACCCCTGATTCCGGCCCTGCAGATGCTGTGGGTGGCGTTGGTGGCCTGGACGATGCTGGGCGACACCGAAGAATAAAACTTGATATTTTGATCCAGGTTTTTCTGATTGCGGCAATATAGCCTTTAAATTATCATAAAGGCATGTTCAAGACCTGGCTGACAGCCTTTGTTGTCATTTTGGCGGCATCCTCGCCGGCCCACGCCCGCCATCAACACCCCGAGCGGTGGTACCAGGAGCGGTGGTGCCGGGCTCAACAGGGCCGGGCCGAAGTGCGGTTGGTGGACCGGACACGGGTGGACTGCCTGACCGCCACCCACGCCGTGGAAGTGGATTTCGCCCGCAAACTCTATGAGGCCATTGGCCAATCCCTGCACTATTCGATGCTGACCGGCAAACGGGCCGGGATTTTGTTGATTCTGGAACGGCCTGGAGATGAAAAATATTGGCGGCGGTTGCGGGGTATCATCCGCCATCACGATCTAGAGATCGATGTTTGGCGGATTGCGCCGTAATTCTCTTCAGGATAAAGGTGGATCTCTTCCTGTCTTGGTGGTATAAAAAATTTTTACCATGACTGCAGATGATCCATAATCCCATGCGCGCACATCTTTTGCTAATCTTTTCTTTTTTTATCTTTCTTCCAGGCATAGCCGAAGCCACCATCTACAAGTGTAGAGGCGATTCTGGGGTGACAGTTTTTCGCAGCTATCTTTGCCAATCGAACGAAAACCTCATAGAAACGATCGTCTATCATGATCTTCAATTGGAGAGGCAGCGACAGCGAATACGCTTACAAATTGAACGAAAACGTCAGCGTCGGGAATGGCTGGAAAGTTTGTCACCGATCGATCGGCTTCTACATGAAATGGAAGAACAGAAAAGAGAGGAAAAGAAAACAACAAAAAAGAAAAGAGAGAAAGAATGGTTGTCAATAGAACCGATAAAAAACAAAAAAAGCAAAAAAACCAGACACACCCCCATCGGCACTTTCAGGTGCGGGAGGAAATCAAGATGCGGGCAAATGGTTTCCTGTGATGAAGCTTATTTCTATTTAAATACATGTCACGTCCGCAAACTGGACCGTGACCGGGATGGCATCCCGTGCGAAACGATCTGCAGATAACAAGCAGGAAAATTTTTGCCAGAAAGTACCTGTGATTCAGTATGTTTTTTGGCTTTTTTCGACCCACCACACAAATGAACCCTTTCAGCAAGTCATCATAAACCATTACATCTGTAACACCAGTAACACCTGTAACATGCCGACCATGCTATAAAGCCCGGCATGTCAAATTCCAAAAAAATTCCCAGGACGGCCCTGATTTT
This sequence comes from uncultured Magnetococcales bacterium, assembly GCA_964344355.1. Classification (GTDB taxonomy): domain Bacteria; phylum Pseudomonadota; class Magnetococcia; order Magnetococcales; family CAYFNE01; genus CAYFNE01. The sequence goes on from CAYFNE010000027.1 coordinate 29,436, forward strand.
CGATGCACCGGTGACGATGACCGATGCAGATGAAAACCGGGTGCGTCGATTCGAAGGCGTCGCCTATTCCGGCAAGCCCATCACCGGGCACTGGTTTTGGGACAATGTGATTTTCGATTTGTCCGCCACCAGCGCCCCGGAACGGTTGCCGATGTTGGTCGGTCACGACCGCAGCCGCATTGCCGGTTTTTCGGAGGCGGTGGCCATCGGCACCGACGGCATCAAGATCAACGGGCGTCTGGCATCCACGACCGAGGCCGGGCAACAGGTGGCCAACCTGTCCGATGAGGGATTCCCCTGGCAGATGTCGGTCGATATCCATCCGGGTGTCATCGAGGAGGTGCAAGCCGGTCAGTCGGTGGCGGTCAACGGCCACACATTCGCCGGCCCGGGGCATATCTTCCGCAACTCCAGGATCAAGGAAATCAGTTTTACGCCGACCGGCGCCGATCCCCACACCTCCGCCAACGTCATGGCCGACGGCGGGGATTCCGTTACCGTTCAAACCGCAAAAAAGGATCATCCTATGTCCGGCACCAACCAACAGGGTTCCACCACCCCCCCCCGAAGCCGGGGGATCAACAGGATCTCGCCCAGATGTTCGCCGCCGAAAAAGCCCGGGCCGACGATCTGGAGACAAAATTCACCGCTCTCCAGGAGCAGGTGGCGGCGACGGCCAAAGCCCGACGCGAAGAGAAGGTGAGAAAAATGTTCGCCGATCTGGGCATGGAATTCAGCGCCGAAAAGGCCAAGCCCTACCTGGAGATGTCCGAGTCCGCCATCGACGCCGTGGCGAATGACCTCAAATCCCTGAAACCGGCGCCGGCGGAAACCCTTTTTGCCGATCAAGCCACCTCCGGGACCGATGAGGTCCAGGGCTTGATCGATTCCATGTCCAAACTGGACGGATGAGGAGTAACCCATGCCCAGCTTTGCCCAAACCACCGTCACCCTGCCGTCCAGCATGTCGACGTTGCTGTCCGGCGATGGCCACTACATCGTCGACCGTCCCCTGGAAGAGTCCTTGACCCTGGACGCGGGCCAGGTGATGGGGTTTTTCCGGGGAACCGGTTATTTCGGGCCGGTCGATGAGACCGTCCAGACCACCACCCTGTCCGGTGATGGAGCCACCACCGCTTTCGACCTGGGTCACCACAGCGTCGATCCCGAATCCTTGCTGGTTCTGGTCGGCGGTGCTGAAACGGCGGCGGTCTCCATCGACCCCGGCGCCGGGACCGGCGGGGTGGACCAGATCGTTTTCGACACGGCCCCGGCCAGCGGCACCGACAACGTGACCGTGCAGTACAAACAGACCGTGGCCATCGTCGCCGGCGTCCTGGGCGAGGATGCCACCACCGCCGCCGGCGAACACACCACCTACCCCATCATCCAATCCGGCGCCGTGCGGCGGTCCAAGATTTCCGGCCTGCCCGCCGCCCTGGACGTCTCCGGCAACCGGGTCGGACTGTTGATTTTGGAGGATTGATCCATGTCTATTGGAATGTCATTCACTTCCACCGTTCTGACCGGCGTCGTTGACAAGCGCCGACCGGTCAAAACACCGATCCTTGACCGCCATTTTACCCGTGGCCGGCAGTTGGGAACGCCTTTTGCCCAGATGGATATCATCGACGGCCCCGAAGGTTTGGCGGTGGCCATCGGCCATGGCGTCAAATCCCTCAAGGCGCCCGATGGCACCGAGAGCGGCAAGACCGTGACCATCCCCCGGTTTTCGGAGCACGATGCGGTCAAGGCTTCGGACTTGATCGGTCTGCGTGCATCCGGTTCCACCGCTTTGCGTTCCCAGCAGCAAGTGTACGTGCGCAAGTTGGATGCGATTCGAGGCCGATTCGACCGCACCAAAGAGTACATGGCCATCAAGGGATGTATGGGCCAGGTGGTGGACGGCAAAGGTAACGTCATCGCCACCTATGATGTCCCGGCCATCCAGGACGTCCAATTGATCGACGGCGGCTCGACGGACCGTCCCATCGATGTATTCGATGATCTTGGCACCAGTATTGGCCGGGCCTTGGGCGGTACGCCGGGCGTCCTGCATGCCTATTGTGGCGTTGGTGCGTACGGGACACTTCGGAATCACCCGCAAATCGCGGAGTTGTTGACCGGTACCAATGCCGCCAACCAATTGTTGGCAACCGGCGAATTGCGGGCCATCAGCGGCGTGGTGATCCACAAGTTTATCGGCGTCTATGCCGACTTCAATGGCAACGACCAGGTTTTCATCCCGGACGATGAAATTTTGGTCCTTTCCGAGGAAGCGGGATTCGAGTTGGTCCATGGTCCGTGCGAAACCCCGGCGGGTCTTGCCCCCCAGGAATGGTTCGTCGATACCTGGATCGAGCGGGATCCCCCGGGCCAGATGATGCGGGTGGAGACCAATCCGTTGCCGATCGTCACCCGTCCCGAGGCGGTCCGCCGGTTGCGGGTGGTCTGACCGACGATGGCCGCGGCCTACATCACCTATGACGATCTCCGGGACCGGTATGGGATGGAGATCGACGATCTGTACGGGGACAACCCGGGCGTAACAGCCCGGGCCATCACCGACGCCTGTGGCATCATCGACGGCCACATCGGGGTGCACGTGGACCTGCCCCTGACCACCGTCCCCGACCGGATCAAGCACGTGACCTGTGACCTGGCCCGCTACCTCCTCTACACCGATCAACCGCCCCAGGTCGTCCGCGAGCGGTATGATGACGCCATCCTGTTTTTACGCCGATTCGCCGACGGAAAGGCATCCCTGGGCGTGCCGGAGGAGTCCAAGCCGTCCCCGACCGGTGGCGCGGTGGTCAAGGCGCGGCCCATGGTGTTCGATCCCGATACCCTGGCCAGGATGTGGTGATGTCCGATCCCCCAATATTGCAGATCGAACTCCGGGATCGTCAGGTGTTGGATGTCATGGCGCGGTTGCTGTCCGTGGCCACCGATCCACGTCCCCTGCATGACCGGATCGGCGCGGACCTGGAGGGTAACGCGGCCGCACGGTTTCGGGACAAGCGCGATCCGGACGGGATGCCCTGGACGCCCTGGGCCGACTCAACGGCGGCGCGGCGCCAAAAGCAAGGCAAGGGGGAATTGCTCCGGTTCGATGGACATCTGTCCACATCCCTGAACTATCAACCACTTTCGGACGGGGTGGCCGTTGGTTATGCGCAAAAGTACGCCGTTCACCACGAATTCGGCGCGCCCAGGGCCAATATCCCCCGCCGTGGATTGCTGATGTCCGATCCAGAGGCCGGCACCATCGGTGAGCAAGACCGGGTAACGGTCCTGGAGATCCTGGAAAATTATGTCCTTGGGGTGGCCGGTGGATGATTATCTGGTCCTGGAAGATTTCATCGTTGATCGGCTCCGGGGAAAGCTTGGCCATGGGGTCAAAATACTCACGGCCACCGATCTGGCAGGGGTAAAAGAGGCCTCCCAATGGCACCCGGCGGTGCATGTGATGTTGACGGGAGACAACCCCAATCAGGCGATATCGGACGGGGCCAGTCAAAAGATCGAGCAGCAATGGACGTTGGTGGTGGTGACCCGGTCCGCCAAAAACGCTGATAGCGGCGCCGGCGCCCGGAGTATCGCCGGACCATTGATCGTCAGGGCGATCAACGCCATCCAGGGCTGGACGCCATCCGAGCGGTTCAAGCCGTTCGTCCGGGAACGGACACCCTATCGACCACAAAATTCACCGGGCGGTTTTTTCTATTTCCCGATCGCCTTTACTACGGTTTTTGTTTTTAACATCAAGGAGTAAATATAACATGTCCGGACTGCTTGCAAGTGGCAATCTCTTCATGGACCGCAAGGCCGACGATGGAACGAGCACCGGTCTGCTGCTGGTGGGTAACGCCACCAAGTTTGATGTCAGCGAAACCACCGAAAAAAAAGAACGCATCTCCACCGGTATCGAAACCTATGGTCAAGCGCTGGACACGGTGACCATCAAAAAACCGGCTCAAGTCGCCATCGCCATGAATGATCTGGACAAGGACAATTTGGCCATGGCCCTGCTGGGTGATGTTGCCACTCTGAATCAGGGGAGCGGTTCTCTCGACGGTGAGGCGATCAACGCCAAGGAGGGGCGGTTCGTCGAGCTTTCCAAGGGTAACCTGACCAGCGCTACGGTAGTGGTCAAGGATCAGACCGATACCACCACCTATGCGGAAGGCACCGACTATGAGGTCAACTACCGGATTGGCATGATCAAGGCGTTGGCCGGCGGCGGCATCACCGACGGCGACGAAATCCATGTCAGCGCCGATTACATGGCCATCAGCGGCGCCACCATCAGCGGTTCGGTCCGCCCGACCATCAAAGCAAAACTATTGCTGGAGGGAAAAAACCTGACCACCGGCAAAGCGATCATCGTCCGGGTCGGCGAAGCCGTCCTGACCCCCAGCAGTGCCATCAATTTCATGTCCAACGATTATTCCAGCCTGGAACTTTCCGGCACCCTCACCACCCTGGCCGGTGAGACCACGCCCTACACGGTGGAAATGCGCGATTGATCGTCCGGTCTGAAAGGATGAAGGGGGGGGCTTCCGCCCCCTCCTTCATCTCACAAGCTGGCCCCGCCTTCCCGTCCTTTGAAAGTCGATGGCCATGCACGCCAGCGCCACGACACGGGGAATGGGTTTGCTGCCGCTTGAATAGGATGCCAGGGTTCGGCGCCCGAGACCCAGCACATCCACGGCCGAATCGAGAATCAAACCGTTTCGTTTGAGCCAGGACTTGAATGCCAAAGGCGACATCGGACTTTCTCCTTGATCGGCCTGCATACGGGCAAGCTCCCACAGGGTGTCCGCCCCGATGTCTTCGTCGTTGTTCCAGGCGATTCCCCAACCGCCGAGGATGATGCGGGCCGTGGCGAATACGTCTGGTGGCATGGTCGATTGTCCGAATTCACGGTCAAGGTTCGTACAGTCGAGGATGTCCGTCGTTCCATCCTGCCACTCCAGGGTCAGCGTATAGGCATCCGGGTCGGCTTGAACCTGTTTCAAGCGGGGTTGATCCATGACTCACTCCTTATTTGTGGATGTTTTTCCAGGACTGAACCAGGAAATCCCGATTGTCCTTGGCCCAATCCAGGGCGGCATTGATCTTGGGATGCTGGGCCGGCCCTTTGGCCACGGTCAGATCATCCAGCTGCAATTTGATGTGGACCGCGTTGTCGGAGGAAACGATATGCACGTGGGCCGGGGCATGGTCGCGGGTAAAAATGCAAATTCGGATTCCATTGATCGTTTTGATGGTCGGCATCGTTCCCTCCGTGATTGTTGAGAACATTATAATGCAAAATGAGCACTATTTCAAAAATTAAAATGCAAAAAGCGCACTTTATTTTTTTGTGATCACAAAAAAGCTGAAATGGAAGGGAGTTTGAAGATTGAGGTCGACGGTCAGTCGAACCGCATCAATGGAGTTGATCGTTGCGGAGATCCGGGCCGTATTGAAGGGAGAGGGCGTTGATTCGAAGGAATGAGATAACGGGTGCCTGCCATGTGATGAATGCCGACACGCTCATTTGAACCAGTGGATTTTGTCGGCTTCGTGGATGCCCAACAGATGGGGCTCGATGATCCCGTCGAAAATGACCAGGAACAACAGGATGGCCCAGTTGATCCGCCACCAGGAAAGGTGGCCGTCAGCGTCTCGGAACAGGTTTTGGATTTTTTTCACTGAAGTCACCTGCATTGTCGATTTCTGGATTCACTTTATCCTTTTGGAGAAATTTTTTCAACGAAACGGGGTTGATCGTGAGACTGAAAAAAACGATGGATTTGGGAGACGGGCGAACCGTCACCCTCTACGAATTGCGGCCAAAGGATATCCGGACCTTCCTGACCGAATTTCCGCAAGACCTGGAAAAGGTGGACATCAAAACCCTGCTGACCAGCCACATGCCGGCCATCCTGGGGTTGCTGGAGGGGGAATGCATTATCCCGCCAAAGGGGGAATCCCTTGAAGAACTCTCCCTCTCCGAAATCGCCACGGTCTGGGCGTCATACAAGGAGATGCACGCCGATTTTTTCGGCCTGGCGGGGAGCCTGGCAAGCCTGGTGACGCCGCCGGAATCCTTGCCCGAAACTGCATCATCCTGACCGAAAGGGGACACCTGCAAGTCTGGGATTATGGCTGGAGCCTGTATCGACAGGCGGTCGACATGACCAAACCGGGTGATTGATCATGGCTGCACGGAACACCGTCGAATTTTTCCTGCGCATGAATTTGGGCGATTTTTTGTCCAATATCAGGCGGGCGGAAAGCGGATACGTCGGAACCATGCGCGGCATCAGCGCCGCCACCGACAGCCACGCGCAAAAAATCAGCCGCTCCCTTGCCGATATCAAAGGTTTCCGGGAACTTACCGACCAGATCAAGGCAACCCAATCCCGTTGGAAAGCCGCCAAGCAGGAGGCGGACCGGCTGGGGGCCTCCCTGCGCGCGGCGATGCAGATGGGAGGCAGCCAGGAGGCCCGGCAATTTCAACGCCAGTTGCAGCGGGATTATGATGCCTCACGCCGGAAATCGGCGGCGTTACGTCAGGAAATCGAACAGCAAAAGGTGGCCCTGTCCAGTCTGGGCAACAAGCTTGCCGCCGCCGGTATCCAAACCGACCGTCTCGGGGAGCATCAAAGGCGTCTGCAGGGTGACCTGACCAGGGCCACGCGGTCGGCGCGTCAACAGGCCAAGACCACCGAAGCGTTTGCCAGGCTCGGTATTCGCCCGATCCGGGATGTGCAACGGGAAATCCGCCGTTTGGAGCTGGCCTATCAACGGTTGGCGCGGACTGGGAGATTGTCGGAGGCCGATTTGCATCGGGCACATCAGGCGATGCGTGCAAACGTGGCGGGGTTGCGTGGTGAGTTGAGCGGCACCAGTCAGCAACTGCAAAATTTGCAGGGCAACCTTTTGGCGGTGGTCGGGATGTTTGCAGGTTTCAGCCTGACCATACGGGATGCTTTGGAGGCATCCATGGCCATGGATCGGGTGGAAAGCTCTTTGCTTGCCGCGACCGGTTCCGTCGAGGATGCCGGCAGGGAACTGAGCTTTGTTACATCCGAAGCGAATCGCCTTGGGCTTCGACTTGATATTGCGGCCAAGTCTTTTGGCCATGTGGCGGCAGCAGCCAAAGGAACGAAGCTGGAGGGGCAGGGAGCCCGGGATATTTTCACTTCGGTATCTGAGGCGGCGGCGGTTCTCGGGCTGTCAGCGGATGATACCCAGGGGGCTTTGAGGGCCCTGACTCAAGTCCTATCCAAAGGCAAGGTTCAGGCCGAGGAATTGCGTGGTCAAATCGGAGAACGCATCCCCGGTGCGTTCCAGATCGCCGCCCGGGCCATGGGTATGTCCACCGCTGAACTGGACAAAATGCTGGCCGCCGGCAAGATCATGGCGGATGACTTTCTGCCGAAATTCGCAGCCGAACTTCGACGAACCTATGGCAAGGCGTTGCCGGGTGCCATCAGCAACACCCAGGCCGAGATAAACCGGCTCCACAATGCACTGTTTGAGTTTCGCGACCAGATCGGCGATGACCTTGCACCGACGGTTTCGGTTTTGGCAAAAGCCCTCACCAGCACACTTGAAGTTTACAAGGAGCTATCCCCGGCCACCAAGGCCTATCTCGGGGTGATGCTGGGGGCCGGTGCCGCCTTTGCGGTGTGGAATCTGGGGCTCAAGCAACTCACATCTGCCTTGTGGTCGTTCATCAACGCTCAACTCGCCGCCACGCGCAGCACTCGGACCCTGAATCTGGCCTTGAAAGGCGTCGGTTTGGTCGGGATCGCCTTGGCCGCCTATGAGGTCGGCTCGGCCCTGTCCAGAATGGGGGAAAACGCTTCGAAAACCGCCGAATCCCTGGGCAAGACCCGCCAGGAAATCCAAAAAAAGATTGACCGGCTGGAGAAACTGGAAAAACGCCTGCGTGAAAACGAAAAAGGAACCAAAGCCCACCGTCTGGCCCAGGAGGAACTGGCAAAGATCATCCCCGATGTCAACGTCGAGATCGGCAAGCAAGGACGCATTCTCGCCCGCACCGGGGATGAACTTGAAGCAACCATCAAAACACTCAACAAATACAAGCAATCTCTAAGAACAGAAGCGCAAACCACGCTTGCCTTGCAATTTGATGCCGCCGTTCGTGCTTTCAGGAAAGCCGATAAAGCGCTCGGAGAATTCAGGAAAAATTTGATTGACCTGTATGGGATCGGCCAGGACAACACCACCGCATTCCAGGATTTTGTAACGTGGTTTGGCCGGTTGACCGGAACATGGGATATGGATATCCAGAAGAGTGAAAAACTTCGGGAAAGTTGGGGAAAATCCAAGAAAGCCCTGGAAGACATGGCCATGAAAGCCAGCAAGGCCGGCTTGACTGTTGGAGAGTTGGGCGAGGCGTTAAAAAAAGCACAGATCCCCAAAGATGCCCAAAAGGAAATTTTGCAAGCGTTTGAAGAGGCCATCAAATACAGCGATGCAGCGCGCGAGGCCATCGAAAACGACATTGAGGAGATCACCAAAAAGAAAGCCGAGGCCGCCGGTGAGTTGACCAGACTGGAAACCGAATTGGCCGAAGAGCAACGGCGGCAAACCAGAAAAACCCTCAAAGAGAAGATCAGTGCAGCGGAAAAAAGCATCGAGGCCATCAAACGGCAGGTTGACGAATCCTTGAGGCTTGAACGGCAATTGACGGATCGGATCAAGGCCCTGGAACTGGAAAAACGCAATGCCAGGATGACCACGGCCGACAAAATCCGCGCGCTTCTGGAGCGCGGAATGAGTGACGCGCACAAAGAGGCCAGCAGACATCGATCCGCCTATGAGACATTGACCAAAGCGCGCGAATTGCTCACCAGAAAAAACTTGTCCAAGGATGATTTGGAGTTTGCCGAACAGTTGGCCCGCAAGGCCCGGGACATGTACGCCGAGTTGAAGAACACCCGTGTGGCTTTGCAAGGGGTCGGCGAATCCGGCAAAACCATGGAAATGGCATTGGAAAAGCAGAGTCAAAGCACGCAAAAGGCTTTCCAGGAGCAAAACAAAAAAACAAAAACCCTTCGGCAATCCTTGGTTGAGGCGAGAAATGGGGTGAAAAAATTGGGAGATGCCCTGGCATCCATCCCGACCAAAACCACCAAGACCGTCCAACTGCAAGCCAAGGTTGAGCAAGCACGGAAAAACCTGGCCGCCTTACAGAAACAGCTTGCCGAACTGAAAGACAAGACCGTCACCATCAAAACCCGGCATGTACAGGCCCGGGCCGGAGGTGGCGAAGTTTGGCCAGCTCGGCACCCGGGTCATGGGCTTTTCCGGGGCGCGGGAACCCCCACCTCCGACTCTAACCTGGTGGCCATATCCGACTGGGAATATGTGATCAATGCCGCCCGAACCCAATTGGCCAAGCCGGTGCTCGACTTTATCAATTTCGGGCCTGAAGGTGATGTACGGACGCTGTTGAGTCGTTTCGCCAACGTCCCGAAGTTCGCTGCTGGCGGGCTGGTGGCCAATATGCCGGTTCCGAACATCACCCCCATAGCCATGCCCGCCGGCGGGTCGACGCCGGCCTCTCCATCGCCGTTGCAGATCAATATCCGCGTCAATGACCGGCCTGTTGCCGCTCCCCTTGACCCGGAATCCCAGATCCGGGGGCTGGTCGATGACCTCAAAAGACGGTCACGGGGGAGGCTGACATGATCCGGTTGGGCGGGATCGTTTTGCCGGACGAGACGCAATGGATCGACCAGGATGATTGGTCCCCGGTGGTCCAGACCGCAACGCCTACCCTTGGCGGGCAGTTGGCTTTTTTCTCGCGGGCCAATGCGCACCATCGCCCCATTACCCTGTCGATCCAGGACGGCATTACCTGGATCGACAGGGCCACCCGCGACGCGATCCAGGGGTTGGCCGCACAGTCGGGGGCGTCGTTTGTGCTGGAGTTGGATGGCGACACCCACACCGTTATGTTCCGCCACCATGAGCCGCCAGCCGTCTCCTTCGCGTCCATACAACCAAATTATAATCTGTATGTCGGGACCATCAAACTTTTAAAGGTTTAACCATGCCCATCCAAAGTACGGAACTCAAATTCTACAAATCGGCCGCCGCGAACGACACGGGGACCAATGGCAGCACCATGTCCGCAAACCTGGTGGCCGCCGGGGTAAAAAACAATATCTTCCCGGACATATCCCATGCCGAACGAACCAACGGCACAACCAGATACCGGAAACTGTTTGCCAAGGTGGCGTCCGCCGAAAACCTGGCCTTGATCGCCCCGCGCCTGTTCATCGAAAAACACACCCCCGGTGATGACCGGGTGTTGATGTTCTCCGGCACCCAGACCGACACCCAGGCCGATATCGCCGCTCCGGACCTGTACGGGGCCGGTCAACTCACGACCGATGTCAGCGCCGGCGCCGGATCCTGCGTGGTAATCACCGAGGCGGGCGCGGATGTGATCTTCCGCAACGGTGATCTGGTCCGGATATCGGACATGGATGGCGTTGAGGACACGTCCGGCAATGAGGAGTGGCTCCGGCTGGATGATACCACGGGGGTTTCCTGGAATGGTGACGAGGCCACCCTGACCTTCGAAGCGGGGGCCACTTTGGCCAACCCGTATGTTGCCGCCAACACCCGGGTTACCTCGATCATCGAACCGGCTGATATCGATACCAGCCTGACGGCCTGGACCGAGACCTCCGCCAGCGGCACCTATGATGAGGCGGGCAGCCCGGTGGCCCTCAGCAGTATCGGTACCATCGAGCAGGCCTGGACCCTGACCTTCACCGATGCCACCAATTTCACCGTGACCGGCGATACCGTCGGTTCGGTCGGTGGCGGTTCCATCGGCGGCGGTGATTTCGCCCCGGACAACGCCGACTTTTCCGAACCCTATTTCACCCTGCTCGATGCCGGTTGGGCGGGGACCTGGGCCAACGGTGACACCATCACCTTTTCGACGCATCCCGCGGCGGCGCCGTTTTGGCTCAAACAGGTGGTGCCGGCGGGATCGGCCAGTCTGTCGGCCAATTCCGTGCGGTTCGCCATCAGCGGTGAGAGCGCGTAACCCGTGAGCGTCACCGCCGACACCACAATCCATTTCCAGGCCGGCAAAGTCTATTCCGACGGTCGGGATGCCACCCTGTCGATTTCCGTCCTGAAATCGTCCGGGGCTGGGTTGCAATGGAGCGGTGGATTGCAATCGGTCCTGGAGTACTGGGCGCAGGGAGAGGTGGAGTTGCGCCTGGATTATGACGGGACCGCCAAACCGGTGTTTACGTTTTACGGTGGTGGCCAGCCCGGGCCGACGGTCAGGAGCCTGGGTCGGCGTGAGGAGACCGTGGAGCGGGTGATACAGTTCGGCGGCGACCAAACGCATGAATTCAGCGAACCCGGCGTGACGGAGATCCCGGAAATCCTGTTCACCACCGACTTTATCGATGTGGACGGCAACCCGGTCACTCCGGCCCGATTTCGGAAAGTTGACGGCAAGATTGAGGCCTACACCAGCAAAGTCGCCTGGGGATCCATATTGATCCGGTTTACGATGTCTTACCACGTCTATCGGCTCAACTATAACGTCAACGATCGGATCATCAACGGCGATATCGTCAACTGGGAAGAGATCCCCGACATGCGGGTTTTTGTCCGGGCCGGGTTTGCCATTGCCAACACCAATGTTTCCCGGGCCGTGCAGTGGCCAAAGAGTGGTTTTATTCAGGAGAGGCCGGCCAAGGAATACAAAAAGCAGGAGCTGGCCCGGCACGGCAAGGTCTACCGGATTTTTCCTCCGACCGAACCGGACCCGGAGACGGGCACCACCAACTATTACGACCAGGAGGTGGTCACCAGGATTGTCTATGGCTATTTCGAGACGGACGAGGACGGTGACCCAGTGATCCGCCGGGACCAGTTCGGGCGGGTGATCAATGCGGAAAAATTCCTGGTGGAGCGGTTTACCGGGTTGCAACCGCCGGGAAGCCGGGAAATCAGGCCGTTTGTCCACGGGACTGAGGTTGAGACGGTATGAAAATGCGGCGGTTGCTGCATAGTCCGTTTAGGATGTGCTCACTGGAAGGGTTGTATCTGGTGGTTGTTTTTCCGGTCCATTCCCAATGGGTATCTGGTGCGGAAACGATTTGGTTTAAAGATGACACTGCCGGAAGCGTGTATTACCCGAGACCAAGGCGTGTAATGTTGCCACTTGAAGGGGTCGGCTACACTCAATTTTCATACTTGGAGCCAGCAGCATACAGTTGGAACGTGACACCGGCTGACGAAGAGCCCGCATCTTCTGGCAGCGCTCTATACACCAAACCATTTGCTGGACGTGCTCATGGTTCCGAATACTGGCCAGGAGAAGTGGTCGATATCTCCATAACGAATGTATTACCCATTGATAGCAATCCGAAGAGGCTGGTGGTCCCGATGATTGATGCGCTATCAGGTGGAGGGTTTACAGTCCGCATCCCACTGACAAGGACTTTGATGGTAAAATCACGTGAAACACCATCTGCAAAACTGATTGTCACAACAGAGACTGTATCCCCATTGGTACAGCCGGACTGTCTCTTATCCAAAATGAATACCACCGGTTTGTCTGCGGCCAGTATGCCAATCGAAAATATCTACGATATGCGTGGTGATTCACGGGCTGTTTTTTCTTGGGCCATGGATTCATTCGGTTGATGAACGGAAAGAAGTAGAGAGCCAACATGTACACAAAATACGTCTACAACAGCGGTTCGGACATCACCAACGTCCTGTCAGACGTCATCGCCATCCTGACCGGCGAAACCGACAAGGCCAATCTGTCGGCGGATTGCGACCAGACCAACACCGAGATCATCTCAACGGTCGCGGCGGGATGGACGGTCCATGATGCGGCGGCCGGGACCGATGCCCAGGTGATCAAGGCGCCATTGGCCGATGATGCGACCACTTTCAAATATATCAATCTTAACGCCGGCAGTTCCGGATATTTAAAAACGGAGGTTTGGGAAACCTGGGATGAAGTAGCCCACTCCGGGACCAATATGGCCTATGATTCCAACAGTACGTCCTATTCACCACGGCTTGATCTGACGGACGGCGGGACGCTCTATCTTTTTGCCTCGGCACGGTTTGCGGCCTTTACCTCGCAAACGGCGGCGGGCTACGGTCCCTCTTCTTATGGTGGTGTGACCGGTTGTTTCGAGCATACCCGGGGTCTGCCTTTTGATACCGTGGCCAACGGTTGGCCGCCATACTGCTGGGGTACCTTTGGCCGGGCGGACTCCAGTGGCAATTATTTCGGTTACAAACCCCGCATGCAGGATAAGGAAGAGAATCAAAAGACGGGGAGTTTAGCCGATGTCCAATTAAATACCATTGGACATCCGACACAGTGGAATGCCGCCTTGTCAGGTATCACGCAAAAATTACCAGATGGGAATGGCGGTTTTCGCGTACCATTTTTCCCAGCATATGTTGTCAATGTTGGCGACATGCCTGCACCATACGGAAACTTGTCGTCGTTATGTGATATTTGGAGTATCCCGGCAAACATCGCTGTGCATCTGGACACCATAACACGGAGCGGCATTGATTATATCTGTTTAAAACAGTACGCATCGACTCAGTTGATTGTTATCCGGAAATCGTAAATGCCCGAAACAGGCATTATTGTCCAGGTCGATCAAGAAATCGAGGCTGGCGACGACTACAAGCATCCGCCCGGAGATGGATATGTCATACCAGTCGATCAAGAAATCGAGGCTGGCGACGACTACAAGCATCCACCCGGAGATGGGTGGATCGTACCGGTTGACCAGGAGATTGTCTGGGATACCGGCCCGCCTCTCCAAAGGATCGAGAACCAGGCGGATGCGCCATACGGTATGCGTGTCGCCAGAGAGATGGACGCCGATTACGTCATCGGTGTCTTTGCGGCCAACCAAGCCGATGCACCATTCGCCGCCCGGGTAGCCGCCGACGAGCAGGCCGGTTACGCGGCTACGGTGGCAACCGAACTGACGGCCACGCACGGTGTGCGGGTGGCCAGCCAGGAGCAGGCACGCTATCAGATCGGGGTTTTCCCGGCCGAGCAGATCGAAGCACGGCATGCAATCCGTGTCGCCACAGACCATCTGGCGTCACACGCGGTCAGGGTGGCGACGGAGATGACCGCGGTCACCGGCACTCGTGTGGCAACGCTGCAGGGGGCCGACTGGAGTATCGGTATTTTTGTCGCCGGGCAGGCGGATGCACCGTTTTCAGCCCGGGTGGCAGGTGACGAAACGGCTGGCTATGGCGCCATGGTGGCGTCCAATGAATTTGCCCGCTACGGCCTCCGGTTGGCCGCCCAAGGTGAGGGCCGACACAGTATCGGTGAGTTTCGGCGGAATCAGACCGATGCCCCGTTTGCCATCCGCACGGCCAACCTGGCCGAAGCGCCATTCGCCGCCCGCACAGCCGCGCAGACTGAAGCCCTGTTTGCCAATCGCATTGCCCAGGATGTAACAGCCCGACACTCGATCGGCCACTACGCCCGCGCCCAGGTGGATGCGGTCTATGGGGTGCGGGTCGGGGCTGACGTCGAGGCCCGCCAATCCATCGGTTACATCCGGTCCGCCCAGGAGGCGGCATCGTGGAGCGTGCTGGTGGCCGGCATGGCGGATGCGCCCTACGCCATGCCGCTCCGCAACCAGGTCACAGCGGAGTGGGGGCTGTTGGTTGCCAGTCATGAGACGTCCGCATGGGTGGACCGGATAACCGCCGCCATTGAGGTGCCGATCACCGATAAATTGGTGGCGATGATGGCGGCGAGATGGGCCATCCGCGCTCGGATCGCCCAACAGGTAGAGGCGTCGCACGCCTACACCTCCCCGGTAGCGGCACAAATCGAGGCCGTCCATTCGATTTTGGACCACAACCCGGTCAGATCGGAGTGTTTAGCGATCTGGACCGTGTTGCCCGCAGCGGCGGGTTTTGATGCGGGCGTTCAGGCCGAGATGGATCACCCAAAATCCACCCCGGTTAAGCTCTTGATGCTGAACATCGGTTTGGCGGAAGGGGATTACGCATGGACCGGTGAAATAGGCATCGCCCAGGCTTTCAATTTCCAACGGTTATCCATCGATGACCCGCTCTCCTTGACTATCGGCGGGGAAAAATACGAACTGCTGGTCGACAACAAAACCGCCTCCCGTAGCGGTGTGGGGGCACCGGAGTTACGGGCGGCGGTCATCAGCAAATCAGCCACCCTGACCGCTCCCCGGGCGGCGCCGATCGAAAGGTCCTGGGGCCAAGCGATCCAAGCCCGGGACGCCGCCGAAGAGGCTGTGGGCACAACCATCGACTGGCAGTTGCTGGACTGGCAAATACCCGGCGGACGACTGGCGGTCTACGGCGCCGCGCCGTTGGAGGTGGTCAAGACGATCGCCCATGCGGCCGGCGGGGTGGTTGAGACCAAAACGGATGGGTCTCTGCTGGTGCGGCATCTGTTTCCCGTTGCGGTTCCGGACTGGGGCAAGGTGGCGCCGGACCACATCTTGACCGACACCGAGCACAACCTGGCCGTCATCGAATCACACCGATACCGGCATCGATGCGATCGGGTGACCGTGCGTGGCTACCAACCTCAGACCGGCTACCTATCCATGGAGGTGGACGATCGGCAAGGCGGTCTCAACGGTGGGCGGACCAATTTTGTCCCGGGAGCAACGGCGGGCATTTTGGTCCGCGCTGGTCCGGGTATCGCCCTGTCCACGGTGACCAGCAGCGCCGGAAACCTGCACCCCGCCGGCACGCAAACCTGGCAGGAATCCCATGATCTGGCGTTTACCGGCACCGACCACGCGCAACTCCCCAAACCGGTCCAGGCCCTGTCCTCCTGGATTTGGCTGGGCGCCAATCTCGGTGTGCTCACCCTGATGCCGGACGGCATGACGGTGCAGGCCACCGGTGCGGGACACGCCCTGGTCCGCGTCACCGTCACCATCGCCGCCAGAGGCTACCGACTGACATCCCCCACCGACCTGGGCGTGGACCAATTCCCGATCCGCTTGACCGCCGCCGGTGAGGATGGCGAGATTCTCGGGGGCGGCGAAGTGGTGGCACAGCGGGGAGCGGGGAATTTTCCCGGAGAGGACATCTCCGATCCTCTGCTGTCCGGATTGCCGTCGATGCTCTCCAGGGGCCGGGCAGTCATTGACGGCGGGGAGGCGCTGCAGGAGATGCGGTTGACATGCATCTTTCGGCCAGGGGTCATGCCCGGGCACCTGGTTGAGGTGCATGGAGAGATGTTTGGCGCTTCCTGGCGGGGCAAAGTGACGTCTGTTCAGCATGCCGTCACCCCGGATTTGGTCACCACCAACCTGGAGGTTTTGCGCCATGTCGGCAATTGATGATCTCCGTCGACTCTTCAATGACAACCAACCGGTGTCCGGCAGGGCGGTTTCCGTGACCGGTTCCGGAGTGAGGGTTGCAACCAGGTCAGGGATTGTCGAGGCGTCCCACGACGGCACCTTGATGGTCGGGGATGTGGTCGTCATCCAGGCCGGACTGGCAGTCAAAAAACAGCGAGGGGATGCGCCGGTTTTTTTTGTCTGAAGTCAATTGCAATCCCGACACCCTCCGGAAGCCATAGTCCTTGGAACCTTCCCATCTGGTCCTTGCCCGATGGTTTTTTTGGGGGGTGCCCAAACTTTGACGTCACACTATCCACGGCCCTGTCACGATGTCTATACGGACAGTAACGGTTTTCGTGTTTTTTGTTGCCTGGCAAATCAGCAGTAACGCCGCAATAACAAATAGTTAGACTCTAACTGTGGGACTGTTAACCACCTTGTCGCTGGTTCGAGTCCGGCCCGGGGAGCCAATAAAATCAAACGCTTGCCTTGTTTCCAGGGTAGGCGTTTTTTTTTGGTTTTTTGATGGACCATTCAAGCGGCAGTGGGCTTGAACCATTCTTGGCCGGATCGATGTTGAAAATCGTCGCGCCATTTGACGCCGATCCAGGTCCCTATCGTTGGGGCTCCATTTGACCTGACGTACGTTAAAGTGTATGTTTTCTCTGATCCATCTTACGCCGCACGTCCTTGCCGGGACAGGAGAACGTCATGCAATCTTTGGAAGTGTTTTGCCGCCAAAACTCCAAACTGGCCTGACGCGGGGCTTCGCGGGAAAGGGAACCTTGGATGGCAGGGTCATAACGGTCGCAAACGGCAGATTTGGAGCCTGTTTTGCAAAACGTGCTGAAAATAATTTTCTGAAGGGGTTGTCCAGAAACGCCATCCATGGCGTTTCTGGTTCCGAAAGGTGACAACGATGACGGGGGAACCCATGGTTTCTTTCGATGTTCGATGGGGTTTGCTGTTTTTGCTCATGATCGGCCACGGTTTCCCCACCGTCACCCTGGCGGCCGACCGCTGGGAATCCCCGAAACTTTTTGCCGAGCTGGAACCGGATGACGACGATACCGACAGCATTTTTTCCACCGGGGACGGTCTGGACGGGGAGATGCAACCAGAGGATGCCGACCGGGGTGGCGGCTTCGGGGACAGCGATTTTTCCGGCACCGAACTCGAACCGGGTGATGAAACCGGCAATGTGGACTTCAGTCTGCCGCGTAATCTGCCGATTGAGAAGACTGGTTCCACCATCCACTGACCGGTCGTTGTACGGAAAAACGTGAAAACACGTCATATTTTTCTTCTCCTTGCATTCCTTGCGGTCCTGTTGAGCCTCTGGGTTCACTATCTGCTGTCCTCCGGGGAAAAAAGCGAGGTCTACTACCTGGGGTTGGCCGGTCCCATGACCGGTCCCTTCGAGGAGGTGGGGCTCTCCATGCGCCGAGGGGTGGAACTGGCCATCGATGAAATCAACAAAAACAAAGAGTTGGGTAATATTACCCTGAAGCTGAAAGTGGCCGACGACAAAAGCGGCCTCAACATTAGCCACCGAGCGGCGAACATTGCCGAGGAGATGTCGGCCGATCCCCGGTTGTTGGCGGTGGTCGGTCACTATTTCAGCGGTCCGACCCTGGAGTCCAGCCCGGTCTATGAACAAAACCAGGTGCCGCTGGTGACACCAACCGCCACCCATCCATCGGTGACCAGCAAATACAAGGGCAATTTCAGCATCATTCCCGACAATTACTACCAATCGGTGTTCCTGGCCAACTATGTGTTGCACGGACTCTCCCGACAAAAAATCGGCGTCATCCACACCCGCAACTCCTATGGCGTGTCGCTGAAGGATTTTTTCGTGAGGGAGTTGCAGATCAAACAGACCCAACCGGTGGTGGTGGTGGAAACCGATCATAAAAGTTTCGATCCCCAACCGTTGGTGGATGACATGGCCCGCATCGAGGCGTGCGAGATCATCTTTCTGGCCATGAACTACACCAACGCCGCCAAGGTGGTCAAGTTTTTGAAAAACAAAGGTGTAAAGACCGATTTCATCGGTGGTGAAAGTCTCGGCGGCCCCCATTTCATCCGCAAGGCCGGGGTCTATGCTGAAGATGTCTATGCGGTGACCCCCTTTTTGCCCAACCTGCTCGGTGAGATGGCCAGGCGCTACGAGGCCGCCTATGTGCGGACCTACCAGACCAATCCCGACTGGGTGGCCACCCACTCCTACGAGGCGGTGCGCCTGATCGCCTGGGCCATCGACAAGGGCGGGGCGGAACGGGATGCCATACGCCGTACCCTGAGCAAGATCATCCTCGAAGAGGACGCGGTGGACAGCATCTCCGGCCCCCTCTATTTCAATGCCGACGGTTCCAGCCGCAAACCCATCGCCATCGGCGAGGTCAAGGGCGGCCGTTTCGTCCCGGCCCGGTTCCAGTTCACCTATGTCAAATATCCGGAGCTGGTCAAGGCCCGCAAGAACAAAAGCCGCGCCTTCAAGATGGACGGCCGCTACGTCAAACGCACGACGGTGGTGTTTACCGGTCTGTTCGTCAACGAAATCAAATCATTTGACCCCATCGCCGAAAATTTTGTCGCCGACTTTCTGCTCTGGTTCCGCTGGGACCCGAACAAAAACAAAAAGTTGAACTTCGAGATGACCTACGGCCAGGTGTTGTCGGCCAAGATTCGCGAAAAATATTTCGACAAGGCCACCCGCAACAATTTTATCGCCTACGATGTCTCCGCACGCATGGACGGGGTGTTCCCCCTGCATGAATATCCCTTCGACAAACAGACCCTGCGCATTCGCATCAAACCGAAGGTGAAGCCCAAGGAGGACCTGATCCTGGTGACCGATATCCCGGACGACTCCTTTTTGCGGCGCGATTTGGGGCTGAAAGGGTGGAAGGATACCCAGCACATTCAATTTACCAGTCAAAAAGACGGGATTTGGAGCTACCGGAATCCAAAGTACAAGAAAAAACTGTTTCAACTGGCCCATGCCCAGTACAACTATCACATTCAACTGGAGCGCAAGGTCCAGCCCTATCTGATCAAACTGTTGCCGTTGGTGGTGATCATCATGCTGGCCTACTCCATTTTTTTCATCAATTTTGAATTTACGCCATCCCGGTTCACCATCGGTGTGACGACCTTGCTCAGTTCCATGTCGTTTCACAACGTCATCAAGGTGGATGTGGGCTATCTGGTACGCATCGACGTATTTTTCATGACCACCTATTATTTGATCTTTTTCGCCGTCGCGGAAACCGTACTCGCCAGCTCCCTGCATGAAAAAGGCAAGGAAAAACTGGCCGCCCGGGTCGATTTGGCCGCCATCGTCATCTATCCGGTCCTGATGCTCGGTTCCATATTCAAACTGCTCAACTGAAGGGTCCGCCGCCGCCAATCGGGGGGAATCATCATGTTCAAAAAGCTGAAGCTCTCCATCCATCTCTATTCCGTCTCCGCCCTGTTGGGGGGCATCACCCTGTTTTTGTGCGGCTATGCCCTGGTCATCATTCAGTCCTATGAGGAGACCATCCGCGATGTCGACAGCAAGAACATTCCCCTGACCACCGCCCTGTCCGAGATCTCCCGGCATCAGCTCGAACAGACCCTGCGCATGACGGAGATATTGCTCCAGGCCCGGGTCGGCAACCGGGAAAAGTTTGAAATCGCCAATGAGGGTTATATCCAGGCCGGCAAACGGTTGGCGGATAATCTGTTGGAGGGCCGCAACATCGCCCAAAAGGGTCTCGATGTCGCTGAATCGGAGGCGGAACTCAAGGAACTGGATGCCATCAAGACCAGCATCAAGGAGATCGAAAAGGCCCACGGTGATTATGAACATCTGGGGGCGACCCTGGTCCGTGGGATCTATCAATATGAATTTTTGACCAAAAACGCCCAACTGAAGAGTGGCGACCATCTGTCGGCGGAAGAAAATGAGGTCAAACACATCGCCTTTTTGCAGTCCACCCTCTCAACGTTGGAAGATGAAACCCGCCGCCTGGAGACCAACATCAAAAACGCCCTGGAAAAAGTGAAAAATCTCTCGCAAACCCTCTCCCTGGATGCAACGGCCAAAAAGGAGCAGGCTTTCAAGGTGATCGTTCCAGCCCTGCTTTTTTCGGTGGTTTTGGGCGGGTTGTTGATCCTGGCCATCATCAAGGTGCATGGCGACCGGCAACTGGAGGAGAGCAAGGCCCTGGAAACTTCCAAGGTCACCCTGGTGCGGGCGGTCGACCGCATGCGCACCGCGTCCAGAACCCTGGACGGCACCGGCAAACAGATCGAAGAGAACATCAATAAACAGGCCGAGGTGTTCGAAAAGGGCGTCGAGGAGATGGATGAACTGGTCCGTACCGCAGAAAGCAACCTGCACGAATCGGCCATGGCCACCACCCTGATGGAGGAAGGGGGGGAATCCATCGATGAAACCGGACAATGGGTGACCCAGGTCAACGAGGATGCCGACGAGGCCATGCGCATTGCCGAAAACCTGGCCAAATCCTCCCGACGGATCAAAGAGGCCATCCTGCAAATCAACATGCTGGCCACCAACGCCAGCGCCGAGGCGAGCCGTTCGGAGGCGACACGGGGATTTGTCATCTTTACCGAAGAGATGAAAAATGTCACCCGCGCGGCGGTGCAGGAGGCGGAAAAAATGTCCGATCTGCTGGAGGGCACCTTGAAGGAAATTCATTCCGAACATCGGCATGCCCGGGCCACCCGCCGCCAGTTCGGCGACATTCTCAAAATCGTCGAACGGACCCGATCGGTGTTGGTCAATCTGGCCGGGGCCATCCGCCGGCAATCGGAACTGGTGCGGTCGGTCAAACAGAGCAATGCCGAGGTACAGGGGGCTTTCCAGTCCAATCTCTACCTGCTCAACGAACTGTCCGGCGCCCGCTCGACCATCCGTTCGCAGATCAGTGTCGCCCGTAAGGTGTTCGGTCACTGGACGGTGGGAAAGCTGACCACCGAAGAACTATGCGATGAAGCCGAATCCGGTCCCGAAGCAAATACGGAACCGGCCTGAAAATCGTTTAACGGTTCAAACCGGCTCTGTTTTGACTCTCCAGCATCTGTTTGATGAACAGCAGCCGCCATTCGTGGAATCCGCCATAACCGGCGGCCTTCAACTGGGCGGTGAATGCGCGCTGTCCACCCGGTCCGCCCCGGCCTGCCGAGGGGGTGGTTTCTGAGGTGTCATCGGCGCCATAACCGCCCGGCTCCATGTCATATTTGGACAGGTCTTCGTCTCCAGCGCCCTCCTCCTCTTCACCACCGGGGCCGACATCATGGTCTTGATAGGGGGAGGCATCATCATCCCCCTCCCCGACCGACCAGGGGCCGACATCCACTTCCTCATAAACCCCATCGTCACTACCGTCATCCTCATAGGCTTGATCCAGATAGCCTTTTTCCCCGTCTCCCAACCCTTGGTTGCTGCTGCTGTCGCCAAATCCTTCGGGAGGTGGCGCGTTGGTATTGTTACCGGCAAACCCTTCCACCTCTTTTGCTTCACCGGCGCCTCCCGCTCCGAAACCTTCGGGCATTTTGACCTCTTCAGCACCTGCACTGGTGAAGCCTTCGGGAAGGGTCGGGAGAATATTTTTCCCCCCGCTCCCGCCGAAGCCATCAACAGCGACTGGTTTCGTCTTGCCACCAAAAATCGACCTATTGGGCTCATTCCGCTCTCGCCAGTCTAATTTTTCTTCTTGTTGGATAAAACCGCCACCTTCCCCGGGTCCTGGTCCTGGCCCTGGTTTCGACGGCGGTGGCGGTGGCGGAGGCGGCGGAGGTGGCGGCGGCGGAGGCGGCGGC
>CAYFNE010000028.1:0-51238 GCA_964344355.1 uncultured Magnetococcales bacterium
TTGACGTTAAATTCGAACGTCGAGTGTCTCATTTTCATTGACACATTCCGCATCGCCTGGTTCCATCCCTGGAAATATCAAAGCACCCCTGAAATCTGGGCCAGCCTCTATCGGGACCTTTTCCAGTCATTCATGGAGATGCCCTCTTCCAACAGGCTCATTCCCCTTTCATTGGTTCAGTTGTGGCGGAAAATATGCCTTAACCATCAGCGTATCGGTAATTTTCCCATCGTATCATTTTTGATTTTTTTATCGGTTTCGAGTTTATTTGTTTTCACCAGTTTTTTTGTCAAAGCCGGCTTTTTGTCCAAAATGATCTGGACCTTGGGGATCGGCAACTCAATCTTGTTGATCCGTTTAATCTTTTTGTACTTTAAAACCCGTGACCGGGCCAGTGGACTACTCCGGGAATACCTGCGCACCTATGATGTGAATGGCCAATTGGGAACACAAGGGGAGATCCAGGACGAGTTGAAAAATCTTCTCAAGGTTTGGGTGCCGGACCCGGGCCGGACGCCGCGTGTACTGTTGATATCCGATGACTGGGACCGGTGCCCGCCTGAGTGGTTGTTGCCGGGTTTGGATGCCCTGCGGGCGTTGCTCGAAGATAACGATATCCACCGGCGTATCGTGGTGCTCGCCGCCATGGATGAAAAAATTCTTTTTAGAGCCATCATCAAAAAATATTCCCATCTCGATGCAGACACCAATCAGGAAAAGCTGGCTCGCGAGTATCTGGACAAGCTGTTTCTTTTCGGGGTTCGGCTCCCGGACCTGAACAAGGTGGAACAAATCGAGATCATGGGCAACATCATTGCCGCCACCATGCCGGAACCGGTTGCTGCAAAAACCTCCGCGGCCCGGGCTGCCTCCAGCTTGATGACCCGCTTCACCGAGGCCGCCCATACCAGCGATACAGCCGTGAAAACCGCTTTGAAGGCCGCTGAAAAACTGCCCCTCCCTGAATCAAAAGCCGTTGATCACCCCTTTGAACCGACGACCCGGGAACCGCTTCCTTTTGATGAAATGGGATATCGCCGGTTTCTCGAACCGATCTCCGATATCCCGAAACTCCCCACATGGTCCGAGGAGTTGCAGGACAGCAAGGATGATCTGGAGCGGATCAACAGGGCCGGTCCAGAGGTCGAAACGGCCAAAAACAAGGCGTTGGAAATCATTCGCGATACGGAACAGAAATTGATCAGCTGGCATGAAACCCGTCGAAAGTTGCAGATGCAGGCCTTGCCGGCCCTTAAGGTGCTGGACTCCCTGGTCCACTCTTCACTAAGAACCAGAGAAGCGGAGCAGGTGGCCAAGACTTTTGTCTCAGCCTTACGCTCCCTGTCCGAAACCTGGGAGGCACAGGAGAAGGTGGAGTCCCATTGCCAGGATTTGGTCGTCAACGCCCGTCGCCACTGTCTGGATGTTTTAGATCTTCAGGCGACTGTTTTCCAGAAGACCCACCCGCCGGTAGACCTGTTGGAACAACAGTGCCTGCTCACCCTGGCCGAGAACCTGCCCAACGGCACCCCCCGACAACTCCGAATCCTCTTTTTCCGCTATCTGTTCGCCAAACGCCTCGCCTACCGGGTGGAAAAGGTGGTCCGGCCGGATGAGGAAAATTTTCGCATTCTGTCGGCCCTGTTGATGTTCCGCATGACACCCGAAGAAAACGGGGAGCTCCTGGCACGGGTCGAACATTGGGCCAACGGCGTGGAAACGATCCCTTCGGACTGGAATCCAGCGGCAGAGATCAGCGCCCGGACCGGATTGACAATTTCACATTGTGACCGGGAGACAATGATGGGATTGTTGCGGTTGGCGCAAATGGCTTCCCCCTACTGAATCGGCCCGGGCCGGCAACCCCATCGTCGATGGCAGGGAGTCGCCCACTGCAAAGGACCGGCAATTTTGCCTCCCTATTCACCCTTCCTCACCCCGAATGATCGATTTTTCCGGTTCACACCACCATTCAGCCATTTTTTCCCAATGTTGGCCGAATTTATGATTGACATTCGGAAACGCCGGTATTACGGTCAACGAGGCGAGCATGAAAAAAATCTCCTTTGATTAAATTCCCGGTCCGATCTCCAAGGCTTGATCTCCATAGACAGGTATGTCTCCCCCGGGGCGTATCCCCGCCGGGATGCACGGCGCGCGGCGGATTTTCCATGCTTGGTCGGAGCGGTTATCATCTTCCTGTTTTCGTGAGAGTTTCGTCCATCATCCTGCAAGGTCTCCGGTACTTGATATCTGTTTTCGATCACCCTGCGCCCTCGCCAATGGGTTCGACCGTCGGCGGGCAAACTCCTGGAAATGGTCTTTAGACACCACTGGATTTCTATTTGATATCAACGGCCCGGTCACCATCCTTAACGCCTCCAAGCGAAAAATCAACAATGCCTCCTGACGACAAGCCAAAACGTATGAAAAACAAAAGCCAACCCGCGGCTGCCGCCGCTCCGAGCTCCATGAACCTCAAAGATCTCAAGGCCCTCAAGGTTTCCGAGCTGTCGGCCCTGGCCGTGGAAAAAAAGGTCGAGGGCATCAACGGCATGCGCCGTCAGGATTTGATCTATGCCCTGCTGAAGGCGGAAAGCACCAGCAACGGCAATATCTACGGCGAAGGGGTGCTGGAAGTTTTACAGGATGGATTCGGATTTTTACGCGCCCCCGATACCAACTATCTGCCCGGACCCGACGACATCTATGTTTCGCCTTCGCAAATCCGCCGTTTCGGACTGCGCACCGGCGATGTCATCGAAGGTCAAATCCGCTCCCCCAAGGAGAGTGAACGGTATTTCGCCCTGTTGCGGGTGGAAAAGATCAATTTCGAGGAGCCGGCCAAATCCCGGGGCAAGATCCTGTTCGACAACCTGACCCCGCTCTATCCCGAGGAACGGCTGGTCATGGAGGTGGAAAACTGTCCCGAGGAGGACATGGGCACCCGGGTCATCGATCTGATCTGTCCCATCGGCAAGGGACAGCGCGGCATGATCGTCGCCCAGCCCCACACCGGCAAGACCATGCTCATGCAGAGCATCGCCCACGCCATCGCCAAAAATCACCCGGAGGTGATCCTGCAGGTTCTGCTCATCGACGAGCGGCCCGAGGAGGTGACCGACATGAAACGGTCGGTGCGTGGCGAGGTGGTCTCCTCCACCTTCGATGAACCGGCCACCCGTCACGTGCAGGTGGCGGAAATGGTCATCGAAAAGGCCAAACGGCTGGTGGAACACAAACGGGACGTGGTGATCCTGCTGGACTCCATCACCCGTCTGGCCCGGGCCTACAACGCCATCGCCCCCTCCTCCGGCAAGGTGCTCTCCGGCGGTATCGACGCCAATGCCCTGCATCGGCCAAAACGGTTTTTCGGCGCTGCGCGCAATGTCGAGGAGGGCGGTTCCCTGACCATTATCGCCACCGCCCTGGTCGACACCGGTTCGCGCATGGACGAGGTGATCTTCGAGGAGTTCAAGGGCACCGGCAACATGCAGCTGCACCTGGACCGCAAGCTGGTGGAAAAACGGGTGTTCCCCGCCATCGACATCGCCAAATCCGGCACGCGCAAGGAGCAGTTGCTGGTCAGCAAGGAGGAGCTGAGCAAACTTTGGGTGTTGCGGCGGGTGTTGTTGCCCATGGGACCCCAGGACTCCATGGGATTCCTGCTGGACAAAATCAAGGCGACGAAGAATAATATCGAGTTTTTCGCCAGCATGAACAACTGACCTTTCGAGAAAGATCCCGACCATGAAAGAAGGCATCCACCCCGAATACACCGATGTGACCTACACCTGTGTCGGTTGCAACTCCGTGATCAAAACCCGCTCCACCGGCGGCGATCAATCCCTCGGTGTCTGTTCCAACTGTCATCCGTTTTTCACCGGCAAACACAAACTGGTGGACACCGCCGGCCGCGTGGAACGGTTCCGCCGCAAATATGGCATGAAAGGGACCAGCGCCAGCCGTTAAAACCGTTGCCGCCGGTTCGTCGGCGTCCAGCCTTCCAGCCGCAACAGTTTTTTCTTGGTGGCGACCCCCCCCGGGGCGCTGAAACCGCCCAAACCGGCGGCGGCCACCACCCGGTGGCAGGGAATGATGATGGGAACGGGATTGCGCCCCACCGCCCCGCCGACGGCCCGGGGCGCGGAACCGATGGCGGCGGCCAGTTCCCCATAGGTTGCGGTTTCGCCCGGCGGAATGGTCAACAATTGCCGCCACACCTTTTGTTGAAAAGGGGTGCCCCGGGGATCCAACGGAAAATCCACCGGCCGGAAACGGCCCTGGAAATGGTCCGTCAACCAGGCGTACACCGGGTTCAAAAATTCCCTGTCCACCTCTGGACGGACGCCGGCGGGTGGTCGCCAAAGCAGGCGGGTCACCGCCCCGGAGGGTGAAAAAAGGGGGTGAAGGTCGGCGAAAACGGATCGATCCCCCGTCGGGTTCAGCCATTCGTCTCCTGCCATCCACCCCTCCCAAGGATTTTTTCCCTGAATCCACATATGATTGAAACACTCCCTCAACATCCATGGCGAGTCAAGTATCGACCACTGTCGGTGGCTGGATGATGAACGATCAGGGTCCCCATTTGCTCCTCGTACACGGCTGGGGTTTCGGCCCCGGTCTCTGGCGGCCTTTCCGGCGGGTCATTGAAGATGGCGGATTGGCGTGCCGGGTGGTGGATCTCGGTTTTTTCGGTTCCGGCGGCGTCGATCCATTGGCCGAGGGGGATGGGCCGGTGGTGATGGTCGGCCATTCACTCGGTTTTTTGTGGTTGTTGGAGCGGTTGCGGGAACCATCGGTGCGGGAGCGGTGCCGGGGGTTGGTGAGTATCGGTGGTTTTTCCCGTTTTGTCCGTGGGGATGATTTCGAAGCCGGGGTGGATCCCCGTCTATTGCAACGGATGCAAAAAAAATGGCCCCGGGATCCGCAGGCGGTCTTGAACGATTTTCGCCGGCGTGGCGGCCAGTTGCCGCCGGTAGCGGCGGTGACGGATAACAACCGTAACGACGAGGCCCTGTTGCAGGGATTGCAATGGTTGGAAACCTGGGACCATCGCCCCACCCTGGCGGCCTGGGAAGGACCGTTGCTGGCCCTGGCGGCCCGGGATGATGCCATCGTGCCGCCGGCCATGAGCGAAGCCTGTTTCGGTGCGGCACCGACGGTGCATTGGTTCGAAACCGGCGGACATCTGCTGCCGTTGAGCGAACCGGACCGGTGCGCGGAACGGGTGCGGGCCTTTTTGGCCGCCGGTCCGGGGGTGGAGCGGTGAACGGCCGCGACCGGCGCATCGTCCGCGCCTTTGCCAACGCCGCGGCCTATCATCAACGGGCCAACGTGCAAAAACGGGCGGCCCGGGGCCTGTTGGATTTTTTTAATGAAACTTTGGGCGCGGAAGCGGGTCCAAAACGGCCACGGGTGTTGGAACTCGGCTGCGGCAGTGGATTTCTCAGTGAACAATTGATCCGCCGTTGGCCCGGGGGCCTGTTTCTGTTTACCGATATCGCCCCGGAGATGGTGGACCGGTGTCGACGGCACCTGGCCGGGGAGTCGGGTTCGATCCGTTATGAGGTCCTTGACGGGGAACGGATTTCCCGGAACAACGGCCCGGTTTCCGGTGCCGATGTGATCGCCGCCGGCATGGTGTTTCAATGGTTCGCCGAGCCGTTGGCGACCCCCGAACGGTTGTTGCCGTTGTTGAAACCGGGTGGCTATCTGCTGTTCAGCACCTTGCTGAACAACACTTTTTGGGAGTGGCGGCGGTTGTTGGCGCAACGGGGTTTCGCGGTCGGCGTTCCCGATTTCGCCGACCGGGCGGCCTGGCAGCGGCGCCTGCCGCGCGGATGCGAGGCGGTGTTCAGGGAGGTGGAGATGGTGGTCCATCATCCGTCGGCGTTGCATTTTTTAAGGGAATTGAAAGAGATTGGCGCCCATGTGCCGACCTCCGGCCATCGCCCGTTGAGCGCCGGGGGGCTGCGTTCGTTGTTGCGGGAGTTGGACGATGGCGGCGGGCCGTTTGCCATTACCCATCATCTTTTGTACGGTGTGCTGCGCAGAGAAGAGGCAGGGGGGGCCATAGAACCCGGCGATGGTTCACAATACTTTCCCTTGATGGATGGAGCCAGTGTCTGAGACCTTTTTTTCCAACGGTTTTTACAATCATCTGACCAATACCGCCCTGAACGGCAAGCTGTTGAGCCGCAGCGAGGGGTTGCGGGTGTTGGAGGATCCCAATCTCGATCTGCTGCCGTTGTTGCATGCCGCCTTTCATGTGCGCAAACGCTACTTCGACCGCAAGGTGCGGGTGCAAATCCTCAACAACATTCAAAACGGATTTTGTCCCGAGGATTGCAACTATTGCGCGCAGTCGGCCAGCAGCAAGGCCGAAATTCCCAAATACCGGCTCAAGAGTGATGATGAAATCCTGGCCGATGCCGAGAAGGCGTTTCAGGCCGGGGCCTATCGTCACTGTCTGGTGTTGTCCGGCCGGGGTCCCGGTACGGAGGGGGTGCGGCACATGGCCGAACTGGTTCGGCGGATGAAAAACCGCTGGCCGATGGAGATCTGCCTGTCGGCGGGATTCATCGACCGGGAGATGGCGGAGACGTTGAAGGCGGCGGGGCTGGACCGGTACAACCACAATCTCAACACCGCCGAGGGCCATTACGGGGCCATCTGCAACAGTCACACCTACACCGATCGTCTGGCCACCCTGGAGGCGGCGCATCAGGCGGGCATGGCGGTTTGCAGCGGTTTGATCATCGGCATGGGCGAGAGCAACCGCGACATCCTGGAGGTGGCCTTCACCCTGAGGCGGTTGAACGCCCGGTCGATCCCGGTCAACTTTTACGTTCACGTACCCGGTTCCAAGTTGGGGGAGGTCAAGGCACTGACCCCGGAAAAATGTTTGCGCACCCTCTGTCTGTTCCGGTTTCTCAACCCGGATGCGGAGATCCGTGCCGCCGGCGGCCGGGAGGTGCATCTGCGCTCCATGGAGGCGTTGGCGCTCTATCCGGCCAACTCCCTGTTCAGCGAGGGATATCTCAATGTGGGCGGCGACACCACCGACCGGACCATCCGCATGGTGGAAGATGCCGGTTTTATCGTGGAAACCGTGGAGGAACCGGGTTAAAAAAGGAGGTATGGACGATACTCTCAACAGCACTTCCACCTTTTCCCCGACGGAGCTCACCAAGGTCCTGGAAAAGGTGAGCGCACAGGTGGCCCGCGAGCCACCCTGCCTGTTGCCGGTGGACGGCACGCCGGAGCGGTCGCTGCTGGAGCTTCATCCCGGTGAGACCACCATCGGCCGCCACCCGGAAAATACCCACCTCCTGGACCAGGATGGCGTCTCCCGGCACCATTTCAAACTGACCGTCGATGCGGATTTCGGCCAGGTGACCTGTGAGGACCTGGGTTCCCGCAACGGTACCTGGGTCAACAGTGAACGGTTGACCGGACCGGTCATCCTGCAACGGGACGATCTGATCCAGGCCGGACGGGTGGTTTTCAGATTTTTGCCCTTCGGCGCCCCGGAACGCTACACCTATCAACGATTGCGCGAAGATTCCCAGACCGATTCCTTGACCGGTTGTTTCAACAAGGGATTTTTCAACAGCGCCATGGAACGGGCGTTTCGCAGGTTCCAGGGCGGTCAGGAGGGCAGGCTGGCCCTGATCCTGTTCGATCTGGACCATTTCAAACGGCTCAACGATCAATTCGGCCACGATGCCGGCGACCAGGTGCTCAAGGGGGTGGCGAAGCTGGTGCAAAGTCTATTGCCGGGGCGGGGGGAATTTTTGGCCCGTTACGGGGGCGAGGAGTTCGTGGTGTTGTTGCCCGGCGCCTCTTTGACCGTGACCCGCGATTATGCGGAATATTTTCGATTGCATATTGCCGAGCATGAATTTTACTATGATAATCAACGATTGCCGGTGACCATTTCAATGGGTGTCGGGGCGGTTCAGCAGGGGTTCAAGGATGGCATCGCCCTGTTCCGGGCCGTGGATGCGGCCCTTTACCAATCCAAGGAGGGGGGACGGAACCGGGTGAGCGTGGCCCGAGAGCCCCAATGACCGACCATGCCGGTTTTAGCGCATCGATTTTTTGGCCTCTTTCCTCTGCTGCCGATTCTTGCCGGATGTTCCGGCGGTGGCGACTCCCAGGGGGCGCACCGGGAGTTCAATCACATCCAGGAAGCGAAGCAATCCGGTTTTTTGGATCGGCTCTCCACCGGGATCAAGGATTTCAAGACCAAATTTATCACCGGCCGGCAAGCCCTGGAGGAGGCCAATGAGATCATGAGGGAACAGCCAGCCCTGTTGAAAATTCTCCAAGGCGACGCCACGGAGGCCGACTGGCGGGGTTTGGACAAGGATTACCTCCGGCGGAAGGCGGAAGACCTGAAAAAATTCGCCGAATCGGCCGGCATCCCCCTGGACCGCGAACCAACGCCCGCCCAACGGGCGTTGTTGGAAAAGGCCAGGGGGCAGTTGGACATCCCGCCAAAACGGTCGGCGGAACTGGAAGAGATCATTCGCCGCAGACGGGAACGGATGGCGGAGAAGCAGAGAACAGAGGGCGGGAAGTAAATTTGAACGGTTGCCATCCGGGGGCAGGGACCGATCAAAAACATCGAACTATTTTTTCAGGGAAAAGGGGTCGAATCGACTCCTTGCAGAGGGCGCGGGCGTCAAGGGCGGACAATCCATTACAAATCCGCACATCTCTTTCAGGATACTCGTATCGAATTCAACTTCTGTCGTTACCGATTGCACCACCACCTTTTCCTTTTCAATCACCCTCCTGAACGCCGCCGCCGTACTGGCCCATTCCACCACATCAACCAGGAATGGCAGGGCGCTCGTCGAGAATTCATCCCGTAGCCGCGCCAATGGTTCAAACCCCAGGGATTCGTCGCCCAGGATGCACAGATTCAGATCGGATACGGTCCGGGCCGTTCCCCGGACGCGGGAGCCGAAGGCCCATATTTCCCGGTCGGGCGCGTGATGCCGCAGAATTTCCCGGACGATCAACCGGTACTCCGATGAGAGATCAAGCGGCATGGTTCAACCTCGTCGTCAACTCCCGAACCTCTTCCGGAAACACGGGGGTAGGGTTGTATACCCGGACCGCCAGATCGCCGTCGAAAATGTGGGATATCCGGGAGCGGGCCCCGTCTTGCGCCAGCCAGCAGGCGCTATCCGTGAACCGTTCAGGTGCGGCCGCGATGCGGAACAGCTCCTGCCCGGTGCGAATCAGGCCGGGATTGACGGCCAGGGCGTCCATCAAAGTGCAATGGAGCGGTTTCCAGGAGGGAGCCACGGCGATTTCAGGCCGTTGGAATACGGAAGTTGGTCACGGTATGGACACCCCCGGCTCTCCAACATCCAGTCCAAAAACATGGGCTGCTTCGGCCATTTTTTTATCCAGGGTCCAGAGGGTGGCTCCCAAACGGTGGACGATCCCCAGGTGCAGGGCACCCGGTCCGCGCATGGGGGCCGTCCCGGTCATCAGCCAGGAGGCGGCCTGACGGTAATCCTCCCCTTCAATCCCTTCCACCCGGATCAATCCGTCCCGGATGATCCGATCCAGCGCCTCGAAGACTTTGGCGGCGGTCTGCTTCGACATCGTGCCCGTTCTGACCTGGCGGGCCAGCAGGGAGGCGAATTCCGTCCGGGTCCAGTGGCTGATGACCAGGGAACCCGCTGGCAGTTTTTGCAGTGTTCCGTCCACCATTTCACTGGCCGGTTCCGGGATCAGGTAGGGAGCCAGGAAAGAGGTATCGAGATAGTGGCCCATGGATCAATAACGATCCTCATCGCGCATCTCCTGGAGGGTTTGTGAAGCGGCGGCACCGGAAACCTCAAGACCATCCCGAAACGGTTTCATACCGGGCAAGGTGCTGGCCTGTTTTACCGATGACAGAACAGCAACAGGCTTGCCCCGTCGCACAATCTGGATCTCCTCCCCCTGTTCCACCTTCTTCAGCCATGCCGAAAGCCGGCTCTTGGCTTCACGAACGTTGACGGTGATCATGGGACTCTCCATTAAGGTGACTATATGATGTAGTCATTATTGCAGTATTCGGATCTCAATGCAATTCCTTGGAGCAACGGGGACCGATCAGGCCTTTCCGGCGGGGAGGTAACCCCGCTACACCATGGTAATTTGATTTTGTTGGGCTGGAACTGGAAATTCCGGACCCTCCTGCCTACTACGGTTCATGGTTTCATTCGGCCATAAAGATCCTGTTACACCGAAACAAGCGGTAAAGATGAATGATCGGTCCCTGCCATCTGAGCGGTAAAAAAAAGTGGAAACGATTTGCCCGTTTGGTGCTTTTTTCGGAGATGCTTCGGAATATCCTGGTGAGGAGCGGTTGTTTGTGAGTTGGGTATAAATGGGGGGGGGCCAAAATGTCGGATTGGAACTGGAACCGTAATCCATTTCTTTCGGCTCTGGTCATGTCCGGGGTGATCCTGGCGGTCTTTACCGCTCTCTATCTCTATACCGATGGAAATGACAGCCCGGTTTCTGGAAACAAGGAGTCATCCAGAGCGGAAACCGCATTCCCGATAAGGTTTTCCCCACAGAATATCGGAGTTGGCGCCGTCCCGGGATAGGCCGGTAATGGCCTTGTTCAGGACCGGTCGGGCGTTCCCGTTGTTTTGGCGGCTCCCACGTTCACCAGGCCCGCATTCGGTGAGCGCTATCTGCCCGTTTGGAAATGAAGTCACATTCTGGTCACAGATTTGGAGTACACCAAGCAGCGTGATCATCGCAACGGATTGATTCTTTGGCGCGCCCGGTAGGAATCGAACCTACAACCAACGGCTTAGAAGGCCGTTGCTCTATCCGTTGAGCTACGGACGCGAAGAGGATGGTGACCGTCGGAGTGGCGGCGGGCGTGGGGTCCCGATAATGGTCGGCCGTTATTCTAACAAGTTGAATTTACAGGATTATTTGTGCAATAAACCGTTAGGACGGATCATTCGTCCGAACCACCGCGCCAGCGGCGATCATAATCGAAGGCCGGTTGCCAGGCAAGCATCCATGACGGTTTCCGGTTCATCGATGGCAAGGGACGGCCGTCGATGCCGGTCTGCCCGACCGGTCCGATCAGGATATGGTCATCAAACGGGAAAAATTGGCAATATTCAGGAGACGTTTGATATTGGGGGGGCACCCGGTCAGGGCCACCTTGTGGCGATCCTTGCCGACATGATCGTACAGGACGAGCAGCAACCCCAGGGCGGCCGAATCGATGAACTGGGTGTTTTCCATCGATATTATATATTTCATGTTGCTCGGCTTATCCTTGAACAGTCGATAAAAGGAGCCATGACTGCTGTAACTGAAGCGCAAGGGCGCCAAGACGTGCACGGTGCCGGAGTGGTCGCCATTGTCCAGTATCGTAAAGGTCATCGTTCGCCCCTCCAGACGATGTTCCGTTTCTCTTGACGGCGATTGGAGCTTCTGGAAAAAAAAGGAAAAATAATTGATAACATCGCAAATACCCCTTCGGTCCCTGGAAAGCTTTTTTACCGGCGGCGGATGGTATCAACCCCTGTTACGACAAACCGGCGAAGATCACCGACCTGTTGATGGGGCTTGAAGAAGGCATTCACTGTGTCTTTGGGGGGGTCGCAGGCGGTTTGCAGGACGATGCGGTCGTTGCGGATCCAGCGTATCAAGGTCCGGTTGCCGGCGATGTCATCCACGATCAAGGAACTCATGGCTGGCCACGGCAAGCGTGTCGCAACGAAAAGATCATCTCCGACCATCCCCATTTTCATACGTATCGGCAAACGACTTCATTGCAAAGGACGGCAAAATTACTACAAGGATCAGAGAGTCCAGCCCGCTTCAGGAATCAATGGATGATCAGTTTTATTGAATGGCCTGACCAAACAACCGGTCCCCCTCTTGTTCCGGCCTGACGAAACGGAAAAAGTTGCTGTTCAAATCCATTTGATACACTATTGCCGGTGTCTGGCGGGTGGACCGTACTCTCTTGTGACGACTCATCTCCCCCCCCCTCTAGTGAGTCGTTTCAAGAACCATCCGCCAGACACGCGCGGCAACTTTGCGAAGATAAAGGGGGGGTCCTGCCGAACCCCCCCCCCACCGGGAGGCCGCCTCGTCCGTCCCCTCTGAACCGAACGTGGCGCGTGCGGTGGTCTCTTCATCCTCCTCCCCGTTCCCCCTCCGTCCCTCTTCCTTGTTACAGATCGTGACAGATTTTATGACCAATTGCTACCGGAAAGTAGGGATGATCCTGTAGTTATTTCTCAATTATGGTGTCTGAAGTTTATGACGGTTTGTCGTAAGATTGCGACACTACTTGGATCGCCATCCCCCGAACGGGCTAGCCGGAATGGGGGATGTGTCGAAATAAAATATTTAAATTTCAATACATTGAATAACAGTATCGGATGACGGCACCGGATTCGGGTGGGAGGTGGGCCACGAAACCACCAAACCGGATCGATCCCGGCCCCACGCGTCGTCGAAGGGCGTCGACCAGGCCGGGAAGTTGCGGGGGAGGCGGCCGAAAGATTTGTTACACAACTACTCGCTCAACCCTTTTTCCAGCACGTAGCGGGTCAGGTCGGCATTGCTCGTGAAGCCCATCTTGTCGAGGATGCGGCGTCGATAGGTGCTGACGGTGCTGATGGAGACGCCCATTTCATCGGCGATGGTGGAGAGGGGCTTGCCGCCGGCGATGCGGCAGAGGACGCTGTATTCCCGATCGGAAAGGACCGAGTGGGGGTGGACCTCCTCCTCCTGGTACATTTGTCCGATCAATTCATTGGCCACGCCGGGCGTGATGTAGCGGCCGCCCCGGTTCACCTCCTGGATGGCCAGCACCAGCTCGTCGGAGGCGGTCATCTTGGTCAGATAGCCCGCGACCCCGGCCTTCAGGAATCGCAAGGCCAATAGGCTCTCTTCATGTTGGGTGAGGATCAATACCCGTTTTTCCGGGTGCATCCGCAACACCCGTTTCAGGGTTTCCAGTCCGCCCAGTTCCGGCATGGAGACATCCAGGAGCAGCACGTCCCACGCCCCGCCTTTGAGCTGGCGCAAGGCTTCGCGGCCATTTTCCGCCTCGCCGACGACGACCATTTCCGGCTCTTCGGAGAGGATGCGTTTCAGACCATCCCGAACGATGGTGTGATCATCGGCGATAAATATTCGGATCATCGGGACGATCATTCCCTTGTCATCGGCCGTGTCAACCGTACCCGGACCAGGGTGCCCCCCTCCGGCCGCCGGTTTATTTCAAACGTACCGCCCAGACGTTGCACCCGTTCGCGCATGCCGTCGATACCGAAGGTTTCAAGTTTTTCTTCAAGGTGTTGCGCATCGATGCCACGGCCATCATCACCCACCTCCAGGGTGATCATCGATTTTTCCAGACCCAGAAAAACCGTCGCCACCCGGGCCCGGGCATGTCGGGTGACGTTGGTCAATGCCTCCTGACAGATTCGGAACAGCACCGTGCGATAATCATCATCCAGCTCGATCTCCGGCGGGGGTGCGATCCAGCGGCAGTCGATGCGGCCATAGCGCCGGGTCTCTTTCACCAACCATTCCAGGGCGGCGGTGAGACCGAACTCATCCAGTATCTTGGGCCGCAGGGAGAGGGAAAGATGGCGGATGGTGCCACTCATGCGATCCAGGGTAGCCGATAATTCACCCAGTTGTCGATCCAAATCCTCCGGTGCGGCGGGTGGATGTTTGCGCAACCAGGAGACATCCATTTTCAGTTTGGTCAGTTGACTGCCGATTTCATCGTGTACTTCGGAGGCCAGATGTCGTTTTTCCCGTTCACGGATCGCTTCGCCGTGAAAAACCAACTCTTTCAACCGTTGTTGGGAACGGTACAGGGCCACCTCGTCGCGTTTGCGTTGCGACAGACCCGCCAATAACCGGGAACGCATGGCATTGATCGCGTCGACGACATTTTCCAACTCGTCCATCACCGCTCCATCCGCAGCCGGCGGTCGACCCAGGGCGAGGGGCGGACCGATATGGTCCAGGTTCAGGTGACGGGCGTAGGTGGCCAACGTTTCCAGGTTACGGGTGACCAGGACCTGGAAAATGAACAGGATGAAAGCAGAAACCACAAAGGTTTTAATGGCCTGGGTGCCGAGAATGAGGAAAAATTTTTCTTCCAACCGCTCATAGGTTCCCTCCAGGCTGGCGGTGGCGATCAGGGTTCCCAACGGGATGCGGTTGCCACGGCGGTCGATAAAATGGATGGGCAACTCCTGGACGATCGGCAGGGGAGGGGATTTCATGCCCAGCTCGATGATCTTTTCCCCGTCCGGACCGATGATCAACAACTGTTTGATATCCTTGTGGCGGGCAATGCCCTTCAGCAGGGTCCGCAGTTGCCGGTCATCCATGTTCCACAGACTGTTGGAGATGCCGTCCAGATGGCTGTTGCGGATATCGCGCAGATGATTTTCGATGCGGAAGACATCCTGGCGAAAATCCATGAACAGTTGCAGGGCGGTACCCAGGATCGTGAACAGGGAGCTGACCAGGAGGATGAGAAACAGCAACCGGGTGGCGATCTGATGTTCCCGCCGGTACTGGATAATCCTTTTGAGGAGATCGGTCACCATCCGCCGACCGCCACCGGCGCCATACACCGGTCCATCGTGCCGCCGAAATCAATTGGAGTTGGAGACGATGCCATATTTTTGATGGATGCGTTTCAGCCCCCCTTCCCGGGTGAAACGGGCCAGTTCGCGGTTGAATCGCTCGGCGAGTTGTTGGCCGTTGGGCCATTTTCTCGAAAAACCGACATAAAAATTGCGTACCGGACCGATTTTTTTGTCGATATGGTCGATACCGCGAAATTGTCGGGGATTTTTTCGGATGATGTGTCCGCAAAGATTGATTTCGCAGATCACCAGATCGACCCGCCCTTTGGCCAATTTTTTCAAATGTTGAATTTCCGGTTTTTGTGAAGCGATGAGATCGACCTGCAGTTGGCCGTTTTTCATCGGCTGCAAAAAGACCGGGGCATAGTTGTACCCGTCGGTGGCGCCGATGATCCGGTCTTTCAGGTCATCCATGGTCCGCCAGGTGATGTCGCTCTCCTTGCGTTTGAAAAATACGTCAAAAATGGTGCCGATGGGATCGGTGATATGATATTTTTCGTGGCGCCAGGCATTTTCGGTAAAGGTGAAAATACCGGCGGCACGGCCCTCGGCCACCAAAATTTTGGTCCGTTTCCAGGGATAGTGTTCGATCACCGGTTCATACCCCATCCGTCGCACCAACTGCGAGACGATTTCGGTGCCGGCGCCGACGATTTCACCATTTTCCAGATAGTTGTAGGGGGGAAATTCGAAGGTGGCCAGGGGCAGCGGCGGTGCCGGGCGTGCCACGCCGGGGCCCAGCGCCAGACAGAGCATCCATACGGCGGCAACGATCCACCGCTGTCCATTGGCTGTGCCACTCATCTTATTATCTCCCCTTGCCATGACTGTTTACGGCTGAACCCATTCCGGAATTCACCGGCCGTTTTCAGGATCCCGCAACGGCCCGTTGCAAAATATCCGCATCCCCGGTTGAAAAGGCCACCAGGATCACCCGCGCCGGGGCATCGTCGTGTCGTTCCCGAAAAGCGTGGATTTCATCGATGGCGATCCGGGCGGCATCGAGTTTGGGAAACCCGTAGACCCCGGTGCTGATGCCGGGAAAGGCGATGCTGGACAGCCCCTCGCGCCGGGCCAGGTCGAGACAGTGGCGATAGCAGCGCCGAAGGTTTTCATGGGGGTCCGGATCGGAGTGGAAGATGGGGCCGACGGTGTGGATCACCCGGCGGGCGGGCAGGTTGCCGGCGGTGGTGATCACCGCTTCACCGGTGGGCAGGCCGTCCGGCCAGTGATCGCGGCGGATTTCCCGGCAGGCGGCCAGGATCGCCGGTCCGCCGGCGCGATGGATGGCGCCGTCGACGCCACCGCCGCCCATCAGCGACCCGTTGGCGGCGTTGACGATGGTATCCACGTTCAGCGTCGTGATGTCCCCGGTCATGATTTCAATACCCATGTCGATCTCTCCACCTCCCCGGCCGCTGTTTCGAAGAGACGAATACGGAGCCGTTCACTCACCGGATCATGTTTCGTTTCATCCTTGTAGCTTTATGTTCCTTTGGCAAAAAGTCAAACACAAATTCACCGGCGACCGGAACCGGCCCGGGGAGGCCGTTTTCCTTACCGACCTTCCCAATGATGAACGGTCGCGTGTCCCTGGCGGAATGGACCCGGTCCCTTTCCGGAAATAGGGGAGACCTTTCACGGTGTCCATGATATATCTGTCACGCTTTGTCACTTCCATCGGTGGGAAAAAATCATTGCGCTGTTTCAGAACCAACGGTTTTGGTCGAAGGACCGGCTGGTTGCCGATCGTCATCGGCCTGCTCTGCTGGCCGGTGAACCCGGCCCAGTCGGCCGCGGAGGCGGTCCCGCCACCCACCGCCTCGCCCGTTGCCAGCCTGCTGGAACTGAGCATCGAAGAGTTGATGGATGTTCAGGTTTCCACCGCCGCCCGTAAACGGCAACCGTTGTCGGAAACCGCCGCTTCCGTTCAGGTCCTCGGGCCGGAAGAGATTCGGCGCAGTGGCGCCGATACCCTGCCGGAACTGTTGCGCCTGGTGCCCGGGGTTCAGGTGGCGCGCCAGAATGCCAACATGTGGGCCATCTCCATCCGCGGCCTCAACGCCCAGGCCGGTCAAAAAGTGTTGGTGATGGTGGATGGCCGCAGCATCTACAACCCTTCCAAAGGCGGCGTGCAGTGGGACATGCACGGATTGCCGGTAGCGGAAATTCAACGCATCGAGGTGGTCCGGGGACCCGGCGGCACCCTCTGGGGGGCGGATGCCGTCAACGGCGTCATCAACATTATCACCAAGGAGGCCGGCGATACCCGCGGAACCCGCCTCATCACCGGTGCCGGAACCATCAACCGCACCGTCTCCGTCATCCATGGCGACGCCCTCTCGGAGGATGCCCACTATCGGTTCAGCGGTAAATTTTTTGACCGTTCCGGTTTTGCCATCGACGGCCGTGAAACCCACGATGACTGGTCCGGCGGCCGTGGAGCGGCGCGTCTCGACTGGCAAATGGGACCGGACGAAAAAGTGATCCTCTCCGGGGAACTGTTCCAGGGTACTTCGGACATCCTGCTCCATGAGAGCCAGGGATCGCCGCCGGCGCGCCAGCACAGCCAAACCCCCACCGATATTGACGGGGGGCATCTGCTGATGCGCTGGCAACGGGATTTTGCCGATGGCCACCAAGTGATCCTGCAAGGGTATTTCGACGCCTTCGAGCGGGAAATGATCCTCAATGGTGAAACCGAACGATCCCGCATCTTCGACATCGATCTGCAGGTGCAACACCCGCCCTTTTTGGGCCATGAGTTCATCTGGGGGCTGGGCTATCGTTACTCCAAACAGCACTATCTCGGCAATTTCAACTTCGGCTTCGATCCGGCAACCGATATCGAGCGGGTGGAAAGTTTTTTCATCCAGGACGAGATCCCCTGGTTCGATCGCCGTCTGAAACTGATCCTGGGCACCAAGGTTCAACATCACGATCAAACCGGCGTCGAATATCAACCCAATGCCCGCCTGATCTGGAATCCACAGGCGCCCTGGTCGGCCTGGGTGGCGGTCTCCAAGGCCCTGCGCTCGCCATTTCGCGTTCACTCGGCGGTTCGGCTCACCAATCTGGTTTCAAACGGTCCACCGGCCCGCTACATTCGTTTGTTGGGCAACACGGAACTGGATTCCGAAGAGTTGCTGGCCCACGAGGTGGGTTTCCGCCGCCAGTTCAGCGACCGGCTCTCCCTGGACCTGAGCCTGTTTTACAACCGCTATAAAAATTTGCGTACCGTCGAGCCGGGTACCCCCTTTCTGGAGACGACGCCGGCGCCGCCGCACCTGGTGTTGCCCGTGCAACATCAGGACTGGATGGCCGGCCGTTCCCATGGCCTGGAAGCCTCCCTGCTCTGGCGGGTGAGGGATGATTGGAAATTGCGTCTGGGCTATGCCTACCTGGATATCGACCTGATCCCCTCTCCGGAAAGCAACAATCCCAGCAGCCAACGGGCCGCCTACCGGAGTCCGCGTCATCAACTGCAACTGCATTCCCTCTGGGACCTGACCGATAACCAGGACCTCGATGCCCATCTCTACCATACCGACGGTTTGAGCCATCCCGATGTGCCGGCCTACTGGAAGCTGGACCTGCGCTATGCCTGGCGTCCGGACCCGAACCTGGAGTTGAGCCTCATCGGCCGTGATCTCCTGGATGCCGACCACCCGGAATTTCTCTACACACGTCGCATCGGCGAACCCTCCGAAACGCCCCGATCCATCTTCCTGCAACTGGATTGGCTGCTATGAGGCGCGTTGACGGGAACGGTCGGGTGCGATGGGGGGCGGTGGTCCTGCTTCTGCTTTTGAGCAACGTCTGTTTCATGGCCAAGGCCGGCGCTGCCGGCGAGGGGGCCACCAGCTCCCAGGTGAAAATGGCGTTCCTCTATCAGTTCACCCGGTTCATCACCTGGCCCGAGGAGGTCTGGCAAAAGCGGGAGGATCCGTTGCACCTCTGTGTCCTGGGCCGGGACCCCTTCGGGGCCGAGTTGAAAGTCCTGGAGAAAAAACAGACCCGGGGCCATCCGCTCCGGGTGCGGCACATCGTCCGCTATGATCCATCGCTCGGTTGCCAGGTATTGTTCATCGCCGGCTCCGAAAAAGGGCGCTGGTCCCACCTTTTCAAACAACTCTCCGGCCATCCGGTGTTGACGGTCGCCGATACGGCCGGCTTCATTCAGGCCGGCGGCATGATCAACCTGTTCAACCAGGGACGGCGGGTCCGTTTCGAGATCGATCCCGACACCATCCGCGGCGGCCAACTGCAAATCAGTTCCCGGGTGCTGCGCCTGGCGCGGATACGCTGAGAAGGTGGTATCCATGCGCTTTCACGATCTGCCCATTCGCCGCAAATTGACCCTGCTGATGATGACCGCCAGCGGCATCACCCTGGTATTGGCCTATCTGGTCTTTTCCGGCTGGGAGTGGGTGGAATATCGACGCAACGCCGTGGAGACCGTCACTTCCCAGGTGCGGATCGTCGGCGCCAACAGCCTGGCCACCCTGCTGTTCGACGATGCCCGGGCCGCCCGGGAAACCCTCGCCACCCTGGCCGGTTCCACGCTGGTGCGATCCGCCGCCCTGTGGCGGCCGGATGGAATCCTGTTCGCCGAATATCGTCGAGAGGCCGCGCCGCTGCCGGAATTTCCACTGGAGCGGGAGGCGGACACCGCCCGGTTCGAGGGTGATTGGCTCACCGTCTCCAAACCGCTGACCATGGATGGGGAGACCGTCGGTCATCTGGCCATGCGCGTCGACCTCGGTGAGGCCCGCGGCGCCCTCTGGAGGAAAATGACGTTGAGCGCCGGCATCCTGCTGTTGAGCCTGGGGGTGGCCTATCTGCTGGCCCGGCGTCTGGAACGGGTGGTTTCCCGACCGATCCTCGGTCTCACCGCCGGCATGGCCCGGGTGACCGAGGCCGGTGACTATTCGGTCCGTGCCCGCATCGATGGCGGCGATGAGCTGGCCTCCCTGGCCAAAGGATTCAACCGCATGCTGGAGGAGATCCAAAAACGGGAGGCGGACCTGCGTCAACATCGGGCCAATCTGGCGGCGGAGGTGGCGGAGCGCACCCGGGACCTGGTGGGGGCCAAGGAGGCGGCGGAGGTGGCCAGCCGCGCCAAGAGCGATTTCTTGGCCAACATGAGCCACGAAATCCGCACGCCCATGAATGCCATCCTCGGTATGGCCGAACTCCTCTCCGAGGCGCCCCTGGATGCGGAACAGAAACATTATGTGACGGTGTTCCGCAATGCCGGCGGCCAGTTGCTGGACATTTTGAACGATATTCTCGACCTCTCCAAGATCGAGGCGGGCTGTTTGGGACTGGACAACGTTCCCTGCGATATTCGCATCCTGTTGCAACAGGTGATGATGGTGTTTCAACTGCCGGCCCGGGAAAAGGAGCTGGAGTTGCTGTGGGAGGTGGATGACCGGGTGCCGGCGACCATTCTGGTCGACTGCAAACGGTTGCGCCAGGTGTTGGTCAATCTGGTCGGCAACGCCATCAAATTTGCCGAAAAAGGCCGGGTGACGGTGCGGGTCGAACCGGATACGGTCCAGCGTGGACTACAATTTTCCGTCCAGGATCAAGGGATTGGCATCCCAGCGGAAAAACTGGAGGAAATTTTCAAGGCCTTTACCCAGGTGGACTCCTCCTCAACGCGCAAACATGGGGGATCCGGACTGGGGCTGGCCATCTGTCAACGGTTGGTGGCGTTGATGGGGGGGCGCATCTGGGTGGACAGCCAGCCGGGGCGGGGGGCGACCTTCCATTTTCAGATACGCTGTGAGTCCGGCTGCGAGGGGGTGGGTGTCCCGGCGGCGGCGCCGTCGATCCCCCTGGAAAATTGTCCCCTGCCCACCCGGGAGCGGCCGGGAAAAGCGGCGGTCGTTGCCGGGAAGGAACCAGCGGTCCCCCTGTGTATCCTGATCGCCGAGGATTTCGAGGACAACCGGTTTTTAATCCGTGCCTACCTGAAAAAAAGCGGCCATCAATTGACCTTTGCCGAAAATGGCCGTGTGGCCTTCGAAACCTTCAAACGGCAACCGTTCGACCTGGTGTTGATGGATATTCAGATGCCGGAGATGGATGGTTATGAAGCCCTGCGCGCCATTCGCGATTGGGAGCGGTCCAATGATCGCCCTCCCACCACCATCCTCGCCCTCACCGCCTATGTGCTGTCCGAGGATGTCAAACGGTGCCAGGAGGCCGGTTTTGACGGTCACATCGGCAAACCGATCGCCAAAGCCACCCTGCTGGAGCTGTTGGCCGAATACCAACCGGCGTCACCGGACCGTTGAAGGGGGGTTATCCCAGCAGCCGGGTCACGTTGCTGTTCTGCTGGCTCATGAAATCGCTCAACTCCTTGATTTTCCGGTTTTGTCCCTCAAGGTGCCGGCCCAGCTCGTTTTTTTCGTTGGTGAGACGGGCGATCTCGCCGATCTTGTCGTCCAGGTGACGTTCCAGGGCCGCTTTTTCACGCTGGATGCGGTCGATACGCTCCAGGATTTCACGGTTTTGCATCGCCAGGGTTTCCTTGTCCGCCCTGGTCGATTCCAGGGAGACGTTGGCGTCGGCCAGGTTTTTGGCCAGGTTGTCCTTGTCGGCCCTGGTCGATTCCAGGGAGACGTTGGCGTCGGCCAGGTTTTTGGCCAGGTTGTCCTGTTCTTCCAGGGCGTTCAACAACGATTCCCGGGTGGTGGAGAGGTCGGCGCCGAGGGTGGACCGTTCGGTGTGGCTGGTGTCCAGGGCCGATTCCAGGGCGGTGATTTTTTCCGTCAGGAGGGTCTGTTCATTTTGTGCGGCCAGGAGGCGGGTTTCCAGATCGTCTTTATCCATCCGGCCCTGTTTCAGACCGCGTTTGGCCGACTTGAGTTTCCAGGAGAGGTCGGCATTTTCATCCAGGACCATATAGATGGTGACCGCCGCCCCGATCAACACCGTGGCGATGGGATTGAGGGGCATGCCGATGGATTTGGCGATGCCG
Source organism: uncultured Magnetococcales bacterium (assembly GCA_964344355.1). Taxonomy (GTDB): domain Bacteria; phylum Pseudomonadota; class Magnetococcia; order Magnetococcales; family CAYFNE01; genus CAYFNE01. Next base: position 21,670 of record CAYFNE010000028.1, read on the forward strand.
AGGGCCTGAGGGCCGGTCACTTTGCTGATTAACATCACTGTTCTCCCCTGGTCTGGCCACTGGATGGAAAAATAATTTCTCAATCGTTCCCCATGTTGACCGATCCTAACCGCACCGGTGCGAAAAATGCAACATTTTACAGCTAAAACACCGTGTTATCGATCCTTCATCAAAGCGCGGTCGCGGGCGGTGGCACCGGTTTTTTCGGGAACGCCCTGTTTTCAACCACAATTCCACTCGCACCCCGCCGTTGGTGGCGGCTATGCTCCGCGGGTCGGTTCCCCGGTGGCGTGGTTGAAAGGGGGGCGGTTGCGGTTGAATTCAGTGCGGACGAAGGGGTGAGATGATCCGGCATCTGTTCAAAATGACCCTGGCCGGGGTGCTGCTCTACGGGTTGATCGCCTCCGAGGCGATGGATTTTCACACCCTGTCCGGCTCGTTTTTCGGCGTGTTCCATCTGCTGTTGGCCCTGGCGGTATTGGGCAGTTATGGTGCGCAGATTCAACGGTGGCGTTTTTTGTTGCGGGCGCAACGGTTGACCATGCCCCTGTGGCCGGCGGTGCGGCTTTTTTTCATCGGCCAGTTTTTTTTCCTGGTCTCCCTGGGGGCCCTGGCCGGGGAGGGGGCGCGGGGGTATTACCTGACGCGCCGGGTGCCCGAGGCGAAACTGGCCGGGGTCTCCACCGTCCTCGCCGACCGGTTGTTGGGGCTGTTCTCCTATTTGATCCTGGGTTTTTCGTCCTTCCTGTTCATCGCCTGGCACGGGACCCTGAATCCGGCGGTGGTCGCCGTCGGCCTGTTTTCCGGAACGATGGCGGCGGCCATGCTCCTGGGGGCGGCCTTTCTGTTTTGGCGGCGGGGCCGGGGTTGGTTCCTGGGATGGTTGCCGCAGGCCCGGGCCGATATCGCTCACGCCACCATTCATGCCTACCGCAGCGAACCGGGCTGTCTGTTGCGGGCGCTGCTGGTCTCCTTCGCCAGCAACCTGATCTTCATGGCCGCCTTCCATTTCGCCGCCCTGGCCCTGGCCGCGCCCATGACCTGGACCCAAACGGTGCTGGTGGTGCCGATGGTGGTGCTGGCCAACAGCCTGCCGATCTCCATCGGTGGCCTGGGGGTCGGAGAAACCGCCTCCGAGGTATTGTTGGCCCAAATGGGCGTCACCGGCGGCGCGGCAATGATGCTGTTGATGCGCCTGACCTACTGGGGGCTCACCCTGCCGGTCGGCGCCGTCCTGTACATCCTCGAAAAAAACCATCATCGCCCGGAGGAACAACCGGCGACCGGTGATGACCGATCGTGATCCGGCAGGCCGCCGGCGGTCGCCAACATCGGGGTGTTCAGCCCCGGTCGATGCCACGGAAGGGATGTCCTGTATTGCCAATATCGCCCATAAGGGCAAAACGTTCCTCATCCGCCGGTTGGACCCGGATCGCCTGACCGCACGCCGTCGGGTCGAAAACCCGGCCGATCGAAAGGGGAGGCCGTTCAGCCGTTGATCTCAACCGGAGCGGAAGGCCCCATAACCGAGATAGGTGTAGTCGTGCCACAAACCATGCGCCGGCGGTTCGGTTTTGCTGTTGGAGGTGAGTGCTTCGGTGAACTGCCTTTTTCGCCCCTTGATCGTACAGTAGTCATCCTTGTCCACCTGCTGATGGATCAGGTCCAGCTGGCTCGGGGAGAACCAGAAGTGGGTATATCTATCATTCTTGTTGGACATATCCTTGGTTTTTGACTGGCTGGCCATTTGTTCACATCCATTTGTCGGGGTGATTGAAAACCCGTGGCGGCCGTCTGCTTCCGAGCAGGGGCCCTCCTACCATCCATAGGGGTCGGCTACACCATTAGACCCGGTTTGCCGGTGTCGGTTTCATCTATGTGTCATTCGTTAACGCAATCGTCCTGCCAAATGGTGACATTTGTTTCCAGTCCATTGAGTTCGAAGGAAAAAAGTATATTTACCGTCCATCACCGCCCGGGCCGGTTTCAAAAATATCCGTCTCATGGCACACTTTCGCCGTGGCACACTGTTCCATATCGTCTCGTCACCATGGGTAGTCGGTTGAAAGTTCGAGGTATTTATGGTGTTTCCATCCGTGTCACACCAAATCGGCCGGGCCGGGGGCGGTGGACTGAATGGGTTGAACGGGTTTTTTGGCGCGGGTCTGGAGAGAGCCGAATCGGGGTCGAACCAATCTCCGCTGATTTTGCAGGAAAACCGAGAAGGTTTTTCGATTTTTTCGGTATACGGGGTCCGGAAGGGTTGCGGCGGGTTACGGATCAGGAAGGCATTTCATCGCCCGGGGGGAACCTGCTCCAAACCGGCGGCGAAGGTTTGATCTCATTTTGGCCGGGCGATCATTTTTTGGCGAAACCGCCGACCAACCGATGGCTCAAATCAAAGCCGCCAATCCTTTGCGGTCCAGAAGGTCCAGCAGCTTGCGGGAGGGGCCTGAAGGATGCTTGAAGGATGCTTCTTGCCGATCTCCCACTGACGGACCGTGGAGAGGCTGGTGTTCAGAACCGACGCCAAAACCGCCTGGCTCAGATTGTAGCGGTCCCGGAGTGCCCGGATCCGGTTGCCGTCATACTCCGGAACGGGCTGAAGACAGAGCGCCTCGTACTCGGCCATGCGGCGCTTATCGATGAAACCGGCGCCGTGGAGGTCACGGGCGGTCTCATGGACGGCATTCAGGATCCCATCGGGCTCCGGTGATTCGTCAGTCATGGCAGATCTCCTCCAGGGTTGCCTTTGAAAGGGCTGAGTCCAGTTCCGGGTCGGAAAGACCCAGCAGGTCATCCGCGAGTTTCTGTAACGCCTCCAGCTCCCGACTGCTGATGTCGGCCCGCACGCTCTTGGCAAAACCGAACACGAAGAACCAGATGATTATATCACTTGGTGTTATAGTTTGCCAACACGGCTCCCCCACCCTCCCTGCCGTCACCCCACCATGCCCCGGGTCCATGGAAGGTCACGTTCTATAGCGTAGAGTTCAAAAGGAAAATCATTGCAAGCTCGGACGAACTGCAGGCAGACCTGGACGCCTGTATCGTCCTGTACGACAATGAGAGGGTTCACTCTGGAACGTACTGCTTTGGCAAAACACCCGTGCAGACAGTTCCGAATGCCAGGAAACTGGCCCATGAGGAAGATCCTGGAGAGACATCACCAGACGGACGGGAGCACCGGCGCAGGGGGTTCCAGGGGGATCGGGCCCCGGCGCATGGGTGGAGCGTCCACTTCATGCTTCCCGGGAACATGAGTTTGGTAGGCAGTTAAAATCGCAAATTTGTCAAATCAAGCCTTGTCAAGTACAGAGCCGGGACGATGGATATTTTCACGCAAGGGGTGGTCGGGGCGCTGGCGGCCCAGGCGCTGGCGAAAAAGGGCGAGAGCCGGCGGGCGTTATGGATCGGTTTTTTGGCCGGCCTGCCGGCGGATGCCGATGTGTTCATCCGTTCCGCCGCCGATCCCCTGCTGACCCTGGACTATCACCGTCAATTCAGTCACTCCCTGCTGTTCATTCCGGTGGGCGGCACCCTGGTGGCGGCGGTGTTGTGGCCGTTCCTGCGCGGCCGCATCGATTTTTCCGCGCTTTGGCGCCTGGCCTTGAGCGGCTATGCCACCAGTGGTCTGCTTGACGCCTGCACCAGCTTCGGCACCCAGCTTTTCTGGCCGTTTTCCGAACTGCGGGTGGCCTGGAGCATCATCGCCGTCATCGATCCGCTGTTCACCCTGACGCTGCTCCTCTGCCTGTTCCTGGGGTGGCGCCGCGACACGTCCGGTTTCGCCCGCCTGGGGGTGATCCTGGCCATGGCCTATTTCAGCGCCGGCATCCTCCAACAGGGCCGGGCCGAAACCCTGGTCCGGGAGATCGCCCGCCAGCGCGGCCACCCCATCGAACGGTTGGTGGTCAAACCGACCCTGGGCAACCTGCTGTTGTGGCGGGTGGTCTACCGCAGCGGTGACTTTTTCCACATTTTCGCCGTTCGCGCCGATCTGTTTTCACCGCCCCGTTTCCGTGTCGGCCCCCGTTTGCCGGTGTTCGATATCGACCGGCCGCCGGCCGGTTTCGACGCCGCCAGCGTCGTTGCCGGGGATGTGCGCCGGTTTTACCGTTTTTCCGATGGCTGGCTGGCCAGGCATCCGCGGCGGCAGGATGTCCTGGGCGATGTGCGCTATGCCATGCTGCCCGACTCCGCCGTACCCCTGTGGGGAATTCGACTGGACCCCGATCGGCCGGATCGTCATGTGTCGTTTCTCAATTTTCGCGATACCGGTCCCGAGACCCGGACCATTTTTTTCGCCCGGCTCCGGGGGGAGGGGGGGTGGCAGCGGTTGTATCCGCACCAGCCCCGATGGAGCCATTGATCCCGCCATGACCGCCCCGTTCCACATCATCCTCCATCAACCGGAAATTCCGCCCAACACCGGCAACATCCTGCGGGTCTGCGCCGCCACCGGCGCCGCGCTGCACCTGGTGGGGCCGCTGGGCTTTCGCCTGGATGCGCCGGCGGTGCGCCGCGCCGGCATGGATTATCGGCAGTGGGCGGAGGTGAAACGCTGGGACGATTGGTCCCACTATTGGCGCCGGCACCCCCCGGAAGCGCGGCTGTTTCCGGTGACCACCCGGGGCCGAGTTCGTTATACCGAGCCGGATTACCGGCTTGGCGACCGTTTTTTGTTCGGTTCCGAAGGCGGTGGCCTGCCTTCGGCATTGTTGACCGAACATTCCCGGCGCACCCTGCGCATTCCCATGCTGCCCCGGGCCAGGAGTCACAATCTGGCCAATGCCGTCACCCTGGTTCTGTACGCCGCCCTGGCCCGGGTCGATTTTCCCGGCCTGGGTTGAGAATTTTTTCAGGGATTGAACCGGCCGGATCAAAATTTATAGTTGATACTGGAGGATCGGGGGTTTGTTTTTGTTTTCAACATATTGAAAATATAAGAATTTCTTAATATTGACAGTTTGTCCGTCCGGTTCCACCCCCGGGGTGGGGACGGGGAGCGGCTCGCCGGGGCCGAAGGAAAAAAAAATGTTGGAGCCGGGTTGACGGCCCGCCGGGGATGTGGTTATTGTTCAGGCCTTTCCGCAGTCGGTCAGGGGGCTGGAAGCCGGGGTGACTGGACTGGCGGGCGGACGTTCCGGGTATGGCGGCCCGCCGTTTCATCGGCACCGCGAATATCCCGGATACCGGCCCAGGCCGGTGGGTCCGTCCGGGTGGACGCCGGTTTCGCCAGCGGTACGGGGAACCACGTCCGTTCACGGGTGTGGATCGAGCGCGGTTCGGATGCGGAGTCATCACTGCAAATGCTAGCCAACTATTTTCCCATTCTCGTTTTCATCGTACTGGCCGTCGGTATGGCCGCCTTCATGATGGGCGCCTCCTACCTGATCTCCCCCAAACGGCCCTATTTCGTCAAGCGGGATCGCTACGAGTGTGGATTCACGCCGTTCAACCGGGTTCGCATGCGCTTCGACGTCCGTTTCTACCTGGTGGCCATCCTGTTCATCGTCTTCGACATCGAAGCGGCCTTCATGTTCCCCTGGGCCGTGGCTTTTCACGATATCGGCATCATCGGTTTCATTGAGATGATCCTCTTCATCCTCGTGCTCCTGGTGGGCTATGCATATGTCTGGAAGAAGGGAGCCCTGGAATGGGAGTGACAACGACTGAACCCGGGATCATCAAACCCGCCGCCGCCGTGGACCCGGCCGTGACCAACGCCGTTGAAGAGGTTCGCGCCCAGGTCAACAACCGCGGTTTCGTTCTCGCCTCGGCGGACAAACTGGTCAACTGGGCCCGGACCTCCTCCATGTGGCCCATGACCTTCGGTCTGGCCTGTTGCGCCGTGGAGATGATGCAGGCCGGCGCCAGCCGCTATGATCTCGACCGTTTCGGCATCGTTTTCCGCGGCAGTCCCCGGCAGTCCGACGTGATGATCGTCGCCGGCACCCTTACCCACAAGATGGCCCCGGCCCTGCGGCGTCTGTATGACCAGATGCCGGAACCGCGCTGGGTGGTCTCCATGGGCAGCTGCGCCAATGGCGGCGGTTATTATCACTATGGCTACTCGACGGTACGTGGTTGCGACCGTATCGTCCCCATCGACATTTTCATTCCCGGCTGCCCGCCGACGGCGGAGGCCTTTCTCTACGGTATTTTGCAGTTGCACAAAAAAATTCACCGGACCAACACCCTCTATGAAGGTTGGGGAGGCAAGTCGTGACCCCGGAAAAACTGGAGCGGATGGAGCAACTCGTGGCCGCCGGCTTTCCGGATCTGCCGCGGGAGCGCCTTGGCGATGCCCTGATCGTGCGGGTGACCCCGGCGCAGCTGGTCGACACCCTGACCCGCCTGCGCGATGATGCCGAATTGAACTTCACGCAGATGATCGATCTGGCCGGTGTCCACTATCCCGAACGGGAGCAACCGCTGGAGGTGGTCTACCAACTCCTGTCGGTGCACAAGAATCACCGTCTGCGGGTCAAGATGGCGGTGAAGGAGGGCGAGGCGGTTCCCTCGGTGACGGGCGTCTGGAGTTGCGCCGACTGGTATGAGCGGGAGGCCTACGAAATGTTCGGCATCCTGTTCAGCGGTCATCCGGACCTGCGCCGGTTGCTGACCGACTATGATTTCGATGGCCACCCCCTGCGCAAGGATTTTCCCGTCGAGGGGCTGACCGAGGTTCGTTATGACGAGGCTCAAGGGCGGGTGGTGAAGGTTCCCGTCGAGCTGCAACAGAAGAATCGTGAATTCTATGGCTGAATTCCAAAATTATACCGTCAATTTCGGTCCCCAGCATCCGGCGGCCCATGGCGTCCTGCGTCTGCTCCTGGAGTTGGACGGCGAGGTGGTGGAGCGGGCCGATCCCCATATCGGCTTTCTGCACCGGGGCACGGAAAAACTCCTGGAGCACAAAACCTGGCTGCAGGGCCTGCCCTATTTCGACCGTCTGGACTACATGTCCATGATGAGCGAGGAGCACTCCTGGGTGTTGGCCGTGGAACGCCTGGCCGGGATCGAGGTGCCGGAACGGGCCCGGTACATCCGGGTGATCTTCGCCGAGCTGACGCGGATGTTGAACCATCTGCTGTTCCTCGCCGCCCATGGTCTCGACGTCGGCGCCATGACCATGTTCATCTACGCCTTCCGCGAGCGCGAAGAGATCATCGACATGTACGAGGCGGTCTCCGGCGCCCGCATCCATGCCGCCTATTTCCGTCCCGGCGGCGTCTCCCGCGACCTGCCCGAGGGGCTGGAGGAGAAGATCAAAGGGTTCGTCGACGACTTTCCCGCCAAGATCGATGATTACGAAACCCTGCTGACCAACAACCGCATCTGGAAACAGCGTCTGGTCGATATCGGTGTCATCAGCACCGAGGAGGCCCTGGACATGGGCTGTGTCGGACCGATGCTGCGTGGTTCCGGCGTCGCCTGGGACCTGCGCAAGGCCGAACCCTATGATGCCTATGACAAGGTGGATTTCGATATCCCGGTCGGCAAGAACGGCGACTGCTACGACCGCTACCTGGTGCGCGTCGATGAACTCAGACAGAGCAACCGCATCATCCAGCAGTGTCTGGAGCAGATGAAACCGGGTCCGATCAAGAGTGAGGATTTCAAGCGTTCCATCCCCTATCGCAAGGACATGACCGAGGGCATGGAGTCGTTGATTCACCATTTCAAGCATTTTTCAGAGGGTTTCACCGCCCCGGCCGGCGAGGTGTACGCCGCCACCGAATCCCCCAAGGGGGAGTTGGGGGTCTATATCATCTCCCACGGCGGCAACAAACCCTACCGGGTGAAAATTCGCGCGGCCGGCTATAATCACCTGCAGGCCATGAAGACCGTTCTCAAGGGTCACATGCTCGCCGATGTCACCACCCTGGTGGGCAGTATCGACATTGTGTTCGGTGAAATCGACCGCTGAACCCAGAGGCACCGTTTGGAAACGATGGAAACATGAGCCAATCGAGTAAAAATTCCCAGGGTGGCACCCTTCGGTTCTCCGAAGAGGCCCTTCGCAAGACCGAGGAGATCTTCAAGCGCTATCCGCAGGATCGCCGTGAATCGGCGGTGATGCCGGTTTTGCATCTGGCGCAGCGGGAGTTCGGCGGCTGGCTCTCCAAGGAGGCCTTGGACTATGTGGCCGAGTTCATGCAAATGCCGCCCATCCGCGTGTATGAGGTGGCCACCTTCTACACCATGTACAACCTCAAGCCGGTGGGGAAATACCACGTCCAGGTCTGCACCAACATCTCCTGCTGGCTGTGCGATTCGGACACCATCGTCAAGGCCCTGGAAGAGAAGTTGCGGGCCGGGATGGGTCAGACCACCGATGATGCCCGTTTCACGTTGACCGAGGTGGAGTGTCTCGGTGCCTGCATCAATGCGCCGATGATGCAGATCAACGATGATTATTATGAGAACCTGACGTCCGACAAAGTGTCGGAAATTATCGACCGTTTGCCCTGAACCGAGTGACCCATGAGTGGAACCTCCACGACCAAGGTCGTCTATAAGAACATACACCTGGAGAACAGCCACACCCTGATGGTGGCCAAATCCCGAGGTGCCTATCAGACCGTGGACAAGGCCCTGGCCATGGCCCGGGATGAGATCATCAGCGAAGTCAAGCGTTCCGGGGTGCGTGGCCGTGGCGGCGCCGGTTTTCCCGCCGGCCTGAAATGGTCCTTCATTCCCAAGGATGATCCCCGGCCCAAATATCTGGTCTGCAACGCCGACGAGGGTGAGCCGGGGACCTGCAAGGATCGCGACATCCTGCGCTATGACCCCCATCTGCTCATTGAAGGGATGATCATCGCCGGTTTCGCCGTCGAGGCCGAGCAGGGCTACATCTATATTCGCGGTGAGTTCTACCGCGAGGCCGAACGGTTGCAGGCCGCCATCGAGGAAGCCTATGCCGCCGGTCATCTCGGCAGCAACGTCAACGGCACCGGCGTGCGGTTCGACTTGGCCATCCATCGCGGCGCCGGCGCCTACGTCTGCGGCGAGGAGACCGGCCTCATCGAATCCATCGAGGGCAAAAAGGGTCAACCGCGCTTGAAACCGCCGTTCCCGGCCAACATCGGCCTTTACGGTTGCCCGACGGTGATCAACAACGTCGAAACCCTGTCGGCGATTCCGGATATCGTCGCCAACGGTGGTGAGTGGTATGCCGGTCTCGGCGTGGAAAAATCATCGGGCACCAAGCTGTTCTCGGTCTCCGGCCACGTCAACAAGCCGGGCAATTACGAGGTGGAACTGGGTGTGCCCCTGAAGGTCCTGCTCGAGGAGTATGCCGGCGGCGTCCGCGGCGGCTGGGACAACCTCAAGGGGGTGATCCCCGGCGGTTCGTCGACGCCGATCCTGACCAAGGAGGTCTGCGAGACCGTGACCATGGATTATGACGGCCTTTCAAAGGCCGGCAGCATGCTCGGTTCCGGTGCCGTGATCGTCCTGGACAAATCGGTCTGTATCGTCCGGGCCATCGAACGGTTGTCCCGTTTTTACCGTCATGAGTCCTGCGGTCAGTGCACGCCCTGCCGCGAGGGAACCGGTTGGTTGGCCCAGGTGATGGGCCGGCTGGAGTCCGGTCGGGGTACCCATGATGATATCGAACTGTTGAATGACATTTCCGCCAACATAATGGGAAAGACCATCTGCGCCCTGGGAGACGCCGCCGCCATGCCGGTGATCGGCGCCATCAAGGCCTTCAGAGATGAGTTCGTGTACCACATTGAGCACGGCCGCTGCCAGGTGGGATGAGGAGCGAAGGGTAACATGCCAACTCTGATCATCGACGGGAAGGAGATCAACGTCAAGAAGGGCGCCACCATCATGGATGCGGCCAAACTTCTCGGCGTTGCCATTCCCCACTTCTGCTACCACCCCAAGCTGTCCATCTCCGGCAACTGCCGGATGTGTCTGGTGGAAGTGGAAAAAATGCCCAAGCCCGTGGTCTCGTGCGCCATGCCGGTCAACGACGGCATGGTGGTCAAGACCGACTCGGAAATGGTGCTCAAGGCGCGCAAGGGGGTGATGGAGTTCCTGCTCATCAACCACCCCCTGGACTGCCCGGTCTGCGATCAGGGCGGCGAGTGCTCCCTGCAGGACCTGGCCATGAAATATGGTCCCGATCGCGCCCGGTTCCACGAGACCAAACGCCAAACCCCCAATCACGATCTCGGTCCGCTGATCGAAACCGAGATGAACCGCTGCATCCACTGCACCCGCTGCATCCGCTTTTCGGCGGAAATCGCCGGTGTCGAGGAGATGGGGGCCATCTACCGTGGCGACCATATGGCCGTTGGCCCCTACGTCGAAGGGGCGCTCTCCTCGGAGATGGCCGGCAACATGGCCGAAATCTGCCCGGTGGGGGCGCTCAACCTCAAACCCTTTCATTTTCAGGCCCGGGGTTGGGAACTGCAGGGGGTCGACACCGTCTGCGGCCACTGTGCCGTCGGCTGCAACACCCGCACCGATCATCTGGACAACCAGGTCAAACGGGTCATGGCCCGGGCCTGTGATCCCATCAACGAAACCTGGATCTGTGACAAGGGCCGTTTCACCTACGATGGCCTGGCCACCGGTCGGTTGCAGGAACCGCTGTCGCGCCTCGACAATGGCGGTCGCCAGCTGACCCCCGTCCCCTGGGCGCAGGCCCTGGACCAGGCCGCCGAAATCATCAAGGGCGTCAAACCCGAGGAGGTGGCCGGTTTGGCCGATGATGGACTCCAGGGTGCCGAGGAGCTGTACGCCTTCCAGGATTTCATGCGTAACGTCGTCGGTTCCCCCCATATCGACCATCGCATCCGCCAGCGCGATTTCAGCGGTGATGCCGCCGCCTTGACCCGGGCCGACCTGTTGATGAACACGCCGTTGGCCGAATTGCCCAAGGCCGATCTGGTGCTGCTGGTCGGTTGTGATCCCCGCTTCGAGGCACCGCTGCTGAACCTGCGCCTGCGCCAGGCGGCCCAGGCCGGTGCGCGTGTTTTTTCCATCAATCCCCGGCAGTTGAACAGCAACCTGCCCAACTTCACCGATGTGGTGGTGCCGCCGGGCAAGGAAGTCGACTTTCTCGGCAAACTGGTCACCGCCCAGGGGGGCGGCATGCCCGGCAACACCGATGCCGCCGCTCTGGAGGCCATGGGCCTGGCAACGGCCATGGGTCGTGCCAATCAGCCGGCGATCATCCTGGGGGCCTACGCCAACAGCCATCCCGAGGCCGAGGCCATCCGCCGCCAGGCCGTGGCGTTGATGCAACAGGCCAACGCCCTCGGTTCCGCCGGGGCCTGGAACGGTTTCAACCGTCTCGTCAGCCGCGGCAATGCCGCCGCCGCCATGGACCTGGGCGTGGTTCCCCATCGGGGACCGGGTTATGGCCGGTTGGGCGAGAGCGGTAAGAACGCCTCCCAGATCCTCAAGGCGGCCGCCGATGGTGAAATCAAGGTATTGTTCCTGCTCGGCGGCGATCCGTTGCTCGACAGCGTGGATTCCACACTGGCAAAGGCGGCCCTGGAGAAGGCGCGGGTGGTCTATCTCGGTGCCTATCTGACCGCCAGCGCCGAGCGGGCCGATGTGGTCCTGTCCGGCCTGACCGTGGGCGAAAAGGAGTCCACCTTCACCAACTGTGAGGGCCGGGCGCAAAGGAGCCGCCGCGTCACCATGGGTCCGATTCAGACCAAGGAGGATTGGCGCATCCTGCGGGCCCTGAGCGACCGGTTCGCCAATCCCCTCGGCTACAACACCCTCGACGCCCTGGCCAAGGCCATGGCCGACGCCGATCATCGCTACGCACTGCAGGGCTCCGGAAGAGACCTGCTGCCGGCCTGCGATCACAGCCCGGTCACCGTCGGTCTCGCCATCGCCCGAACCGGTGGCGAGCCCGGTGTCGGCCTGACCCTGGTGTTGGAGCCGGCCTTCCATCGGGACGATCTCATCACCCGTCGTTCCGGCATCATGGAACGGTTGGACCGGGGCAATCTGTTGCGCCTCAACCCCAAGGACGCCGCCGCCCACAAGGTGCAGCAGGGACGCAAGGTGCGTCTGATCCAGGGGGACCGCAGCGTCGAGATGATCGCCGAAGTGGATGCACGGGTGCCGCCGGGGGTCTTGTTCGGTGGTTATGGATACAGCGAAGGTTTGGCCCAGGACCTCAACGATTGGGGTGGGGGTTACCCGCAGGTCAGTCTGGTCGGTCTGTAGGCGGCCCGGGGCGCCGCGGGGCGCCGGTGGCGTGAACGTGTCTGTATGGTCATTGTTTTGATACCGTATCGGGAAAAAAATGGCTGAATTGTGGCAATCAACCCTTGATTTTATGCACCACTACGGCGAACTGGTGTGGGGACCGGAGTTGTGGCCCCCCGTCTGGGAGCTGACCTGGACGGTGATGAAAATCATCGCCCTGCTGGTGCCGGTTTTGACCGCCGTGGCCTACTATACCCTGGCGGAGCGCAAGGTGATCGGCTCCATGCAGGTGCGCTACGGTCCCAACCGGGTGGGTTTCTGGGGCATTCTGCAACCCATCGCCGATGCCGCCAAACTGTTCTTCAAGGAAACCCTGATCCCCTATCACGCCGACCGCCCGGTCTTTTTTCTGGCTCCGGCCCTGACCCTGGTGCCGGCGCTGTTGATGTGGGCGGTGATCCCCTTTTCGCCGGAGTTGATCCTGGCCGACATCAACGTCGGCGTGCTCTATGTCCTGGCCATCTCCTCCCTGGGGGTCTACGGCGTCCTGATGTCCGGCTGGTCGTCCAACTCGCGCTGGGCCTTTCTCGGCGCCATGCGTTCGGCGGCGCAGATGGTCTCCTATGAAGTGGCCATGGGTTTCACGCTGATTCCGGTGATCATGCTCTCCGGCAGCCTCAGCCTGGTAGACGTCGTGGAGTCGCAGAAGGATGTCTGGAACATGATTCCGCTGTTTCCGCTGTTCGTGATCTACTTCATCTCCGTGGTGGCGGAAACCAACCGGTCGCCCTTCGATCTCCCCGAGGCCGAGGCCGAACTGGTGGCCGGTTATTTCACCGACTATTCCGCCATGACCTTCGCCCTGTTCTTCCTGGGTGAATATGCCAACATGATCCTGGTCTCCTTCCTGGGGGCGTTGATGTTCATGGGCGGCTGGCTGCCGCCGCTGGCCATTCTTTCCTTCATTCCCGGCATCATCTGGCTGGGTATCAAGGCTGGATTTTTGATGTTCGTGTTTTTGTGGATTCGCGCCACCTTCCCCCGCTATCGGTATGACCAGATGATGCGGTTGGGTTGGAAGGTGTTCCTGCCGGTCTCCCTGTTCTGGATCTTTTTGACCGGACTGGTTCTTCAACTCACCGGCAAGGCGTGATAGGGGATTGATGATGAGTGCAAGCGTCAAGGATCTGTTGGCCAGTTTCGCCCTCAAGGAGCTGGCTCAGGGTATGGCGGTCACCCTGCGGCACCTGTTCAAGCCCAACATCACCGTTCAATATCCCGAGCAACGGACACCATTGTCACCACGTTTCCGGGGTGAACACGTGTTGCGCGTCCATGAGGACGGATCCGAACGGTGTGTCGCCTGCAAATTGTGCGAGGCGATCTGTCCGGCCCAGGCCATCACCATCGAAATCGACCCGGGTAGCAGCGCCGAACAACGGTTGACGCGGGTCTATGAGATCGACAACGGCAAATGTATCTTCTGCGGATTCTGCCAGGAAGCCTGTCCGGTGGACGCCGTGGTTCTGGGACCCAACTTTGAGTTTTTGGCCGAGTCCCGCCAGGGGCTGGTTTCCGACAAAAAACGGCTGTTGGACAACGGTGTGCGCTGGAAAGAGCAGGTGGACGCCAACCTCGAAGCTGACGCCAGGTATCGGTAGCGGGAGTTGATGGAGATGTCGGTAGTCGAATTTGTATTCTACTTCTTCGCCGGAGTGACGGTACTGGCGGCTCTGGGGGTGATCTCATCCAGGAACCAGGTCCACTCGGCCCTGTTTCTGGTGCTGGCCTTTTTCTCCACCGCCGGGCTGTTCGTCCTGCTGGGGGCGGAGTTCCTGGCGGCGTTGCTGATCATGGTCTATATGGGCGCGGTGGCGGTCCTGTTCCTGTTCGTCGTCATGATGCTGGACATTGACGCCAGCGAACTGCGCCAGGGGATGGTCACCCATCTGCCGCTGGGTCTCACCATCGGCGTGGTGCTGCTGATCGAATTGGCCATGATCGTCACCACCGGCCATGCGCCGGCGGCGGCCCCCGCCGTGGCGGCGGCCGGCGAAGAGATCTCGAATACCCTGGCCCTGGGCCGGGAGATGTACACCACCTTTCTCTATCCGTTCGAGGTGGCCTCCCTGATCCTGCTGGTGGCCCTGATCGGCGCCGTGGCCCTGACCCTGCGCGAGCGCAAGGACATCAAACGCCAGAACATCGCCAAGCAGTTGGCCCGCACCCGCGATCAGGCGGTGGAACTGAAACAACTGAAACCCGGAGAGGGGGCCTGACCGATGAGCCTTCACCATTATCTGGTCCTGGGCGCCATCCTGTTCACCATCGGTGTCTTCGGCATCTTCCTGAACCGGCGCAACGTGATCATCATTTTGATGAGCATCGAACTGATGCTCCTGTCGGTGAACATCAATTTTGTCGCCTTCTCGCACTATCTGGGGAATGTGACCGGGCAGATCTTCACCTTCTTCGTCATGTGTGTGGCAGCGGCCGAAGCGGCCATCGGTTTGGCCATTCTGGTCGCCTTCTTCCGCAACAGGGCCACCATCGACGTTGAAGAAATCGATTCACTGAAGGGGTAAGGGCCGGGAATTCACGGCGTAAAACGTTATGAGCCAACACGTTTACATAGTCTTGTCGCCACTGATCGGATCCATGATCGCCGGGCTGTTCGGTCGCTATATTGGCAATCGACTCGCCCAGGCCGTCACCATCATCGGCATGATGGTCTCCGCCGGCCTCGCCATCGCCGTCTTCATGCAGGTGGCGGTGGGGGATGCCGATCCGATCCAGGAGAAGGTGCTCACCTGGATCATCTCCGGGGATTTCACCGTCTCCTTCGGACTGCTCATCGACCGCATCACCGCCATCATGTTGATCGTGGTCTCGGGTATCTCCACCCTGATCCATATCTACTCCATCGGCTACATGGCCGAGGACCCGGATCAACCGCGTTTTTTCAGCTATCTCTCCTTCTTCACCTTCGCCATGCTGATGCTGGTGACCGGCGACAGCTTTCTGCAACTGTTCTTCGGTTGGGAAGGCGTCGGTCTCGCCTCCTATCTGCTCATCGGTTTCTGGTTCAAGAAGGAGTCGGCCTGCAACGCCGCCATGAAGGCGTTTCTGGTCAATCGCGTCGGCGATTTCGGTTTCGCCCTGGGCATCTTCGCCATCTACATGGTGTTCGGAACATTGGACTATGAGGCGGTGTTCCGAATGGCCGGCAGCGGTCAATATCCGCAAACCATCGACTTCCTCTTCGGTCCGGCCAACACCATCACCGTCATCTGCCTGCTGTTGTTCGTCGGCGCCATGGGCAAATCGGCCCAGTTCATCCTCCACACCTGGTTGCCCGACGCCATGGAGGGTCCCACCCCGGTCTCGGCCCTGATCCATGCCGCCACCATGGTCACCGCCGGTGTCTTCATGGTCAGCCGCGCCTCACCTTTGTTCGAGTTGTCGGAGACCGCCCTGGCGGTGGTGACCATCATCGGCGCCACGACCGCCTTTTTCGCCGCCACTGTCGGCCTGGTGCAGAACGACATCAAACGGGTCATCGCCTACTCGACCTGTTCGCAGCTCGGCTACATGTTTTTCGCCGCCGGCGTCTCCGCCTACGCGGCGGCCATGTTCCACCTGATGACCCATGCCTTTTTCAAGGCCCTGCTGTTCCTCGGCTCCGGCGCCGTCATTCACGCCATGCACCATGAGCAGGACATGCGCAAAATGGGCGGTCTGGTGAAGAAGATCCCGTTCACCTACGCCATGATGATGATCGGCACGCTGGCCCTGACCGGTTTCCCCTATCTGTTCGCCGGTTTTTATTCGAAGGATGCCATTCTCGAATCCGCCTATGCCGCCCATACCTCCGTCGGCATGTTCGCCTGGGTGTTGGGCATCATCGCCGCCTTCATGACCACCTTCTACTCCTTCCGTTTGGTGTTCATGACCTTTCACGGCAAACCCGGTGACCAGCACGCCTATGATCACGCCCACGAGGCGCCCTTCTCCATGCAACTGCCCAACCTAGTGCTGGCGGTGGGGGCCATCGGCGCCGGATACGTCGGTCTGCCGTTGATCGCCGAGGGCTGGTTCAAGGACGCGATCATCCTGGCACCTGGTCATGATGCCCTGAAAAACGCCCACCATGTGGGGCTGTTCGTCAAATGGTTGCCGTTCGCGATGTTCCTCGGCGGCCTGATCCTGGCCTGGATCCTCTACATCCGCAAACCGACCCTGCCGGGCTTCATCGCCGAACAGTGGCGGGGAACCTATCGGTTCCTGTTGAACGCCTGGTATTTCGACAAACTTTATGATCGCGTGTTCGTGCGCATGGCCCGCAGGATCGGCGAAGGCCTGTGGAAGACCGGCGACGAAACCATGATCGATGGCTACGGGGTCAACGGCATCGCCGCGACCTGTGTACGCCTGGCCCAACAGTTGAAGCAATTCCAGACCGGCTATGTCTATCATTACGCCTTTGCCATGTTGATCGGCGTACTGGTTCTGGTATCCGTTTACACTTGAGCCCCGGGACAATAGACAATGTTGAGCTTGGTCACATTTTTTCCGCTGATCGGGGCGCTGGTCATCTTTCTGGCGATCCGCAGCAACAACGCCGCCCGCTACGCGGCCATGATCACCTCGGTGATCACCTTTTTGTTGAGCCTGCGCCTTTATAGCGGTTTCGACACCGGTACCGCCGCCTTTCAGTACCTGGAAGAGGCGGCTTGGCTGCCCGCCTATGGCATCACCTATCGCATGGGCGTCGATGGCATCAGTCTGCCCTTCGTGTTGCTGACCGCCCTGTTGACCCCCATCTGCATTCTCGCCTCCTGGGAATCGATTCAAAAGCGGGTCAAGGAGTACATGATCGCCTTTCTGGCCCTGGAGAGCTTCGTCATCGGCGTGTTCTGCGCCCTCGACTTCGTGCTCTTCTATGTGCTCTGGGAAGCGATGCTGATCCCGATGTTCCTGTTGATCGGTGTCTGGGGCGGTAAAAACCGCGTCTATGCCGCCTACAAGTTTTTTCTGTATACCCTGGCCGGCTCGGTGCTGATGTTGATCGGCATCCTGACCATCGGCTACAAGGGCGGCACCTTCTCGATCCCGGCCCTGATGAGCATTCCCTTCAGCTTCGAGTTGCAGGTGTGGTTGTTCCTGGCCTTTTTCGCTTCCTTCGCCGTCAAGGTGCCGATGTGGCCGGTCCACACCTGGTTACCGGATGCCCACGTGCAGGCGCCGACCGCCGGTTCGGTCATCCTGGCCGGTATCCTGCTGAAGATGGGCGCCTACGGATTCCTGCGTTTCTCCTTGCCGATCCTGCCGGACGCCTCGCGCTTTTTCGTGCCGTTGATCTTTGGCCTGTCGCTGGTGGCGGTGGTCTATACCGCCCTGGTGGCCTTGATGCAGAAAGACCTGAAAAAGCTGATCGCCTATTCATCGGTGTCGCACATGGGTTTCGTCACCATCGGCCTGTTCGCCTATAACCAGCAAGGCGTTGAGGGTGGCATCCTGCAGATGATCAATCACGGTATCGTCTCCGGCGCCCTGTTCCTGTTGGTGGGGGTGGTCTATGACCGGATGCACACCCGGGAGATCGCCCGGTTCGGCGGCATCTCCAACGTCATGCCGGTTTATGCGGTCATTTTCATGCTGTTCACCATGGCCTCGGTGGGATTGCCGGGCACCAATGGGTTCATCGGCGAGTTCCTGATCCTGCTCGGCGCCTTCCTGACCAACAAGGCGGTGGCCGCGGTTGCCGCCACCGGCCTGGTGTTGGGCGCCGCCTACATGTTGTGGATGTTCAAAAAGGTCCTCTTCGGCGTGGTGCGGGGACCGGAGGTCGAGGCCTTGAAGGATATGAACGGACGGGAAGTGGCCCTGTTCGTGCCGTTGATCATCCTGGTGTTCTGGATCGGTTTTTACCCGAAACCATTCCTGGAAATGTTTCATGCCTCGGTGGAACAGTTGTTGATACAAGCCAATACCATCAAGGCCGGTGCCGCCCACATGGCCATGCACTGACCGGGTGGCCGATCCACCGTCGTGTTATTCTGACGGACCGGTAGAATCCGTCTGCCAACAATAAAGTTTGGGAGCGTGTGAGGAAATGCCCGTCTCTGTGCCGGAAATGAACCTGGTTTTGCTGTTGCCTGAGATCCTGATCGCTCTCCTGGCCATGGCCCTGCTGTTGATGAGTGCCTGGTTTCCCAAGGGGGAACAGGGCGTCATCGGTACCCTCGCCGTTTCCGGCGTTCTCGTCATCGCCCTGATCGTGCTCGGGTCCATGGGTTCGCCGAACGAGTCGACCTTCGGCGGCCTGTTCGTCAGCGACCGGTTTTCCCGTTTCATGAAAATCCTGCTGTTGTTGGCCACCGGCATGCCTTTGTTGATGGCGCGGGACTACCTGAAAAGAAACGGCCTGGATGGCGGCGAATACCCGGTCATCACCCTGTTCGCCCTGCTCGGCGGCATGATCATGGCTTCCAGCGGCAGTTTCCTCATGCTTTATCTGGGCCTTGAGTTGATGTCGCTCTCCATCTATATACTCGCCGCCATTCGTCGGGACGATCAACGGTCCAGTGAATCGGGTCTGAAATATTTCGTCCTCGGCTCCATGGCCTCCGGGGTGTTGCTCTATGGCATCTCCATGATCTATGGCGCCACCGGCAGCACCCTGTTCAGCGTCGTCGGCGAGCATTTGGGCCATGGGGCCCATGTCGAACCGATCGCCGCCCTGGGAGTGGTGCTGGTCATCGCCGGTGTCGCCTTCAAACTGGCGGCGGCGCCGTTCCACATGTGGGCGCCGGATGTCTATGAGGGCGCACCCACCTCCGTTACCGCCTTTATGGCGGTGATGCCCAAGGTCGCCGCCCTGGCCGTCCTCTATCGGGTCCTGCTGGAGGCCTTCGGTTCGCTGCAACACCAGTGGGGGCCGTTGCTGCAACTGTTGGCGGTGCTGTCGCTGATGGTCGGCGCCCTGGCCGCCATCGTCCAGAGCAACATCAAACGCCTGCTGGCCTATTCGGCCATCAGCCATGTCGGTTTCATCCTCATCGGTCTGGCCGCCGGCAACGCCCTGGGCTACCAGAGCGTCCTGATCTATCTGGCCATCTATATTTTCATGAATCTCGGCACCTTCGCCCTGATCATGGTGTTGGATCACAGCGGCATCGGTGAAAATATCGATGATTATCGCGGTCTGGCCCACAAACGGCCGTTGTTGGCCCTGATCATGGCCCTGTTCATGTTTTCCATGGCCGGCATCCCGCCGTTGGCCGGTTTCATCGGCAAGCTCTACATCTTCATGGCCGCCGTCAAGGCCGGCATGATCGGGCTGGCCATCACCGGTGTGGTGTTCGCCGCCATCGGCGCCTTCTACTATCTGCGAATCGTCAAGGTGATGTATTTCGAAGACCCGGTTTCGGCCTTCGACATGCCGGTCAGCCTGCCATACAGGACCGTTCTCACCGTGAGTACCGTGATGATTCTCTTCTGGGGTCTGTTCCCCGGCGACCTGCTGGTCTGGACCCAGGCCTCCATTCAGTCATTTCTGTAAGGGAGGCCGGCTGGAAACCCGGACCGTGCCGTCCAGCGACGGCCAGGACACCCTATTGGACCCCTCCTCAGCATCTGCCTTTCGAGACATCCTGTTGGCGGAGATCGACTCCGCCAACGGTGCGTTGCCCTTCCGCCGGTTTATGGAGTTGGCGCTCTATCATCCCCGATTCGGCTATTACATGGGGCCGCGCGCCCGCATCGGCCGGCAGGGAGATTTCGTCACCGCGCCGGAGATGACCTCCCTGTTCGGACAACTGTTGACATTGCAGTGGATCGAGGTCTGGGAACGGTTGGGCCGGCCGGACCGTTTTCATCTCGTCGAAGCCGGGGCCGGCACCGGCATTCTGGCGAGCGACATATTGCGTACCGCCAGACGGTTTTCACCGTTTTTTCATACCCTGACCTATACCATTCTGGAAATCAGTCCCGATTTTCGACAACGGCAGCGCGCCACGTTGCAGGATGGCGGGGTATTGTCGGAGCGGGTGCGCTGGATGGATGGCATCGACACGTTGTCCGACCTGGAAGGAGTGATATTCAGCAACGAGTTTCTCGATGCCTTTCCGGTCCACTGGGTGGAGATGACCGCGGAGGGGTTGCGGGAGATCGCCGTGAGGTGGGCAGGCGACGAATTCGCCACCACCCACATTCCGCTGACCATGGCCCCGGAGCGGATCGGCATCCTCGACAAACTGGCCGTGGGCAGTCGTACCGAGGTTGGCGTGGCGGCGGCCGAATGGATGGAAATGGCCGGACGGGTATTGCGGCGGGGCCTGTTGCTCGCCATCGATTATGGCTATGCCGACGGCGAGATGGCCAGCACCGCCCTGGCCAGCGGTACGCTGGTCGGACACCATGAACATCAACGGGTGGACAATCCATTGTTGCATCCGGGGGAGATGGACCTCACGGCCCATGTCAATTTTTCCACCATGGCCCGGGCCGGGGAGGGGAGCGGCCTCGAAACGGCGGGATATGCCACTCAGGCCTGGTTTTTGATGGGACTCGGCATCCTGGAACGGCTGGAAGCGGTGAACCGGCGGGAAGCGGACGCCGACAAGCGGGAACGCCTGCGGCAGACGGTCCTGCGCCTGACCATGCCCCAGGGGATGGGGGAACGGTTCAAGGTGCTGGCCCAGGGGCGGGGCCTGGGGCCGGAACCCCTGTCGGGGTTTCGGTTGAACAATCGGCGGGATCGCCTTTTCAGCACCGTTTCCGTTTGATACAGTTATCAAAAGTATGGGTGGCCGTTGTTCCGACATGAACAGTGTGTGCCATTATATGAAACCGTCCCTTTGCCAGGATCGTTCCTTTCCCGCGTCAGGCGGCGGGTCGGGCCGGGAACCGTCGCTTCCCGGTGAGGATGGAATGAGACGGGACGGATTCCCGGCGATCGCCAAGTGATGGTATAACGGTTGGACGAGCGTAACGGCGACAAGGCGACTGTTTGCCATTTTCGGAACAAAAAGGGTGGGCTCATGGGTATCATGCAAGGGAAGCGGGGATTGATTTTCGGGTTGGCCAACGATCGCAGCATCGCCTGGGGTATCGCCAAAGCGTGTCACCGTGAAGGGGCGGAGATGGGGTTCACCTATTTTGGTCCCTCGATGGAAAAACGGGTGCGTCCCCTGGCATCCGGTCTGGGATATGATTTCGTGCTGCCCTGCAATCTCAATGAGGACGAAGAGATCGACGCGGTGTTCGCCGCCACCGCAGAACGGTGGGGAGAACTCGATTTTTTGGTCCATTCGGTGGCCTTCGCCAAAAAGGAGGAGTTGACCGGGCAATTTTACAATACCTCCCGGGAAGGATTCCGCCTGGCGATGGAGTCGTCGGTCTACTCCCTGGCGGCGGTCTGTTCCCGGGCGGCGCCCTTGATGAAACGGGGTGGCAGCATCATCACCCTGAGCTATCTGGGGGCCGAACGGGTGGTGCCCCACTATAACGTCATGGGGGTGGCCAAGGCCGCCCTGGAGGCGAGCGTGCGCTATCTGGCCGCCGATTTCGGTCCCCGGGGCATTCGGGTCAATGCCGTCTCGGCCGGTCCCATCCGCACTCTGGCTGCGGCGGGAATCGGTGATTTCAAGGAGATCCTCAACTGGAACCGGGACAATGCGCCGTTGCGGCGCAACGTCACCATCGACGAGGTGGGGGAGTCGGCCATCTACCTGTTGTCGGACATGGGCTCCGGGGTGAGCGGTGAGGTGCATCACGTCGATGCCGGCTACCATATCGTCGGTATGCGGGCGGTGGATGAAAAGGAAAAAGGCCGCTGAAGGGTCAATGCCGGCCGCGGCGCCCCGTCGGCGATGCCGGGTCTCTGAAGGAAAATTTTCATGTCGGGAAACGGTTTCGGACATCTGTTCCGGTTCACCACCTTTGGTGAGAGCCATGGTCCGGCCATCGGTGCGGTGGTGGAAGGGTGTCCATCCGGCCTGCCCCTGAGCGAGGCGGATATTCAGGTGGATCTGGACCGGCGGCGGCCCGGCCAGAGCCATTTCACCACCCAGCGGCGCGAGTCCGACCGGGTACGCATCCTGTCCGGGGTGTTCGAGGGGGTCACCACCGGTACCCCCATCGGTTTGTTGATCGAAAACAGCGATCAACGCTCCAAGGATTACGGTACCATTCGCGACCGGTTCCGGCCGGGCCATGCCGACTATACCTATTGGAAAAAATATGGTGTCCGCGACTATCGCGGCGGTGGCCGCGCCTCGGCGCGGGAGACGGCCATGCGGGTGGCGGCCGGGGCCATTGCCAAAAAACTGCTCGCCGGAGTCGGTGTGACGGTCCGTGGGGCGTTGATCGGCATGGGGGAGGAGGGGATCGACCGGCAACGGTGGGAGTGGTCCCAGGTGGCGAAAAATCCCTTTTTCACCCCGGATGCGGCGGCGGTTCCCCGATTCGAGGCCTTGATCAAATCGGTGCAGAAGGCCGGGGATTCCGTGGGGGCGCTGTTGGAGGTGGTGGCCAGCGGCGTGCCGGTGGGGTGGGGGGAGCCGGTCTATGACCGCCTGGACGCCGACCTGGCCAAGGCCATCATGAGCATCAATGCCGTCAAGGGAGTGGAGATCGGCGCCGGCATGGCCGCCGCCCGCGGACGTGGCGGCGAAATGGCCGATGAGATGGAACCGGATCCGGAAAACCCGTCGGCGGTCCGATTTTCGAGCAATCACGCCGGGGGCATCCTCGGCGGTATTTCCAGCGGCCAGGAGATCATCCTGCGTCTGGCGGTCAAACCGACCTCTTCCATCCACCTGGCCAAAAAGACCGTGGATATCCACGGTAAACCCTGCCAAATCAGTACCAAGGGCCGTCACGATCCCTGCGTCGGCATACGCGCCGTCCCGGTGGCCGAGGCGATGACGGCCCTGGTGCTGGCCGACCATTTTTTGCGTTTCCGCAGCCGCCACGACTGTTGCCGGCGGGATTGAGGGGCCCCGCGCCACCCGGTGCCCGTTCCAGCGCCTCTCCGCCATGGCGGTTGCCAATCCAACCGGTTACCGATCGGGATCGATGGGCGTGTATCCGGCTCCCCTGGGAAAGTGTCGTTCCTCCGATCCACCCCGCCAATGTCCCGGCTCGACAAGCGTCAACCAGTAGAAATAATGGAATTTTAATGGTTTGATGCCGGAAAGGGCAGAAGGCCATCTCCCTGTGGAATCCCCAGTGTGCAACGGCTGGACCGATGGTACTCGTTTCCGGCAGGGGCGACGGGCGTCGGCCGGGGTTCCCCCCTTTCCCGATGGCTCACGGACGTTGACCAGACGTATCCCGTTGAAACGAAATTCAAAGGCATGGTGCGGGCTTTGATTTGGTGCGGTCGGCTGCGCGGCGGCGAAAGGTCGGGAATTGCCTATCCGCCTCTAAAAAATGGTAAATATAAAGTTTCATGGTTTCATACTCCTGTAAGAGCCCTTTTTGCTTTTCACCATCGGCGCGACGATAAAGGGCGGCTACCCCCCCAAACAGCAAGCACATTTTTGTGATACGGATGTGAAAAGGGCATTTTTTTTCTAAAACAGAAGAAAAATCCTTGACCGGGAGTGAAGAAAACAAATAGTTTCACGATTCAGGGATAAAGAATTTATAAAATATTTCTTGCAAGGTTTCATTCAGGGAGCTGGATATGTCATCAGATCTGGTCAAACACGCCGCGGAGATTGTTGAAGCATATGTCTCCAACAATGAGCTCCAGGCCAAGGAGGTTCCGAATCTTCTGAACAGCGTCTACGGTGTATTGGCGTCGCTGGTCGGCAATCAAACCGATACGGCCGCGGCGGCGGTAACGGCGGGGGCCACGGTTGGTGGTTATGAAGTGGAACGGACCCTGTATGGCCGTGAAGTGCCGAAACAAATCCCCGCCGTCTCCAAGGAGGATGCGGTCACGGAGGATGCGGTGATATGCATGATCTGCAGCAAGGCCTGCCGGGCCCTCAGGGGCCACCTGACGCGCTCGCATGACATGGATTTCGATCAATATCGCCGTATGTTCGATCTGCCGAAGGATTTTCCCATGGTGGCTCCCTCCTATTCGGCCAAGCGTCGGCAGTTGGCCATCGACGCCGGTCTGGGGGAAAAACTGCGTGCCTCCCGTAAAAAAGGCCGGGAAGAGGAGGAGGAGGAGGCGTGACGACCGGGGCCAACCGGTCCGATGAAGCGGTCAAGACCGTTCCATGGGTTGCGAGGGGGGGGAGCGGGGGCGGACCGGTCGGAGGAGTGGCGGGGAAAGGCTGTGAATCCGCCGGGATGGCCGGGTTGCCGGGAATGGTTTGAATGGACGGTACCGACGGTTGGACCGTACCCAAAAGCCAACAGAACGGACTTGAGAAGTAAAAAGTCGTCATTCAAAGTATTTTGTAATGAAGATACAAAATGCGCATCCGATGAAGGGCGGGCTGCAAAGTAACGTCAAATAAAGGTAATTCAATTCATTTAAGATCATTTATTATGCTTGTGTATAAGGTGGATGTTTGTTCCAATTTGAAGGAAATGTAACAAACTGTATTCATTCAAACCCTCTCCTGCCAATAAAAAACCGGCTTCGGATCACTTCATTCATCCGGAGGCGTTCTTGTGAAATCCTGAGTAACATTTTGCATTTAACGGACAATTTGATAAACCAGGTACCGTGCAGGCGCGAGGCGGGGCGGTTCCACCCCGTGTACCGCGGGTCTTTACCGGTTGCGGCAAATCCTGACGGGCCAATCCGCTGGAGATCGGGAGACAGGGAGGATTCCAAGGCGGATCTTTGAACGATAGGGCGGGGCGCCGTCACCGCCGAAGGGCAGTCCAGGAATGGCTGACTGGCCTGGTTGACCGATCAAATAATCTTTTGTGTTGTATGAAAATTTCATTGGTTTGTCATAATGATGAATTGGTTTCTTTAAGTTTCAGGAAATATTTTCGGGTGTTTTGCATCATTCATACTGGTAGTGGGGCAGGGATAGGGTATTGGGGCTGGTATTTCCCGTGTATCCCGTGAACGCGGCAAATCATCCAATGTACAATATGGGGGTTTTATTGAAAATCAATAAGTTGCTGATTTCGTCGATATGAATTTTCCATTTTTAGCGGCGGATCCATACACGGATTGGATGGCGGTTCGTCCAGGACGGGATCAGAATATTGTGAGAAAGATCAATTTTTGTGGCCGTCGAGCAGTTGGGCCAGATATTGGCCGGTCCAGGAGCCCTCCTGCCGGGCACATGCCTCGGGGGTTCCGGTGGCCACCACCCGGCCGCCATGGTCGCCGCCTTCCGGTCCCAGGTCGATGATCCAGTCGGCTGCCTTGATGATATCGAGATTGTGTTCGATGACCAGGACGGTGTTGCCGGTGTCGACCAGGCGGTGCAGGACCTCCAACAGTTTGCGGATATCGTCGAAGTGCAGGCCGGTGGTGGGCTCGTCAAGGATGTAGAGGGTGCGACCGGTGGCCCGTTTGGCGAGTTCGCGGGCGATTTTGACCCGTTGCGCCTCGCCGCCGGAGAGGGTGACGGCGGATTGTCCCAGGCGCACGTAGCCGAGACCGACATCGAGCAGGGTTTCCAGTTTGCCGCGCAGGCCGGGGATGGCTTCGAAAAAAGTCATGGCCTCTTCGACGGTGAGGTCGAGGATATCGGCGATGGTGCGGCCTTTGTAGTGGATCTCCAGGGTTTCACGATTATACCGGCTGCCCCGGCAGACGTCGCATTCGACGAAGACGTCGGGCAGGAAGTGCATTTCGATCTTGATCAAACCGTCGCCGGAGCAGGCCTGGCAGCGGCCGCCCTTGACATTGAAACTGAAACGGCCCGGTTTGTAACCCCGGGCGCGGGCTTCGGGCACGCCGGCCATGAGATCACGGATGGGGGTGAAAAGACCGGTATAGGTGGCGGGGTTGGAGCGGGGGGTGCGGCCGATGGGGGATTGATCGATGTGGATCACCTTGTCGAGGTGTTGCAGGCCATTGATGCGATGATAGAGGCCGCCGCTGGTGTGGGCGTTGTGCAGCCGTTGCGCCAGGGCCGGGTGCAGGGTGTCGAGCACCAAGCTGGACTTGCCGGAGCCGGAGACGCCGGTGATGCAGGTGAAAAGGCCGAGCGGGATGGAGACATCGACCTCCTTGAGATTGTTGGTGCGGACCTTTTCCATGTGGATTTGCCGTTTTGGATCGCCTTGGCGCCGTTCGGCGGGGATGGGGATGATGCGTTGGCCGGAGAGATATTGGCCGGTGAGGGAGTCGGGGTTGGCGGCAATTTTTTTCGGTTGTCCTTCGGCCACCACCTGGCCGCCGTGTTCACCGGCGCCGGGACCCATGTCCACCACCCAGTCGGCGCCGCGGATGGCCTCTTCGTCGTGCTCGACGACGACGATGGTGTTTCCAAGGTCGCGCAGGCGCAGCAGGGTGTCGAACAGCCGTTGATTGTCGCGCTGGTGCAGGCCGATGCTGGGTTCGTCGAGGATGTAGAGCACGCCGGTGAGACCGGAGCCGATCTGGTTGGCGAGGCGGATGCGTTGTCCCTCGCCGCCGGAGAGGGTGGCGGCGGCGCGGCCAAGTGTCAGATAGTTCAGGCCGACGGCCATGAGAAAGCCGAGGCGGTCGGTGACCTCCTTGAGGATCCGTTCGGCGATGGTGGCCTCTTTTCGGGTCAGGGTGAGTTGATTGAAAAATGCCACCACGTGATCCAGGGGTTGGGCGGAGAGTTCGGCGATATTGAGACCGTCGAGGCGCACGTGCAGGGCTTCGGTGCGCAGTCGTTGACCCTGGCAGCCGGGGCAGGGCGAGGTGTTGCGGTATTGGCGCAACTCATCGCGCACATCGTCGGATTCGGTTTCCAGGAAGCGGCGTTGCAGATAGTTGAGCAATCCTTCCCAGGGGCGGTGGCGGGTGACGCGGTGGCGGCCGGTATGGTAGCGGAAGCGGATTTTTTCCTTGCCGGAGCCGTTGAGGATGATATCCCGGGCCTGGTCGGGCAACTCTTCCCAGGGGGTGTGGATGTCAAAGCCGAAATGTTCGGCCAGGGTGTAGAGGGTTTCCCGGGCCAGGTGGGCGGTGGGTTTGGCCCAGGGGGCGACGGCGCCCTGGCGGATGGAGAGTTGGGGGTTGGGGATGATCAATTCCGGGTCGAAAAAATCCTTGGTGCCGAGGCCGTCGCATTGCGGGCAGGCGCCGAAGGGGTTATTGAAAGAAAACAGGCGTGGTTCGATTTCCGGGTAGGAGATATGGCAGTCGATGCAGGCGTGGCGTTCGGAGAAGAGAATTTCCCGTTTGGGTGTTTCGAGAATTTCGACGCGGGCGATGCCGCCGGGTTCATTTTTCAGCCGCAGTACTTCGCCCAGCCGCAGGGCGGTTTCCAGGGAGTCGGCGAGCCGGGTTTCGACGCCGGGTTTGATGATGATGCGGTCGACCAGGGCTTCGATGGTATGTTTTTTATGTTTGTCCAGCAGTGGTGTATCATCCAGTTCGTGGGTTTCGCCGTCGATGACCACACGGGTGAAACCGTGTTTGCGCAGCAGGGCCAACTCTTTTTTGTATTCGCCTTTGCGGCCGCGGATGATGGGCGCCAGCAGCAATAATTTACTGCGTTCCGGCAGTTCCATGAGGGTATCGACCATTTGTGAGATGGTTTGGCTTTCGATCAATTTGCCGCAGCCGTGGCAGTGTGGTTTGCCGATGCGGGCGAAGAGCAGCCTGAGATAATCATGAATTTCGGTGACGGTGCCGACGGTGGAGCGGGGATTTTTGCTGGTGCTTTTTTGTTCGATGGCGATGGAGGGTGACAGGCCATCGATGGCGTCGACGTCGGGTTTGCCTTGCAGGCTCATGAACTGGCGGGCGTAGGCGGAGAGGGATTCGACGTAGCGTCGTTGTCCTTCCGCCGACAGGGTATCGAAGGCCAGGGAGGATTTTCCGGAGCCGGACACCCCGGTAATCACGGTCAGGGCGTTGCGGGGCAGTTCCAGGTCGATGTTTTTTAAATTGTGTTCCCGCGCCCCGCGGATGTGGATGTTGGATTCATTCATGATTTTTTCGGGTTTTTTTCAGGATATCGGCCAACGGAGAAGGATAGCATGTCTCATTATATGGCGGAACTGGTGTTGACGGGCCGTGAGGTCTTGATGGTTGGTGGTGGTCGGGTGGCGTGGCGGAAGTTGAATGGATTGGTGGATTGTGAGGTGCGGGTGAGGGTGGTGGCGCCGGAGTTGGATGAGCGGATGGTTGGTTGGGTGGAGGGGGGGCGGGTTGAGCATATTCGGAAAGAGTTTGACGAGGGGATGTTGGATTCGCGGCCTTTTTTGGTGTTTGCGGTGACGTCGGATGGTCGATTGAATGAGTTGATTGCCGGGATGTGTCGGGAGAGGGGGATATTGTGTAATTCCGCTGACAATCCGGTGGTGAGTGGATTTTTGGTGCCTGCTGTGGTGAAGAGGGGGCCGGTGACGGTTGGGGTTGGTACCAGTGGGATGAGTCCGGCTTTGTCGCGGTTGTTGAAAGAACGGTTGGATCGGTGGTTGGAGGTGGGGTGGGGGGAGTTGGTTGCGGTGTTCGGGGGGATGCGGGCGAAGGTGAAGGGGGTTTTGCCGGATGTGGAGAAGAGGCGGTTGTTTTGGCGGCGGGTGAGTTTGGCGGTGGAAGAGGAAAGAAGGTTTGAGAAGGGCAGGAATGAGGAGTGGTTCGAGGAGAGATTGAAGAGGGCGAAGGAAGAGTGAGGTTCAGGTTTTACTATTGAGGAAAAAGGGTGGGGGTATTGGGGGCGGTTCTCCGCCCCCAAGGTCTTGATTTTGACTTTGATTTTGACTTCAGGATTTGGCCCGCCGTTGATTTTGGGGCCAAATCCGTACGATGTTGCGCGCAGCGCAACGAGGGAGACCGTCAAAAAGTCCTATCCATCACCAAGCACCGCCCTTGCCAAATCCAGAAGATTGAAAAAACCATCAAATTTGATCGAATGACCTGGAAGAAGGAATCAATCTTGAAAAAAGCATCAACGCGGGAGCCGTTTTCAAAGCCAAAAACCCATCCAGCCAACCAATTTCCGAACCCGTTTAAACTCTGGCATTAACCCGAGCTGACCAATTTCCTCAATCCGTTTTTTGGCTTTTTGGGTATAGTCCACAGCCCCATTCCGATCCCCGGCCCGAAACAGATATTCCGCCCGCCGCAACCACATTTCGGCGGTTTTTTGGCCATATGACATTTTTTCGATCAACGTTTCCGCCCGTTCCAGGGCTTTTTTCGCACCCTCCA
This sequence comes from uncultured Magnetococcales bacterium, assembly GCA_964344355.1. Classification (GTDB taxonomy): domain Bacteria; phylum Pseudomonadota; class Magnetococcia; order Magnetococcales; family CAYFNE01; genus CAYFNE01. Next base: position 51,161 of record CAYFNE010000028.1, read on the forward strand.
GGTCCCTGGTATCGAGATGGAACAACAGTAAGCGATCGGGGAAGCACGTCCTGCTGGTTCACCCGATCAGCAGGCGAG
>CAYFNE010000029.1:0-50397 GCA_964344355.1 uncultured Magnetococcales bacterium
GTGGGTTTTGTTCCCAGCGAGACCGGGTTAGGTCATTACGATACACGACCAAATTTCCCGGGTCGCCTGGGCGATCAACATTCGGTCGAACGGGTCCCGGTGGTCACCGGGCAGCAGACCGGTATGGCGGGCGTGAACGAGGGTGATGGGCAGATCGTCGAATTTTTGTATATTTACCAGATGTGGCAGATTTTCAGCGGCCTCCGCCGCGTGTGGTAGTTTACCGAAGCGGAATTTCGTGGCGATTTCCCAGGCCGAAGCGGCGCTGATAGGGGCGATATTGCTTTCATCGGCAATGGCGGTCCGGGCCTCATCGGAGAGCTTGGCGTCCCCGTAGAGCCACCAGAGCAGGGCATGGGTGTCGAGCAGCAGGCGCAGGGATCAATCGCCGTTCCAGGCCGCCAGTTCCTCTTCGGGGAAGGAGTCAAAAAAACGGTCATCCACCCGTCCCCGTCCTTGCAAAACCCCAAACTTCCGACCTTGCCGGGATTGTTCGACCGGGACCAGCTTGACGAGTGGTTCATTGCCGCGGGCGATGACGATCTCTTCGCCGGACAGGGCCTGGTTGACGAGATGGGAGAGATGGGTTTTGGCGAAAGGGAGATCATATCGGCTCATGGTCGGCGGTATCCTTGGCATGGCGGCCACCACCACCTTCCGCAATTCCCCGAACTCCGGGTGGCCATCGAACCAGGTGATGATCTCTTCGGCCAAGACGGGAAGTATCTCGGGGGCCGGGCATTGTTCGATATTAATTTTTGAAAACATCTTCCAAGGTTCGGGCATCCAAAATCCGGTCGGTCCAACTTTCAATTTTCTCCAGAGTGGCACCGGCCAGCTTTTCCTCGACCCAAAGCGGTAGCTCACGGGCACGGTATTTTTTCTGGAGAAGACGGCGAAGGACATGGGTGGCTTCTTCATGGCGGCCTTTCTGATGGCCTTCCAGGTGCCATTGCTGCTGTTTTTCATTGATCCAGGCTTCTTTCCAGGCTTCCATCCGGGTTTGCAACATGGTCGGTACCTCCAGCAGGTCGATGGGTCGGTCCGTCAACGAAGGGGGATCGCCACCCAGGATCGTCATGGCGTTCATGAGCATGGCGGCCACCACCATCCGCAGTTCGCCATACTCCGGGTGGCCTTTGAACCAGGTGATGATCTCTTCGGCCAAGGCGGGAAGTTCCTCGGGGGAGGAGCATCGCTCGATCCGGAATACGAGCGCCGACAGCGAATCGCGCTCTTCCAGATCCTTCGGTGTAAATCGAGTTTCATCAATCAGGAAAAACTGTCCACCCGGTTGAAAACGCCACAACGGTGACCCCTCGGGCAGACCGATCAAATCCCGCAGCCGGACAGGGGTCCGCCACGGTTGGTCACCGTTGTGAAGCACCAGAGGAAAAAGTGGCGGCAATGGACCGGAGGCCGGAATCGCCTTTTCATGCAATAACTGAAGCCACAGCATGCACTGGTAGACGATGACCCGTAAAATCATCCACCGGTCCACTTCGGATTGGAACTCCACGAGAACCAGAAGATATATGTCGGACCCTGAACGAAGGGGAATCCGCCAAACCACATCGCTTTCCCGCTTCGGCAGACCCGGTATATGGAATTTGGTCTTGACCGGTTCCATGCGGGCCAGGTCCAAATCCCGTACCAACGGCTCGGCTACGAACTGCCGCAACAGGTCCGTCATCATGTGCGGATGGGAAAAAAGCGGATGATAGAGACCATCGTGGTCGGTCACCGCTGCACCTTCGCTCTCTTTTTCCAACCTTCTTTTCCCGGGGTTTTCACCGACGGTTCGGCATCACCGTACCGCTTCCCGCCCCATGATTCTCCGGAAAAAGAGGCGCTGCGTCCAGAGAAATCGCTCCCCGAAATTTCACTCCGCGCCGTGCAACCGGTTCGGATGGGGTTTTTCGTGGGACGGGTTGCAAAACCTGCTGAACCACCGCGCCATACCCGATGCAACGATCCGATATCAATGAATATATCTGGCGGGGCGGAGTTTCGTTCCCGCCGAATGGCTCGGGTCAAAACAGCGGACATGCAACCAGGAATCCGCGCGGCCCCGGCATCACAACCAGGCCGCCCCGCGCACGCCGCTGGAATCGCCATGTTCGGCCCGCGACAATCGGGTGGCCACCGTGTCGGAAAAAACATGTTTTCCCCACAGTTTCGGCACGTTTTCATAGAGCCGTTCCAGGTTGGAGAGACCGCCGCCGAGGACGATGATATGGGGATCGAGGATGTTGATGACACTGGCCAGGGCGCGGGCCAGGCGGGCTTCGTAACGGCGCAGGGTGGTTTCGGCTCGCGGGTCCTGTCGGGCGGCGCGGTCGTTGATCTCACCGGGGGTCAGGGATTCGCCGGTGTGTTGATGATGGTCGCGGCTCAAACCGGGGCCGGAGAGGAAGGTTTCGATGCAACCGTTTTGACCGCAATAACAGGGCGGTCCCGGCCGTTCATCGGCGCTGGGCCAGGGGAGGGGGTTGTGACCCCATTCGCCGGTGATGGCGTTGGCGCCGGCCAGCAGTCGACCATCGACGGCGATGCCGCCGCCGACACCGGTGCCGAGGATCACCCCGAAAACCACCTTCGCCCCCGCGGCGGCGCCATCGACCGCTTCCGACAGGGTGAAACAGTCGGCGTCGTTGGCCAATCGCACCGGTCGTTTCAAGATGGTTTCCAGGTCCCCCTTCAGGTCCTGGCCGATCAAACAGGTGGAGTTGGCATTTTTGATGCGCCCGGTGGCCGCCGACAGAGCGCCGGGAATACCGATGCCAATGGGGCAACGGCAACCGCCATGACGGCTGAGTTGGCGCACCAACTTGCCGATGGCCGCCATTGTGGCGCCATAATCCCCCTGGGGAGTGGCCAGACGGCGGCGGTCGAGGACGGTACCATCATCAGTCAGGACCGCCCCTTCAATTTTGGTTCCACCCAGATCGATGCCGATGCGCATGCCGTTTTCTCCCGTTTCAGCCGGTCAAACCGGTGGACCGACCGGCGAAATAATGCCATTCTCTCCGGTCTTATGAGAGAACGCAAACCCCGAAAAGAGTGGCGGCGCCGGGAAGGCCCGAAAAAAAGGGCCGCCCGCCTGGCGCGGCAACGTTCCCTGGAGCGGGAGGCCGCCGAGGCGACCCGTATCCGCGAATTCCATGGCCTGTTTCCCGCCCGGGAGGGGGGGCCGCGTCAGTTCACGCTCTATCTGGGGCCGACCAACTCCGGCAAAACCCATCAGGCCCTGAAACGGTTGGCGACGGCGGAGTCCGGCACCTATCTCGCCCCGTTGCGGCTGTTGGCCCTGGAGGTCTCGGAAACCCTGAACGAATGGGGGGTCCCCTGCAACATGGTCACCGGTGAGGAGCGCATTCCCGTCGAAGGGGCCCGGCACACCGCCAGCACCATCGAAATGCTCAGTACCGGCAACCGTCACGCCCTGTGCGTCATCGACGAGGCGCAAATGCTCGGTGATCCCGACCGGGGCTGGGCCTGGACCCAGGCGATCCTCGGCGCCTGGGCCGACGAGGTGTGCGTGGTCGGTTCCCCGGAGTGCCGGCCCGTCGTGGAAAAATTGTTGCATCTGACCGGTGATCCCTGTGAAATCATCGAGCTGGAACGGCTCACCCCCCTGCAAATGGTCAAAAAGGCAAAAAAAAATTTTCACGAACTGGAGCCGGGCAGCGCCATCATCACCTTTTCGCGTGCCGGCGTACTGGGTTTGAAAGGGGAGTTGGAACGACAAACCGGCAAACGGGCGGCGGTGCTCTACGGCGCCCTGCCGCCGGAGGTGCGGCGCAACCAGGCGCGGTTGTTCGCCACCGGTGAGATGCCTTACCTGGTGGCCACCGATGCCATCGGCATGGGATTGAACCTGCCGATCCGCACTTTGCTCTTCGCCCAGGACAGCAAGTTCATCGATCGCCGCGAATATCCCCTGACGCCGTTGGAAGTGCGGCAGATCGCCGGCCGGGCCGGGCGCTACGGTCACAATGAACGGGGTTTCGTCGGTACCTTTCGAATCCCCACCTCCCACATCGCCGCCGCCTTGGAGATGGAACCGGAGCCGGTCAGCCACGCCCCCCTGGCCCCGAACCTGGACCATCTCCTGGCCATGAGCGTCCTCGATGAAAACCGCCGGCGTCCCTCCCTGGCCCGATTGATGACCCTGTTCGTCCGTTCGGTCAAACCGGACCCCCGGGTCTATCGGCTGTCGGACCTGGAGGATCAGATCGCCCTGGCCCGTATCACCGATCGGTTTGAAACATTGGATCTGCCCACCCGTTTCGCCCTCTCCGCGGCACCGGTCAACCTCAACGCCACCGACATGCTGGTGGCTTTCGACCGCATGGTGGCGGCGGTGGCCTTCGATCGTCCCTTGTCCATGGAGGCGGTCTGGCCCCAGGGGCTGGAGGGGGGCCGCCACACCGTACCCGACCGCGGTCTGGGAACGCTGGAAACGGCCATGCGGGTGGTCAACCTCTACTGCTGGCTCCATTACCGCTTTCCGGACCATCTGCCGGACCTGGAAATGGCCGAAAACCGGCGCAAGGAGATCAACAAAAAAATCAACCGTATGTTGCGGAAAAAGGGTCAGGTCGGGAAACGGGCCACCGATGACAGGCGTCCAATGAGTTCATTCATGTCGTCCAGACGCATGAGAAGACGCCACAAAATTTGATCCTTGATTTTTTCACGGATGTCGGTGCCCAGGCTCTCCATCAATTTTTTATTGACCTCCAGGGCGATGACCGGTTCGTTGGCGATGACGTTGGTGGTGCGGGGCCGTCGGGAGAGGAAGGAGACCTCGCCGAAAAAATCACCGGCTTTCAAGGTGGCCAGGGGTTCGGACTTGCGGGTTTTGACAATGTTGACCGATCCGGAGAGAATGATGAAAAAACTGTCGTCCCGGCCCCCCTCCTTGATCACATAGTCGCCCATGTTGTATTTGCGCATGTGGGCATGGTGGGCGATGACCCGTTTTTTTTCATATTCTGAAAAATTTTTAAAAAATTTCAGGTCGGAGATCACCGCCAACATGTTTCCATGGTCCGCATCACTGTTTTTTTTCATGGTTCCGCTCCTTCGGGCCACGTCTCGTTCGTTCTCAATGCAACCGGTCCATCCCCTATCCTATCGGAAAAACAGCCAGGTTTGTAAAGTATAATTCAATTGTCCGGAAAAAGGACGGGAGAGAGATGGCGATGTTTGAGGAACGGTCCGGTTTTCGCATTCTCCACAGCCGCCGCTGGCGGGGGCATTTGATCGAGGTAGTGGAGGATGCTCACAGCCGGGCGCTGTTTTTCGACAGCCACCTGATTCAAAGCCGCATGATCCTCGACGATCCCATTCATCTCTCCCTGCCGTACTCCCAACACATGATGGCGGCGCTCTCGCTGCTGAACCATTCGCCGGGGCGGGTGTTGATGATCGGTTTGGGCGGGGGCTCGATGGTCAAGTTTTTGTTGCACCATTTTTCCCGGTGTCGCATGGAGGTGGTGGAGTTGAACGAGGGGATGGTCTCTTTGGCGGAGCGCTATTTCCATTTGCCCCGGGATCCCCGTTTGATCATCCATGTGGCCGACGGCAAACGGTTTATCGACCAGGCGGGTCATCAGGCCCATCGGTATGATCTGATCCTGGTCGATGCCTTCGACCGGGAGGGGATGGCCCGCTCGGTCTATGTCCGCTCCTTTTTTGAACAATGCCGGTCGTTGATGGTCGAGGGTGGGGTGACGGTGGTCAATCTGACCCGCTCCCACCGGCCCCTGTTCGAAAGGATGGAGGATGAGGTGGGACGCTGTTTCACCGACGCCGTGGTGCGGTTACCGGTGGCGCGGTCCAACAATGAAATTCTGTTTGCTTGCAAAACACCGCGTGCCTGGGGAAACTGGCAACGGGTGACCCGGCGCGCCGAGGTGTTGTCCGGCCACCTGGGGCTGCCGATGGATGAACATGTACAAAGAATGCGGGTAATGGGGGGTGGCGGTTGGCGCCGGTTCTTGGGGCTGACATAGCCGCTTTACGGGAGCGAATCATGAAACAGCGACGGGTATGGACCGTTTTGATAGTGGTGGTTTTGATCGGGTTGGTTTTTCAACTGGATTTCACCACCCTGATGAACCACCCCCGGGTGCGGATGACCCTGAGCGCCATTCGCCATGAAATGGGGGAGGAGGGGGGCCGTTGGCTACCCTGGAGTCATAATGCCGATCATTTGCAACACCTGGAACAACGGCTGACCCGGTTGCGCGATGATCTGCGGGAACAGGAACGGTTGTCGGTGCGGGTAAAACGGCTCGAAGGGCTGTATCGGGAGTTGGATGTGCTGGCGTTGCGCATGCAGCGGGTGGAGGGGATGAAAAAGGAGTTGAGTGCCCTGGCCGGCCGTCTGCAACGGGCCGAAGGCATGAAAAACGACATCCACACCCTGACCAGCCGTCAACAACGGGCCGAAGAGATGAAAGGTGAAATCACCGCCTTGACCAGCCGTCTGCAACGGGCCGAAGGCATGAAAAGCGAAATCAACGCCCTGACCAACCGCTTGCAGCGGGCCGAGGGACTTCGAGGGGAGATGGTGGCCCTGTCCAGCGGTGTCAACGGACAGATGGCCTCCCTGCGTGGCGACCTGTCCATGCTGTCCGGCCGTTTGTCGGCCCTGGAAGGGATGGAAAAACGGCTGCAATCCCTGGAAACGGCTTCACGACCGGATGAAGGCCACATCGAGAGTGGTTCGGTGCTGGCGAAAAAGTTGGACGAGGGCTGGAAACTGTCCAATGTTTTCACCAAGGAACGCCGCTTTCAACAACGCGTCCACTTTTCCCGTCCTTTTGCCAAACCACCCGGACTGTTCGTCGGCATCAGCCAACTGGACATGAGCCAGGAAAAAATGTGGATCCACGCCTACGCCGACAAAGTGGATGAACAGGGTTTCACCCTGGAGATCAAAACCCGCTCCGAAACACGCATCGAAGAGGTGCGGACCGAATGGTTGGCGTTTCCGGACACCGTGGCTAAATGATGCGGGAAGGCCCGTCTCACTGTTCCACGACATCGATAACGGTCCCGGTCGGCTGATCCCCCGGGTACGCCAAAACCGGCAGAACCAAAAAAACGGCCCGACCCGCGGCCGAATATTGCTCGGAAAGCCATCCATTTCCTTGTGGGATGACCGGCCTTCGGTCATTCTGTGGCCGGCTTGAACCCGCCGCCGTCGGCGGTCCGATAACCGGTTCCCTTTCCTTTCTTCAGATGACCCGCCATGACTATTTCCGATCCAGACGGTTTTGATGTTTCCCGATTCGACGCCCTGCCCACCCTCTCCTTCTCCGAAGCGGCCTGGATGGCGGGCGTGACGGCGGAATCCCTGGAACGATCCCTGGAGAGCGCCGGCTTGACCGATATCCGCAACATCCCCCTGAACCGGTTGGTTAAAAGTGGTTTCACCCTTCTGGGCCAGCGTGATTCACAATTGGCCATGCTGCGCATGCAACTGGCCGCGGCCCTGCAACGGGAAAAGGAACTGGCCGAGGCCCTGCATTCCAAGCTCACCCTGGTCGATCCCCCCGTCACCCTGACCGGCAAAACCGTCAGCGCCGAGCCGAAAAAAGAGAAAAAAAGCAAAAAGAAAAAGAAAAAATAGCCTAGAACGCCGGCTGACGGGGTGACGAAATAATAGTTGACAAAATATCTCGGATATTGCAGATTGACCGGAACGAACGGCTGTCCCGGCCCGCGGCCGTTCGGAGCGGACGGGATACCCGTTTTTTTCGTTTTTTCACCGGTTCATCCGGCAGAACCGTCCAGGGATCAATCCAGCCGCCTCCCGTGGCTGGGCGCCAGAAGGTTTTCACATGTTTCGCCGCCTCAAAGAGGATATCGAAGTCATTCTGAGCCGGGACCCGGCCGCTCGGGGATTTATGGAGATCCTGTTCTGTTATCCCGGGTTTCACGCCCTGGTCGGTTACCGTATCGCCCACCGTCTCTGGTGCGGTGGTTTTCACCTGAGCGGCCGTTTTCTATCCCACGTCACCCGGTTTCTCACCGGTATCGAAATCCATCCCGGCGCCATCATCGGCAAGGGTCTGTTCATCGATCATGGCATGGGGGTGGTGATCGGTGAAACCACCGAAATCGGTGACAATGCCACCATCTACCACGGGGTCACCCTCGGCGGCACCACCTGGAACAAGGGCAAACGGCATCCGACCCTGGGGGAAAACGTGGTGATCGGCGCCGGGGCCAAGGTTTTGGGTCCCATCACCATCGGCGACAATGCCCGGATCGGTTCCAATGCCGTGGTGGTCAAGGATGTGCCGGCCAACACCACCATGGTCGGCGTACCCGGGCGGGCCATCATCAGCGATCCGGCCACCCATGCCGGTAAAAGCGGTTTTCCGCTCTATGGGGAAACCGGGGACATGCCCGACCCGGTGGCCAAGGCGGTCACCTGCATGCTGGATCAGGTCCGGCAGATGGATTTTCGGATTCGCGAACTGGAACGGGAAAAGGCCGAGGTGATGGAAACCATCGCCGACTCCGGACGAACCCATGGCGGCAACGGCCCCGGGACGGAAGCGGAAACGGCCACGGACGAGCCGATGCCGGTCGCCGTGGCCAAGGTCCCCTCCCTGACCGCCGGGGGCGGTGGGGATCAACGAACAACCGATATCAAGGGTGAGGTGGCGTTATGAAACTGACCACCCGGGGCCGGTATGCGGTGACGGCGATGTTGGATCTCTCCTTTCATTTCGGAGACCGTCCCATCGCCCTGGCCGATATCTCCAGCCGACAGGAAATTTCCCTCTCCTATCTGGAACAGTTGTTCGCCAAATTGCGGCGCCGGGGATTGGTACGCAGCGTTCGTGGACCGGGGGGCGGTTATGTCCTCAACGGGGATCCGGAGATGATCAGCATCGCCGACATCATCCGCGCGGTGGATGAGCCGATCAAGGCCACCTCCTGTGAAGAGGGCTCGGAGGGGTGCCGGAAATCGACCCGGTGCGTCACCCACCATCTGTGGGAACGGATGGGACAACACATCTATCAATATCTGGAATCGGTCAATCTCGGCGGTCTGGTGGCGGAGAGCCGCGGCGCCGGGTTTTTCAAGGAAATGTCCGCCGCCAACGGGAACTCCCGATCCGGGGGGGAGGGATGATGATCTATCTGGATCACAATGCCACCACCGCCATCCGTCCCCGGGTGGTGACGGCGGTACTGCCGTATCTGACGGAAAAATTCGGCAATCCCGCCTCGGTGCACGGCGCCGGTCGCGAGGTGCGCCGGGGGTTGGACGAGGCCCGCCGCCAGGTCGCGGCCCTGTTCGGGGTCCATGACAGCCAGATCATCTTTACCAGCGGCGGCACCGAGGCCAACCATCTGGCCCTTCTCGGCCTGGCGGCCCGGAACGGTTTCCGGGGCCATGTCGTCACCAGCGCCATCGAACACCCTTCGGTGGGGCGGGTGGTCGACACTCTGGAAAAACGGGGCATGGCCGCCACCCGGCTGCCGGTGGACGATCAGGGCCGCCTGACCGCCGAGAAGGTCGCCGCCGCCCTGCGCGACGATACGGTGGTGGTCTCCATCATGCACGCCAACAATGAAACCGGCGTCGTGTTGCCGGTGGCCGACATCGGCGCCATCTGCCGACGGGCGGGGGTGCCGTTTCACACCGATACGGTGCAAAGCGTCGGCAAACTGCCGGTGGAACCCGCCCGGTTGAACGCCGACATGATTTCGGTCTCCGCCCACAAGTTCGGTGGTCCCAAGGGCGTCGGGGCCCTGGTGGTGGACAAACGCCTCGCCCTGGACCCCCTGCTGGTGGGGGGGGGACAGGAACGGGGGCGCCGTTCCGGCACGGAAAATCTCTCCGGTATCATCGGATTTGGAACCGCCGCCGAGGTGGCCGGTCAAAGCAGAACGGAGATGGACCAACACCTGACGGCCCTGCGCGTTGAACTGGAGGAGCGGTTGTCGGCGGAATTGCCCGATTGTGTCATCTTCAGCCGTGACGCGGAGCGGCTGCCCAATACCACCGCCCTGGGCCATCCGGGAATGGCCGGCGAAACCCTGGTCATGTCCCTGGACCTGGCCGGATTCGCCGTCAGCAGCGGTTCGGCCTGTTCATCGGGACGCACCACCCCTTCCCATGTCCTGGACGCCATGGGTGTGAACCCGGAGTTGGCGCGCAGCCTGATCCGCGTCAGCCTCGGCTGGAACACCAGCCGTGAAGAGGTGGTCCGTTTCGCGGCGGTGTATGTGCGCACCATCAAACGACTGCGGTCCATGGCCGGCCCGATGGCCATGGCCGTCTGAAAAAAATAAAGCGTGTTACAAGGAATCCTTCTCATGAAACTGCCCGTATACATGGATTACCAGGCCACCACCCCGATGGATCCCCGGGTGTTGGAAGCGATGTTGCCCTGGTTCGTCGAACGTTTTGGCAATCCCGCCTCGCGCTCCCACGCCTACGGTTGGGAGGCCGACAAGGCGGTGGAAAAGGCCCGGGAGCAGGTGGCGGATCTGATCGGCGCCGACCCGCGCGAAATCGTTTTCACCTCCGGGGCCACCGAGTCGGACAACCTGGCCATCCAGGGCGTGGCCCATTTTTATCGTGAAAAAGGCAACCACATCATCACCCCGGTCACCGAACACAAGGCGGTGTTGGACACCTGCCGCCACCTGGAGGCCGAAGGGTTCGAGGTCACCTATCTGCCGGTGCAAAGCAACGGTCTGGTGGATCCGGAAACCCTGGAATCGGCCATCACCGAACGCACCATCCTGGTGTCGGTCATGGCCGGCAACAATGAAATCGGCGTCATTCAACCCTTGGAAAAAATTGGCGCCCTGTGCCGGCAGCGGAAAATTTTCTTCCACTGTGACGCCGCCCAGGGGGTGGGAAAAATGCCCATCGATGTCAATGCCATGAACATCGACCTGCTCTCCATCTCCGGTCACAAGATCTACGGACCCAAGGGGATCGGCGCCCTCTATGTGCGGCGGCGCCCCCGGGTTCGGGTCAAACCGGTGATGCATGGTGGCGGCCATGAACGGGGCATGCGCTCCGGCACCCTGCCGACACCGTTGCTGGTGGGATTGGGCGAGGCGTGTGAAATCGCCAAACGGGAGATGGCCGGGGAAAATCAGCGTCTCCTCACCCTGCGGGAACGGTTGCGCGCCGGCATCATGGAACAGTTGACCCATGTGGAGGTCAATGGCGACCAGGAGCATCGCCTGGCCGGCAATTTGAATCTCTCCTTCGCCTATGTCGAGGGGGAGTCGATGATCATGGCCATCAAGGATGTGGCGGTCTCCTCGGGATCCGCCTGCACCTCCGCCTCCCTGGAACCCTCCTACGTATTGCGTGCCCTGGGGGTCGATGAGGAGATGGCCCACACTTCCATTCGTTTCGGACTGGGACGGTTCACCACCACCGAGGAGGTGGATTTCGTCATCCGGACCGTGGTCCAGGCGGTGGAAAAACTGCGGGAGATGTCGCCACTCTGGGAGATGGTCCAGGAGGGCATCGACCCGGGCACCGTCCAGTGGGCGGCGCACTGAAACGTCGTGGCCGGGTGGCATTCCGGCCCGACCCCTATTCGACAATGCAGCTCATCTGAAGGAAGGATGACAGATCATGGCATACAATGAAAAAGTGTTGGATCACTATGAAAATCCCCGAAATGTCGGCAGTCTCGACAAAAACGATGCCAATGTCGGCACCGGCATGGTCGGCGCCCCGGCCTGCGGCGATGTGATGAAATTGCAGATTCGCGTCAGCGATGAGGGCGTCATCGACGATGCCAAGTTCAAAACCTTCGGCTGTGGTTCGGCCATCGCCTCCTCCTCGTTGGTGACCGAGTGGATCAAGGGAAAAACCATCGATGAGGCCCTGACCGTCAAAAACAAGGAGATCGCCGAGGAGTTGGCCTTGCCGCCGGTCAAAATTCACTGTTCGGTACTGGCGGAAGATGCCATCAAGACCGCCGTTGCCGACTATCGGAGCAAAAAGAAGGGAGCCTGACATGACCACGGAATCGACGGAAAAGGCGGTCGGCCCGGAAACGGCGGCGGCGCCGATGCCGCAACTGAGCGGCGTGAAAATGACCGAGCGGGCGGCGGAAAAGGCCAAACAGATGCTGGCCAACCGGGGTACCCCCGACGCCGCCATCCGCGTCGGCGTCTCCACCTCGGGCTGTTCGGGCATGTCCTACAAATTGGAATATGCCGATACCCTGGAGGCGGATGACCAGGTATTCGAAAGCCACGGCGTGCGGGTGGCGGTGGATGGCAAATCGTTGTTGATCCTCAACGGCACGGAAGTGGACTTCGAAAGCACCCCGTTCAAATCCGGGTTCAAGTTCATCAATCCCCTGGAAAAGGAACGGTGTGGTTGTGGGGAGTCGTTCAAGGTGTGATCCTTTTTTGAACGAAACGGGTTTCATGATTCGACCGTTGGGCCGCCTTTGGCTAACGGTCGAATTATTTTTTGAACGATTTCAAGGAAACCCCGGTCATGTGTATTGGATTTTGGGCAAAATCTTGCCCGACATTGACACCGCTCAGGTACATTGCTCATGAAAATAATGCAATAACAAGGTATTACGTGCAATACTGAAAACAAACGGAGTGATCGTAGCATCTGGTTTGAAAACGTGGTCATAGGCACCATCTCCTTGACGGATTAAGATGAAATCGACCTCCCGTATTGCCGCTATCGCCACAGCATCCTTCCCCATGGACCGGAAAAGGGTCGTGCTGCTTGTGCTGATCATGGTCGCCGTGGCCATGGCGGTAGGTGGTATTACGCTTGGGTTTCTCTATCAGACCGCCTTCAAGGAGGCTCAAGCCCGCCTGGTCGAAACGGCTCAGAGCCGGGCGCGATTGATGGAGGCCATGGCCCGGTTTGATACGCGATACAGCCGCAACTATCCCGGCGGCGCTGTCGCGGCCACTCTATCTCAGATCCGGGAAGCGCACGACCAGTTCCAGGGATTCGCCGAGACCGGGGAATTCGTCCTGGCCCGCCGAGAAACGGATCAGATCGTCTTCCTTCTCCGCCATCGACACCACGATCTGGATCAACCTCAACCGATTCCTTTCAAATCCCACCTGGCCGAGCCCATGCGGCGGGCGCTCTCCGGAAAATCCGGTACGGTGATCGGTCTGGACTACCGGGAAGTGACGGTGCTGGCGGCTCACGAACCCGTGGCCGTGCTGGACCTGGGCGTGGTGACCAAAATCGATCTGGCAGAGGTTCGGGCTCCTTTTGTACGCGCCGGAATCACCTCCCTGGTCATCGCCATCATCGTGATCGTCTCGGGCGCCGGCCTTTTTTTCCATATCAGCAATCCGATGATCCAAAGGCTCCAGGAAACCGAAGCGTTGCGGAAAAGCAGGGAACAGTTGGCCCTGGCCCAGGAAATCGCCCATCTGGGGAACTGGGAATGGAACATCGTCGACAACACGTTGGTCTGGTCCGACGAGATCCATCGGATCTTCGGACGCGATCCTCAGGTATTTCGAGCAACCTATGAGGCGTTTCTCGATGCCGTCCACCCAGACGACAGGAAGCCGGTCATGGATGCCGTTGATGCCTCCCTGGCTGATCCCGACGTACCCTATCGCATCGAACATCGCGTCATGAGGGAGGATGGCACGGTACGGATCGTCCAGGAAATCGGCGAAGTCATCCGGGACGGGGACCGGCGGCCCATCCGCATGATGGGAACCGTGCAGGATATCACCGAACTGAAGCGCGCAGAGCAGAAAATCCGGGACCTGAACCTCAACCTGGAACAGCGGGTCGAGGAACGAACCCGGCAGTTGCTGGCGGCCAACAGGGAACTGGAGGCCTTCACCTATTCCATTTCCCATGACCTCCGGGCGCCACTGGGCAACATGCGTGGGCTGCTGCGCATCCTGGTGGAGGAGCATGCCGGTGAACTTTCCGGGTTGGGGCCGGTTCATTTCGAGCGGTTGCTGGAAAGCGCGGAACAGATGGAAAAACGCATCAAGGATTATCTCGACCTGTCACGTGGCGCCCGGGGCCAACTGCGCCGCCAACGGGTGGACATCTCCCATCTGGCGGAAAAAGCCGTCTCCGGCATTCGCCAGGGACATCCTGAACGGCAGGTCGATTTTCGCATTCAAGCCGGCATCGGCGGCGACTGCGATCCCCAGCTCATGGAAGTGGTTCTGGAAAATCTTCTGGGCAACGCCTGGAAGTTTACCGCACGTCGGGATGATGCGCAAATCGAGTTCGGCGTTGCCAGCCTCACGTCCGGGGAACGTTTCTGTTTCATCCGGGACAACGGAACCGGCTTTGACCCCGCCCAGGTGGAAAAACTGTTCAAGCCATTCGAACGACTGCATAATGATATCGAGTTTCAAGGTTCCGGCATCGGTCTCGCCACCGTTCAGCGCATCATTCACCGGCATGGCGGCGCCGTCTGGGCCCGGTCCGCTCCAGGCGAGGGCGCGACCTTCTGTTTCACTCTTGGAGAGAAAGGAATTCACCATGCCCCATGAAGGCGCGATTCTTCTGGTCGAAGATGATCCCACTGCCGTGCACCTGGCGTTACACGCCTTCACCAAGTCGGGTTTTCCGCGGAAGTGGATCATCGTGGCCAAGGATGGCCGGGAAGCCATGGACATTTTGTTCGGATCGGGAAAGGATCCAAAAGAGAGGTCCGGGATCCTTCCCCGTCTGGTGCTGTTGGACCTGAAACTACCCGGGGTCGACGGCATGGAGGTGCTCCGGGCCATCCGCAAGGAGGATCGGACCCGTGGCTTGCCGGTGATCATCCTCACCAACTCGGACGCGGAAAAAGACGTGGTGGAAGGATACAATCTGGGAGTCAACAGCTATCTGCGCAAACCGATCGATTTCGACCAACTCGCCGACACTTTGAAGTCACTCGGATTGTGGTCGGCCTGACCACGATCAGGTCTCTTGAGTCGCCTCCAGATCAACCACCGCGGTCTGCACGGCAATCTGCCCATCCCAATCCACCACCCTGGACGACACCGCAATCCGCACCGTGGTGCCATCCTTGCGATGACCGATCGCCATCACCGTTTTCGGTGCATGGCCGGAGCCGAACAGCATTGATTTTTTATAGCCTTTTTTTCGCTCTTGGGGTGGCAGAAGCGGATCGACGCTCTCCAGGGCCAGAATGTCGTCCGGATGGTCGAATCCGAACACCTTGGTGAAATGGTGATTTGAAAAGACCGGTTTGCCATCCACATGGATGAGGATGCCATGCAGACCGGATTCGGAAATGGTCCTGTATTTTTCCATGGCGGCAGTGACCTGTTTTCTGCTTTCCCGGAGCTCCGCTTCGGTCTGCTTCAAAACCGTGATATCCACGAAGGTGACGACGACCCCCTGGATGATGTTTTCCACCGTCCGGTAGGGCATGATGCGCGTCAGAAGCCACCGCCCCTCCTGTGACTGGAGTTCCATCTCCTTGGCCACCAGGTTGTCAAGAACATCCTTGACGTCCTTGACGATATCCGTCCCCTTGAGATTGGAGACGATGTGGCTCAAAGGGCGGCCGACATCGGTCTGGATGAGGTTGATGAACTGCGAAACCGCCTGGGTGAACCGCATGATGCACAGGTTCATGTCCAGAAACAGGGTGCCGATCTCCGTTGCGGACATCAGGTTGTTGATGTCGTTGTTGGCCTGGGTCAACTCCTCGATCTTGTTCTGGTGCTCGGAGTTGACCGTGGTCAGTTCCTCATTGACCGACTGCAACTCCTCCTTGGAGGTCTCCAGCTCCTCATTGGTGCTTTGCAGTTCCTCATTGGAGGATTGCAGCTCCTCATTGGAGGATTTCAACTCCTCGTTGGCGGTTTCCAACTCCTCGATGGTGCTCTGAAGGTATTCCTTCTTGGACTTTAAATCCTGCTCCAACTCCCGGATTCGTTCCTGATGGTCGCCGGACGCGCCCTTCCCGTCAGCGACCCCCTCCTCGGCGAGGGTGGGAAGATCCACGATCACCACCGCCATCAGACCACGCAGGGAGGGCGGGTCGGTGATGGGCCGGATGACCAGATCGACCAACTGGAAGGAGCCGTTGGTCTTCACCCGCAGTTTCTCGTAACGAACCGTCTGTTTCTGCGCCAACACCTTGCGGATGGCCGTAGTCAATTCGATCCGCAATCCTTCGCGGGCCAGATTCAAGATGTTCAGATTGGCCTCTCCGGTGGTGGGCTCCAGGTATTTGCCCATCCGACCGTGAATATAGAGCATATCACCGTTTTCATTGACAATGATGCAGCCGGGGGCGAACTCTTGCAGCAGCAGTCGCTCCGCCAACTCCCGGTAGGTCAGCCGTTTTTCGGGAAGGTTGATCTTTTTGTCGCCCGATTGCGTCGGATCGATGGGCGTCATGGGGGATGGAAAATCCATGAGGGGGCGCCCTCCCATGATCTCCCCCTTGCTGCGGAAGATCTTCCACTTCTTGTCCACCACGTTGAAATAGTCGGCCGACTCGCCCAGGGATTCAGAGGTTCCCAGAAACAGGAAACCGCCTTTGTTCAGAGAATAGCTGAACAGGGGAAGAATGCGTTTCTGAAGTTCCGGCCCCATGTAGATGAGCAGATTCCGGCAACTGACCAGATCCAGCTTGGAAAACGGCGGATCCTTGATGACGCTCTGAACGGCGAACACCAGCATGTCACGAATGGTCTTGTTGACCTGGTAGGTGTTCTCCTCCTTGGTGAAGAAACGTTTCAGGTACTCCGGGGGCACATCCACGGCTATGCCGTCGGGATAGATGCCGGCCCGGGCCACCTCGATGGCGTTGGGGTCGATGTCGGTGGCGAACACCTGGACGGGAAGGGCCCATTTCATCGTATCCATGTGACTGCGTATCAACATGGCGATGGAATAGGCCTCCTCGCCGGTGGAGCAGCCGGGTACCCAGATGCGTAACGGCTGTTCCTTGTGCCTGTCCACGAACAGTTGGGGAATGACGTGTTTTTTCAGGGCGCTGAACGCTTCGGAATCCCGAAAGAAGTTGGTAACCCCGATCAACAACTCCTTGAACAGGGTGCCGGCCTCCAGAGGATTCTGTTGAACATAGCGGATATAGTGGGAAATCTGCTGAATCTGGTTGACCGACATCCGTCTTTCGATGCGGCGGATGATGGTGTTCTCCTTGTAGAAGGAGAAATCATGGCCGGTCTTGTCCCGCAACAGGATGAAGATTTTTTGCAGGTACTCGCCGGGCTTGGGGGTAATGGTGGCCGCGACCTTGCCGCCGCCCTGCCTGAATTCATGTTTGACATAGGAGATCAACTGTTCCGGGATTTTTTCCGACGGCAACACATAATCCACCATGCCGGTGTTGATGGCGCTTCGGGGCATGCCGTCGTACTTGGACGTGTTGGGTTCCTGAGCGATGGCGAGTCCCCCTTCTCCCTTGACCGCCTTCAGCCCCAGGGTTCCGTCGGTGCCGGTGCCCGAGAGCACGATGCAGATGGCGTGTTCCCCCTGGTCCTGGGCCAGCGACCGGAAAAAGAAGTCGATGGGGAGCCGCAATCCCCGAGGCGCCGAGGGTTCGATCAGGTGCAGCGCCCCGTGGAGGATGGCCAGATCACGGTTGGGCGGAATGATGTAGGCACAATTGGGCTCGACCGTCATGCCATCTTCCACCTGGAAAACCTTCATTCGGGTATAACGCCGGACCAGGTCCCCCAGGATGCTCTTATGGGTGGGATCCAGATGTTGGACCAGGACGAAGGCCATGCCGCTGTCCGAGGGCATGTTGGTAAAAAAGTGCTCGAAAGCCTCCAGCCCGCCCGCCGATGCGCCGATGCCGATGATGGGAATCTGGGGACCCCCGCTCTTGACATCGGGGACGTCGGCGCTTCCTTCGGTGGAAACCGGCGTCGCGGCGGCCTTCTTTCGGGAAACGGCCCTTGGGCCTCTGGATGAACGCCTCGTCCCCTTCTTGCCCCCCTCGGCGGCTTCGGACGTTTCAACGCCGGTTTCGGGGGACAGGGCTTCCTTGGCCCCCTCGCCGATGGCGGCGGACTGTTCGTCGATGGATGGGGAAGACGCCCGTTTTCCGGCGCCTCTGGGCGCCCGTTTCCGCCGTTCAGCCATGTTCTCTTCTCCAGTCTGCAATGGACCGTTTGGGGACTTCTTGCCAATTCACCGCAATATTGCTATCCTAAAAAAGCTCAAAGACCTAAAAATACTCAACACCCTATCAGAAATCGACGCGGGGCAACAGGGAAATCACCATCATGGAGGTAGCAACCATCACGCCGAAACAGGCCGCCGACCGGTTCGGGGTGAGTCCGGTCACCATTCACAATTGGATCGAAAAAGGCACCCTCAAGGCCTGGCGAACCCCCGGGGGACACCGCCGCATCACCATGAAATCCGTGGATGCGCTGTTTCGCCTTCGGGAGCGGGAACTCTGCGGAGATCCCGAGGAACCCGTTTTTTCCGTTCTCGTGGTGGAGGAGGACCCTTTGCTCCTGAAGAGCTATGAAATGCGCTTCAGGTCGTCCCGTCTGCCCCTGGAAATCCTGACGGCGGCGAGCGGCGTGGAGGGGTTGGTCCAGGCCGTCAGGACAACGCCCGATTGTCTCATCGCCGACCTGACCCTGTCGGATGTGAACGGTTTCGCGATGATGCGGAAACTGAAGTCCGACCTGGAATTGCACGGGATTCTGGCCATCGCCGTCACGAACCTGGACCAGCGGGAAGTCCAGCAACACGGCGGACTTCCCGATGACGTCGAGTACTTCCAGAAGCCCGTCCCATTTGCCCGGTTGGTCGGACGCATCCGCGACGAAATTCTCAGGAAGCGCCAATCCAACGGGCGGGCCAGGGCATTGTTCCCATGATGGATGACCGGAAAGAGGGAACCGGGGACCGTGATGGATGACCGGAAAGAGGGAACCGGGGACCGGTTCCACCGTTTGCGTCAACTGGCGGTGCAGGCCGTGACGGGCCGGCCTGTCCATGGGGAACCATTGAGCCCCCAGGACGCCGACCGCCTGCTTTACGAACTCCAGGTCCACCAGATGGAGTTGGAGATGCAGAATGAGGAGTTGCTGCGGACCCAACGGGAACTGGAGTCGGCCCGGGATGGGTATGCCGATCTCTACGACTTCGCCCCTGTGGGCTATTTCACCATCAACGATGAAGGAAGAATCGTCGAGGTCAACCTGACCGGCGTCCGCCTGCTGGGAACGGAAAAAACCCGGGTTTTGGGCAAACCCTTCTCCCGCTTCGTGGCCCGGGAGGAAAAGGACACCCTCTACCTGCATCACAAGAAAATGGTGGAGTCCGGGGAACTCCAGACCTGTGAACTCCAGTTGACAAAAGGCGATGGAACGACGTTTTTCGCCTCTCTTGAGAGCATCGTCCTGTCCAGTGGCGAGGATGGTGGTGGAGCGGTCTGGCGGACGGTCGTCAGCGACGTCACGGAACGACGGCAGGCCCGGGAGGCCCTGCAACAGGCCCACGACACCCTGGAAGAGCGGGTTGCGGAACGAACGGAGCAGCTCTCCCGCGCCGTCGCGACGCTTGAGAGAGAGGTGGCGGAACGGCGGGAGGCCGAGGGGCGGCTCGAACTGACCGCAAAGGTTTTCGACAACACCAACGAGGCCATCGTCATCACGGATCGCGCCAACCGGATTGTCGACGTCAACGCCGCTTTCACCCGGATTACCCAGTACCCGCCCGGGGAGGCGTTGGGCCAGGATCCCGGCTTCATGAAATCGGGACGGCACGACCGGGCCTTTTATTCCGCAATGTGGCACGCCCTTTGGAAGGAGGGACGTTGGCAGGGGGAGATCTGGGACCGCCGAAAAAACGGCGAGGTCTATCCCAAATGGCTCACCATCGATACGGTGCGGGATGAACAGGGGGAGATCACCCACTGTATCGGGGTCTTTTCCGACATCAGCACCCTCAAGACCGCCGAGGAACGCCTGGAACACCTGGCCTTTCACGACACCCTGACCGGCCTGCCCAACCGTCATCTTTTCCGTAACCGCCTGGAGCATGAACTGAACGGAACGGAGCGGGAAAAACGGAAGATCGCCGTGCTGTTCATCGATCTGGACAATTTCAAGGATGTAAACGACACCCTGGGCCATGCGGTCGGGGACCAGTTGCTGGTGGAAATGGCGCGGCGCATTCAAGGCTGCGTCCGGGAGGAAGACACGGTGGCCCGCATGGGCGGCGATGAATTCACCGTCATTCTCAGCAACATCGATCGGAAAAAGGGGTTGGTACGAGCGGTGAATGCCGCACTTGAGGCCATCCGCGCACCGGTGCGGATCGACGGACACGACATCACCGCCGGTGCCAGCATCGGTATCGCCATCCACCCGGATGACGGGAAGGATTTCACCACGCTGACCAAGAACGCCGACGCCGCCATGTACCAGGCCAAGGAGAATGGCCGAAACAGCTTTGAGTTCTATCGACCGGAGATTCAGGCCGCCGCGATGCAACGGCTGGCCATGGAACAGGACCTGCGCAACGCTTTGGAACAGGATGAATTTCATTTCCATTTCCAACCCCTCGTGGACCTCCATGGAGGAAAGGTCACGGGCATGGAGGCCCTGTTGCGCTGGAGAAATGCCAAAGGGGAGAACATTCCGCCGGATGCGTTCATCCCGGTGGCCGAGGAGACCGGTCTGATCGTTCCACTGGGGCTGTGGGGTCTGCGCACCGCCTGCGGCAAGGCCAGGATATGGGCCGATCGGGGGCACGACGACTTCAGGGTCGCCGTCAACCTTTCCGTTCGTCAGTTTCGCCAGGGGAGCCTGGCCGACACGGTGCGCAGGACACTTGAGGAGACCGGACTGGCCGCACAATTCCTGGAGTTGGAAGTCACGGAAAGCATGGTGATGGAAAACATGGACCTGGTCGTCGGTTCCTTGCAGGAACTGCGGGAAATGGGCGTGCACATCTCCATGGATGATTTCGGCACCGGATACTCCTCCCTGAGCCATCTCAAACGGCTTCCCATTCACACCCTGAAAATCGACCGTTCCTTCGTACGTGACCTCACCACCGACCCTGACGACAGAGCCATCGTCCTGGCCATCATCTCCCTGGCCCACAACCTCAACCTCAAGGTGGTCGCGGAAGGGGTGGAAAACCCCGCACAACTGGAATTCCTCAAGAAAAACGGTTGCGACGTGGCCCAGGGATATCTTTTCAGCCGTCCCCTTCCCGCCGAAGATTTTGGCGGCTTCCTGAAGGGGAACGACCATTCATGGGGGGAATCCGAATCATGACTCAACGACCGGAAAGACCGGAACGGCTCTCGGAGTTGCGCCAGTGTGCGGAACAGGCCCTGGAGTTGGATCCGGGAAACGCTCAACCGCTTTCGTCCGAAGAAACGGCCAGCCTGATCCACGACCTGCGGGTCCATCAGGTGGAATTGGAGATGCAAAACGAGGAGTTGCACCGGGTGGGCCAGGAACTGGAGGCGGCTCGGGACCGGTATGTGGCGCTCTACGATTTCGCCCCGGTGGGCTACTTCACCCTCAGCGACAAGAATCTGATTCTTGAGGCCAACCTCACCGGGGCCACTCTCCTGGGCGTGGCGCGGCGCGCCTTGATTGGAAAGGCGTTTTCCCGCTTCGTCTCCCGGGAGGATGAGGATCTTTTCTACCTGTATCGGAAGGAACTCCTGGCATCCCCGGATTCCAAACGGTGTGAATTAAGAGTTGAAAAAAGCGACGGTTCCCGTTTTTTCGCCCGGTTGGAGAGCATCCTGGAGGAGTCTTCCGAGAGTTCCGGACGGTGGAAGATGATCGTCAGCGACATCACCGAACAAAAAGCGGCCGAAGAAGCGATGATCGAGGCCAAGGAGGCCGCCGAGGCCGGCAACCGCGCCAAAAGCGAATTTCTTTCCGTCATGAGCCATGAAATGCGCACCCCTCTGCAAGGCATCATCGGTATGGCGGAAATATTGGAAGAGGACTGGATGGCCGGAGACCAGCAGAAGTGCGTCGAGATCATAAAATCCTCCAGCCGGGCCCTGCTGGATCTGATCAACGACACCCTTGACCTGGCTGAAACCGGCGCGGGCGACTTCCAACTGGAACGGACCGCCTTTTCGCTTACTGAGGTGATCGACGGGGTCATCAGTCTGCTGGCGGTCCGGGCTCGGGAGAAAGGGCTCTCCTTTGTCCGCAACATCGATTCCGGCATTCCAGAAACCTTGCTGGGAGATAGAAAACGCCTGCGTCAGATCCTGCTCAACCTGATGGGCAACGCCGTCAAGTTCACTGACTTCGGGACCGTGACCATCCAGACGGAAGTCGATGGGATGGATGATGAACGGATTTATCTGAGCATAACGGTCAGGGATACCGGCATCGGCATATCCCCGGACCAGCAGGACTCCATTTTTACCCCGTTCGTCCAGTTGGACACATCCAACACCCGCTCCCATGGTGGAACCGGATTGGGGTTGGCCATCTGCAAACGGTTCGCCCAGTTGATGGGGGGCCGCATCGAGGTACGCAGCGCACCTGCTCAGGGCAGCGCCTTCCGCGTCATTCTGCCGTTCAGGCGGTCGTTGGATGTGAACAGCGGCATCGACACCCCACCGGCCCTTTCGGATCCGAACCGTCTGCCATCATCCCGAATCCTGGTGGTAGAGGACAATCGCGTGAACCAGATATTGGTGAAAGGATTTCTTGGACGTCTCGGACAGTCGGTCGAGGTGGCGAACAACGGTCGGGAGGCCTTGAACCGGTTCGACGAAGCGGATTTCGACCTCATCCTGATGGATTGCCTCATGCCGGTCATGGATGGATTCAGCGCCGCCCGCGCCTGGCGAAAGAAGGAACAGCAGCTTCCGAAAGGTCGTCATACCCCCATCGTGGCATTTACCGCCCTTTCCACCAAACAGGACCGGGAAAAATGCCTGGCCGCCGGCATGGATGACTACCTGGCCAAACCGATAGGCGCCCGGGATCTGGAGAGGATGTTGCGCCACTGGCTCCGCGTCGATGAAACACCGATGGGCCCAACCGCCGCGAAACCGGCTGTGGATGCTTCCACATTGGAGAGATTGCGGGAGGAGATGGGCGAGGACTTTTCGGAAATCGTCGCCGTGTTTTTCGAAGTATTGCCTGATCAGATGAATGTCTTGCGGCAAGCTGTGGATCGAAAGGAGAGCGAACCCCTTCACATCGAAACGCATTCCCTGAAAAGCTCCTGCCGGCAACTCGGTCTTGACGTGCTGGCGGATCTGGTCATGGAACTCGATGTCCTGGGCCGCTCCGGCAAATGGAAAAAGGCGGCGACCGTCTTTCTCCAAGCCGAACAGGAGGCATCCCGGGCGCTGGCCTTCATTGAAACGACAGCTTCGTCTATTGAAGCGAGACCTGAATAGGTGTTGGTTGAGTGGGCGGAGTGGTCAAAGACCGAAAGGAAAGACGCATCGATTGAAAGGCCACGAATTGACCATCGGTAACCGGTGAAGGGAAAAAATCACTCCTCCCCACCGATCATATCCAGATAACTGCCGGCGCTGTCCGCCACCAATCCGCCGTCGAGAAGTTTTTGTTCTTCACGAAGCTGTTTGTCCTGAGCACAGAATGGACATTCACCCTCCTGATGCAGACAGGTGCCTTCGCTGTGGGCCTTGATCCAGGCCCGCATGCGGGCATTTTCCGCTTCCTCATTCATGGACGCCCCCTCTTGGCCCAGTGAACTTTGTTTTGCATCTCCTCCCGGGCGGTATGGGCCTCGCCGGGGGAGATGTTGCTGATGGCGCGGATATCATCCGCCAACCAACGGTATTTGCGTTCGGAAATGTTGTCGAAAATACGTCGTTTCAACGCCGGGCCGGCCTCCTTGGTAACAATGACCAGGGTGCCGTGGGTGACGCCGCGCAACACCTTTTGCAGTACCGGTTCATCCATCTCAAGCAAGGTTCGTTCCAAGGCGTCGGAATCGAGCCCATGGTTTCGGGCCAGGCGGGAAAACCGTTCCCGGTCGGAACGCATGCGCCCGGCCGATTTTCGTCCCGGGTGGGTGGCCATGCCCACCTGGATGGCCAATTTGGGATCCCGTTCATGCAGGGCCCCCACCAGACGGCGGGCGGTGTCCGGTTTGAGCCGTTTCAACAGGGCCACCACTTGGGATGGTCCGAGTACCGAACCTTCCGGCCCGGACGCGGGGGGAGGGGTTTTTTTCGACGCGGCCGGTGGCGGTTTTTGATAGGTGGTCCGGGACCCGTTTACCACCGGGAAACGGTTTTCGGGTTTGATCAACAGCTCCATACCCCGACTTTCGGGCCGGGAGGAAACCGGTACCGCGGGAGGCGGGGGAGGGGGCGGTTCCCTGACCGACGGGCTCAAACCGGGAATGGCGCGGCGTTCCTCTTCCGACAGGGGCAGGGGATCGATGCCGGAAGCCTTGCGCATGCCACGCAACAGCGTGGTGAGATGACCCGGATCACTGCGGCGCATAATCCCCTCCCAGGGCCTCCAACAACGGCCGCAAATGACGTTCATACCGTTTCCACCGATTGACGGAACTGCTGTAAATCGGTTGCCGAACCTGCCAACCGCTGGCGGTTTGCACCGGACGTTTGGTTTCGTGCGGGGTCAAACACCCCTCGAACCAGGGCAGGCCGACGAAGTCGATCAACGCCCGGGTTTTCCCCTCCCGGTCGGCGATCAACGCCTCATAGGGCAACTCGAACATCGAAACGGGCAATACCCGCCGCCAGTGGGCCATCAATCGTTGATACTGTCGGTGATAGAACCCGATCTCCGCCAGGTCATCGGCATAATCGTTGGTTGGATTGCGGCTGCTGAAATTTTGGAAAAAGATCGACAATCCGGTATCCACCGGGTCACGCTGGCAGTGAATGATGCGCGGATTGCGGAAGAGCAGGGCGATCAAACCGAGGTGTAGATAGTTATAGGGCATTTTGTCCGACACCCGGGTGAAACCGCCCCCGGACCGTTTTTCCAGGAACGCCCCATATTCCCGGGCCACCGCGCCGATGGTCGATTCATCCAGGTGTGGCACACACTCGGGATAGTCTGTTTCCCCTTTGCCGGCCCGTTTGGCCAACCCTTCGGCCAGCAAGCTGATTTTATTCAGCTCATCGGCCCCGAACAGTTGAGGATGGCTGGAGAGGATCTGTTCCACCAGGGTGGTACCGGAGCGGGGCATGCCGACGATGAACACCGGCCGTTCATCGTCGATGGCCCACGCCCGGCGCGCGGCGAACAAGGGCTCATCAAAGACCGCCATCAACCGGTCGATCAGGGCCTGATGTCGTTGCCGGTCGAAACGGCTTTGCTGATGTTTGAACCGGTTCGCCTGTCGATAATGTTCGAAGCCCCGATCATGATCGCCACAATCATCCCACATTTTGCCGAGGGTGAAATGGAGGGAAATTCGATCCTCTTCCATAAGAATGTGCTGGCGCAGAAACTTTTCAATCCATTCCATCTCCGGCCGATCCGCCTCCCCATATTTTTGACACTGGGAAAGATTGCGCCGCGCCTCATGGTACAGGGGATCGATGGCGAGTATCTCCTTGAACAGCGCCTTGGCCCCCTCCATATCCCCCAAGGCCTTGCGGGTGGCGGCCAGATTGTTTTGGAACACCAGGTTGTCCGGCTCCAGTTCCACGGCCCGTTGATAGGAATCGGCCGCCTCCGGCAACCGGCCGTCGCCGCGCAGCAGATCGCCCAGATTATAGTGCAACATGGCCCGATCCGGGTCGAGCGTCAGGGCCCGGTTCAGGGTATCGACCCCTTCATCGGTCCGTCCCACTTGCGCCAAGGCACAGCCGAGACCGTTGAGGGTATCGCCATTGTCCGCCTGCAGGGTCAGGGCCTGTTCCAGGTGCGGGATGGCCGCCTCGGGATCGCCCATTTCCAACAGCGTCACGCCGAGATTGTGCCGGGCGTTGAAATAGTCCGGTTTCAGGGTCAACGCCCGCTGAAAGTCGACGACGGCCGCCACCAGGTCGCCCAACCCCTTGTGGGCGTTGCCCAGATTGTTGTGGGCCTCCGGATAGTCCGGTTGCAGATTCAGGGCGGCTTGCAACTGTTTGACCGCCTCCTCGAATTGACCAAACGCCCGGTGCGCCTCACCCAGGCTGTTCAGGTACATGGCTTGGTCCGGGGCGAAACGGACCGCCTTGCCGATACGGCGCACGGCATTTTTCGCATCGCCCAACTGCAGGGAAAGCAATCCCATCAGGTGCCAGGCGTCGGCATGTTTGGCATCGCGGCTCAACAGCTGCCGATAGAGGGCCTCCGCCTCGGCGGCCCGACCCTGTTGATGGTACATCAGGGCCCGTTCCAGGATCTGCTGAATCATGTCACTCTCTCTTTTGTTGCCGCTCGAATTTTCAAGGCGGTCGCCACTGTTTCGACCACCCCCCGCCAATCCCCGGGCCGACTCTGACGGAACAGGCGCATGCCGGGATACCAGGGGGAGTCGGTCCGGCTCATCAACCAACGCCATTCGGAGGCGGTATGCAGCAGGGTCCAGGTTTCCACCCCCAGGGCGCCGGCCAGATGCACCACCGCCGTATCGGTGGAGATCAGCAGGTCGAGGTTGCACAGCAGGGCGGCGGACTCGGCGAAATCGGTCAATTCCGGGTCCAGATTTTCAATGCCCGGATTGTCCGCCAGCCCGGTCAACTCCCGGGCCGGCGGCCCTTTTTGCACACTGTAAAAAACCACCCCCGGCACCGACAACAAGGGCCGCAAATCGGCCAGGGTACAGGCCCGGTTCCGATTGGCGGCCGCCTCCGGATTGCCGGACCAGGAGATACCCACCCGCAGCTCCGGTGGGGATTGCCGGCGGCTCCCCAGGCGTTGTGACCATTTTTCCATCAAGGCCGGATCCGGGTGCAGATAGGGAATGGTTTTCGGAATGGTCGCCAGGGTGGTGTTGAACAGGGCCGGCAGGTCCAACAACGGCAGATGCCGGTCATAATCGAAGGGGGGAGGGGAATCATCCCCCGGTTTTCGCGCCACCACCCGGTCGGCCAGACCGCTGTCCCGGAACAACCGCAGCAACTCCGGTTTGCATTCGAGCAGAACCGTCACCCCCCGTTGCCGGAGTTCGGGCAGATAACGGCTGAACATCAGGGCATCGCCAAACCCCTGTTCGGTGTAGACATAGAGCCGTTTGCCGGCGATGTCATCCCCCTGCCAGCGGGGCGCCGGGCAGACACGCGGCGACATGTCATCCATTTTCCAGCGCCAGGCGTACTCCCGCCAACCCTCCTCGAACCGTTCCAGCATCAACAGGGAAAAGGCGCGGGCGGTATGCAGTTTGGCCGAGTCGGGGGTGGTGGTCAGGGCCTGCTGGAAAAATTCCAGGGCCTGTTCATGTTTGCCGTACTCCTGGGAGATGACCCCGAGATTATAGAGGGCGACGGTTTGTCCGGGATCCAGATGTACCGCCTGTTCATAGCAGCCCACCGCCTCCAGGTGACGGCCTTGATTGAAACGGAGATTGCCCAGGTTGACATGGGCGGCGGCGAAACCGGGCTGGAAACGGATGGCGGTCATATAGTGATTTTCCGCCTCGACCATCTGTTCCATCCGCACCAGGGCCTCGGCGAGATGAAAATGAAAATAGGGCTGGCCCGGTTTCAGGCGAATGGCATTCCTGAAAAATTTGACCGCCAACTCCAGGCGGCCATGACGGCTGGCGACCATGGCCAACAGATAGGAGGCGCCGCCATTGGCCGGCTCCATCTGGAAAACCCGATTGGCCAGAACCCCCGCCCGGGCCAGGTCCCCTTTGTTATAGGAGGCCATGGCGCTGTTCAACAGTTCATTTGCCGACTCTTCCTGGTTCATGTCATCTCCGGTGGTCTCCAGTTGGCGCGGAGGGTGTGCAGCCCGACCGCCATCCGTTCGATCGGCTCCGCCCAACGATCCGGCGCCGTTTGGCGGAACAGGGTCATGGAGCGGTACCAGGGGCACGTCTCCCGGTCCAGGGACCAGCGCCAATCCGGGGCGAAGGGCAGCAGGGTCCAGACCGGCCGCCCCAGGGCGCCGGCCAGATGGGCGGCGGCGGTATCGATGGTGATGATCAAATCGAGATGGGCCATCACCGCCGCCGTCTCACCGAAATCGGTCAGATCATCGTTCAGATCGGTGATCCGCACTGGCGCTGGCAACTCCTGCAATTGTGCCACCGGCTCACCCTTTTGCAGACTGAAAAAATCAATGCCCTCCAGACCGGTCAACGGTGAAAAATCCGCCAGACGGCAGGAACGACAGCGCAGGGGATCGTTTTGATGCAACGGTTTTCCCTCCCAGACCAATCCCACCCGCGGCCGGCGCGCCGGACCCAGTTTTTCCGACCAGAACCGCCTTCTTTCCGGAGAGGCGTGGAGATAGGGGGAAGTGTCGGGAATGGTGTCGGCGGTGGTGCCGAACAGACCCGGCAGGCTCACCAGTGGACAATGACAGTCGGCTCGGATGGCGTTGCCGGCATCGAGGAATTCATCGATGATCGCCAGTCCGCCCAGCAGGGACCGCAACGGTTTCGGACAGACCATGGTGATGGCCGCGCCGCGTTTTTTCAGTTGCGGCAGATAGCGAACGAACTGCAGGGTGTCGCCGAAACCCTGCTCCGCCAAAATCACGATTTTTTTCCCGTGGAGATCGGCCCGGCCATCCCACTGCGGCAGGTTGGCCGGCACCCCGAAACGGGCCGGACCGTTGGCGGCATGGCGCAACCGCCAATCATACTCCCGCCAACCGTCGACGTACCGATCCATGAGCAGCAGCGTCAACCCCAGGTTGACGTGGGCATCAATATTTTCCGGCTCCAGGGCGATGGCCCGTTCGAAACAGTCCCGGGCGAGGACCAATTTTTTTTCCGTTTTGTGGCAGAGCCCGAGATTGATCCAGGCGGCGGTCATCTCCGGCGCCAGGTTCACCGCCGCCTGAAACCGTGCCGATGCCTCCGCCGACCGTCCCAGGTCCATGCAGAGATCACCGAGATAAAAAAAACAACTGGCGTCGCCATCATCCAGGCGCAGCGCCTCCCGGAACCGTTCCAGGGCCGCCCGATCGTTGCCGTTGGCGCGCAGGAGGAGACCGAGGACACAGTGGAAACGGGCGCGGCGTGGATCGATGGTGATGGCGCGGCTGATCAGGTGGATCGCCCGGCGCCGGTCACCCGCATCCCGGTAAACCAATCCGGAGAGGAACAGGGCATCGGGATGGCCGGGAAATTGCTTCAATATCGATTCATAAATTTCCAGGGACTTTTGCGGTTCGCCCGCTTCGTGCAGGGCGATGGCGGTCTTGATCCGTTCGTTGACGTGGGTGACGGATGAATCGACCGCAGCGGCGGGGGTATCGGGCTTGTCCCGATCGGGTCCGGTCAGGGTTGGAACTGGTCCAGGCATGAAGGGCACGATTCCCGACAGGTCATATGAAATTGCGGATTTTACCGAACGATGAGGGTTTCCGTCCGGGAGACGGCCCGCCCCTTCTCAATCTAGGACAAGGTTCCCGGAAAAACAACCCGCAACCGGCGGCAAGGAACAGGCGATCATGAGCAGTGGCAACAATCCATTCGGTCCCGTACTGAAAAACGGCTTCGGCGAATCCTATCTCCCTTCGATCAATCGGGAAATATTTTCCCGTTCGGGCTCGGACAGTTTTTACCGGGCCCATTTCGGCAAGGGCCTGCGTCAGGAGGATTCCCTCTACCTGATCGTCGGCACCGATGGCGGCCTGCTGGTCAAATGGGTGTTGAACCAGGGCATGGCCGAGGGTTCGCGGTATCTGTTCATCGAAATGGCCCCCCTCATCGAACGGATGCGGGAGGAGGGGTTGTTGCCGGAAGAACTGCCGGAGGGGATGAAAATTTGCGCCCCGGATGAGTGGATGGCCGAGGCCGATGATCTCTCCATCAAGGATTACGCCTACCTGAACCATGTGCGGCGCATCAAGTCCCTGGCGGTGGTGGATGCCTTTCATGAGGGTTTTTTACCGGTCTGGAACACCTTCGAGGAGCATCTCGACCAGTTCATGATGCAGATCAACCAGGAGGTGGGCTCCCGGGTGTTCATGGAGAAGGGGTTGGAAAATCTGGCGGAAAACAGCCTTCCCGCCCCCCTCCTGGAAAATGTATTCGAAGGCCGGACGGCGGTCCTGTTGGCCGGCGGCCCGTCGTTGCGGGAAAGTTTCGACTGGGTGAAACGGCATCGGCAAAATCTGGTGGTGCTGGCGGTGGCGCGCATCGCCCCGCAACTGTCGGAGGCGGGCATCGATCCGGACCTGTTTTTCGCCATCGACCCCCATGGCATCATTTTTCATCAGAGCAAGGAGATGCTGGCCTTTTGGCGCCGCACCCTGCTGGTCAACGTCTACCATCTCAATCCGCGCCTGTTGGGCCAGTGGCGGGGTCCGTCGGTCTACATGGGCGCCCCCTATCCCTGGCCGACGGAACTGAACACGGAAAACTATGCCTTTCCCGGCATCACCGTTGGCCATCAGGCCCTGGGCATGGGCATCAAGATGGGGTTTTCAACCATCGTCCTCGCCGGTTTCGATCTCTGTTTCGACCGCGAGGGGTTCACCCATGTCGCCGGCAGCGTCGAGCAGACCGTCGGTCCCTACAACGTCCCTTCGGAGTTGCAGGTGGAGACCAATGGCGGCTGGATGGCCGAGACCAAACATGATTTTCTCAATGCCATCCCCAGTTTGGCGGTGTTGGCCAAAGTGGCGGTGGAAAAGGAACCAGTCTGCCGTCTGGTCAATCCGGCCCCGGGCGCGGCCAAAATCGAAAACATCGACCATCTGCCCTGGGACTCATTGACGCCGACGCCCCTGGACGAACCGGCCTGGGAGAGCATCCGCAAAACCTTGCCGGAGGAGAACCGTCAAACCCGCCTGGACCACTATAAAACCGTTGAAACCGAGCTGAACCGGGTGCGGGGTGAAGTGCGCAAGATTCAGCGTCTGGCCACCGAGGCCCTGGACTGCAATGAACGGTTGTTCGGCCGCAAGGGACGATTGGGCGATTACAAATACAAAAAACGGATGGATGCCATCGAGGAGACCCTGGACGGGGAAACGTTCCGGGATCTTTCCAGGCTGGTGAAAAAATGGGGGGTGCAGGCTTTTTTGAAGCTGTCGCGTCCCAACAAGGATCGCGAGTGGACCGACGCCGAAATCGAAGAGGCGGGACGGCGCTATTATGAGGTCTACCGGGACAACGCCTCATCGGTGATCCGGCGGCTCGATGAAGTACGGCAACGCATTCGCATGCGCATGGAGGAGGAAAAACCGAAACCGAACTATAAATCCTTGCTGGCGCAGTGGAAAAAAGATGAACAGGTGGGCCGTTTCCAGCTGTTTCTCGACCGTCGCGGTATCACTCTGGCCGATCTGCCGGCCGCCATCGCCGGCCGTTTCCGCGACCTGGCGACCGAGTATGACAGCATACTCCGGGAGACCGGCCACGATTTCAAAAAACATTGCATGCAACGCCGCGCCACGCCACAGGGCATTCGCGCCAAGGCGGTTTCGTTTTTCCGGCACAAGGAGATCGACAAACTGCGCCATTTCTGGAGCGGTCTGGAAAAGAGCGAAATCGAGGACAAACCCCAATATGGTTTGCTCATCAACGGCTATCTGGCCGAGTTGGAAGGGGATACCGATCGGGCCCTGACCGCCTATCGGCAGATCACCCACTCCTGGTTGCTCACCGATGCCATGTTGCGGCAGTTCAGCCTCTACCTGCTGAAGCAGGATATGCTCTCGGCCACCGCCATCTCCAAACGTCTCGCCGACCGTTCGACCATTTACATGCCCTATTATGCCGATCTGCTGCGCCTTTCCGGCAAGGCCCGGGAGGCCATCGATGAATATCGACGTTACACCAAAATCGTTAAAAATGATTTCGTCACCCTGTTGAAACTGGGCAAACTGCACCTGGATCTGGGAGAGATCGAAGAGGCCCGCACCCTCTTCCAACAGATCCTGGAGGAGGATCCCGGCAACAAGGCCGCCGGTCAGTTCATGCAGCGGATCGCCGGCGCATGATCCCGCTGGCGATCCCCCATCTGGCCGGCCGGGAGGCGGCCTACCTGCAGGAATGCATCGATTCCACCTTCGTCTCCTCGGTGGGACCGTTCGTCGACCGTTTTGAAAAAATGGTCGCCCAGGCCGCCGGTTGCCGAACCGCCGTCGCCACCGCCAGCGGCACCACCGGCCTGCACGCCGCCCTCACCGCCCTGGGGGTGGGCCGGGATGATCTGGTGATCGTGCCCACCTGGACCTTCATCGCCAGCGCCAACGCCGTCGCCCACTGTGGCGCCATGCCCTGGTTGTTGGACGTGGAACGGCAAAGCTGGAATCTGGACCCGGACCTGTTGCTCCAGGCCCTGGACGAGCAGACCGAACACCGTTCCGGAAAGGTGATCCATACCGCCAGTGGCCGGCGGGTGGCGGCGATCATGCCGGTGCATGGCCTCGGCACCCCGGCCAACATGCCGGCGATCGTCGACTGCGCCAAAAAATTCAACCTGCCGGTGCTGGCCGATGCGGCCGCCGCCCTGGGCGCCACCTGCAACGATCAACCGGTCGGACGCATGGGCGCCGATTTGACGGTCTTTTCCTTCAACGGCAACAAAACCATCACCGCCGGCGGTGGCGGCGCCGTCACCGGAACGGATGAAAAGCTGTTGGACACGGTCCGCCATCTGACCACCACCGCCCGCCACGGCAGTGGTTATGATCATGACCGCATCGGTTTCAACTATCGCATGACCAACCTGCAGGCGGCGGTGGGCTGCGCGCAAATGGAACGGTTGCCCCAGCTGCTGGCGGCCAAAAAGCGCATCTATGAGGATTACCGAACCGGTTTCGCCGACCGGCCCGACCTGACCCCCTTCCCGGTTCCCCCCTGGGGTGACAGCGCCCACTGGCTATCGGGTGTTTTTCTGGAAAACATCGAGGAAAAACAGCTGGAACCCCTGCTGAACAAATTGCAAAAGGCCGGTATCGGCGTGCGCTCCTTCTGGAAACCGATCCATCAGCAGGTTCCCTACGCCAAAGCCCCGAAATGGTTGACCGGCGTCGCCGACGACATCTGGTACCGTATTCTGCCGTTGCCCAGTTCTTCGGGGTTGACGCGGGAGGAGGGGGAGCGGGTGGTTTCCACCGTCAAAAAGTTCTCTGATCCGTCGTCCTGATTCAGCGCCCATCCGGCGCACCCGGGATCACTCCTCGCTCTTGTGGCGCCGGAGCCTCTGATTGTACTCCTCTTCGCTTTTATACTTGCCCAGATGGTACCGCTGCACCTCCCCGGTCCAGCGGTCGACCCGTTGCCAACCGTTATAGTCATACTCATAGCGGGTCGACAGGGCGTAATAACCGGCACCGGCAATGACCATCACTGCCACGATCCATATGATTTTCTGTTTCATTCCGTTTCACCCCCGTTTTTCGTGAATCCCTTCCAGCGGGAGATGCCATCCCTGCGCAACCATCTCCGACGCCCTGATCAAGATCGATTGCCAACGCATCCAATGGGTATTCCGTTTCGGCGCACTCCGACCTTCTTTGGTTGGACCCCGAACGATGGCCATTCGTTCACTCCTGATGTACGGGAAAGCGTGGCCGACATCCGAAGTAGAGGCGGTGAATGCGCCGCCCGTAAAAAATAGAACATGTTCCAAACCGGGGATCAAGGCTTGAGCATCAAGATGTTGAGCGTGGCTTTGCTGAAGTTTCAAGGTTGTGACCGATGTTCGGAATGGCGTAGATTAACGAAATGGATGGCCTGCGGGATACTCCCGGGAAGGGAAGGTATGCAGAAAAAACCGGGCAATCATTTTGCGGACGCGCCGATGCTCTCCTGGTCCCGTCATTTCCGACCTTGACCGTTTCTTTTTGAAAATGTTCCCTTTTATGTCGGCTCGTCAAATGGTCCCCGCCCCGTTACAATGGCTGTAAGCGGTTCCCTTCCAAACCCAGTACTGGAGCTTCCCATGCGTTTGTTCACTCTCCTGTCCATCTTCCTGCTGGCGGCAGTGCCATCCCCGGCGGCGATGGCCGCCGACCAACCCCCGACGGATATTCCCGTACAGCCGGCCACCTACGAGATGGTGGATCGGTTTTACACCGCTGAAGGGGTGGTGGAAGCGGTCCATCAGGCGACCTTGCGGGCCAAAACTTCCGGGACCGTGGTTGAATTGAATTTTGATGTCAACGATTTCGTGGAAAAGGATCAGGTGCTGATCCGTTTTCGCGCCAAGCAGAACAAGGCCGCCGCCGACCAGGCGGAAGCGGGTTTGATCGAGGCCCGTGCCCACCTGAAAGAGACGGAAAACCAGTTCCAGCGGATCAAACAGCTCTATGACGAAAAAATGGCCACCGAGGCGAAAATGGACCAGATGCGGGCCGGCCTCAAAGCGGCCCGGGCCCGGTTGGAAGCGGCCCGGGCCCGGGTCAGCGGCGCCCGGGAAGGGGTTGAAAACACCGTCATGACCGCCCCCTACAGCGGCTATGTGGTCAAACGGTTCGTGGAACTCGGTGAAAGCGCCCAAGTGGGTCAACCGCTGTTTTCAGGCATGTCGTTGGACCGGCTCCGGGTCAAGGCCACCATTCCCCAACGGTACTACAATGCGGTTCGTGAACATGCCCGGGCCACGATCCGGATCGCCGCCGGGGACACCTTGTCGTTGACCGGGAATGCCTTGAACTTTTTCTCCTATGCCGAACGGGGCAGCAACGATTTCGGCGTACGCATACGCCTGCCGGAAAAAATCGCCAACCTCTATCCGGGCATGTTGGTCAAAACCCGTTTGAAAGTGGGTGAGAACAGGCGGCTGTTGATACCGGCCCGGGCGATCGTGCAGCGCAGCGAGCTGACCGCCGTCCATGTCCTGAGCGACGACGGCAGGGTTTCCCTGCGGCAGGTCCGCACCGGTCTCACCTACGGGAAAGAACGTCTGGTCGAGGTGCTGGCCGGGCTGGAGGAGGGAGAGAAGGTGGCCCTGGACGTGGTTCGGGCCGGGAGCCTCCTGAAACGACAACGAAACCCGGGAGACCGGCCATGAGCCATCCGCTCGGTTTTTCGGGTGGGATCGCCAAACGGTTCCAAAATTCGGAAATCACGCCGCTGCTGGCCCTGGTCGGATTTCTCCTCGGCCTGTTCGCGGTCATGATCACCCCCCAGGAGGAGGAACCACAAATTTCGGTCACCTTCGCCAATGTGTTCATCCCCTTTCCCGGCGCATCGGCGGCGGAAGTGGAACAGTTGGTGGCGACGCCGGCCGAACAGGTGCTCTCGGAGGTGGCGGGACTGAAAAACGTCTATTCCCACTCCCGGCCGGGAATGGCCGTTCTCACCGTTCGCTACAAGGTGGGCGAGGACCGCACGGCGGCTATTCTACGGTTGTACAACGCCATCTTTTCCAACCAGGACTGGTTGCCGCGCAATCTCGGCGTCGGTCAGCCCCTGGTCAAACCAAAAGGCATCGATGATGTGCCCATCGTCACCCTGACCCTGTGGACCAGCGATGAAACCCGGGCGGGAGACGACCTGGCCCGGGTCGCCCACACCCTGGAGGCGGAGCTCAAACGCATTCCCGGCACCCGCAACGTCTATACCGTCGGCAGCCCCGAACGGGTGGTGCGGGTCCAGTTGGATCCGGGACGGATGGCGGCCCACCGGTTGGCGGTTTCCGACCTGAAAAATGCCCTGGCCGCGGCCAACTTTTCCCGACGGGCCGGGCATATGGTGGCCGATGGTGGATCGGTCCTGGTTCAGGCCGGGGACCTGCTTTCGACACCGGAAGAGGTGTCGGGACTGGTGGTGGGCATGAACGACGGCGCACCGATCTTCCTGGCCGATGTCGCCGACGTGCGGTTGGGACCGGATCAACCGGA
The DNA here is from genome assembly GCA_964344355.1 of uncultured Magnetococcales bacterium. Lineage (GTDB taxonomy): Bacteria > Pseudomonadota > Magnetococcia > Magnetococcales > CAYFNE01 > CAYFNE01. The sequence continues at coordinate 35,926 of CAYFNE010000029.1, forward strand.
ACAGTATGTCTGGTTCGGCACCGGTCCCGCCGCCGCCGAGAAACAGATTCCCGCCAAAGGGCAATTTCCCGCTGTCACCGTCGCCATCGCCAAAAAACCCGGCACCAACGCCGTGCAGATCGCCAAGATGGTCCTGGACCGGTTGCAGCACATGAAGGGTTTTCTGGTACCGGAGGGGGTGAACGTCACCGTCACCCGCGACTATGGCGTCACCGCCGGCGCCAAGGCCGGCAAGCTGATCGGCAAGCTGATTTTCGCCACCAGCGCCGTGGTGGTGTTGGTGTTGCTCACCATGGGTTGGCGTGAAGCCCTGATCGTCGGTTCCGCCGTGGTCCTGACCCTGGCCCTGACCCTGTTCGCCAACTGGGCCTGGGGGTTCACCCTCAACCGGGTGTCCCTGTTCGCCCTGATTTTTTCCATCGGCATCCTGGTGGATGACGCCATCGTCGTGGTGGAAAATATTCACCGGCACCTGCATCTGGGCAACAAACCGCTGTTGGAGGTGATCCCGGAAGCGGTGGAGGAGGTGGGGGGGCCCACCATTCTGGCCACCACCACCGTCATCGCCGCCCTGCTGCCGATGGCCTTCGTCACCGGTTTGATGGGACCGTACATGAGCCCCATCCCCATCAATGCCAGCACCGGCATGGTGATCTCCCTCATCGTCGCCTTCGTGGTGACCCCCTGGTTGACCTACCACGGTTTGAAAAAGGTTGCGGAAAAACGCCCTGGCGGCCAAAACGGCAACCATGGCGGTGGCGAGGAGGCGTCAGCCTGGTTGATGCGGTTGTTCCAACACCTCTATGGTCCCTTTCTCGCCGGCAGGCGGGTGGTTTTGCATCGTCTGCTCCTGGGCCTGTTCATTCTCGGTTTGATGGTGGCATCGATATGGCTGGTGGCCAGCAAGGATGTGGTCCTGAAAATGTTGCCCTTCGACAACAAATCCGAATTCCAGGTGGTGGTCGACATGCCCGAGGGAACACCGGCGGAGCATACCGCCCGGGTGCTCGCCGAGCTGGGGGAGCATATCGGCACCATACCGGAGGTGACCGATTATCAGACCTATGCCGGGACCGCCTCGCCGGTCGGGTTCAATGGTCTGGTTCGTCAATATTATCTGCGTGGCGAGAGTCACCAGGGGGATATCCAGGTCAATCTGGTCGATAAACATCATCGTCACCGGAAAAGCCATGAGATCGCCCTGGCCATCCGGGAACCCCTCCAGGCGATCGGCAAACGGCTGGGGGGCAATGTCAAGGTGGTCGAGGTCCCGCCCGGACCACCGGTGCAATCCCCCCCCTGGTGGCGGAGATCTACGGCCCGGACGATCAGGGCCGGATGGCGGTGGCCAGGGCGGTTCGTACGGTTTTCGAGTCCACCGCCGATATCGTCGATGTCGATGATTCCATGGAGTTTGCCGCCAAGCGTCTCGTTTTGCGGGTGGATCGGCGGCGGGCCGCCCGTCTGGGTGTTTCGCAAATGGCGGTGACCGATCTGCTGACCACGGCCCTCAACGGCCTGGATGCCTCCTTTCTGCACACCGGCAAGGCGAAATATCCGGTCCCCATCCGCCTGCAACTGTCGGCCGGCAACAAGGCCCACCTGGAAACGTTGCTCTCCATGCGCATCAAAAGCCGGACGGGAACCATGGTCGCCCTGTCGGAACTGGTCACGGTCCATGAGGATGTCATCGAAAACGCCATTATCCACAAGGACCTGAAACCGGTGGTTTTCGTCACCGGCGATATGGCCGGGACCCTGGACAGCCCCCTGTACGGCATGTTCGAAATCATGGAAAAAATTCCCGGCCTGAAAACCCCCGATGGCGGCGCCATCGAACAACATCTGGTAGGACAGCCGGAAAATCCCTTCGCCTATGGGATCAAGTGGGACGGTGAATGGCAGGTGACCTATGAAACCTTCCGCGACATGGGCATCGCCTATGCGGTCGGCCTGTTGATGATCTTTCTCCTGGTGGTGGCCCAGTTCCGTTCCTATCTGGTGCCCCTGGTGATCATGGCGCCCATCCCCCTGACCATCGTCGGCGTCTTGCCGGGCCATGCCCTGATGGGCGCCCAGTTCACCGCCACCTCGATGATCGGTCTGATCGCCCTGGCCGGTATCATCGTCCGCAACTCCATCCTGTTGGTCGATTTCATCAACGGCGAGATCGCCACCGGCCTGCCCTTCGACAAGGCGGTGATCCTGGCCGGAGCGGTCCGCGCCAAACCCATCGTTCTGACCGCCGTGGCGGCCATGGTCGGGGCCTTTTTCATCCTCGACGATCCCATTTTCAGCGGTCTGGCCATCGGTCTGATCTTCGGCCTGTTCGTCTCCACCATTCTGACCCTGTGGATCATCCCGTTGCTCTATTTCATCCTGATGCACGATCGGTTGAAACTTCCGGATCAACCCGCCTCCGGTGAAACGTCATGACCAACCCCCCCGCCAGTGAGTCCTCCACCGCCGACCGTTCGAAGGGCGGTCCGTCCAAACTCCTGCTGGTCATCGGCGCTGGAATGGCGGCGGCCATGGGGACGATGTTTTTATGGATGGTGTTGCTCATGAACGATATGACCAACGCCGTCGTCACCATGAGCCGGAGTGTGGTGCGAATGGATGACAATGTTCAGGGCATGGCCCGCCACATGAAGGAGATGAACATGAGCATCAAGGATATCGATGCCAGCGTCGTCGACATGAATGCCAGCATCGTCGACATGGATGACAACATCCTGACCATGAACAACTCCATTCACCGCATTCAAACCGACATGGCCGCGGATATTGGCCGCATGCGCGGCAGTATGGATAAAATGGTGTCGGATATCCATTTTCTCACCGGCAATGTCGGGGTGATGACCGGCAGCGTCAACACCATGAATCGCAACATGGGGATCATGTCCCGGGACATGAACCATGGCATCGGCAGCTTTACGTCGCCGGCCCGTTTCATGAACAACATGATGAACCGGTAGGGGGTTGCGATCATGAGGAAGAGCGCGTTCGGATGGGGACGCCGGGTAGGATTCTGGTTTTGGTCGACGCTATGGACGCTCTCCCTGCCGGTCGACGGCTCGATGGGCCTCCTCGCCGCCGGCAAGGAGGTGAAAGTGGCCGTTTCCATCTCCATTCCCCCCTTTTTCATCAAGGAGATCGAAAGTGGCATTGAAATGGAAGTCATCCGCCACGCTTTCGAACGGGGAGGCGATTACCGGGTACGACCGATCTTTTTCCATGCCGGCCCGCGCTTGAGCGCCTTTGAGAAGAGGGAGGTCGATTGCGCCAGTACCATCCCCTCGGAGTCCACCCGAAAAGGCCACCTGTCCGACCGGGTGATCACCATGGAGACGATGGCCATATCCCTGGCCGAAAAAAAAATCACCGTCCGCAACATGCGGGACCTGACCGACAAGCACATCATCGCCTTCAAAGGGGCGATGGCGACCCTGGGGGAGGCATTCACCGGGATCGTGGCGGAAAACCGCCATTATCGGGAACGGTTGAAAAATGAGATCATGCCGGTGCTCCTTTACCGGAAACGGGTGGATCTGGTGCTTTCGGATCCGATGATCTTTCAATATGTTCGGAAAAAGATGGCCAGCCGGGTGAATATCGACCAACCCATTGTCCACCACCGTATTTTCGAACCGCAATCCTTTTCCCTGCTTTGCCACGAATCACGGCTCATCGAAGCCTTCAACCGGGGGTTGGCGGCCATCAAGGCCAGCGGGCTCCACCAGCGTATCCATGACCGGTTTCTTCAGGGAGGGTTCCCTGCGACGGATCGACGGGGAGACGAAACCGGCGGCTGATCGACGGGTTGAGCAAAGATGGTTTAGAGCCTGGATGAAAGGGGTGATCGGATCCCCGGGGAAAGGTGGAAACCGGCCCTATTTTTCATCCTCCGAATCGGACCACCAGTACCGTTTGTATTTCAGGTTGTATTTCACCGCCGACGGGTTGAAGGGGCGCGCACCGCCAGCCCCGACCTGGATGAAGGTGTACTCCCGCTGGCTGAGACCGTTGTGCAAAAAGCGCACCCGGGATCCAATCCCCTTGAAACCCCGTTCCCGCAACAGGCCGGAACCGCCCGATGAATCCCGGCCCGAACGTTGATCCTGAAAGAGTTGCGCCACCGCCGCCACACCGTCATAACTGAGAATGGCCAGTTTTTCCGGTTTGACCTTCCATCTCCTTTCGAAGGAGGCGCTGAATTTTTTCCACCCGTTCTGGTCGATGTCGGTATAGACGGCATCCATCAGGTAGAGGGTGCCCTCGGAGAGCAGCACTTCGGTTTCCCACAGGGAGGTGCCGAGCATGATCACCTCCGGCATCATCAAACCGAAAAAGGCCGCCTGGGGAGCGATCAAACGGACGGTTTTGGCCGGAGCGGGGATGAACAGGGCATCGAAATCGGCCCACCGTTTCACCTCCTCGAACACCAGCGTCGAGGTTTTTTTCTCGTCCGGTTTCTTGTAACCCAGTTCTTTGAACACATCGGAAAAATCATGGCTGTTACGGGGGAAGGAGATGATCTTGACCACCTGGCCCCCCAGCGGCTCGAAGGTGTTGACGAAGGCCTGGACGATCTGTTGACCGGCGGCATGATCCGGGGCGAGGATGGCCACCCGTTTACGGCCGTTCTCAATGGCGAAGCGGGCCATGAGACGCGCTTGATGATCCTGATGAAAGGCGTTCAGGTAGGCATGGTTGAAGGCGTTGCCACCGCTGGCCAACAAGGATTGATTGGGATTGAGGGTGATCAAGGGCAGATCATACTGGGAGGAGAGGTGCAGGGCTTCGCGTACCGGGCCGGAAAAGACCGGGCCGATGACCACCCGCACCTGTTTTTCCAGAAGCCTGTGCATCGCCACCCGGGTCTGTTCCGGGGTGCCGCCACTATCGGCGACGATCAGGTCGATCGGTACCTGCCGAAAATCCTCCCGCGCCTTTTTGGCCGCCATGAGCAGATTGTTGCCCAATGCCGCGAAACGGCCGGTGATCGGCAACAACACCCCCACCCGCAACCGTCTCTCCGATCCGAAAAACACCGGACTCCGATATCCCCCCAACACCCCGAAGCCACCACTGGAACCGGGATCAACTGGCGCACTGGTGCCAATGCCGGGGGTGGCGCCGATGCCGATGCTCGGCTGATCGTATGCCGGAGAAGTCCCTCCGGGCGGGGTGCCGAAGGGGGAGTCGGGAAACGATGATGGCGGCGTCATCGGCATGGATGGCGGTTGCGCCACCCCCTGATCCGTCCCGGTGCCGATGCCGGGAATTCCCCGGGGGACGCGGGGTCGCCCATAATTCCGGTTGCCGCCGATGCCGATGCCGGGAATGGCATTGCTGGCCGGTCTGGAAGGAGGCGGCGGGGGCTGGTTCCCAATCCCGACCGGCGCACCCGGCATGCCGGGTGGCGTACCCGGCATGCCGGGTGGCGTACCCGGCATGCCGGGCGAGTCCGTGGCCGGACCGCCACCACCGAACGGAAAACCGGTTTCCGGGATGGTGGTCTCCGGCGCCGTTGCCGGAGGCTTGGTTTTTTTGCTGTCGGACCCGTATACCTGGGAACCGATGGTGACCGCACCACAGGAACCCAGGAAAAAGGTGGCGGCGATCAACCGGAACAACAGCCCGCGCGGCCAATACCATTCCGATCGGTTCATGGTTTTTCGTGCGTGTTGAAAATAGCCGTTCATCTCGTAACCACAGGTTCCCATCCCGAGTCGGGATCATAAAAAGGTCAAAGGTTCCTTGCCTGGACGGCAGGGCTCGCGAAAGGATTCCTTGTTTTCGGATGGACGTCGGTCCATGTGGAACCCCATCAGGAACAGTCGGTCGATCCCGGGTGATACATGAGCGTTTCCACACTGGAACAGGAAGGAAACGATCGCCCCCCTGTTCCGGAACCGACTGATTGACAAGTTTTTTTCTTTATTCTCCGATGGAAGCGAAAGGTGGGCGACAAACGGGAAACGGTTATCGACATTGAAAAGCGATTTCTCGCGCCGATTATCATTCCCCGGTTTCCCGGTAAGGTTCGATAGGGATCGCTTCCATTTCGTAGCCAATGGAAATATCGGCCCGTCCGTCGAAACGCTGAAGCTGGCTGTTCGTCTCCCTGGGCGAATCAAAGGACCTGAGGAGGGCCTACATCGAATCCAACCAACTGAGATAGGGACGATCCGGTTGTGGAATGGATTCTGCGGCGTCCACCCGAATGGCGAGGATTTTGGGTTCGCCCGGCAAGAGCCTGGTCACGCCCCGTACTTTCAACCAATCGCCCTCCCGGGGCTTCAGGCCAGCCGGGACATTTTCCAACACCACGGCCAAGGGGGTGGCGTCGGCGGCGCAGCAGGCCATGGCGAACCGGTAGAGCAGGAGCACACCCGCCTTTCCCATCTCCGGAAATCGTTCCTCGGCCTCCTTACCGGTCATGCGCGTCGTCCTGCCGATGAGTTCCACCCGGGCGTCGACGTCCAGGAGCGAGTCCCCGGCATACAGGTCGATCAAGGTAACGGAAAAATACGCCCCGGGCGCCAACCGGGCGGGGTCGAAGCGTTCCTCCCGGGGGGAGGGATCATACACCCGCATCTGGATGCCGTTCCTCAAGCTGCCCGCATCCAGGTTCAACGTGGTCACGCCCATGATCCAGACCAGGAGCAACGGCGTCCAATGTCCAGCCGTTTCCGACGCCAACGCCGCATGATGCCGCCAGGACAACGATGTCCCGGCCCCCCCCTGTTTCCACAACAGGTCCGCGAACAAGATCACCACCAGCAGGAGCGCGCCCACGAGCAGAACGTTCACCTGAAGATCGGCCAAATAGGACCGGTCCCGCCCCCAGAGAATCATGTAGAGGAAAAAAACCAACCAGCCATACAGTTGCAGATCCTTCCACAAATCATGCGGACGCGTCATATCATGTCTCCCATGCCGTAAACCCAATCATAGAAAAGATCCAGCCATTCGATGGGAACGAGGCGGACGAGCCAGACGTAAACGGCCACGCACAAGGGAATCACGAGCCCCAGGCGCAGGATGAAGCGGGTCTGGAACAGACTCCGGTACATGAGCAACAGTTTGATGTCCAGCATGGGCCCGAGCACCAGGAAGGCGGTGTGGGCGTATCGGTCGAATTCCACGAAACTGGCGGCCACGAAGGCGTCGGCCTCGGAACAGAGAGAGAGCGTGAACGACAGGAGCATCATGACCGCCGGTCCGCTGACCGCCCCGTCGCCCAACCACGTCAGCCACCTGGTATCGATGAAGGTTTTCATCAGACTGGCCAGAAAAACCCCGAACAGGAAATAGGTTCCCATGTCGAGAAAATCGTGACGAACGTGGACCAGGGCGTGACGGAACCGGTTTGCCAAAGGTTCACCGGCCCGGCCATGGTCGTGCCCGCAGCCGCGCGCGTCGCAGGCCACGTGGCTCCCATCCTCCATTTCCGGCCGTGTTCCGGCGGGTGTCACGGGGATGGCCGCCAGCCCTCCCCGGGACGGCAACGTCCGCTCCACCGCCGGGACGATGGCCTGGCGCCGGAGAACGCCCATGACTAGGAACCCCACGCTGATGGCCACCAATACGCCGCCCAATCCCCGCAGCAGCGGATAGAGCGGATCCTGATAGAAGGCGAGCCAGGTGCCGGTCAAAACCACCGGATTGACGATGGGCGCCGCCAGCATCCAGGCGATGGCGTGGGGCAGCGGCAGCCCTTTGGCCAATAGCCGCCGGACCACCAACACCACCCCGCATTCGCAGGAAGTAAACAACGGCGCGGTCAAAACAATGGCGGGTATACCCCAAATCCCGAGGCGTTTGGCCATTCGGGGCAGCAGGGTTTGGGGAACGAAGGCCTCGATCAGCGCCGCCACGAAAGCGCCGATGATCATGTAGGGCGCCGCCTCCAAAATGATGGAGACGAAGTAGGTGGTGAAATTTTCCCGCCAGCGCTGTGCCGGCTGCATGTTGAGACTGGCGAGATCCGGCGTCCATCCATCGCCGAACCGCAAGGCGTCGGGAAAAAGAAAGATCAGGCAAAAGGCCAGAATCCCAAGGGAAAGAATCCACTTTTCATGTTCGATGACCGGCATGTCGGTGGGCCGGTCCAACGAATCCCGATGTTTCTCACGTTCACCACCCTGGTCGATCATCTCTCCCGACTCCCTTCCTTCTGGTCTTGGGAGTCCCGGACCCCCTCGAACGGATTCGACCCGTCGTCCACCTGGCCGGAGTTCCGGACGCCACGGGGCAGGACCAGACTGATCAAAAAGAGAAAGAGGGCCGAGACGACGATGGAGGGACCCGACGGGGTGTCCCACTGAACCGAGGCCCACAATCCCAGCGTCACCGCCACCATTCCAACGATGATCGAACCCACCGCCATGGCCTCGGGCGAATGGACGGCGTTGCGGGCCGCCGCGGGCGGCATGATCATGAGTGACGTAATCAGCAAAACCCCGACGATCTTCATGGCAACCGCGATCACCAGTGCGATCAACAGCATGAAGATCAGCTGGAACCGCTCGACGTCGATCCCTTCGGCCCGAGCCAAATCCTCCTGGACGGTCATGGCCAGAAGGGGATTCCAGATGCGCCACAGAATGAACAGGGCCAAACCGCCTCCCAGATGGACCCACGCCACGTCGGCGATGGAGACGGCCAGAATGTCCCCGAAAAGATAGCCCATCAGATCGACCCGCACCCCCTCCATGAAACTCAAGGCCACCAATCCGAGAGAGAGTGCCCCGTGGGAGAGGATACCCAGCAGGGTATCGCCGGCGAGCCACGGCCGCCGTTGCAGAAAAATGAGGGAAACCGCGATGCCGACACAGACCAGAATGACCCCCAGAATCAGGTTGATCTCCATCATCAAACCCAACGCCACTCCCAACAGGGCGCCATGGGCCATGGTGTCGCCGAAATAGGCCATGCGCCGCCACACCACGAAGCAGCCCAAGGGTCCGCCCACCGCCGCTACCCCCAGCCCCGCCAGCCACGCCGGCAGCATCAGTTCGAAAAAATCGTTCATTGGCCACTCTCCGCCACCCGTTCCGGGTGATGGCCGGTGTCGTCGCACTGGTGGTGATGTTGGTAAAGGGCCAGGGCCTGAACGGCATGGTCGCCGAAAAGCCGCGCGAACTCCGGATGGTTGCGTACCAGTTGGGGCGCCCCGGTGCAACAGACGTGGCGGTTGAGGCAGACCACCCGGTCGGTCGCCCTCATCACCACATGCAGGTCATGGGAAACCATGAGGATCGACAGCCCGTGCCGGGCCCGCAGATCGCCGATCAGTCGGTAGAGTTCCGCCTCGCCGGCGAAATCGACCCCCTGCACCGGTTCATCCAGCACCAGGATTTCAGGATCGCCCAACATGGCCCGGGCCAGAAGAACCCGTTGGAACTCACCGCCGGAAAGCGTCCGTACCGGGGCTTGACGCAGATGCCCCACACCGGTCTCGGCGAGAACCGACCGGATCCGCTCCGGCGAGGCTCCCGTGTTCAGGGACAGAAGGCGGACAACCCGCAGTGGCAGCACGGGATCGATGGGCATGCGCTGGGGAACGTAGCCCACCCGGAGGCCGGGCTTGCGCCGCACGGTGCCACGGTCGGGGGCGATGATGCCCAGCAGGATCTTCAAAAAGGTGGTCTTGCCGGCGCCGTTGGGGCCGATCAGGGTCACCACCTCACCGGGATCGATGCTGAGGTCCACTCGATCGAGGATGATGCGGTTGGCTCCCCGGGCGCTGACCCCCCGGGCCTCCAGCAAAGGCGAGGTGTGGGTCACATGGATCTCCGTCATCTCCCCACCCCCTGTTCGGCGCGGCAGGTTCCGCAAACCCCCTCGATCTCCACATGCACCGATTCGGGCAGGAAACCCAAACCCTTTGCCAGATCGGGAATGGTTTTGGCGATCTGCTCCGACTCGGTCTCGCCGACGATTCCACACCCCCGGCAAATCCAAAACTGGGTACGATCCCCATGACCGGGCTGGGTACAGGCGAAAAAGGTGTTGCGGACCCCGAGGCGATGGACCAGACCCACACCGATCAGGAACTCCAGGGCCCGATAGACCGCCGCCGGGGCCGGTCGCCGGGAGCTGGGCCCCTCCATCCGTTCCAGGATGTCGTAGGCTCCCAGACTTCCATGGCTTTCGGAGAGGATCCCCAGGACCTCCTTGCGGTTGGGCGTCAGCCGGGTCCCCGTTTTCCTGCAGACCTGTTCGGCCCGCTCCATGAGTTGCTCCCGGCAGCGTCGATGATCGTGGCCCGAGTCTGGAAAAGCCCGGGGCCGTGAAGGGGTTGCCGCCATGGATTTATTCCTGGTCATGAGTTTCCGTTCCCGCTTGACAGCCGATGAGAATATGCTATATCGTTCCGGCAAGCAAGGCATATGATATATTGTAACTGATGTGCGGGCGTTGGCACGATGCACCGCCTGAAACGGTAACCCGCGGAAGAGACAGGCCATATCGTTTTGTCGAGCGGAATATATGATATATCGTAACTTTCAAACGGGAGTTGACCATGAACCGCATGAACCGGTGGCCCGCATTGGCCATGATGTTGTTTAGTCTGATTCTTTCGGCGGGCACATCGCGGGCCGCGCCGCCGGAGGTGGTGGTGAGCATCAAACCGATCCATGCCCTGGTCTCCGGGGTGATGCAGGGAGTCGGAAAACCTCATCTGCTGTTGTCGGGTTCCGAATCGCCCCACTCCTATGCGTTACGCCCTTCGGAAGCAGCCCGGCTGCGCCGGGCCGATATGGTGTTCTGGATCGGGGAGGAACTGGAAAACTTTCTGGTCAAACCTCTGGCCACCTTGAGCAAAAACGCCCGCGTGGTGGAACTCCATACCGTCGAGGGGATGCGACTCCTGAAAAACCGCGAAGGGGGGACCTGGGAGCCTCACGAGGAACACGACCGTCATGAAGACGACCATGATGATCACCATCATGGTGAACATGACGAGCATGCCGATGACCATGACGATCACCATCATGGGGAGATGGACATGCACGTCTGGCTCGATCCGGCCAATGCCCGGGCCATGGTCTTTGCCATATCCCATACCCTTGGGGAGATCGATCCCGGAAACCGGAACCGGTATGCGAAGAACGCCACCCGCATGAATGATCGGCTATCGCACCTTCAAGAGAACCTTGCCGCCCGGTTGGCGCCGATCCGGCAAACCGCATACATCGTCTTCCACGATGCCTATCACTATTTCGAAAACCGTTTCGGTCTGAACGCGGTGGGCTCCATCACCGTCAACCCGGAGCGCAAACCCGGCGCCAGGCGTCTTTTGGAGATCCGTGAAAAGATCGTCCGCAGCGACGCCGCCTGTATCTTTTCCGAACCCCAGTTCGAACCGGCCCTGGTGGATGCCGTGGCCCGGGGAACCAGGGCCCGCAAAGGGAGTCTGGATCCCATGGGCGTCCGGTTGAAGCCCGGCGAGGCGGCCTATTTTCAACTGTTGGAGAATTTGGCCGCCGACTTGACCGCCTGTCTGCAGAAGCCCTGAGTTCGTCTGAAGGAAATGCCCCGGCTGAAGAGGGGACGTCGCTATCGCAACCCCACTCTTTGTGTCATGCTTGGCGGTCGAGAATGAACGCCTTTCCATCACCTGGATACGGACATGGCCGAACCCACCGTTACGGTATTGATGAGTGTCTACAACGGCGCCGCCTATCTCTCCCAGGCGGTGGATTCCATCCTCGGGCAAACCTTCGGGGATTTTGAGTTCATCATCATCGATGACGGCTCCCGGGATGAAAGCCCGGAATTGCTGGCCCGTTACGCCGGGATGGACCGGCGTATCGTCATCCGGACCAATCGGGAAAACATCGGTCTGACCCGCTCCCTGAACATCGGCCTGGAGCGGGCGCGGGGACGGTATATCGCCCGTCAGGACGCCGATGATCTTTCCGACCCGGAACGGTTGGAACGGCAGGTGCGAACCATGGAGCGGAATCCATCTCTGGGCTTGCTGGGGGGGTATTGCCGATTGGTGGATGAGCGCGGACGGGAGATGAAGATCCGGCAGGCGCCGTTGGCAGACCTGGGGATTCGCTGGCAGGGGTTGTTCGTCAACCCCTTTTTTCACACGACGATGATGTTTCGCCGCGCCCTGCTGCAACGACATCGGTTGCAGTATGATGCGACCCTGCCCTGCAGTCAGGATTATGATCTTTGGGTGCGCCTGTTGGCCGTCTCCCGAGGGGGCAATCTGCCGGTTCCCCTGGCCGCTTCCCGCCTTCACGATCACAGCGTCACCAACACCCGTGGCGGGGAACAACGCCGGGTGGCCCTGAAAACCGCCGGTGATCAACTGCGCACCCTGATGCCGGAACTCGACTGGCCGGCGCAACGGGTGGAACGGTTGCGTTTTTTACTGTTCTTCCTGCCGCCGTCCTTTTTTCCCGAGGATCTGGACCACCTGGAACGACTCCTGAAGCTCTTCCAACGCTTCGAATCGTTGCATGGGCGGCCCGGGCGGGGTTTGGACCGCCTCCGGAATGAAACCCTGCGGCAGATTATGCTCGCCGTGCCGATGTCTCACTGGCGGGAGGCCTGGCGGCACGGGCTTTTGCGAAAGTTGTTCCGTTACCGGCCCGGGTTTTTCACCGGACACCTCCTGCAACGGTCGGTTCGACGTCTCGGGCATCTCTTCCATCGATGAGTCCACCAACAGATCGAACAGTTCCGACGGTTGTTCCGCCAACCGCCGCGGCAGCGGCGCCGGTACGAAAACCGATTGACCCGGCGTGACCACCGGCATCGGTTCACGGTCGGTATTTCCGGCGGCAGATCGAACCGCGGCCCCATCATTGAAAACGGGGCTCTCCCCAACCGGCATGCCGATCCGGGCGCTGGTCTCCATCTCCGGCATACGGCGGCGGACGAGGAACCGGACCCGGTCGCGCTGTTTCGGTTTCGGTTCCGGGACCGGTTTTTCCGCTACCAATCGTTCCAGGGAGGCGACGACGAACCGTTCGGTGGCCAACGCCACTTCGGCGGCCTCCACGGTACGCCCTTCCCAATCGTCCAACCCCTTTCGATAGTCGCTGGCGGTGGTTTCCGCGTTCAACTCGGGCAGGGAGAGGGGTTGGCGGCCGGTGGCGATGGTGAATTCCGTGTCCGCCCGGACCGACTGCCGCCGTTCCGGGGGTGGCGGGGTCGGTTGTTGATCCCATTGGCGACCATCCAGGCTCGGATAGTGCAGGATGTGCCGGTACAAAATGTGCGGTCTTCGCAGGCGTCGTTTCGGCATCGTGGCCGGTTGCATCAGGGCCTGTTGCAAAATGCCCATGTCGCCCAACAGCCGGTAGATTTGGATCATCAATTGAAACTGTTCCTGATTGACCGATCGCCGGGCCTGATAGAGATCATCCTCGGCATCCCAGACATCCTGAATGCGGCGCGCCCCCAACCCCATGCGGAACTGGCTGTGATAGGCGTTCACCAACTCCTGACTGATGGCGGCCCGTTTTTCCAGTTGCAAAATGCGGCTGCGGGAGGTTTGAATGGCGTTCCAGGAGTCGGTGATCAAACGGATGATCTCCATCCGTGTCTGCGACAGTTCCTCCTGAAGGATCACCGATTTTTTTTTCGACAGTTGCAGATCGGCCAGATGGAACCCACCCTGGAACAGGTTGTATTCCATCTGCACCATGGCCTTGGCATTTTTGGTGGCGCCCCGGGTGCCGCCGGTGTTTTCGGTTTCGGACATGGAGAGTTCCAGGTCCAGTTTCGGCCAGAATTCGGCCCGGCCCAAGGCCACTTCGGCTTGCACCCCTTTCAATTCCGCCCGTGCCGCCAGCAGCGCCGGATGGCTGCTCAACACCCTGGACAGGGTCACCTCCAGGGAGGCCGGCAGCAGGGTCTCCGGCAGGGGCGGCCGGGAGAGCGACCCCGGCTCCACGCCGACCAGGCGTGTAAACGCCGCCTCCGCCGTCTGCAGGGCGGCCAGATTGTCCCGGTGTTCGGGGATGACCCGGGCCAGACGGCTTTTCGCCACCTGCACCTCGACCTCGGAACCGGTGCCCAGTTCGGCCATTTCCCGGCGTTTTTTCAGGTTGTCCCGATGACGCAACAGACGGGTGTTGCCCATGGCCAACAGTTCCCGTTGTTTCAGGACCTCCAGATAGGCCTCCACCACCCGGAAAGTCAAATCCTGTTCGGCCCATTTTTCGTTGAAGTCATTGGCCTTCAACTCCGCCTCGGCCTTTTCGAGTCCGTATTTGGTTTCAAAACCGTCAAAAATACGCTGTTTAACGGTCAGGCTCATCTCATCCCGGTCCAGAGCCAGTCCCCCTTCACCGGCACTGCGGGTATTGGAACTGTTGGTCCACTCCCGGCCCCGGCCCATGGCGAAATCCACCTCGGGAAACAGCTTCGAACGGGCGCGGTAATACTCCTTTTCGATGCGCAGCCGGCCTTTGCGGTTGGAGAGGACCGAGG
>CAYFNE010000030.1:0-49109 GCA_964344355.1 uncultured Magnetococcales bacterium
GCATGGCAGAAAAAATTCTGACGCGGGAGCCTGGGGTTTGCCAATCGCTTACGGACAATTGCGGGTGGCCGTGGATGGCGACACCCTGGCCATCGAGCTGGAAAGCCCGGCGCTCAATATCGCCGGTTTTGAATATCAACCCCGTACCGCCGAGGAAAAAGAGCGGGTTCACGCCAGCGCCGGCCTGCTTGGCGATGGCGCCCGCCTGTTCGTCCCGGCCAGCGCCGCCGATTGCCGGCTGACGGAAGCGCATGTGGATTCGAAACTGCTCGGGAAACCGCACGATCCGGAGGCGGAACATGACCACGACGGGGAGCGGCATGACGACGGGGATCATGATGAGGAACACGACCACGGCGGGGAACGGCGTCACAGCGACTTTTTCGCCGGTTACACCTTCACCTGCCGCAAACCCGCCGCTCTGACCCACCTGGATGTCAATCTGTTCCCCATTTTTCCAGCTATGGAGCGGTTGGAGAGCCACTATGCCACCGCCAACGGCCAAGGGGCGGCCACTTTGACTCCGGACGCGCCCCGTCTGACCTTTTAATCCGGGGCGTGGGTCTACGCGGGTGGCATACCGGTAGGGGCATTCAAAGGGAATCATCATGGGAAACACAGTGATAACCATCAACGATCTGCGGTTCCGCTGGCGGCCGGAAGGGCCGGTGGTTCTGGATATCCCGGAATTGACGGTCCATCAAGGGGAACGGCTGTTCATCAAAGGCGCCAGCGGCAGTGGCAAGAGCACCCTGCTCAATCTGCTCGGCGGGGTCCTCACCCCGCAAAAGGGCGGGCTGAACATTCTCGGGCAGGCGCTGAATGGCATGAGCGGCAGCCGGCGGGATCGGTTCCGCGCCGACCATATCGGTTTCATCTTTCAAATGTTCAACCTGCTGCCCTACCTGTCGCCCCTGGAAAACGTGTTGTTGCCCTGCCATTTTTCCACCCTGCGGCGGTCGAGGATTGAAAAACGCCGATCCACCCCGGAGGCGGAGGCGCGGCGCCTGCTCGACCATCTCGACCTGAATGACGAGACGGGACAGTTGCGGCCCACCAACGAACTCAGCGTCGGTCAACAACAGCGGGTGGCGGCCGCCCGCGCCCTGATCGGCGCGCCGGAGCTGGTGATCGCCGATGAGCCGACTTCGGCCCTGGACTGGGACCGGCGGCGCGCCTTCCTGGAATTGCTGGAACGGGAGTGCCGGGACCTGGGGACCACCCTGGTGTTCGTCAGCCATGATGGTTCCCTGGAATCCCTGTTCGACCGCACCATCGCCCTGGACGACATCAACGGGGCCGCAACCCGCCGGGCCGCCTAGGGAGATGCCACCATGCCCATTTTCCTGTTGACCTGGAAAAGTTTGATCAACCGCCGCGCCACCGTTCTCCTGACCCTGTTCGCCATCGCCCTCAGCACCGCCTTGCTGTTGGGGGTGGAACGGGTGCGGAACGAAGCCCGGGGCAGTTTCGCCAACACCATTTCCGGCACGGACCTGGTGGTCGGCGCCCGGAGCGGCGCCATCCAGTTGTTGCTTTATTCGGTATTCCACATCGGCAATCCGACCAACAACATCTCCTGGAAAAGCTACCGGGAGATCGCCGGCCATCCAAAGGTCTCCTGGACCGTGCCGCTGGCACTGGGGGATTCCCATCGCGGCTACCGGGTGCTCGGAACCTCGACCGGTTTTTTCCGGCACTATCGTCATGGTCGCAAACAGGCGTTGAAATTTTCCACCGGCGCGCCGTTCAAGGACCTGTACGATGCCGTGCTCGGCGCCGAGGTGGCGGAAAAGCTGGGCTATCGGCTGGGACGGGAGATGGTGGTGGCCCACGGCGCCGGCAAGGTCTCGTTCACCCGGCACGATGACAAACCGTTCAAGGTGGCCGGCATCCTGAAACGAACCGGAACCCCGGTGGATCGCACGGTGCTGGTCTCCCTGCAGGCCATTGAGGCGATCCATGTGGAATGGCGTCAAGGGGTGCCTCTGCCGGGGATTCGGGTTTCCGCCGAGCGGACCCGGGAGATGGACCTGACGCCAAAAACCATCACCGCCGCCCTGGTGGGTTTGAAATCCCGCATCGCCGTCTTCCAGGTACAGCGGTTCATCAACAACCATGAGCGGGAACCGCTCTCCGCCGTCATGCCCGGCGTGGCCCTGCAGGAGTTGTGGGGGTTGATGGGCGTGGCCGAAAACGCCCTGCTGGCGGTCTCGGCGGCGGTGGTCCTGGTGGGCTTGACCGGCATGTCGACGGCGATCCTGGCCGGTCTCAACGAACGGCGCCGGGAGATGGCCATCCTCCGTTCACTGGGGGCGCACCCCTGGCAAATTTTCATGTTGCTGACCATCGAGGCGGCAACCCTGGCCATCTCCGGGGTGATGATCGGTCTGGGCTTGCTTTACGGGGCGATCCTGGTTCTGCAACCGATCGCCGAAAGCCGTTTCGGCATCATCCTCGGACTGGGCATGCCCAGCTTTCAGGAAGGGATGCTGCTGGCCCTGGTGGTGGCCGCGGGATTGGTCGTCGGCATCCTTCCCGCATGGCGCGCCTATCGTCTATCCCTCGCCGACGGAATGACCGTTCGAAATTGAAGGAACGCCACATGAAACGACGACTGCTGATCCTGTTGCTCCTGCTGGTTCCGCTGCCCTTCGTGGCCATGCAGCAGCTGGAATCCCTGTTGTCATCCCCACCCATGGCCGGTAAAAAAACGGCACCGGTCGCCATTCGGCAACCGGCTCCCAATGGGGATGAGCCGATGCTCCTCGCTTGGGAGGAGATGATCCCGTCCGACTTCGAACCTGAAAAACTGTTGGCCGGGAAGGATTTATCCGAACTGGATGATGAGGATCCCCGGGCGAAAAAAATCATGGCCGCCTATCAGGCCGAGATTAACCGGGCGCCCACCGTTCAGGCGTTGCACGGCCGCCAGGTGAAGATCGCCGGCTATGTGGTGCCGCTGGAAATGGATGGCCAGGTTGCCGCGGAATTTCTATTGGTGCCCTATTTCGGCGCCTGTATCCATGTCCCGCCACCACCCGCCAACCAGATCATCCATGTGCGGGGGGTCGGCGAAGGGACGACGGCGGCCCGATCCTGGTATGATACCGTCTGGGTCATCGGCCGCATGACCCTCGAACGGCTGGAGGATGATCTCGGCACCGCCGCCTATACCATCCGGGCGGATCGGATCGAACCCTACCTGGAGCTGGGGGACGAGGCGCCGGCCGATCCCGGTTGAATCGGCCGGGATCGATCAGCCACCGGCGGCCCGTTTGCAGATCACCGGGGCACGAAGTTGACCCGGGACCGTTTCAACCGCACCTTGCCATGGCCTTTGCAATAATGTCTGCCATCGTTCCAGGTCCAGTTGTAGTTGCCCCGACCGGCACTGTTGGAAGAGAAGGTCACCCCGCCCCAAATCTTGGTTTTGCCGCCGCTCGATTTGAACGCGGTGTTGAAGGTATAACGTCTGCCGCGGGCCCGGCCCCGGGTATTCAGGCCCCCCACCTTGATATCGACCTTGTTGCCGAATTGATAGATTTCCACCACGAAATTTCGTTGATTGAAGTCACAATCCCGGGGACTGTTGGCCCGATCATAGGTGGCCGCGTCCCAACGACCGGTCACATCGAGACGGCGGGCGGCATCGGCGGTGGAAAAGGACAACGAGACCAGAAAAAAAAGTGCGATACGGCCCATGATCATGGAACATCTCCTCCTCTGTTTTTTCATGACGTTCAAACCCGGATCATCCATCGACGGGTCGTTTCCCATGAACCGAAACCGGACCCGGCATGGATAATAGGCCAACCGTCCCGCCCCTTACAAATGTTTGTATGCCGCAACCATCGGAATGGCGGCGATCCAAACAAAAAAAACCCGGAGAAATCGGGTTCTCCGGGTTTGTTGGCCGCTTCCACCGATTGCCGTCGGTCGCACTATTTGGTTTTTTTCATGATGTAGCTCTGCTGGGCGATGGAGAGCACATTGTTGAGCAGCCAGTAGAGTACCAGACCGGCCGGAAAGGAGAGAAACATGAAGGTGAAAATCACCGGCAGAAAGGCCATCACCTTGGCCTGAACCGGGTCGGCCGGAGTGGGGTTGAGCTTGGATTGAAAATACATGGAGATGCCCATCAACACCGGCAACACATAGTAGGGATCCTTCACCGACAGATCGTTGATCCAGAGAAAGAAATCGGCGTGGCGCATCTCCACCGACAGGAACAGCACCTTGTAGAGGGCGAAAAAGACCGGGATCTGCACCAGGATCGGCAGACAGCCGCCCAGGGGATTGACCTTGTTCTCCTGGTAGAGCTTCATCATCTCCTGGTTGAGCCGCTGTTTGTCGCTGCCATGGGTCTTGCGCAGCTTTTCGATCTCCGGCTGCAACTTTTTCATGGCGTTCATCGACACATAGCTCTTGTTGGCCAGCGGGAAGAAGAGCACCTTGATGGCAAGGGTCAGCAGGATGATGGCGATGCCGAAGTTGTTGATGAAATCGTTGAAAAACAGCAACACCTTGACCAACGGTTCGGCCAGGAAATGGAACCAGCCGTAGTCGATGGAGCGCTCCAGGTACAGCCCCTGCGCCTCCAGGGTGCGGATCTCCTTGGGACCGATGAACATCCGGGTGATGAACCGTTCCCGGGCGTTGGCCTCCAAAATCTGTTTTTTGGAGACGATGCCCACCCGGTGGGTGGGGGCGTCATAGTCGAAATAGTATTTTTTTGCCGCTTGCACATCGTCCGGAACCATGGCGGCGATAAAATATTTGTCGCTGAAACCGGACCAGCCGGTGGTGGCATCCTGATGTTGATCCTGTTGCCGCAAATCTTCATAGGCGTGCTGGACCCGAACCCCGTCCAGATAGCCCATCGGGCCGTGGAAATCGTAGATGGCCATCGCCTGGCCATCCTCCGGTTTCGGTTCCACCCGCAACAGTTGTGAAAAATGGTACAGGGCGACGGGGATGCCGGAGTTGTTGCGCACCCGGTCGATGACGGTCAGCAGATAGGAGTCGGGTTCGAACTGGAATATTTTTTCAAACAGCAACCCGGCGCCATTGTCCCAGACCAGATGGAGCTCCCCCTTGCCGCGTACCTGATCGGAACCCTTGACCCGCCATTGGGTGGTGCGGGTGGGCATGCCGGCGCTGTTGGAGAGAAATCCGCTCTCACCATAAAGCAGTTCGCCGCCTTCCCGGGTGAAAAAACGGATCGGCTGGCCCTCCGGGGGCAGCTGGTCGAGATGTTGCAAAAACCGCACATCCACCAGTTGACCGCCGGTCAGGGTCACCTGGCCACGGCTCAGACCGGTCTCGAAGGTGGCGGTGGCGCCGAGGTCGGCCGGTGCGGACGATGGCGCCGTTTGTGGCTGAACCCTCTGTTCAAGGACCGGACCGGACTCTCCCTTGCCAACGCTGACCCCGGTTTCCGAAGGGGCCGGTTCCGCCGGCGCCCGCTCGATGGTTTCGACGGCGACCGTCTCTTCCGGCGGTGGCGGCGGATAGAAGATGTCCATCGTCGTCTGATAGATCATCAACAGGATGAAAGAGAGGCTGATGGCCAGGATGGTACGCCGATCCATGGATTTTTCCTTCAAGTGATCATGGTTCAGGGAATGGGATCGAATCCGCCGGGATGAAACGGGTGACAGCGACCGATGCGGCGCAGGGCCAACCAACTGCCGCGCAGGGCGCCGTAACGGCTGAGCGCCTCCATGGCATATTCGGAACAACTGGGAAAAAACCGGCAACTGTTGGGCAGAACGGGAGAGATGAACAGTTGATAGAATCGAACCAGCCCCAGGAGAATTTTTTTCACGTTTCCTATCGTTCCATCGTTTTTCGGCGAGCCGGTCCGTGCGGGTGATCGCTTTTCAAGTCGACCGGTTCACGAACGGTGAAAAAAGTTTTTCCAGTTCCCGCCGCATTCGCGTGGCGACCGCCTTTCCGGCCCGGGGACGGGCGATGACCACCGCTTCCAGGTGCCGGGAGAATTGGGGACGCCGTTGGCGAAAAAATTCACGGATGATGCGTTTGACCCGGTTGCGGACCACCGCACCGCCCACCTTGCGGCTGACGGTCAGGCCGATGCGGCTCAGGGAGCCCGCGGCCCGCTCGTCGCTGCCCGGTGGGAAATCCGCCGCCGGATCGGGCGGTTCGCGGACGAACAGCAAAAAACAGCCGGAGACCGATTTGCGACCGCTGGCGGTGACGGCGCGAAACTCCGCCGCCGTCAACAGACGGGCGGACTTGGGAAAACGGTGATCGCATCCGGCAGCCGTCCTTTGCACGGCGGTATCGTCAATCCGGGAGCGGGTCAACCCGGACGGTCCCTCCTACAGCGCCAACCGTTTCCGCCCCCGGGCCCGGCGCCGGGCGAGAACGGCCCGACCGGCGCGGGTGGACATGCGCGCCCGGAAACCATGGTTGCGGCTGCGGCGGATTCTGCTGGGTTGAAACGTTCTTTTCATCGGGCTTTTCCTTCAAATCGACACCCCACCGGCCGGTGGGGAGGGCCTGTGACAGATAAACACCCCATCATGAGGCAATCGAACCGCCGGGTCAAGCGTGGAGTTCGGACGATTCACGCTGTGGCCGGAAGAGTCGATATTCCAGACCGGACTTCGACCGGAAACCGCCTCCATGCTGGAGTTGTGATTATTGTCGGGAAGGTTTTTTCAACAACGAGCCGGGATCGGCGGACCGTTATTCCTTGCCCATCTTTTCATCCGGCTGAAAAAACCAGAAACCGTTGCGGCCGGCGTTTTTGGCCACGTACATGGCCATGTCGGCGTTGCGTAACAACTCGTCCATGTCCAAGGCGTCCTCCGGGAACAGGGTGATGCCGATGCTGCCGGAAATTTCCGCCTTTTGCCCTTCCAGCATGAAGGGGGTTTCCAGGAGGTCGAGCATTTTTTGCGCGACGCCGGCCACCCCGTCCCGGGAGGCGATATCGTAGAGGATGGCCGTGAACTCATCGCCGCCCAGGCGGCCCAGGGTATCGGAGGTGCGGACCAGGCTGCGCAACCGTTGCGAGACCTCCCGCAACAGTTGACCGCCGGCGGCGTGGCCCAGGGTGTCGTTGACCCATTTGAATTTGTCGAGATCGATGAACAGCAGGGCCAGCCGACAATGCTGACGCCGGGCCAGGGAGAGGTTTTCCCCCAGGCACTGCATGAAAAATTTTCGGTTGGGCAGATCGGTCAGGGCGTCATAGTTGGCCTGGTGGAGAATGTGTTCCTCGGCCCGTTTGCGTTCGGTGATGTCGCGGATGACGGTGACGAAATAGTCCTCATTGCCCTCGTTGCAGCGATTGATGGAAATTTCCAGGGGAAATTGCGTGCCATCCTTTTTCAGGCCGATCATTTCCATCATGGTGCCGCCCGGCTTTTGACTGCCCACCTTTCGCAACCGGTTGAACCCTTTTTGACTCTCCTGCCCATCCGGTTCCGGGGTGAGATGGCCCACCGGTTTGCCAATGATCTCCTGGCCGTCATAGCCGAAAATCTGTTCGGCGCCCTGGTTCCAAAAGGTGATGCGGCCGGCCATGTCGGCGACGATGATCGCCTCGAAGACCGATTCGGTGACGAACCGAAACCGGCGTTCACTCTCCCGCAGGGCCATCTGCGTGCGGCGGGTTTCCACCAGGTTGAACCAGGCCCTGGCGTGATAGCGCAGACGGGCCAGCATCTCCACCCGGTCCGGCAGCTTGACCAGATAGTCGTTGGCCCCGGCCTCGAAGGCCTCGGCCTTCAACTCCGACTCCTCCAGGGAAGAGAGCATGATGATGGGAATTTCGGCGAAGGCTTCCATGGCGCGAAACCGTTTCAGCAGCGTCAAACCATCCATCTCCGGCATCACCAGGTCCAGCAGGATCACTGCCGGTCGCACCGCCTCCGCCTGGGAGATGGCCTGCTGGGGATCCTGGGTGGCGTAGAGGACGAGATCCTTTTCGCCGACCAGCTGCCGCTTGAGCAGCCGCGCGGTCAACTTTTGGTCATCGACCAATAAAATGGTCAACCGATCCTGATTAACTGCCGTATAGAAGTTCATTGGGCACGAAATGCGATAAATAAACCCGGGAGGGGACGGTCCATCATCAACGGCTCCCGTTTCCGCTCACTCACTGTCAGCTTCCCAGTATGCGTCATCATTCGGCAATATTCACGTCTATTGACAACACCGATGACAAAAAAATTTCATGAACGATCCAATTGGTGAACCATTCTCTACATCGACGGCGGCCAATGATGGCCGTCTGGCCGCCATCGACAC
Organism: uncultured Magnetococcales bacterium; assembly: GCA_964344355.1. Taxonomy (GTDB): domain Bacteria; phylum Pseudomonadota; class Magnetococcia; order Magnetococcales; family CAYFNE01; genus CAYFNE01. The sequence goes on from CAYFNE010000030.1 coordinate 8,287, forward strand.
CCTGCGCGGCCTGGCGGTATTGGGCATTTTGATCATGAACATCCAGGCCATGGCCTGGGTCGAGACCGCCTACATCAATCCCACCGTCCTGGCGCCCCTGGGTCGGTCGGAGTGGCTGCTCTGGGGCCTGGGTCGGCTGTTGGCGGACAACCGGTTCATCGCCCTGTTCTCCATGTTGTTCGGCATCGGCATCCTGTTGCGGGGCCGGCGTCAATCAACCGACCAGGGCCGGCAAAACCGGCTTTGGTTGCGAAGGCTGTTCTGGCTGGCGGTCTTCGGACTGTTGCACGGTACCCTGGTCTGGTATGGCGACATCCTGGTCACCTACGCGGTCTGCGGGCTGTTCGTCTACTGGCTGCGGCACCTGCCCGCCACCCCCCTGCTGCTCATCGCCGCCGTGCTGTTGCTGGCGCCGACGGTGACCGCCTGGCAGTTGCAGACCGTCATCGAATACCGTTCCGCGGCAGACCTGGAGGTCCTGTCGGCACTCTATTGGTACGCCGACCCGGTCCTGGCCGCCGCCGAAACCGCCGCCTATCGCGGTGATTATCTGCAGCAGATGTCGCCGCGCCTAGCCGGGGTGGGCTTCATGCTCGGTTATCTGTTGCCGACGGTCAATTTTTGGAAATCATCGGCCTTGATGTTGATCGGCATGGCTCTGTTCAAGCTCGGAATTTTCCGGGAGGGCCAACAACGGATCCGCCAACGGCATCTGGCCGTCGGCGGTATCGGCATCGGCCTGCTGATCGCCGTGATCGGGCTTCACCAGGATTTCAGCCACGGCTGGCACATCCGCCACTCTCTGCACCTGGGACGGATCTATCTCTATTGGTCGGGAATCTTCATGGCCCTGGGCTATGTGGGCCTGTTCATGCTCTGGTACCGGTTGCCGGCCTTTACAACCATCAAACACCGTTTGGCGGCGGTGGGCCGTTTGGCCCTGAGCAACTACCTCCTCCAGTCCCTGATCGGCGCGTTTCTCTTCTACGGCCACGGTCTGGCCTGGTTCGGCCAACTGCGTCATGCGCAACTGGCCGGGATCGTCCTCGCCATCTGGTTGGTGCAGATGATCGGGTCCCCCTGGTGGCTGCGCCATTTCCATCAAGGGCCGCTGGAGTGGCTATGGCGCTGTCTGGTCGCGGGACGTCGGCTGCCGTTTCGGCGCCGGTGACGGCACTCAATGGACCTCCGCTCCCCGGTCGATCAGGTTGGCGATCCAATGATTGAGGCTCACTCCCACTGGAAACGGTCAGAGCGGCACGCTGATGCAACTCCGGCGTCAAGCGCACGGAAAACTTGCCGGAAATCCGTTTTGACGGCTCGCGTCCCCGTCCTGCCGTATCGGCGTGTTCCGAAACGATAGGATGTCGTTGAAACGACGATTCTCAAAATGGGAGCGGTTTGACACGATGTTCGGTGTAATCTACCCTTCCGTCCCGGCATCCATTTTTGGTGGTGCCTCCATTTGACCCAACGTACGTTAAAGTGTAGATTCTCTCTGACCCATCTCGCGCCCGCCCCCGCACGCGCCGGGAGTTGTTGCTGAAGTGAAAAAAAGACCAGAGGACGGACCGACATTCTTCTGACATCGGATGAACATGCATCCTTGCTACAATTTTTGCCGGCCAGTGCGAACAGTACGGATTAAGGATGACCCGGGCGGATGGGGTGCATGAACGCCAGCCATGGCTGCTGGTTCGGTTGGTCGTGTTTGGTCAACCAGGGGGTGGGTCCCGTTCCCAGCGAGACCGGTCCGGTCATGACGATACACGACCAACCAAAACAGCGGGCTTGGCCGGGAAGGGGTGTTGGCCGCGGTTCGGGAAATGATGGAAGAGCGACTGTTTATATTATAGGCTGAGGTTTATCTTATGAATCTGAATATCGGCAATTCACCCATTCTTATATTGGCGCCCCATACCGACGATGGCGAGATAGGCTGTGGCGGTTTGATCTCAGTGTGTATAGAAAAGGGGTTGGATGTCTATTATGTCGCTTTTTCCAGCGCGCAGATTTCCCTGCCCCCGGGTGCGCCCCGGGATACTCTGATCAAGGAGGTGAAGGCCGCCACGGGAACCTTGGGCATTCCGCCGGAGAATTTAATCCTCTACGATTTTGCGACCCGAACCTTTCCCACCGTTCGTCAGGATATTCTCGACCGAATGATTGAGTTGCGGGCGCGTATCAAGCCGAAAACGATCCTGGTCCCTTCCATTCATGATGTTCATCAGGATCATGCAACCATCTGCCAGGAAGCGATCCGATGTTTTAAAAAGCAGTCCATTCTTTGCTATGAAGAACCATGGAATAATATCACTTTTTCCAGCCACTGTTTTCTTCAGCTGGAAGAGCGCCATCTGGATAAAAAAGTGAGCGCTTTGCAATGTTATGTATCACAAAAAAGTCGTGTATATCTGGATGAAGATGCGATTCGGAGCTTGGCCAAAATGCGCGGCACCCAGTTGGAGGGGGGCTATGCGGAGTGCTTCGAGGTGATCCGGTGGATGTTGTGACGGGCGAGGAGAAAAACATGAGCGATCTACAACCCATTACCCTTCTGTTGACCGCAGCGGGCTGTCCAGGTGCTTCCACCTGCATTCGTTATCTTCGGGGCATCCGGGAGCGGACGGTGCGAGTCGTCGGTGTGGATGCCCAGGATGAGAGCATAGGCCGTTTTTTGTGCGATGGGTTCGAACAAATTCCCATGGCTTCTTCACCCGATTATGTCCCCGCATTGCTGGAGGCCGCCATCAAGCATCGGGTGGACTGTGTCCTGATGGTCTCCTCTGCGGAAGTGGAGATAGTGGCCCCTGAAGTTCACCGATTCGAGGAGCACGGGATCCGGGTACTCGTCTCATCCCCGGAGTCTCTGGCCGTGGCCAACAACAAGCTCCGACTCTATGAAATGTTCCACGATCATCCCCTGGTCGCCGTACCGGAATTTCGGCTGGTCACCTCCCTGGATGCGTTCATCGACGGTTGCGAGGCCATGGGATATCCGGAGCGAAATCTTTGCTTCAAACCCCCCTACGCCAAGGGCAGCCGCGGGTTCCGCTATCTGAGTTCCGGTGTTAGCCGCTCCGATCTGCTGATGAACTACAAACCGGATAGCAAGATCATCAGTCAGGAGGAGATGATCGAAATTTTCAAAGACGAGCCCGATTTTCCCGAGTTGATTTTGATGGAAGCGGTGGAAGGGGAAGAAATCGATACCATGTGCCTGGCTTTGAATGGTGACCCCCTGCTGATTACCCACAAGACCAGGGAGGCCGAACGTGGCGGCGTTATAACCAAGGGTGGCCATGTTCAACGCCCGGACATTGAGGTTGCCGTTCGGGCCATACTCGAACAGGTGCCTCTTTCCTATAATATCGGCATCCAGTTCAAAGGCGGAAAACTGATGGAGATCAATCCGCGTCTTTCCACCTTTCTTTACACCTCCGATTGGGTGGAGCCCTATTTCGCGGTCAAACTGGCCTTGGGCGAATTCTCACCCGATGATGTGCGATCACTGCAACGCCGGGTACCACAGGATTTGCGGATGATCCGCTATTTTGACCAACAATTTTTTAGCAAGGCCGCTTCGGGCTAACGGGCATGTTTGTGGAAGGTTCAAAGCCGCATTCATGGGAAAAAGACTCACCGTTTCACGAGCACTGTAACCGGGACGTTTGACCTTCGCTGTCCCAAAAACCGTTTCCAGACGGCGTACGCAATCTTTTCTACGATGAGTGATGGACGAATGGGGAATGCACCCGGCACGGATCAGGCGTCAGCCCGTTCGAACCGCGTCCCATAAAGCTGCGCATACTCCCCACCCAGGGCCAACAGTTCATCATGGGTCCCCTCTTCGACGATGCGACCGTCGGCCAGGACCAGGATGCGGTCAGCGTTGTGGATGGTGGAGAGACGGTGGGCGATGACCAGGGTGGTGTATTGGCCCATCAACCGATCCAGGGCCTCCTGCACCAGGCGTTCGCTTTCCGAATCCAGGGCGCTGGTGGCCTCGTCCAGGATTAAAATGCTGGCATTTTTGAACAGCGAACGGGCGATGGAGAGACGTTGTCGTTGGCCGCCGGACAGTTTGACCCCCTTGTCGCCGATGATGGTGTGGAACCCCTCCGGAAACGATTCAATAAAATCCAGGGCATTGGCGGCCATGGCGGCGGCGCGGACCTCGGTTTCGGCGATACCGCTCTGGCCATAGGCGATGTTGTTGTGAATGGTGTCGTTGAACAGGATGATCTCCTGGGTGACCAGGGCGATCTGGGCGCGCAAACTTTTCATCTTCAAGTCGCGGATATCCACCCCGTCGACCAGGATGCGGCCGCTGCCCACCTCGAAAAAACGCGGCACCAGATTGGCCAGGGTCGATTTGCCGCTGCCGCTTTTGCCCACCAGGGCCACCTTTTCCCCTTTTTTCACCGTGAAGGAGATGTTTTTCAGGATCGGTTCCCGGTCCGCCTCATAGCCGAAAGAGACATTTTCAAAGCGCAGGTTCTCGCGCAGGGGCGGCATGACGCCGGCACCGGCGGCATCGCGGATGGCCGGTTCCATGTGGATCACATCGTGCACCCGTTGAGCGGCGGCCAGTCCGGTTTGCAAACCGTTGTAGAGGGTGGAGAGTCGTTTGATGGGACTGTAGGCCATCATGATGGCGGTCAAAAAGGAGAACATCGCCCCGGTGGTCATCTCCCCGGACAAAATCGCCTCGCCGGCGAACAGGATGACGGCGCTGATGGCGAGCCCGGAGATGACGTCCACCGACGGTTTGGCCACGGCGTCGATGACGGTGGACTGGAGCTGATTTTTCAATACCCGTTTGGTCAAACGCCGGAAGACCGAATGTTCATAACGCTCCATGCCGAAGGCCTTGACCACGCGCATGCCGGAGATGGTTTCGGTCAAATGGCTGACCACCTCTTCCATGTACTCCTGACGCGATTTGCTCAACCGTCGCACCTTGCGCCCGAACCAGGTGATGACATAACCGGCCACCGGCAGACCGACGATGGCCACCAGAGAGAGGTCCATGGCCCGGTAGATCACCACCCCGAACAGAAAAATGACCGTCAACATTTCGCGCACCATGTCGGCGAGGGTCACCGACAGCACCCCGCGCAGGATGGCGATGTCATAGGTGACCCGGGAGATGAAACTGCCGGTGGAGTGGGAGATGAAATGGGCGATGTCCATGTACAGGAAGGTTTTGTACAGGCGCACCTGCAGCACCCGCACCAGCCGGTGCCCCAGACTTTTCATCAGGTAGGATTGCAGAAAAAAAACGATGCCGCGACCGACGAAGATGCCCATCACCAAAAAGGGGATGAGATGGATCAGGTCGGCATCCTTCCGGATGAAGGCGTCATCGACCAGCGGTTGCACCAAAAAGGCGATGGCGCCGTTGGTACCGGCCAGCAACACCATGCAGATCAGCGCCAGCAACACCTGCCAGCGAAAGGGCCAGATCAGGGAGAGGATCCAACGTATCAGGGGAAGGTCGGCCATGGGACGCTACGCTGTTCGGGGTCGATGGTCTGGAAAAACCGGCCGACCGTCCCCCCGGGCGGCTGGACGGGGGTTTTTCCTGGAATAGTCAGAGAATGAACCGGGAAAGGTCCTCATCCCCGGCCAGGTCCCGCAACTGTTTTTCCACATAGGCCGCATCCACCGACACCGACTCGCCCTTGCGGTCCGGGGCGGTGAAGGAGAGGGTGTCCAGCAGTTTTTCCATCACCGTGTGCAACCGCCGGGCGCCGATGTTTTCCGTGGAATCATTGACCCGGGCGGCGATCTCGGCCAAAGCGCGGATGGCATCATCCTGAAAGGTCAGGTCGATCTCCTCGGTGGCCAGCAGGGCCGAATATTGACGGGTCAGGGCATTTTCCGGTTCGGTGAGGATGCGCACGAACTCTTCGGCGCCCAAACTTTTCAACTCGACGCGGATCGGCAACCGTCCCTGCAACTCCGGCAACAGGTCGGATGGTTTGGCCAGTTGGAAGGCCCCGGAGGCGATGAACAGGATATGGTCGGTCCGCACCATGCCATGTTTGGTGGAGACGGTGGTTCCCTCCACCAACGGCAGCAGGTCCCGCTGCACCCCCTCCCGGGAAACATCGCCGCCGCCGCGGTTTTCCACGCCGCGAGCGCACACCTTGTCCAGCTCGTCGAGAAAAACGATGCCGGACTGCTCCACCCAGGTTACGGCGTCGCGTTTGGTTTTTTCCTGGTCGACCAGTTTGCCGGCCTCTTCATCGGTCAGCAGCTCCAGGGCCTCCTTGACCGGCACGCGGCGTTTTTGCGGTTTGCCGCCGCCAAGCATGCCGCCCAGCATCTCCTGGATATTGATGCCCTCCATGCCCTGAGGGGTGAACACCTCCAGGGTCGGCGTGCTGCGCGGTTCGCGGATTTCGATCTCCACCTCACGCTCGTCGAGCCGGCCCTCGCGCAACATTTTGCGAAATTTTTGCCGGGTGGCCGAATCCTGCGGCGTCGGCTCCTTGGCCGGGGGCGGTTCGGGGGCGTGCCCGAAGATCGATCCGAGGGTGCCGGCGGAAGCGGTGTTCTGCTGGCCGCCGGTACCCGGCAACAGGACATCGAGCACCCGCTCCTCGGCCAGGTCCTCGGCCTTGCGGCGCATCTCCTTTTTGGACCGTTCCAGGGACATCTTGACCGCCATGTCGGTGAGATCGCGGATGATCGATTCCACATCGCGACCGACATAACCGACCTCGGTGAACTTGGTCGCCTCCACCTTGATGAAGGGGGCGTCGGAGAGACGGGCCAGGCGCCGGGCGATTTCGGTCTTGCCCACCCCGGTCGGCCCGATCATGAGAATGTTTTTCGGATAGACCTCCTCGCGCATGCCCGGTTCCAACTGGCGCCGGCGCCAACGGTTGCGCAGGGCGATGGCCACCGCCCGTTTGGCTTCCTTTTGACCGATGATGTAGCGATCCAACTCGGAGACGGTTTCGCGGGGGGTGAATTCGGACATTTACAACTCTTCGATGACCAAGTTGGAATTGGTGTAGATGCACAGCTCCGCGGCGATGTTCAAGGCCCGTTCGGTGATCTCCCGGGGGGGCAGATCGGTGTGCCGCAACAGGCTCAGGGCCGCCGCCTGGGCATAGGCGCCGCCGGAACCGATGGCGATGATGCCATCCTCGGGTTCCAGTACGTCGCCGGTACCGGATATGATCAGGCTGCCCTTGATGTTGGCCACCGCCAACATCGCCTCCAGGCGGCGCAGGACCCGATCGGTGCGCCAATCCTTGGCCAGCTCCACGGCGGCACGGGTGAGATTGCCGCTGTGTTTGGTCAGTTTGGCCTCGAACCGTTCGAACAGGGTGAAGGCGTCGGCGGTGGAACCGGCGAAACCGGCCAACACCTCCCCATCGCGCATCGGCCGCACCTTGCGGGCATTGGCTTTAACGACGATGTTGCCTAAAGTAACCTGTCCATCGCCGCCCATGACGACGCGTTCGCCGCGGCGAACCGATAAAATGGTCGTACCTTTGAACATGAGTGGACTCTCTCCGCCCGAACCTTGGTGCCAAATAATACATGGTGCGGGCTTTGTTCCTGGATTGCAAGGCTCCAGTGGAGGTGTGGAAAAACCATGATTCCCGCATCCCCGAAAGCGGGGGACTATTCACGTCTGGATCTGTTTCTGACCCCGCCCCACGACTGCGGTTACATCGCCCGGCAACAGGCCGCCACCCTGTTCGTCGACCCCAAACAGCGGTTGGATGACGGCCTGTATGAGTATTTGCTGGAGCGGGGATTCCGCCGCAGCGGCAACCATGTCTATCGGCCCTACTGCGCCGACTGCAGCGCCTGCATCCCGGTTCGCATTCCCGTCGACCTTTTCCAACCCAGCCGCAACATGCGCCGCGTGCTGCGGCGCAACCGCGATCTTCGGGTGTCGGTCAGCAAACCGGGCTATGGCGAGGCGGTGTTCGATCTTTATCGTCGCTATTTGAACCATCGCCATGCCAACGGCCCCATGGAAAACCCGAAACCGGAGGATTTCCTGGATTTTCTCACCTCCTGGTGGTGCCAATCCCGCTTCGTGGAATTTTGGTCGGGAGACCGGTTGTTGATGGTGGCGGTGACCGACTATCTGCCCAAGGCCCTGTCGTCGGTCTACACCTTTTTCGATCCGCGAGAATCGTCCCGTAGCCTCGGCACCCGGGCCATCCTCTGGCAGATCGAGGAGAGCCGGCGGCGGCGAAAATCCCGCCTCTACCTGGGATATTGGATCAAATCCTGCCAAAAAATGAGCTACAAGGCCCGATTCCGGCCCTTGGAAATCCACCGGGGCGCCCAATGGTTGGAGTTGAACGATAATGTTGAAAAAAACCTATAAAAATAAAAGGTTGATCGGGGTGTTCCTGGCCCTGTCGGTAGGGGTGGCGCTGTTGTACACGATCAAACCGTGGCGGTTCGGTGAAGGGGTGCGGGCCGCTTCCTGGGCCAGATACAGTGCCGAATACCACATCGTCTGCCGTCAGGTCTATCGCCAGGCCACCGAGGTCCTGGACCGGGCCCTGGCCGATCAGGGTTGGAACGCCGCCCTGGAGCGGCCCGACGGCAAAGGGGTGCAGCGGCCGCCGGCCATCATCATCGATATCGATGAGACCCTCCTCGGCAACATGGCCTTTTTTTCCGCCCCGGAAAACCGCCTCTCCTGGAGCAAAAGGCGTTGGGAAAATTGGGTTGGACAGGCCAAGGCGCCCTTGGTCCCCGGGGCGTCGGCCTTTCTCGCCGAAGCGCGGAGACGCGGTGTGACGATCTTCTATATCACCAACCGCGCCCATGAACTGGAAGCGGCGACCTTGAAAAATTTACGGGCCCACGGATTGAACGTGAACGCCACCGAGTTGTTGATGCGCAACGAACGGCCCGGCTGGGGCGCGGACAAATCCAGCCGACGGCGGCGGGTGACCGAAAGCCATCGTGTTTTGCTGATGCTCGGGGATGCCCTGGGGGATTTTTTTTCCATCGATGGCCAAACCTCCATCATCAAACAACAGTTCATCGCCGGATCCCACGATGAAAAATGGGGCAAAAAATGGTTTTTGCTGCCCAATCCCGTCTATGGCGCCTGGATGAAAGCCCTGGATGAGGAATCGAAATGAATCAGTGACCCGGACCGCGGGTGCGGCCGGAATTTACCGGCTCCCCTATTCACCGACCACCAACCAGACCGGGTTGCGCCGGTTGCCGAGTTTACCCAGATAGCGCCGGCCGATGAACCTTCCCTCCTCCCGGCGCAACGGATCGGTCTCGATGACCGCCCGGGCCGGAAAGGGGACACCGATGTGCAGACCGGCCTCCCGCAGGTCCAGGATCGCCTCGAACTGACGATGGTGAAAAAGGCTGGTGGCACCGGCGGCCTTTTTGAAAATTCGCCAGTCACTGATGGGCCGGTTTTTCCACCGCTCGGCCTTGGTGGTGGGCGCCGGACCGGTCCAGCGCATTTTCGTTTGCCGGATGCCGCCGACGGCCCGCCGGCCCTTGCCACGGCCGACGTGAATGCGCTCATTGACCACCCAGGGGGAGAGGTCGATGTGAAAGGCGAACCGCATCTGGTCGAACCCCTCGGGGGTGGTGTCCTCCGGCACGTCGGCGGCCAGATAGAGGGACTGACAATCGGCCAGCAGCAGCAGGCGGGTCCGCGCCTTTTTGCCACCGATGGAAAACACCGTTGCCCCGCGCCACTCTTCGGCCATCAGCCGGCCATCGATGGTCGGCAGGTCGCCGGTGACGGTGGGAATGAAGGCGGCGGCGGTGTTGCGCGGCAGACGGCGGTTGAAGGCCAGCCGGGCACGGATCCGCTTGATCTGATGTTCTTCGATGAAATTCTGGTGTCCCAGGGGCAATCCCGGTTTGCTTTTCCAGGCGACATAGGCCTCATTGGCCAGCTTGGCGGCATAGGCCGCCTTGAGCGATTTGTGATCATCCTCCCCGGCCTTGAACGCAACCGCCGATGATTGGGCACAGGTGGCCGCCGGCCGCGGTACACCGTTGAGCGTGGCCCCGGGATCCAGGGGTGGGACGACCTTCTTTCCCGCCTCCTCCAGGCGTTGCCGTTGCGCCTGCAGATGTTCGGCCCGGGCTTTTTCGGCCCGTTCCCGGGCACGTCGTTGTCGTTCCGCCCGCTGCCGTTCCACTCGTTCCCGTTCCGCCCGCTGCCGCTCGGCCCGTTGCCGTTCCGCCCGTTGTTGCCGTTGCCGTGTCTCACTCGGGGTGGACGAGGCCTCCGGAGTTTTTCCCGGATTCCCGGAAATATCCCCCAGCAGACGGCCAAAACCGGGATGGTCGGCGCGGCTGAACAGATGGATCAAAAAAACGCCCAGCAGCAGGATGAGGAGGATGCGCAAACCGGAGGTGGCCGGCTTTTTTTTCCGGCGCGGTTTTTTGCCGGTCCGGGAAACGGCACCGGCCCCGGGGGGGATATGGGTTGATGGGGGAGGGGACGGGGCGGCTGGCGGTTTCGATCCGGTCAACATCGCCTCCACGGCCATTTTCGCCTCGGTCAGGCCGCAGTTGGCATGTTGTCGGTAATATTTGATCGCCGACACTTTTTCGCCACGACGCAACATGATCTCAACGATGGCGAGATGTTGGGGAGAAGGGGTTGCCATGATCGCCTTTCCACAGTAGGTGCGGGGATGATGGAAGGATAGCCCTTCGAGTATGATTTCAACGGTGAAAAAAGGCAAACGGAACCAGAACCCGGAATCCACCATCCCATTTGACGTTCGTCGGTCCTGAGATTGGATCCCGGACGATCGGAGGCGTGGAGAAATTCAGCCATCTCTCCATCCATTCGTGGCATCGGTTCGAATGACCGGTCCCGCCATGTCTGGAACCGGTGCGATCGCGCCGGAAACAATCAGGGGAAACTGCGGAAAAGGGCGACCGGATCGACCGGCGATTGCAAGAGATGGGGCGAACGACGGGACTTGAACCCGCGACAACCGGAACCACAATCCGGGGCTCTACCAACTGAGCTACGTCCGCCATGATGCGGTGGTCTGCACAAGCGGCCAGAATCATACCCGATTGTGGGGGAGGCGACAAGCATCGATTTTTCCGGTGTTGACGGACCATCGATCTCTTCGCTGGGACCGGACCCCGGTTCATGTCACCTCAACGAAAATTTCTCCGTTTCCCGGGGCCGTGAGGTGTTCAGCCCGGTATCGCCGTTCCGCCAACCAGAGCGCCAGGGCCGGTGGCGGCTGGGCATCAACCAAAAATTGCACCGCCGGTCAGCCGAAAACTCCAGAAATAGTCATACCCCACGAATGGCCCGAACCGGGCACGACGGCGGATCCTCCTCCCCGAATCCGATTTGCCTTTGCCACTCCGGTTCTGTCATGCTGCTGGTTTCAAAAACCCCATGGGAAACCGTGAAGGGATCGGCGGCGGGATGGGATCATGGATATCTGGTTGTTTTTCTGGGTACTGGCCATCGTCCTTTTTCTTCAGGGACGGCAACTCGGAAAACTGAAAAAGTCCCAGGCGCGCAATCGGGAGCTGGAACAACGATTGACGGTCGCCGAAACCAAAATCGAAACCCTGCTCGCCCGCGAAATCGCCCGGGGCGGACCATTGGCCTTCGAGCTGGACCCCTTCGACGATCCGTCCACGACCACCCCGCCGTCCGAGCCGGTCCGGCCGCTGCCGTTGCGGGTGCCCAAGCCGGCCGAACCACCCCCGAAACCCCTCCCGGCGCCAGAACCAGCCGGCGAAAAAACCACCAGCCGCTCAACTATCGAAAAACAAAAATGGCAACGGCTCGAACGGCACCTGTTGGAAAATTGGACCGGTATCCTGGGTGCGGTGATCCTGGTGGCCGGGGTGACCTTTTTGGGCATCTATTCGGCCTTGATGGTGCCACCGTTGGTGCGCACCCTGATGATCGGCGCCCTGGCCCCGCTCCTGGTCGGCATCGGACGCTGGTTGATGCGCCGGGCGGAGTGGCGGCAGGTGGGCCTCTGGTCCCACAGCATGGCGGCGGCCCTCTTTTTGCTCGCCTGTTTCGGGGCAGGGGCCATTCCCGGATTGAAGTGGATCGATCCACCCGGGGCGGCGCTGGCGGTGTTGATGCTCGGCGTCGGCGTCAATCTGCTGCTGGCCACCCGCACCGGCAACCAGGCGCAAGGTTCCCTGCACGTCCTGTTGAGCCTGGTGCCACTGACCATTCTGCCGGATTCACCGGTATCGTTCACCCTGGCCACCCTGGTGACCCTGCACGGGCTGTTTTTGGCCGTTCGCGGCCATTGGGAACGGCACCTGCTCGCCACCCTGATCGGCTATGCCGGTTTTCACGCCTTCTGGCAATGGAACCTGCCGGTCGAACTGGCGGCGATCCAACCCCTGGGCCGCCTGGGCCTGCTGGCGGTCCACATCCCGGCCGGGTTGATCCACTATCGAAAAAATCGCGCCAGTCCCCATTTCGAACTTTTGCCCTTTGCGGTCCACATCGGCAACTGGACCCTGCTGGGCCTGTCGCTGGCACTTTTCCATCCCAGCCCCATGCCGATCCGCTCCCTGGCCCTGCTCGGCAGCGCCGTGGCCGCCTTCCTGTTGGCGCGGCGGGCCAAACAATTGGGGATTCGTTGGCTGTTTCTCACCGATACCCTGGTCGCCCAGGGTTTGGCGGTGGCGGCCCTGCTCTTTTTCCTGCCGGTAGCGGCCAATATCATCCTGGTCCTGGCGCTGTTGCTCCTGGAGACGCTGCTCTTCCAACGCCTGGTGCGTCAAGAGGAACCGCTGTTGGCCGGCACCGCCCACACCCTGGTCCAACTGGCAACCCTCGCCCTCACCATCGGCGGCCTGGTGGCCCGGTGGCATCCGGGGGGGGACCCGTGGGCGCAAAACGGTTTGATCCTGCTGGCTTGCGCCCTGACCGCCACCTTTACGGCCCGTCACCGGTCCACCACCCCCTCCGGTCCGGGTTATCCGGCTTGGCTGCTCGGATCGTTGACCGGCGTCGGATTTCTGTATTTTTCCTGGTCGCCCTGGTTCGGACCGTTGGCCTTGACGGTGTTGGCCACCCTGGTACTCCTGGCCCGGGGCGCCAAGACCGCCCACCCGGCGCAAGACATCCTGGTGGCGTCCCTGATCGCCCACCTGCTGGTCTGGGCGCCCCTGCTGTTGCGCGGCGACATCCCCCCGGGGGGACAGTTGCTGCTCTGGACGCCCCTGGCGCTCTTCATGCCCTGGTTCATCCATGGCAACCGTCAATGGGGTCTCACCCTGTTTCAACTGTCGGTGACCCTGACCGGTCTGCATCTGGCCCTGGGGGCCTTCGCCTTGACGGTGACGGTGTCCAATCTGGCGCCGCCGGTGTCGTGGCTCTGTCTCTCACTGCTGGCCCTGGAGATCGGCCATCGGTTGCCGGTTCCCCAACGGGGAGCGGTGTTCGGTCTCGGTTTTTTTTATCTCGCCCTGTTTTTTCCCGCCCATGCGGTGTTCATCCTGCCGATCGAACACTATTTGGGATCGTTGAAAGTACGCCTGTGGATCGAACTGTTCGCCCTGGCGGTGCTGTTCACTTGGTGGCACGCCTCGCGGACGGTGGTCGATGCGGGGACGGAAAAAACTCCCGGTCGGGGTCACGCCTGGTTTTTGGAGTTGACCGGTCTTTTTTTGATCGGGGTGGTCCTGGTCGAGGTGTCGGCCCCCTGGCGGCCGTTGCTCTGGTCGGGGCTGGCCATCGCCCTGCTTTTCGCCCCCATCGACGCCCGCCACAGCGCCCGTCTGCGCCTGCACGCCCTCTGGTTTTTCTGGGGGGCGCTGATCAATCTGGTGGCGGTCACCGCCATCTTTCACACCCCATCGCCGCTCTGGTATGAACAACCGGATTTCACCGGTTCTTTGGCGTTGATTTTCCTGGTGGCATTCCTGGTCCTCGCCCAATCGCGGCTGCAACTGTTGAAACTGCCCTTCCCCGGCGGTTTCGATCGTCTCGCCGACTTGGCGACCCATCTGCACCACCATCGGCTGAAACACATCCACTATCCATTTTTTCTCGGTGTGGCCCTGTTTCTGGTCTGGCGGTTCGACGCGGTGATCCTGACGTTGCTCTTGTTTCTGGAAACCACGGTGCTGTTCGTCCTCAGTATTTTCCTGCGCGAACCCCATTTCCGCACCGTCGCCATGGTGGCCATGGCCATCTGTCTGCTGCGCCTGGTCTTTTATGATTTGACCAATGCCGGAACCTTGACCCGGGGGGTGGTGTTCCTCGGTGTCGGCGGTATGATGTTGGCCATCAACATGCTGTTCAACCGCTACAAGGATCGTTTGTCATGAACCTCCCCGACCGGACCGGCCTGGTGGCCGGGCTGCTGCTGGCCGGACTGTTGCTGCTGGCCGGGTTGCTGATGGGCGGAGTGAACAATACCACCGGCGCCAGCCTGGCGCCGGTCTATCAACTGCTCGGCGTGGCGCCGAAAACCGTCGACCGCCTGCTGGGCCGCCTGCTGCCGGTGGGGGCGCTGGACGAAAAACGGCTCGGGGAGGAGTTGGCGGCCCGCTATCGGTCAACGGTAAAACCGTCCGACCGGGATCATCTCTATGTCAACGGGCTGTTGACCCATTTGCGTCCCTTCACCGGCCGGCCCTTCGACTATCAGGCTTTCCTCATCGACCATCCCGGCGCCAATGCCATGGCCCTGCCCGGCGGCGTCATCCTCCTCACCCGGGGTCTGTTGAACACCCTGGCCTCGGAAGCGGAACTGGTGGCGGTGCTGGCCCATGAATTGGGCCACATCGAACAGGGGCACTGTTTCGATGGCGTCAAATTTCAACTGTTGGCGCGAAAAATCGATCGGGCCACCCTGGGCAAACTGGTCGATCTGACCTTGAACATCCTTACCCGGCACGGTTTCAACAAAACCCAGGAACGGGAGGCGGATGAATTCGCCTGGAAACTGCTGACCCACAGCGTCTACGATCCGCGGGCGTTGGCCATGGCCTTTTCATCCCTGCAACGTCAACAACCGGTCAAAACGACCAAAACCCGCATTCAACCCTGGCGCGACTATTTCCGTTCCCATCCACCGCTGCCGATCCGCATCGCCGGACAACGGGCGCGGGCGGAAAAATGGTGGCGCGGTCATGGCACGGAAAAACGGTATGTCGGCAGGAGCAACCTTGCGGCGAGAAAGAGCTATTTTCACCCGTTCGTTCAGGTGAACGAATGGGTGGTCGCGGGCAAATAAGCTGTAAATCAACGGACCGCCGGGGGTTGTTCAGCAAAAAAAACGGCGATTTCCCGGTGAGTTACGGTCTCCTTGTCCCTCCATCGCGTTCCCCTGGCGGGGAAATGGGCGTATAGTACTCCCTTTTCGAAGGTTGGCGGCCCGCCGCCTTCGCCGTCAGACGACCGGAAGAATCGAACACATCCATGCTCCAGCCCGCCCCCGCCACTTCCGTCACCGCCGCCATGGAAAGGCCGATTCCCGATCCGGTCTTTTCCACCGGTAAACTGGATAACGGTTTGATCGTCGCCACCTTTCCCATGCCCTGGTTGCATGAGGTGGGGGTGAGCCTGATGATCCGTTCCGGCAGCCGCCACGAAACCGATGAAGAGTCCGGGTTGGCCCATTTTCTGGAGCACATGTTGTTCAAGGGCACCCGGAACATCCCGGAACCGACCCGTTTCCACGCCCATCTGGAGGCCCTGGCGGCGGACATGAACGCCGCTACCGGTCAGGAGACCAACGCCTTCTGGCTCACCCTGCCCCCGGACCATCTGCAAGCGGGCTTCGCCACCTTTTGCGACATGTTCACCCAACCGGCCTTTTCCGGCATCGATACCGAGCGGCGGGTGATCCTGGCGGAGATGCGTGAGGATGAAAACGAGCAGGGTGAAATTACCAATCCCGCCGTCCTCGGGGGGAAATGGTTGTGGCCCGGTCATGCGCTGGCCCGGCCGATCCTCGGCAATCGCCAAACCCTCTCCCGGTTCACCGTCAATCATCTGCACGATTTCATGGCCCGCCACTATCAGGCGGGAAACATGGTCCTGGCCTTTTGCGGGCCGGTCACCCATGAGCAGTGTCTGGAGCTGGCCGACCGGGGGCTGGGCGGTCTGCCCGCCGGAACCGGCACCCCGCACACCGCCCCGCCGCCCATGCCCCCCGGTCCGCACTATGAGGCGGTGGATGATCAGGCGGCCCAGTTCACCCTGTCGTTGTTTTACCGCACCGGCGGTTACCGGCATGGGGATTATCACACCCTCTCCACCATCCGGCGGCTGTTGGACGACGGTTTTTCCTCGCGTTTGCAGGCGAGCGTCCGCGAACGGCAGGGGTTGGTCTACGATGTCTGGTCGACCTTCACCACCTACGCCGATACCGGTGTCCTGGAGTTGGGGGCCTCGGTTTCGCCGGACAATCTGCCGGCGGTGGCGTCGGCGTTGGTGGAACAGCTGCACCGGTTGGCCCACGAACCACCGGGCGCCGAAGAGTGGCAACGGTTGTTGACCCGTTGGCGGGCGGCGCTGATGGGCAGCCTGGACCGTCCCTCGGAGTTGATTGAACGCTATATCACCGACCGGCTGTTCGAGGCCAGCGAATCGTTGGCCGGCTCCTGGAAACGGGTCCTGGCGGTCAGTCCGGAAACGGTGATGGATCGGGTCAACCGCATCACCCGGTCGGACAACCGGGTCATCACCCTGGTCGGCCCCAATGCCCGGGCCACGTTGCCCTTGTTGCAGGAGCTGTTTCAACAACTGGATAACGGATCGCTGGAAAACCGATAAAATACCCTTGCCGGCACCCGTCCGTGCCGAAAACCGGGCTGGCTGCCAGTCACCATCGATAACTGGATGAGAGGATCCGTTGGTTGCCCGATTTTCCGGATTTTGCCGTCACGGGGATCGGCTTGGCCGATATGACGATCATCAAGGATTGGCAGAGAACATGCGATCGGCATGCCCTGTCACGGGTGAAAATCTGGTCTCTGGACGCCGATTTGCGGGGATATGACCGCCAAGCGGCCGGTATCGGGTGATCGGGCGGTCGATGATCGATTCGCCCGGGATGCGATGGCGCAAAAAATTCAACCGCGTCGACAAAGAAATTTTACAAACGCCTCGCCTTCCCCTATCTATTAAACCATCCCTTTCAACTTTCGTTCGATCAAGCGTGTCCCATGCCGAAAAAATCCCTGTTGCTCTCCTTCGTCGAGTGGATCGACCGCGTTCCCTGGGGCGTGTTGATGATTCCGGCCGTCTTTTTGACCTTCGCACCGTTCGTGCCGGAACCGCATCTGTGGGAAAAATTGAAAATGCTCGCCGCCGGTACCCTCTCCAGGCCCATCGACATTTTTGATCTGTTCATGCATGGCACCCCGTTGTTGCTGGTGATCTTCAAAGGATTGCGGGTGGCCGCCAGAAATGCGGTGGAAAATTCGTGAACATCGTTCTCATCGGCATGCGCGGCACCGGTAAATCCAACCTTTCGCGACGGGTGTCGGTTTTGAGCAAACGGCCGGTATTGTCCACCGATCTGCTGATCTCCTATGACAACGGCGGCCGGTCGATCCCGGACATCCTGGCCGCCCATGGCGGCGATTGGCGGGTGTTCCGGGATATGGAACATGCCGTGATCCAAAAGACCGCCGCCCTGGACGGCCTGATCATCGATGCCGGTGGCGGCGTGGTGGTGGATGTGGACGAGTCGGGCCGGGAAATTTTCAGTCAACGCAAGGTGGCGTTGTTGAAAAAAAAGGGTCTGCTCCTCTGGCTCAAGGGGGACATTCCCCGCTTGGCGGCCAGGGTGGCCGGGGATGACAACCGGCCGGCCCTGAGCGCCCGGCATTCGGCCGAAGAGATCATGCGCCGGCGCCTGCCTTTCTACGAACGGGCGGCGGACCGGGTGATCGATATCGAAAACCGTTCCCGCAAGGGGTTGGCCCGGGAAATTTTCGATCTGCTGCCTGATTGATTCGTTCATGACAGGAACAAAGCTGTTATCATTTCCCGGGACCCCTCTATTGACCGACCGGCATGTGAAAAGACGGAAACGATCGTGAATACCATCTGGAAATATATTCTATTGGCCTCGGTGGTCGGTATCCTGGCCCTGTTCGCCCTGGGGCTGGGCAACGATCCGCGCAACATCCCCTCACCATTGGTCAACCGGCCGGCCAGCGATTTTTCCGCCCCGGCCCTGGCTGGCGGTCCGCCGGTCAGCCTGTCGGAACAGCGCGGCAAATGGGTGTTGGTCAACTTTTGGGGCTCCTGGTGCGTCAGCTGCGTGGCGGAACACCCCTATCTGTTGGAGCTGGCCGCGCAGGTGCGGGATCGGGACGATTTCATCATCATCGGCGTCGATTTCCGCGATTCCGTGGAAGGGGGCCGGGCCTTTCTCCGCGAACATGGGAATCCCGGCTATCGTCACGCCTTCGATCCGGAACAAAAAATTGCCATCGACTGGGGAGTTTACGGGGCGCCGGAGTCCTACCTGGTCGACCCGCGGGGGATGATCCGCCTCAAACACACCGGCCCGCTCTATCGGGGCTGGTTCGAACGGGTGGCCCTGCCCCTGATGAGCAAGGGGGAGACCGCCGCGGCGCCGGGAAAACCATGACCATGCATCGATTTTCACCCACCATCCTGTTGTTGTTCGCCCTGCTGCTGGCGGTTCCCGGACTGGCCACGGAAAGGGAGGAAGACCCCTCCGAGGCGATGGTCCGCAAGATCGCCAAGGATCTCCGCTGCGCCGTCTGCCAAAACCAGTCGGTCTATGAATCCAACTCCAACCTGGCCAAGGACATGTTGGGGGTGATCCGCGACAAGGTGCGCGCCGGTGATTCGGAAGCGTCCATCCGCGACTATTTTTTTCAACGCTATGGGGATTACATCTATCTGGAGCCGACCAGACGGGGCATGAACTGGTTGCTGTGGGCCGGTCCGTTCATCGGTCTGGCCCTGGGGGCCTGGGCGCTGTGGGCCGCCTTCGGCCACTGGAAACGCAACCGGTCAACCGCAACCCCCATCGCACCGGACCCGACCCCCACCGACGTCGGTCGGGACGATCCACTGCGGGAGCGGATTCAAAAAGAGTTGGACCGGGTGGATATTTGAATCGTCACGTCGTCGCTGTGAGACGCAAGGATCGACTGTGTTCATTGGCCATGTCTCATGTTGAACATTTTTTTGCCAATGGGGCACAATGGGTGGGCGGCGGTCTTCCGTTCCAGCTGAAAGCGCAAGGCGCGGCATGGGGCGGGAAGTGAAAACCGACGGGTCGGGACCCGGTGGATTCCGGTTTCGAAGTCTCCTCGGAACAGGGGGCGGCCCGATACGGGATGTTCAATGGATTGAAGTGAACGGTTATTGAGGAGCGGCAGCTGTGAGTGAACCAAAATTTGTCTATTTTTTCGGCGCTGGTGAGGCCGAAGGGGATGCGTCCATGCGCAACCTTCTGGGCGGCAAGGGCGCCAACCTGGCGGAGATGAACCGCATCGGTCTGCCGGTGCCGGCGGGGTTCACCATCACCACGGAGGTGTGCGCCGCCTTTTATGCCAATGAACGCACCTATCCCGAGCGACTCGCCGACCAGGTGAGCGCCGCCATGACCCGGGTGGAAGGGGTGATGAACGCCCGTTTCGGCGATGCCGGCAACCCGTTGCTGATGTCGGTGCGCTCCGGGGCGCGGGCCTCGATGCCCGGGATGATGGATACGGTGCTCAATCTGGGATTGAACGATGAGACGGTGGAAGGTTTGATCAAGCAGAGCGGCGACGCCCGTTTCGGTTATGATGCCTACCGTCGTTTCATTACCATGTACGCCAACGTCGTCCAGGGTTTGGAACATCATCACTTCGAAGAGATGTTGCAAAAGAAAAAACTGGACCTCGGCAAAACGGAAGATACCGAACTCACCGCCGACGACTGGAAAGGGTTGGTGAAACAGTACAAGGCCCATGTCCGCAAAAAAACCGGCAAACCCTTCCCCGAAGATCCCCAGGAGCAGTTGTGGGGGGCGATCGGCGCCGTTTTTTCCTCCTGGATGATCAAACGCGCCATCACCTACCGGCAACTCAACAACATCCCCGACGACTGGGGCACGGCGGTCAACGTCCAGGCCATGGTGTTCGGCAACATGGGTGATGATTGCGCCACCGGCGTCGCCTTCTCCCGCAGCCCCTCCAACGGGGAAAACAGCCTCTACGGCGAATATCTGATCAACGCCCAGGGTGAGGACGTGGTGGCCGGCATCCGCACGCCGCAGCAGATCACCATCCAGGGCCGTGAGGAGCAGGGGTCCGAATTGCCGTCCATGGAAGAGTCCATGCCGGAGATGTACCGGGATTTCGCCGCCATCTGCAATCAGCTCGAACGACACTACCGGGACATGCAGGATATCGAGTTCACCATTCAAAGGAACAAACTCTGGATCCTGCAGACCCGCAACGGCAAGCGTACCACCAAGGCGGCGATCAAGATCGCCGTGGACATGGCCAACGAATCGTTGATCAGCCACTCGGAGGCCATTGGCCGGGTGGCCCCCGGCGATCTCGATCAACTCCTGCACCCGGCCATCGATCCCAAGGCCGTGCGCAACGTGCTCACCCGTGGACTGCCGGCCTCGCCGGGCGCCGCGTCCGGGCGGATATTTTTCACCGCCGACGAAGCCGAGTTCGAGGCACAGGAGGGCAAAAACGTAATTTTGGTCCGTGACGAGACCAGCCCCGAAGATATCCATGGCATGCACGCCGCCAAGGGGATCGTCACCGCCCGTGGCGGCATGACCTCGCACGCGGCGGTGGTCGCCCGGGGCATGGGACGGCCCTGCGTTTCCGGTTGTGGTGAACTATTCATCGATTTCGACAAAGGTACCTGTACCATCGGCGAGATCGTCCTGAAACGCGGGGATTGGATCACCATCGATGGCGGTACCGGCGAGGTCATGTCGGGCCGGGTTCCGACGCTGGAACCGGAAATGAGCCATGAGTTCGCCGAGTTCATGCGCTGGGGGGACGATGTGCGGCGCATGGATGTCCGCACCAACGCCGACAATCCCCAGGATGCCCGGATCGCCCGCCTGTTCGGCGCCGAAGGGATCGGCCTGTGCCGCACGGAACACATGTTTTTCGAAGCCGACCGCATCGTCGCCATGCGCGAGATGATCCTGGCCCGGGACGCCAGGGGCCGCCGCACGGCCCTGAACAAGATTTTACCCATGCAACGGGGCGATTTCGAAGAGATCTTCTACGAAATGCGCGGCCTGCCGGTGAACATACGGTTGCTCGATCCCCCCCTGCACGAGTTCGTGCCCCATGATATCGACGGGCAGAAAAACGTCGCCGAGGCCATGGGACTGCCGGTGGCGGCGATCACCCAGCGGGTGGAGGAGATCCGGGAGTTCAATCCGATGATGGGTCACCGGGGTTGCCGCTTGGGGATCACCTTTCCGGAAATCTATGAGATGCAGGTCCAGGCGGTGATCGAGGCGGCCATCTCTCTCAAGAGAAAGGTCGGCATAACGGTCACCCCGGAGATCATGATCCCCCTGGTGAGCCATGTCACCGAGTTGAGTTTTCTCCGCAAACGGTGCGATGCCGTGGCCGAGCGGGCCATTTCCGAATCCGGGCTTCAGTTGGACTATCTGATCGGCACCATGATCGAGCTGCCCCGGGCGGCCTTGCGGGCCAACGTCCTGGCCCAGGAGGCGGAATTTTTCTCGTTCGGCACCAATGATCTGACCCAAAGCGCCATGGGCATCTCCCGGGATGACGCCACCCGCTTTCTCCCGGAATATCTGGCCAAGGGCATGTTGGCGCGCGATCCGTTCGCCTCCCTGGACGTGGATGGTGTCGGCGAGCTGGTGCGCATCGGTGTGGAGCGTGGCCGGGCCACCCGGCCCAACATCAAACTGGGCGTCTGTGGCGAACACGGTGGTGACCCCCGATCGATCGACCATTTTGAATCCCTGGGGCTGGACTATGTGTCCTGCTCCCCCTATCGGGTGCCCATCGCCCGCCTGGCCGCCGCCCAGGCCTCATTGGCGGCCATGGCGGAGGATGTCAAATAAAAGGAGACATCAAGCTGCCAGGAAGTTGTCCGAAAACGCCTTTCAGGGCGTTTTCTGGCGTCGCCCGGTTCGAAGTGAATTTGAACGGGGTTCCTGAAAAGCGACGTTTCCTGGCGGTCCATCCAGGGATCGTACACGGCTGTCGAAAAGTTTTTCGACAGCCTCTTGACGGGATGGCGGTTCGGGGTCGCCGAGCGGTCCTTCCCGCTGGTGATTGGTTGGAAATCGCACGATTTTTCCGGTTTTTTCCACCTCTGCCCGGCCGTTCCCCCTGGAGACGGCCGGCAGGGGGGGGTGGCGGTTCATTATTGATCGGGACAGAGGTATCGGCATGAGACCCAAACCCATGGTGTTGGTGATTTTGGACGGTTGGGGGGTGCGTGGGGAGACCGCCCACAATGCCATCCATCAGGCGCGGACACCCAACTGGGACCGCTGGTGGCAGACCCGGCCCCATGCCGTCGTGCAAACCTGCGCCGGTCATGTGGGATTGCCGGACGGCCAGATGGGCAACTCCGAGGTCGGGCACATGAATCTGGGGGCCGGTCGCATCGTCTACCAGGATTATACCCGTATCAATCGGGCCGTGAACGATGGTTCCTTCCGGGACAATCCGGCCCTGGTGGCGATCGCCGAAAAGACCGCCAGCGCCGGCGGGGCGATGCACATCATGGGACTGCTGTCGCCGGGGGGGGTCCATTCACACACCGATCATCTGTTGGCGGCGGTGGCGGCGGCGCGTCATCATGGCGTGGACACGGTTCATGTTCATGCCTTTCTCGACGGTCGCGACACCCCGCCCCGGTCGGCCCTGGGGTATGTGGACGATTTTGAACGCCGCCTGGCGGCGCTCGGCATCGGTCGCATCGTTTCGGTGTGCGGCCGCTATTATGCCATGGATCGGGATAAACGCTGGGAACGGGTGCAGCGGGCCTACGACCTGTTGACCGGGGGGCGGGGGGAACGGGCCGCCAGCGCCCGCGCCGGCATCGAAGCCGCCTATGGCCGCGATGAAAACGATGAATTCGTCCAGCCCACCGTCATCGCCCCGGCGGATGGACCGGCGGTGACCCTGCGGGATGGCGACGGGGTGTTGATGATGAACTTTCGTGCCGACCGGGTACGGGAGATCTGCCATGCCCTGCTCGATCCGGAGACCGGTGAAGGACGGTTCACCGGTTTTCAACGGCGGCTGCGACCGCGGTTGTCGGGGCTCTTCACCCTGACCCGCTATGCCGCCACCCTGGATGGCCGGGTGGCGGTGGGTTTTCCGCCGCAAAAACATCAACGCATCCTCGGCGAGTTGGTCTCCGAGCGGGGATTGAAACAGCTCCGCGCCGCCGAGACCGAAAAATATGCCCATGTCACCTATTTTTTCAACGGCGGTGTCGAGACGCCGTTCGCCGGCGAGGAACGCCTGCTGATCCATTCGCCCAAGGTGGCCACCTATGATCTGAAACCGGAGATGTCGGCCCCGGAGTTGACCGACCGGTTGCTGGAACGGATCGCCGGCGGCGGTCCGGATCTCATCGTCGTCAACTATGCCAATCCGGACATGGTGGGGCACACCGGGATCGAATCGGCGGCGGTGCGGGCCATCGAGGTGGTTGACGACTGCCTGGGCCGCCTGGCGGCGGCGGTGCGCGGGGCCGGGGGGGAGCTGTTGATCACCGCCGATCATGGCAATGCCGACCAGATGCTGGAAACCGCTACCGGTCAACCCCACACCGCCCATACCAACAATCCGGGACCGTTGCTCTATCTGGGTGAGCGGTCCATCACCCTGAGCGATGGCCGTCTTTGTGATGTGGCCCCGACCCTGTTGCGGTTGATGGACCTGCCACAGCCACCGGAGATGGAAGGGCGGTGTCTGATCGACGGATGATGGCGGGGGACAACGAACGGATAACGGGTCGACGATGACGGTTGTGGGTCAAAAAAAAGGGCTGGTGATCGGTTTCCTGCTGTTGGGCTGGCTGCTGGCGATACCGGTTTCGATCGCCCAGGCCGTCGGTGGCGACGAGGAACGGGAACGCCACCGGGTCAAACTCAACCGGGTGATCAACCGCCTGGTCAGGGAACGCCAGGCGTTGAGGAAAACCCGGGATGAGGCCAAGACCCTGCTGGAGGAGGTGGAAAATCTGGACCGGCGGCTGAATGAGGGCGGCCAGCGCATGGAGGTCCTGGCCAGACGCATCGAAGAGACCAAGATCCGCCTGACGGAGTTGGCCGAACTGATCCGTACCGGGCGCATCGACCTCAAACGGCGCCGGGGCCGCCTGGCCGCCCATATCCGCCTGATGTATGGATTGGGTGGCCGGGGCATGCTCAAGGTGATCTTTTCCCAGGAGAGCACCGCCCAGGTCCGGCAGGGCATCCTCTACTATGGCCGGTTGATCCACACCCGTAACGAACAGTTCAAAAATTTTAAAAAAACCCTTCATGATCTGCACCTTTCCCTGCAAGAACACGAACGGTTGCTGAAACGGCTCCAGGAGCTGTCCGTGGCCCTGGCCGAAGAGCAGCAACAACGGCAGCTGCGGCGGGAAGAGCGCACGGTGTTGCTGGATCGGGTGAGCCGGGAACGGGACCTGCATCAACGCAAACTGGTGGAGTTGAAACGGGCCCGGGAAGAGTTGACCACCTTCGTGGAACGGCTCACCGATACCCTGGATCGGGAGGTGCCACCCCCGAAACGGGCCTTTACCGCCGTCGTCCGCTCCCGGGAATCGCCACCATCAGGGAGCCCGCGGCCCCGGGAACCGTCCAAAACCGATGACGGGCGCCGGTCAGTGGAACGAACCGACCGTTCGGGGCGTGTTGCCCGGGAAACGCCGCCGCGGCCGGTTGCCGGGGGCCGGGAGGTCCCGCAACCCATCAGCGAACGCAAGGGCAGACTGCCCCGACCGGTCAAGGGCAGGGTCAGGAACAAACCGCCGGGTCTGTTCTACAACAGCGCCGAGAACACCCCGGTCCATGCCATCCACCATGGACAGGTGGTCTATGCCGACTGGTTCCGGGGATACGGATTGTTGATCATCCTCAATCATGGCGAGCACGTCTACTCCCTCTATGGGCACAACCAACGGTTGATGGTCAGCCAGGGGGATTGGGTCAAGGCCGGCGACCGCATCGCCAAATCCGGCGATACCGGCTCCCTGGAGGGAATCCCGGGGCTCTATTTCGAACTGCGGCAAAAGGGCAAGGCGGTCAATGCCCGGCGCTGGTTGATGGCCTCCGGCAGAAAAAAACGTCACCGCGGCCGAAAAAAAAGTCGTTGAAAGCCGGATTATTTCCTCTGTTCGTGATAAAATGGTCCGAACGGCCCCTGTTTCCGAGCGGTCCGATTCTTGAAAAGGCACCATCGTTTCCACAACCGGGCGGTTTTTTGCCGGACTATGGTATAAATAATTTAACTGGGCGCCAAATCTGGTCGATGCCCAGCCAGGAGACGGCCGAAAACCCATTCGACGGTCTCGCGCGGCCCATGGATGGACCGCTGAAAAAACAGCTTTTTGAGAGCCCGGCTCGAATTCGCTTTCGAGCCGGATGGCGTCCAAAGACACCGTTGCCGGCGTTTTTGGACAACCTCTGATCAATTGAACCCGCTGTCAACACCAGCGGGAATGAAGGGTTGCATAGGAGAGACGATGAACGGACTGTTTCGCAAGGGACGCTCCCCCTACTGGCTGGGGTTTATAATCTTGACGGTGGTCGTCGGCCTGCACGCGGTGAGCGGCAATGTCATGGCGGTCAGTCAGGTCACCTACGAGAAACTCCGGGTGTTCTCCGAAGTTTACTCCCTCATCCGCCAAAACTATGTGGAAGAGGTGGACGAAAAGAAAATTCTCTACGGCGCCATCCACGGCATGCTGAAAACCCTGGATCCCCACTCCTCCTTTCTCACCCCCGAACATTTCAAGGAGATGCGGGTGGATACCAAAGGGGAGTTCGGTGGCCTGGGCATCGAAATCTCCCGCGGTGAACGCGGCATCCGTGTCGTCTCCCCGATCGAGGACACCCCGGCCTTCCGGGTGGGGATGAAGGCCGGCGATCTGATCATCCAGATCGAAAAGGAGAGCACCCA
Organism: uncultured Magnetococcales bacterium; assembly: GCA_964344355.1. Classification (GTDB taxonomy): domain Bacteria; phylum Pseudomonadota; class Magnetococcia; order Magnetococcales; family CAYFNE01; genus CAYFNE01. The sequence continues at coordinate 34,435 of CAYFNE010000030.1, forward strand.
GGAGATGAGCCTGATGGATGCGGTGAAAAAAATGCGCGGCAAACCCGGCACCAAGATCAATCTCACCGTCGCCCGCAAAGGGGAGGGAAAACCGCTCCATTTCACCATCACCCGCGCCGTCATCAAAATCCGCAGCGTCAAATGGCGCCTGGAAGCCAGCAACATCGCCTATGTGCGCATCATCCAGTTCAACGAACAGACCAACCGCCTGCTGGAACGGGCCTTGGCCGATCTGGGTAAAAAGGCCGGCAAAAAAGGGCTCCAGGGTGTGGTTCTGGACCTGCGCAATGATCCCGGCGGCCTGCTCGATCAGGCGGTGGCGGTGGCCGACAGCTTTCTCAACAAGGGGTTGATCGTCTACACCAAGGGCCGCATCCCCGGCAAGGACATGTCCTTCGAGGCCCATCCCGGTGATCTCGCCGGTGGGGTGCCCATCGTCGTCCTGATCAACGCCGGCTCCGCCTCCGCCTCCGAAATCGTCTCCGGTGCCCTGCAGGATCACCATCGCGGCGTCATCATGGGCACCCAATCCTTCGGCAAGGGGTCGGTGCAGACCATCATCCCCCTGGCCGACGGTTCCGGCCTGCGCCTGACCACGGCGCAATATTTCACCCCCAGCGGCCGTTCCATCCAGGCCAAGGGCATTACCCCGGATATCGTCGTCGAGGACCTGGACATCACCGGCGGCAAGCTGCGGGACAGCCCCCATACCACCGAAGCGGACCTCAAGGGTCATCTGCAAAACACCGACGAACCCGATGCCGGCGGAAAGGGCATTTCCCGCAAAGAGACCGGTGATGGGAAAACCACCTCGAAGGAGGAAGAGGCCGATCGGGTCACCGGCCGCAGTAAATCGGACTATCAACTGCAACGGGCCCTGGATCTGTTGCGTGGATTCCAGGTGCTCCATGGCCGGGTGCGCTGGAGCTCATCGCGCACCACCGCCAACCGTTGACGGCATCGGGATTGGACGATCCGACCCAAAATAACGGCAAAGGCGGCGTGCCCGGTCGAGCGGACCCGGAGGGTCCGGCGGAGACGGTTTTGAACGATGACCCGCCGGCCGACGATTCACCGGCCGGTCAGTTGCCGCGCCTGCGCAAACTGGCCCTGCTCTCCTTTCTGCTCCTGGCGGTATTGGCGGTCCTGGCGGCGGTCCTGTGGCCTCCCCGGCCGCTGGAAGGACCCCACCGGGCCGCAAGCGAACCGGTGTCATCCGCAGAGGGGGGGGCCGGGTCATTGCTGGGCCGTCCCCTGCCCCTGAAACCGCCACCGGCCAAAGCGGGGCCCGGCCCGGCTACGGCGGCAGCGGGGCCCGCCCCGGCAGCGACCGGGGAGGGGGATGGAGCGGCTGAAAAAACGGTGCCGCCGGAAAACCGGACCGGTGCCGGCGAAACGGTGCCGCCGCCGGCCGAATCCACCGTCACGGCCGCTCCGGAGCGGACCGCCGTCCCGCCCCTGGCCGCTTCGGGGGAACCGGTCCGTCACCAACCGCCGGCGCCGGAAAAATCGGCGGTGGTCGAATCCCCGCCGGTCACCGCCACCGGCGGGGGAACGGAAAAACCGGCTGACGGGGCCGGGATGGGGGCGGGCCGGATCATCTATGAAGAACATTTCCTGGACGATGGGGTACCGACGGTCCTGCACCAGCCGGCCCTGCCCGATACACCGCCACAGCCCAGCCGTCACGGGGGTGCCTTTTCCCTGATCATCGACGATCTGGGTTACAACCCCCGCGTTTCCCTGGCCATCTCCCGTCTGCCGGCCGACATCACCCTGGCGGTGTTGCCCGGGGGATCGCACTCCAAACGGGTGGCGCGGCTGGCGGTGGAAACGGGCAAGGAGTTGATCCTCCATCAACCGATGGAGCCCCGGGGGTATCCCAAGGTGAACCCGGGACCGGGGGCGATGTTGTCGAGTATGGGCTCGGCCCGCATTCAACGGGTGTTGCGCGACAATCTGGCCCTGTTCCCCAATGCCGTCGGCATCAACAATCACATGGGATCGCGTTTGACGGCCAACCGGCGGGCCATGGATGCGGTGATGATCGTCCTGTTGGAAAAAAGTCTCTACTTCATCGACAGCCGCACCTCCGACGCCACGGTGGCCCTGGCCCGGGCCAAGGCTCACGGCGTACCCGCCGCCCGGCGGGAAATATTTCTCGACAATGTGCAAAACCAAAAGGCCATCCACACCCGGTTGACCCGTCTGGAACGGCTGGCGCGGCGGCGCAGTGGCGTCATCGGTATCGGTCATCCCTATCCGGAAACCTTGGCGGCCTTGAAACAGTGGTTGCCGGGTCTGTCCGAACGGGGTGGCCGTCTGGTACGGGCCTCCCAGGTGTTACTGCCGTATTCGGCGCGCAGCCGCTATCCGACCGGACCGGCGGTCAAGGAAAACCGGACGATCCGCCGCCCATCCACTGCCAGCCGCCGTCCGCCGGAGCCGGACCATCGATCGACCGCCACCGGGGGAGAGGCGGGCATGTCCTTGAAATTCAATCGACGCGACCGGTTCGTTCCGTTGGGGGGAGTGGAGCGATGAACACCGTTGGTTCGGAGGGGGGAACCGGCGATCGGTTGGAGGGGTTGTTGGACCTGCTGTCCGGTGAACGGCCCGATGCCGGCGCCGCCCTGGCCCGGGTGGAGGAGATGTTGAAGGCCGGTCCCTGCGCCGATGAACGGCGGGCGGCCGACGGCGCCGTGATGCAACTGGTGGATCAGCTCCTGAAGCCGGCCCTGGCCGGGGATCCGGCCAAACAGGTGCGTCTGGAAGAGTTGCGTGCGGCCATCGTCGACGGGGATGACGGTTCCGAACGGCGGGTGCGGGCGTTGTGCCGGGAGATGTCGGTATGGATGCGGGCCCTGGCCGGGGAGAGCGGTGTCGATGACCGGCCCCCCCAATCCCTGTCCGGCCGTCTGCTGGACACCTTGCAGCGGTTGGCCGGCGGCGAAACCGCGATCCGGCAGGCGGTGGACCGCTGGCGGGCGCAACGGTCGGAACGGTTTCCCTGGGAAGAGGTGGCGCTGTTGTTGAAGAAAATTCGCACCTCGGGCAAAAAACCGGCCCCCGCCGACTGGCAACGGCAAAGACGCCACCTGCATGAAACCCTGATCGCCCTGGCGGATGGATGGGCGGCCATATTGACCCGCGCGGGGATCGAAGAACCGGCGGTCCGCGACTTGACGGCCCGTTTACGTCTGCGGGGCCGATTGGCCGATGTTCGTGTATTGCGGCAGTTGTTGGAACAGGAAAGCGCCCTCTTCGTGCGCAGCGCCCGTTCCCTGCAGGGGCGGGTGGCGGAGAGCCGCGAGATGGCGCAACGATTGAAAGGTCGCCTGGACCGTCTGGAGGCGGCCCTGGGTACGGCGCGGCGGGAACGGTTCCTGGATCCGGCCACCGGCCTGCCCGACCGTTTCGCCTTTTCGGCGCACCTCAAACGGCAACTGGAGCGGGCCGAGCACCTGGGGGAGTCGTTTTCACTGGTCCTGTTCCATTTTTATGAGTTCCAGGCGGCCCTGCGCAATCTGGGGACCGCTGGGGAAAATCGGCTGGTGACGGCCCTGACCGCCGAAATCCGCCCGTTTCTTCCCGAGCCGGCCTATCTGGCGCGTCTTTCGGAGGAGCGGTTCGTCATCCTGTTCCCGAAGGTCGGGGAAGAGCGGGCCAACCGCTATGCCGTGGCCATCGGTGAAATGCTGCTCAACACCCACTTCCGGGTCGATCATCACCGGGTGGAACTGTTTCCCTATTATGGCGCCGCCACCTTTCAACCCGGCCTGTCCGCCGCGCAAATGTTGGAGCGGACCGATCGGTTGACCGCGGCCGCCAAAGGCTGGGGGAACGGGAAGGGGGGAACGGGGCCGGCCGTCCCGGCCGGTGGTCCGGCGCCGCGCTTGCTGGATTGTTGATCGGGGACCCCCCGTTTTTTCTCCTTTTGGCCCATCCGCACAACGAATACCGGCGATGACCATGAATACCACCACCGATACCTTGCAACGCATACGCGGCTTTTTGCGGCAGGATCCCCCCGATACCGCCCGGGCGTTGCGTTTGGTCAAGGATGCCCTGATCCGGACCCCCTGTTCCCGGGAGTTGGATGTGTCCCGGAACAATGCCGAACGCATCATCGCCGAGCTGGTGCGTCCGGCCCTGGCGACGGATCGGGAAAAGCAGGCCCTGGCCGATCGTCTGGCCCGCCAATACCGGACCGAACGGGTGCTCGATGAAAAAACCGCCGCCCCGGCCTTGCGGGAGATGAAACCGTGGCTGGCGGCCCTGGCCGGCCAAGTGCCGGCCCCGGAGACCGAACCACCGTTTCCGCCCGACCATCTGCTGGCGGCCCTGGCCGTTCTTACCGGTGAACCGGTGAAAACCACCGGTCGGGAAAAAAACGACTGGCCGTCGATGCAATCGGTGTTGGGACGCATGCTCAACCGTGAACAACGGCAACGGCAGGCCTGGGAACGGGAGCGTCGGCAATTGTTGGAGTTGCTGACCCTGGCCACCACCTCACTGGCCCGGGCCATTCGCCTGACCGGACGGGGCGAGGATGGCAAGGAGTTGGAAATGTTGGGCAAACGGATGGCCGACGGCGAGCCGGTGGCCGATGTCGCTGCCTTGAAGGAGTCCCTGTTGCTGGAGGCCGAAGGGTTTCGCGCCCGGATGGACGATGTGGAAAAACGGTTGCGGGAGAGCGCCGGCGGGGTGAAAAAATTTCAGGAACTGCTGCGCCGCGCCGACTGGGCCGTGCAGGAAACCCGGGATGACACCCTGGTGGACGTGTTCACCGGCCTGCCCAACCGGTTCGCCCTGTCGGCGCGCATCGAACGGGCCTTCCACCCCCTCTCCGGTCGGCGGCGGCCCTTTTGCCTGGCCGCCATCCGTCTCGATGAGTTCGACCTGATGATCCGGGAGCTGGGCCGGGACCGGGTCAATCGCCTGATGGCGGCCCTGGCGGCGCGCCTGGCGGCGGAACCAGGAGAAGGGGACTACCTGGCCCGGTATGATGAAGGGACCTTCATGCTGCTCTGTCCGGAGAGTGGGCCGGAAGCCGTCCGTGATCTGTGCCGGCGGCTGCGGGATATCCTCGACCGCACCCGTTTCGAACTGGAGGATGCCGCCCTGGTGGTGCGCACCGCCTACGGCATCGTCCAGGCGCAGGCGGACATGACCGAAGAGGGTTTGCTGGACCTGGCGCTGCAAAGCGCCGAAACGGCCCTGACCGGGGAACGGGAGCGGATCCACATCTTTCAATCCCGGGAAGGCTCCGAAATCCCGGAAGGGTGAAACATTCGGCCGATTGGCGGGTTATTTTTTCCGAATCACGTTTTGGCCGCCCTCATGGCCGAAAAAGACCGCCAGAATGCGCGCCGGTTCCGTGCCGGTGTTGTGACCGTTGTGCCAATGGTCCATGGCCTCCAGGAAGGCCTCCCCCGGACCATAGTCCCGTTTTCCACCCTTGCCGTAATCCACCGTGATGCGTCCGGAGAGCATATGGGCGTACAGGGGGACGCCATGTTTGTGCCAACCGGTGCTTTCGCCGGGGGCGATGGTGACGATCACCGACAATACCCGGGCCGGCTTTCCGGAGGGAGGGAGGATCTCGCCCATCACCGTCCGATCGGTATCGAGCACCTGTTGCAACCGGTGATAATCGGTCTTGGCGGTTTTGGCGTTTTCAGCCAGGGCCACGGTGGGAAAAAGCAGCGGGATCAACAGCAGCAGGGTGGATGGTTTGATCATGTTCAAGGGTTCGGTCTTCCGGTCGATGGTGAAAGGGGCGGCGGGCGGATCAGCCTTTCCGTTCCGAAATCATGCCGTGAAAAATATCATGGGAGATGGCCAGGCCGAACCGGGCCTGCAAATCGGTCAGGGCCAGGGCCACCCCCTGCCCGGTCACCCGGATCACCTGGCAGGGAAAGGTCTGTTCGGTCTCTCCCGAGACCAATCGCAGGATACCGGTCTCACCGGCGGTTATCGGCACATCGAAATGTTCGACGGCCAAAAACAGTCCCCCCATGGAAACATCCCGGGTATAGCCGACGATTCGCCGATTTTCCGCCAATTCCAGAAACAACGGTATCTGGTGGGGATGGCGATCCCATTCCCGTTTATGTGTCATGCGTCCCGTTTCGTTCGGATGAGGTGGTGATGCCGTCAACCGGCGGGCCGATTGAGGCGTCGGCGGTGGACGGGATGGTTGCAAGTCTAATATGAAAAAGGAAAAAGGATCAATCTTTAACCACGGGGTTCCACGGTTGCCGGACCCCATTTCGGTCTGGAACCGGCCGATCCCGTGTCGATTGGTTGAAACTTTGCAACGAGACACAAAAAATTTTATCCTCCGCGGTTTTCCATTCTCATTGAATGGGGGGCATCAGGATCGGCATCGGCATGAGAACGGGGATGAGGGCCATGAACTCAATAACGGATGAGGAAAAAAAGCGGGTCGATGGCGGCCGTACCGATGCGCGGAAATCATTTCAGGTACCCATGCGTTTTGAATCCGCCAGTGGCCGGATTTTCACCGGACATACCCGCGATGTCAGCTCCAGCGGCGCCTTTCTGCAGGTGGATTCCCCGGCTGACGGGGTTCGCGAAGGGGAGGAGGGGGTGGCCTTTCTGGAGATGCAAAAGGGCGGTAATCGTTTTGAAGTTTCCTTTCCCTGTCTGGTGGCCCGGGTCACCGAAGAGGGAATAGCCTTGAATTTCGAGGCCGACGTCGAGGATTGACCTTCCAGGGACGGTGTGTTACATCCCCTGTGCCCGGAAATTCGCAGTTGAATATCAATGACGTGGCGAAAAATGACATATGTCAATATTCGCCTGAATGAACGGCCGAAAACAGTGCCAAGGCTGTTTTTTGGCCAGCCTCCATTATTTATATCTTATTATGGAGGTAGCAGCCGGTCGACGGGCGCCCGTCGGAAACCATCCGGGTTGGAACGGGACCGTCGTCCGATCGAATGAATGGGTCAAACCTAAAAGGGAGGAAAAAATGAACGCATCGATTCTGAAAAAAATGTTGCCGTTTTGTGGTCTGCTCGCCTGTGCCGTACCGGGAACCGCTCTGGCGGCGGGCAACGGTTTTTACGTCGGGCTCAACGCCGGTGTGACCATCACCAACGATTCCGACTGGAGCTCCGGCAACAGCAGCGGTGACATCGGTTATGAAAACAGCGCCAATTTCGGTGGCGCCCTCGGTTACCAGGGCCACCCCAACGTGCGGGGCGAGGTCGAGGTCTCCTACCGCCAGGCGGACCTGGAGGACATCTCCGAAAACGGTGTCGGCACCTTTTCGCTGGGGGGGGATCTGAGCACCCTGACGGTGTTGGCCAACGTCTATTATGATTTCACCACCGGCAGTGAGTTCAGCCCCTACATCAGCGGCGGCATCGGCATGGCCAGCCATGATGCCGAGGTCAACAATGTCGCCGGCGTCACCCTGACCGGCCTCAACGATGACGACACCGTCTTCGCCTATCAGTTCGGCGCCGGTTTTTCCTACGAGATCAACAGCCCGACCGCCCTGGTCATCGGCTATCGGTTCCTCGGCAGCGACGATCCCACCTTCATGGGCCAGGAGATCGACTATGACGCCCATGAAATTCGTGGGGGCGTACGTTTTTATTTCTGAAACGGGATTTGAAGATGGGAATCAACACCCGGGGCCGGCGGCCCCGGGTGGTTCGGTCGGGACGGTCCCATCCCCGTTGGCCGGGATGGGACCCGTTCAAGTTTCGTTTTCCAGCAACTCCGATCGTTTGATCCACACCCAATCCTTGATGTCGTCGGAGGGTTTATAGCCTTTGACTGATTCGAGCAGCAGTTTGCGGATGCCCTCGTAATCGAAATTTTTCGAGGCCTCACGCATCTTTTCCAGAAAATCCTCCACCTCCCGTTGTGAGAGCGACTCTTCGCGGGCACGCATGATCATGGGGTGATCGGTGGGCACGGTATCGCCGCCGATGAGCAGCTCCTCGAACAGTTTTTCGCCGGGCCTCAGGCCGGTGATGATGATGGGGATATCGCCGTTGGGGTTGGTTTCATCGCGCACCGTCAGACCGGAGAGTTGAATCATGCGCCGGGCCAGATTCATGATCTGCACCGGTTCGCCCATGTCCAGCAGGAACACGTCGCCACATTTGGCCATGGCCCCGGCCTGGATCACCAGTTGGGTGGCCTCGGGGATGGTCATGAAAAAACGTTCCACCCGGGGGTCGGTGACGGTGACCGGTCCGCCGCGGCGGATCTGTTTACGGAACAGGGGGATGACCGAGCCGGAGGAGGCGAGGACGTTGCCGAACCGCACCATGGAGAAACAGACGTTGCTCTGGCTGATGGCATAGCCCTGGAGGATCAACTCCGCGAACCGTTTGGTCGCCCCCATGACGTTGGTGGGGCGCACCGCCTTGTCGGTGGAGATGAGGATGAAGGTTTCCACCTGTTCGACGACGGCGGCCTGGGCCAGGTGCAGGGTGCCGAAAATGTTGTTTTGGATCCCTTCGATGGGGTTGCATTCGATGATCGGCACATGTTTGTACGCGGCGGCGTGGTAGATGGTTTGCACCTTGAAGGTGCTGATGACCGACTGCATGCGATGGCGGTGCAGAACCGAGCCGAGGATGGGGATCAGTTCGATGGTGTTGCCGAGCCGCTGAATCAGGGTGCGCAACTCGCCTTCGATGCTGTAGAGGGAAAATTCGGTTTGTTCCACCAGCACCAGGCGGTGGGGGCGCAAATTGATGATCTGCCGGCACAGTTCCGAGCCGATGGAGCCACCGGCGCCGGTGACCATCACCGATTTTTCGGTGATGCAGGATTCCAGCAACGCTTGATTCGGTGGCACCGGCTCCCGTCCCAGCAGGGCCTCGACGGAGACTTCGCGGATGTCGTCGACCTGCTTGTCGCCGCTGGCCAGCTCCACCATGCTTGGCACTTCCTGGACGTGGACCGGCAGGGGCTCCAGAAAACGGATGATTTCGCGCCGGCGGTAGCGGGAGGCCGATGGCAGGGCCAGGAGGATACGGCGGATGTGTTCCGATTCGATCAAATCCTCCAGGTCGTCCGGTGGATGGACCCGCAATCCGTGGATGACGGTTTCCTGCAATTCACTCTTGTCATCGATGAAACAGACCGGTTTGAATTCGGGGCTTTGCGCCAACACCACCGTCAACTGTACGCCGGCCGCACCAGCGCCATAGATGGCCACCGGCACCCGGTCGCACAGGCGGGTGCTGCCGGCATTCAGGAAATAGCGGGCGAACCAGCGACTGCCGCCGACGAAAATCAACAAAAACAGCCCGAAGGCGACCCAGATCATCCAGTGGATGGTGACGGGGCTGAAATAGCTGGTGATCAGGGCGGTGAGGAGGGTGCTCCAGGTGACGCTTTTCAGGATGGTGACGAAAAAGGCGTCGGCGGCATGACGGATGATGGCCCGGTAGAGACCGGAGTTGATGAAGATCGGCATGGCCACCGCTACCGACAACGGCAGGCACCACCAGGTCTGCAGCAGGATGGGCGGCATCCACAGCCATTCGACGACCACGAACCCGGCCCAGAGGCTCAACGGCAGGAACAGCAGATCCACCAACAGCAGGATCAGCAGTTTGATTCGTCTCGGCAGTTGCAGGATGAAGGTATAGAGGGTCATGTCCAGTCCGAATCCACTTGCAAAACGGTCGGTGAACGTTCCATCCGCCCCGGTTGGGAAGCGCCGTCATTCACCGTGCATCCCGTGGTTGACCGAAAAGGGCCGGAGGGCATACCTGAAAACGCAACGACGGCCATAACCGATACATCCCTGTCGGGCAGCATGATTGATTTTCCAATGGGTTCCGAATCGTTTCGCGATAAGGATTCCGAACTTGGAATCCGAAAGTCAAATCCGCCGGATAAAATTTGCAAAACCGGGTCCAAAGCCATTCCCGGCGAACAAGGGACCTATTATTGGGCAATAAACCCGCTCTGTTCAATTGAAAATTTGGATTTTTCCCCGGTACGGGAGGAAATTTTGTCAGGCATGGCCGGGGAAAAAGCCGTTGGTCATTTGACAGTGGCGGGGAGAGACGGGGAGAGGTCCCGCGCATTCATAATATTTTTGTTTCGCATGGTTTCTTCCAGGTATGATGGACCGTATGAGCGTCGTACCGGATCCCTGGCCTTTTTTCGTATTTCCAGCTCATTCCATCAGAGGGGGAGCCAATGCCCGCCAATGAAGAAACCATCCGTGGTTCCCTGCTCGGTTTGGCGGTGGCCGATGCCCTGGGGCTGCCGTGTGAGGGGTTGTCACGAAGACGGCAAGCACGGTTGTTCCCCGATCTCCGGGGGCATCGTCTGTTTTTTCGCCATGGTTTTTGTTCCGACGATACCGAACACGCCTGCATGACCGCCCGGGCCCTGCTCGATGGCCGGGGGGATGCCGACCGTTTCGCCCGTGGTCTGGCCTGGCGGTTGCGGTTTTGGTTGTTGGGGTTGCCGGCCGGGGTCGGTTTGGCCACCGGCCGCGCCATCATCAGGTTGTGGTTGGGATTTCCGGCCCGGCACAGCGGTGTTTTTTCCGCCGGCAACGGTCCGGCCATGCGGGCGCCGATCATCGGCGTCGTCCATGGGGACGATCCCGGTCGGTTGCGGGATTTCATCCGTGCCAGCACCCGTTTGACCCACACCGACCCCAAGGCGGAATTCGGCGCCCTGGCGGTGGCGGTGGCGACCCATCTGAACGCTACCCACCCCGGACCGGTCACACCGGCCGCCTTCGCCGAATCCCTGCGTACCCACCTGCCGGAAGCGGGGGCGACCGAATTTCACGCCGTGATGGCCCGATCCCTGGAGAGCGCCGTCGCCGGCGAGAGCGCCGAACGGTTCGCTCAACGGTTGGGATTGGAAAAAGGGGTGAGCGGTTATATTTATCACACGGTGCCGGTGGTGATTCAGGTTTGGTTGCGCCATCAACGGGATTATGCCGGCGGCGTCCTGGAGATCATCCGCCTGGGCGGCGATACCGATACCACCGCCGCCATCCTCGGTGGCATCATCGGTGCCGGCACCGGGGAGACGGCCATTCCCCGGCCCTGGTTGGCACATCTTTGGGAGTGGCCGCGATCGGTTCCCTGGATGCGGCGGTTGGCGGCGGCCCTGGCCACGAACGGTGCCCCGGTGAAGCCATCGCTCCCGCCCGGGGTGTTTCCGCTGGCGATATGGGTTCGCAACCTGTTTTTTTTGACCGTGGTGTTGTTTCACGGTTTTCGCCGCTTGTTGCCCCCCTATTGAACAAGCCGGGACCGGCAACCACCGGGTGTTTTCACTTGACATCCGGCCACCATGACCCGTTGAATCAACGGTGTCCGTCCCGGGGATGGGGTCGGATTCACGGGATCCCCCCGTTCAAGACAGGGTGAGGAGACGGTTCGGCGCCGGCAGGGATGCACCGCCCAAATCGGTCTCCGGCACCGGGAAGGGTTTGGAATCGATGACGATGTCCTGGGACGTAATGGCGGTTTTGTTGATCTTCGGGCTGACGTGGGGCAGTTTTCTCAATGTGTGCATCCACCGCATCCCCTTGCGGCAAAGTATCGTTTTTCCCGCTTCCCACTGTCCCGCCTGCGATACGCCCATCGCCTGGCGGGACAACATACCCGTATTCAGTTGGTTGGCCCTGCGTGGCCGCTGCCGTTCCTGTCGGGGCCGCATCTCCCATCTCTATCCCCTGGTTGAACTGCTGACCGGTCTGTTGACCCTGCACGTGGTGCATTGGTTCGGTCTGACGCCGGAAGGCGCCGCTCTGATGGTACTGGCCTATGCCTTCCTGGTTTTGCTGGTCATCGATCTGTATCATTACATCCTGCCCGATGTCATCACCCTGCCCGGCATGGTCCTGGGGGTGGTATTGGCGGCATTGCCCTGGTTCGGTCCGCCCCTGGCCTCGCTGGAGGATTCACTCATCGGCGTGGCGGCCGGTGGCGGTGGGCTGTGGGCCTTCGCCTGGACCTTTGAAAAACTCACCAAAAAGGAGGGGATGGGATTTGGCGATGTCAAACTGTTCGCCCTGATCGGCGCCTGGCTCGGCTGGCAGGCGCTGCCCTTCACCATTTTCGCCGGTTCCCTGGTCGGCAGCATCGTCGGCATCCTGTGGATGGTCATCGCCGGTCGCGACCGCAACCAGAAAATTCCCTTCGGCCCCTATCTGGTCCTCGGCGCCTGGGTGTTCCTGCTCTACGGTATGGATTTTTATGCCTGGTATTTCGGCGCCCTCGGTTGATGCCGATCTCTATCTGATCGGCATCACCGGATCCATGGGCTGTGGCAAGAGCGGCGTCAGCGCCATGCTGGTGAATCGGGGGGCGCGCCTGCTGGACGCCGACGCGGCGGCACGGCAGGTGCTGGAACCGGGCACGCCCGGCTGGTCGGCGGTGGTGGACCGATTCGGCGCCGGGGTATTGACCGGCAACGAACCCCCGGAAGAGCGGGTTCAGGCCCGGCGGCCCCTGGATCGGCGCCGGTTGGGGGAGCACATTTTTCCCGACCCGCGAGGCCGTGCCGACCTGGAGACCATCGTCCACCCGCGCATCCGCCAACTGCACGCCCGCACCCTGGCCGGCTGGCAAAAAAAGGCGGGGACGGCCCCGGTGCGGATCATCGTCGCCCTGGAAATTCCCTTGCTGTTCGAAACCGACAGCGCCCACCGGTTCGATCTGACGGTCACCGTCGCCTGTGGCGACCGGCAGTGGCACCGGCTGGCCGATCGTACCGGTATGACGGCAACCATCAAAAAAAGGGCCATCGCCCAACAGTTGCCGGAGGCGGAAAAAATACGCCTTGCCGATCGGGTGATCGACAACAGCGGCAGCCGTGAGGAGACCGAAAGGCAGGTGGACGACCTGTGGCGGGAAATCCACCAACGGGCGGCGCGGGATCGCCGCCGCGCCTGGCCCGACGGCTGGGAGCGGGACCTCGCCCAATAGATCGGCGACCGGCCTGCGACCGGAACAGCCGCCACTGCCGGCAAATCAGGGGGTGGTCGGTAAGATGCCAAGCATGGGAAGGATTTCGAGTTTGGTCACCGGAAGCGGGTTTTTGAGCTGTGAACCCCGTAGCGCATAGCGGATTTCACCACGCGAAATCCGCGCATGGCCGTCTCTGCAACAGGGCGGCTCCTGGCCCCGATGATCGGACGGGGATTCGCCGTTGAGCACCTGGTGATTTTCACAGACCTGATCAACGATCCGTTTGTTCAAACCGGTGGATTTCATCGCCGTCTCATCACACGTCCCCCAGCGGATATGCAGCTCTTTTTCGAACTCTTTGAGCTGTATTCGCCATTTTTCCATTGTTTCGGGATTCGGCAGGGACATTTCGACGCGCACCCGCCGTTTCAACCAGAACGATCGGGTGCAGAGCAGGAATTTTTCCCCGTCTCTCGGATGCGGAGGACACCCTTCACAACCCTCCTGGCAATGACAGTCCGGAGCATCGGTTCTGTCCACATGATAGACCGTGCCGTTCAGGTCGGAACTCATGGTCCGTAACTCGATCTCGCTCCGGGACTCCCGTAGAAAAATTACAGGTCGTTTGTTCAATCTGGTTTTCATTCGGTTTCCGTTCCCCGTCGCGACCACCGCTCGAACCTTCACGCCATCGGGCCGATGCCCGCTCCATGCTTCCGTTTTGGAAGATCCATCGGCAACACGTTCCGAACACCACCGATCACGTGAGTGCGGCAAAAAAAATTCGGGGTGATCGATTACGATGAGTAATAATCCAGAAAATGTTCGACCAGACGATCCCCGATCTCCTGTTCCGGCAGGAGGTTGATCGCATACGGCTCGGTCAGCTGTTGCATGTAACGCGCCCGGTGGCAGGAACCACCCCTGGGAAGCGGTATCCTCGCATTGGCGGGGAGATGGTTGAAGTGCTCTTCGATCTGACTGCGGAGCTTATGGACCAACTGTTCGCAAACACGCGATCCACAGGCGGCGAAACCGGCAAAATAGGAGGACTCCTCTTCCAGGTCGAGCCAATGGAGATAAAAGGAGCGGGTTTCCCCGAAGGAGCCATTTCTTTTTAAATGGGAGACGTTTTTCGAACCGATCTGGGTATATCTGAAAAAAAAGAACCCGTAGAGATCCAGCATGATGTTTTTCTTCAGGAGTCCTTTCAGGACGGCAAATTTTTTCTTTTGCCGTTTTTCCTCCTTGGGGCTCCGCCCTGGATCAATATCCAGTTGCCCTTTGACATCCCACAGGGCCTTCTTTTGGCTCCAATGCCGTTGGTAAGACTTCATGCCCATTTCCAACTCTTTGGCATCAAGGGGATCCCGGGTCAGTGCCCGGCCCCATGGCGTATCCTTCGGTATCCCCTTTTTACCGGTGCGACGCACCATCCGCATCAACTCGGCCATGGGTCGGTGCGCCCCCTTGTGGTCCATCAATGCGAGAAAATCATCCGATCCCGGCGGGTGTTGTCCGCCGGTACCATTTTTCCGGACCGATGGCCCGGACAGATCCGGAAAATCGACATCCGGGTCCAAATAGATGGTATTGACCTGTAGTTTATGTAACAACGAAAGCCCACCGTTTTTTACCAAACCGACAGCGGCCAAGTCTTCCTTCCAGCCGTACAGGAGCCCGTGAAGGGCATTACGAAGTATATACCGACACCGGGAAAAATAG
>CAYFNE010000031.1:0-48267 GCA_964344355.1 uncultured Magnetococcales bacterium
CCCTACACTAAACTATAAAGAGGTCGGTGTCTCGGTCACATTGGCACAGAGGGCGAAGAGTGATGCCGATCCGGTTTTCACGGCTCGGATCTTTTCCGGTCCATCAGATCGCTTTTTGCAATGAGGAGTGGAGCCCGGGTAACCGTTCAGACACCCCCTTGCAGGAGCGGGCTCGCTCGCGAACGGGAGATGCGTAACGGTCTGTTTTCCAAAGATTCCCCAGCAAGCTGGCTCCTACAGGAGAGATTTTTTGGCAACGGGGTCTGAACGGTTACGAACCCGGAAATGAATGGGTTTTAAAATCGGGGAACGAAGGTATTCAATCGATCCCAACTACGATCCAGGCTTTTCGAGTGACGGCGGGCTTCATGAATATCCCATTTTTCATGAACAAATTTTATCAATGGTCCATTGTAGTTGGGACCGACCTTGCGTGTATCTCCCGGGGAAGGCAACAGATCCCGTTTTAAAGCGGTCTTGGTGGAGTGTTTTTGAACCAGGTTCAGCAAGGTTTGCTTGGGGTCCTTTAAAAGATCCGACTGTGAGGGTAAAAATTCTTTTTTTACCCCCAGATAAGAACCAATATTTTTATGGTCGGCCAGTAACCAGGATTCCACCTCCATTACCGCGACTCGAAATAATAAATTGTGGTGTTTGGGCCTTCCGTTCAACCATTCATGAATAATGCTTGCGGGACAGGTTTCATGATCGTCTTGATCGGTGAATAAAAAAACGGTTTCTTTTTCAGCTACTATATTAAACCTGGAAGCCAAAATTTTCAATTTGGAGGAACCATTGGATATGAAGGGCTGGAGAATGGTATAGTTTGTTTTGGAATTCGTAATAATTTTTGCTGCAACAGCCATTGCCAACCGATCTTCCGCGGCAATAAATATTGGAGTTTCAGTCATAGCGGTAAACTTATTGGATCATTGGAGCGGGTACGGGATAATACGGCGTCAGCCACATTCATACCAGATTCAAGTAAATGACGGCAACTCGGAATATCCGTTGCAACCGCAATTTTCGTGCCCTCCATATCCGGTTCCAGCAATAATACTTCACGCCCATCGATACCGGGATCATTCAACAAGGATTCACTATGAGTCGTAATGATCAATTGCTGTTTACGTTTTTTTTGCACCTGATGAATCAATGGCGCCAGTTGACTGACAACCCCGGAATTCAAGGATAGTTCAGGTTCTTCAAGAAGTAAAAGACCCTTACTTTCCAACATTGCCCAAAAAAGCCCGATAAGCCGTAATGTGCCATCAGAAAATTGATCTTCCCGTTGCCGGCCTCCTCGGGATCTCCAATGTTCATAGCGGGCTTCCAGATGTGGAGCACCGGTTATATCATCTTTGACCAGGGCGATCTCCTTTAATTGTGGCACGGCAATTCTGAGAGCCTTTTCTATATGTTCCAATCGGGACCGCCTGGTTTTTTCAGGTGTTTTTGCGATTCGTTCCAAAAACTCATGTCCGAAAGGATCTCCTTCCTGGTTTACGGATTTGAATATATCAGGATACCGGAGTAATTGTGGTACCAGATGTAAATAATCAATTTGCTTTAAAAAATCAGCGATATCACGAAATTCACGATTGCTGTTGACTTGCTCCAGATGGGTCTGGGTCAAACGCTCTCTATCTGATTTATCATGTTTATCCGGTCTGGATAAAATCAATTTATTATGTTTCCATACTTTTTCAAATAATAAGAGCGGTTTGTGATTACGTCTCTGATCAAGGTGAATACCAATGGCATAACGCCATATGGAAGATTCACTATCTGAATCTTCTGAAAGAAATATTTCAATACAAACATCAGGGGCACGTCTCGCGGCGAGACAACGAATTTTGGATAACCCATTGCGATCTGTAATCGCTTTTTGCAGTCCGCCACCCTCTTTTGCAATATCTCTGAGAAATCGAAACAAATCCAACAAATTGGATTTACCCGATGCGTTGGGACCAAGAACGAATTGTCTTGATCGTAATAATATATCAATATCCTTGAAATTTCGCCAATTTTTGAGGATCAAACGAGAAACGATCATTTTTCACCATGACCACATGAAATTAAGATGAATATATCACCTGCCATAATATAAAAAAACTCGTTCAGGAAAAAGAAGCAATCTACAATACGGTCTGCAACCACACCCGCAACATGGCGAACAACCGATCCATCTCCACCGGTTTGGAAAGATAGTCATTGGCGCCGGCCTTGAGGCATTTGCCGCGGTCTTCGGCCATGGCCTTGGCGGTCAGGGCGATGATGGGCAAATTTTTGAATCGTTCCTGTTGCCGTATCGCCGCCATCATCTGATAACCATCGCGGCCGGGCAGCATGATGTCCATCAATACCAGATCGATACCGGTTTCACCCGCCAGCTTTTCCAGGGCCTGATCGCCATTGGCGGCGGTGAGGATGTTCAAACCGCGATTCTTCAGGGTCCGGCCCAGGGCGAAAGTGTTCCGGTCATCATCATCCACGATCAAGATGGTGCGATCCTTGAAGACCGCCTCGGGATCGGCATCGATCGGTGGACGTTGCAACAGATCGCCCCGATCCCGTTCCACCCGATGGATGAACAACGCCACCTCATCGATCAACCGTTTTTGCCACAAATCGCTCTTGACGACGATGCTGTCGGTATATTTTTTAAATTGTTCCGTCTCTTCCCGGGAAAGATTGCGGTCCGTATGGACGATCACCGGCGGATTGATCATGTCGACATCGGCCGAAATACGCTCCAACAGGCGGTATTGGGAAAAATCCGGCAGGTCGATGTTGAGGATCATGCCGTCATAGTGTCTCTTTTTCAATTGGTTGAAGGCCTCGTCACACTGACTGACGGCGATGATTTCCACCTGCTGATGTTTGATCAGGGAAATGATCGAATCCCGTGATTCGACATCATGATCCAGGATCAACAACCGGCAACCGCTGTCACTGGAGGAGCGGGTCAGCCTCTGGAACACCTCTTCCAACTGTTTGTGACTGACCGGTTTGGTCAAAAAATCCACCGCCCCTTTCGCCAACCCTTCCTGACGTTGATCCTGGCCGGAAATGATGTGGATCAGGATATCCTTGGTATCGGGATTGCTCTTGATCCGGTCCATCACCTGCCAACCATCCAACTCGCCGGGCAAGGTCAGATCCAACAAAATACCCAGTGGCCGGTAACGGTTCGCCAACGCCAAACCATTTTCGCCCGAATCGGCCACCAGACAGTGAAATCCCTTGCCCTCGGCCATGTTGCGGAGAATATCGGCAAAGCGGACATCATCCTCGATGATCAACAAGGTTCGTTTGCCGAGATCCCGGGCGAGGGGTTGATGAACAACGGCCTGTCCATCCGCTTCTTCAGGGATGACCGCGGTCGGGGGGTCCGACACCGTGACCGCGCCTTCATCCCCGTGCGTTTGAACCGGTTTCACATCCGGTTTTGCCGGTAGGTAAAGGGTAAAGGTGGTGCCCTTGTCCACCGTGCTGCCCACTTGAATTTCACCGCTCAAACAGTGGCTCAACTCCCGGGAGATGGAAAGACCCAGACCGGTGCCGCCGAACTGCCGGGCGGCGGCGCCATCTCCTTGTTGAAAAGCCTCGAAAATCAATTGTTGCTTGTTCACCGGAATGCCGATGCCGGTGTCGGTGACGGCAATGGCGACGACCCACTCCGCGACATCGGGAGGAAAGATATGCAGGTTCACCCCTCCCCGGGTGGTGAACTTGAAGGCGTTGGCGAGCAGATTTTTTATGATTTGCCACACCTTGCCGGCATCGCTCTCAACCAGATCGGGCGTTCCGGCATCGATTTCCACCCGCCACTCCAACCCTTTTTCCTCGGCCACGTGCTGAAAAAATTCCCGGGCCTCCCCGGCCAGGTCGGCGATCGATATCGGCTCGACGTGCAGGACCATCTTGCCGGCCTCGATCTTGGCCAGATCGAGAATATCATTGATCAAATTCAATAAATCCTCACCGCTGCGGCGAATGATGTTGGCCGATTTGATCTGGTCGGCACTCAAATTGCCTTCTTCGTTGTCCTCGAAATATTTGGCCAGGATCAGCAGACTGTTCAACGGTGTGCGCAACTCGTGGGACATGTTGGCCAAAAATTCCGACTTGTAGCGGTTCGCCTGGACCAGCTGTTCGGCCTTGAGTTCAATCTCTCCCCGGGCCAATTCCAAGGCTTCGGTCCGTTCCGTCATCTCCCGGTTGCGGATTTTCAACTCCTGGTTGATGGTCTCCAACTCTTCCCGCTGGCTGCGTAGCTCCTCTTCGGACTGTTGCAGGATATCGGCATGTTGCCGCAACTCCTCGTTGGCCTGCTGCAACTCCTCCCCCTGGGACTCCAACTCCTCGGACTGTTGCTGGGAACGTTCCAGGGCCTGCCGCAGATAGAGATGGGCCATGGCCGCTGAAATGGCGATGGCGACGCCTTCGGAAACCTGTTCGAGAAACAGGAGCTGCAACTCGTCGAACGATCCAAGGGTACCCAACTCCACCACCGCCTGTACTTCGTTGCGCCGCATCACCGGATAAAGCAGCAGTTGCCGGGGCAGGAAAGTACCCGTTCCGCCATGGATGCGGAGAGCGGACTCGGGAATGTCCCGGATGAGCAGCGGACCTTTGTCCCGGATCACCTGCCCGACCAACCCTTCGCCGGTGCGGTTGCGATAGGGGGGCATATCGGTAGTGCTGAGGGCATAACCACCCATGATGTGAAAGGATTCCCCGGAATCCCGTACATGCAACACCCCCACCTGTGCATTCAGATACGTTGCCAGGAAACCGATGATCCGTTCCGCCAGGGGGGTTGGATCCCGTTCCCCCCGCATCTGGTCATACAGTTTCATCCGTCCCGATTGAAGCCATTCATCCCGATCATGCTGAATGGCCATCTCCCGCAGGGAGTGGGTCATCCGTTGCAGGGCGGTGGCCAGGGTATCCTGGTCGGAGCGGGGTTGAATGTCGATGGTGTAATCACCCCGGGAGACCGCCTCGGTTTGCCGCACCACCCGGGTCATGTTTTCCTGCATCTGATTGATGGATCGGCCCAAATCATCCTTGGAACTGCGAATCGACACCGCCTGGCCGATATCTCCCCGGGCGATGGCCGCACAGGTGTGGCTCATGTCCCGCAGGGAGGCGACCATCATGACAAAACTGTCGTTCAGTTCACCCAGTTCGTCCCTTCCGGTCCGAACCGACCGTTGCTCCAGATGACCCAGGGCGATCCGCCGGGACCACTGGCTGATCTGCCGCAAGGGCTGGACGATGCGCCGGGTGAACAGACCGGCCAGCAACATGACCAGCAGTGCCGTGACCAAAAACAACCATGCACTCCACCACTGCATGGTTTGAGCGGATGCATAGGCCTCCCGGACAGTGATCTCGGCGACCAACAACCAATGAACATTCAATCGTTCCAGAAATTCGATGGCAATGAACGAGCCCAATACCTTGGTCCGGTGATAATCGAAATAAGGCGTTTCAAGATGACCGATTTGTTGATCATTCCAATCGATCCAAATTCCTTCCGGGATGGTAAAATTCGTCTGTTGCCCCATTTTCGGGGGGAGATGTTCCTTTTCCCGTTCCTTCGCCAACCAGATTTGAACCGCCAGGGTATCGACCTCCTGTCGCAAAAAATTCGGTTGGGTGAGAAAGCGGGGTTGGGAACGCATGAAACCATCCTCTCCCACCAGATAACTCTCCCCACTGCGACCGAGACCGAAACGATCGGTGAGCAACGTTTCAATGGCATGCATGGAAAATTGCAAGGCCAACAGACCGACCCGCTCACCAGAATCATTGACCATGGCCCGGATCAAAAAACCAACCGGTTTCGGACCGGCGGGGGGAAACAGCTCCAGATCGGAAAAAAACGGCGTTCCCTTCAAATACGCCTTGCGGACCGTTTGACCGAAACGGCTGTCAGCGTGGGGACCATTGAGCAGGTTTTTACCCAATTCCGCCCCCTGGCCGGCTGAAAACAGAATGTTGCCATCATTGTCGATCAGATAGAGATCGCCATAATCGAAGGTTTGTCGAAATTCCCGAAGGTCCTGACCACGCTCTTCCGACAACTGCGCCCAACGATAACTTTTGACGAAATCAGCCGCATTTTGCCCGCTTCGTTCCAACTCGGAACCCAATGTTTGTATGAAATGGACGTTTTTGGAGGTACTGGAGGCGAAATCCAAACGGAGCAGATGTTGATTGAAAAAAGATTCGATTTGCCGATATTTCAAGGTCAGGGTGTTGGTCAACTGTGCGTCGACCGTCTGCTGAACCTGCTTGCTGGCCCCCTGAAGACTGATCCAGTCATTGATGGCCATGGGTAGCAGGGCGACCAGGAGAAACCAGAAAAACAGTTTTCCACCCAATCCGAAGGGTGAAAAAACAGATCGTCCACTCTCGTCCGGCAGGGATTCGAATCCCTTTTTTTCCGCATCTCCGGTCGATTTCATGACCATGCCTCCTTAGCTCGATAAAATCCTTTCCCAAGATATCATAATCCTGACATATATCCAGATTATGCGTTGGCAAAATTGGCCCCCCCCCCGGCCCTGCCGGTGGTCAGTGATTTTCATGGATGGATTCGGCATGAAAACATGTGGAAAAGGTGCAGACCGGGGATTATCGGGTTACCATGGCCCACTTTTGGATTTCCGATAACCCGTCCGAGGGGATTTCGTCATCATGTTCAAACGGGGTTTGCTGTTCGGATTCAACCATCCCTGGTTCTCCTTTCTGCTGTTGTTGATCCTGACCGTGCCGGCGGTGATGGGCCTACCCCGTTTGACCATGGATACCGGCTTCAGCCGTTTGATCAGCGACACCGATCCGGACAAGGCCGAACATGAGCGCATCACCCGGATATTCGGTTCCGACAACACCACCGTCGTCTATATCCGCGATGCCGATTTTTGGACCCGGGACAAATTGCGCGTCATGCGGCAACTGCACCGGGACCTGGAAACCCTGCCCTTCGTCAAACGGGTGGAAAGCCTGTTCACCGCCAAAGGCATCTGGATCCGCAATGGCCGTCTGGAATATCGGGCCGTTTTTCCCACCATTCCGGACAATCCGGTTCGTATCGCCGACGCCCGGGAGAGTGCCCTGCGCAATCCCCTGTTATCCGGATTGTTGTTGGCCCCGGAGGAAAATGCCGCCGCCCTGCTGGTATCGGTGCGTGAGGATGCCGATGATGATCAGTTCGATCTCAAGGCCCACCGGGCCCTGGAGGAGAAGATCGCCCCGGCGCGCAAGGTGTTCCAGGAAATTTTTCAGGTTGGCGCCTCACGCATCAATGCCGAACTGAAACGGTTTCTTTACCAGGATTTGATCACCCTGGCCCCGGCTTCGGCCCTGCTGCTGTTTTTGACCATCACCCTGTTCCTGGGCAGCCTGTTCGCCGCCATCATACCGTTGCTCACCGCCTTGTTGAGCCTGGTATGGACCTTCGGCATGATGGGCTGGCTGGACATTCCCATCAACATTCTCACGGTGATGCTCCCCTCGTTGGTGGTGGTGATCGGTTCCACCGAGGATACGTTCATGCTCTCGGCCTATCTGCACAACGTCGCCGCCGAGGAGGGGGATCCGGATAAAAATCGCATCCGCCGCAAGGCCACCCGGTTCATGATGAAACACATGGGGGTGCCGTTGTTGTTGACCACCCTGACCACCGCCATGGGCTTCGCCAGCAACAGTGTCAGTGAAATCGGCATGATCCGCGATTTTTCCCATGCCGCCGCCTTCGCCATCCTCGCCAATGGCCTGGCCACCCTGTTCGCCACGCCGTTGATCCTCGCCAACTTCGGTCCCACCCGCGCCCGCGCCCTGTTCCACGATCGGGAAAAGCGGGGTTTGATCCCCCGTTTGGCGGTCCTGTTCAATCACATCGTGTTCAATTATCCAAAAACCGTCTTGATCCTCACCGTGTTGCTGGTCGGATTCTTTTTGCACCAGGCCGCCTCATTGCGGGTGACGAATGACCCGATCTCCTATTTCAAGAAACAGCAGACATTGATCCGTCAGACCGAACGGATTCACGATGATCTGGCCGGGGTGAAAACCTTTTTCGTCACCCTGGAATCAGCCCGGGAAGGGGCGTTCCGGGAACCGGGAAATTTAATGAAACTGGAGACGGTCTCCAATCATCTGCGTCAGTTGGGACTGTTCGACCGGACCCTCTCCCTGGCCGATTTCATCGCCCTGGCCAACCGGGAACATCATCGGGGGGAGGCCATTCATCATCGGGTGCCGGATGATCAAAAACGGATCGACCGCTATCTGGAGTTTCTCAAGGACCTGGACCTGAAAAGCCTGGTCACGGCCGATTATCGGCATGCCAACATCATCGTCCGGCATAATGTTCATGACTCCCACACCCTCAACCGCACCATCAAACGGTTGCGCTTCGATCTGATCAACCTGGCCGGTCCGGGACTGCGCGTCCGGGTGGTGGGGGAAAATTTGATGATCAACGCCGCCGCCGAGCAGTTGATGACCGGCCAGTTGAAATCCTTGAGCCTGTTGTTGGCGGTCATTTTCGTGCTGATGTCGATCATGTTCACCTCCATCAAGGGTGGCCTGGTGTCGCTGGTGCCCAACCTGGTGCCGATCATCATCATTTTCGGCCTGATGGGCCTGCTGGACATCTCCATCAATCCCGGCACGGCCATGTTGGCGGTGATCGCCATCGGCATCGCCATCGACGATACCATCCATCTGTTTTCCCAATACAACGAAGTCTGCCGCCGAACCCCCAACCTGGAAGAGGCGGTACGCCGGACCATTTTTCAGGAGGCGATCCCGGTGGTCTCCACCACCTTTTCCCTGATGGTCGGTTTTTCGGTGCTGTTGCTCTCCAATTTTTCCATTATCGCCCAGTTCGGCGCCCTGGCCGCCACCACCATGTTGATCGCCCTGTTGTCCGATTTGATCATCACCCCCATCATCATGGCCCGGGTGCGGTTGGTGGGCATCTCCCAGATCCTC
The DNA here is from genome assembly GCA_964344355.1 of uncultured Magnetococcales bacterium. GTDB lineage: Bacteria > Pseudomonadota > Magnetococcia > Magnetococcales > CAYFNE01 > CAYFNE01. The sequence goes on from CAYFNE010000031.1 coordinate 9,019, forward strand.
GGTTTGAAGGTACAAAAGGAGGTGCTGGAAAAAAGCCTGCTGTTTCGGGATATGACCCCCTATCAGGTCCGCAAGGCCATCCTGATCTCCGAACTGTTCGAGTTCGTCGCCGGGGACCTGCTGGTCAAGCAGAACAGCACCGGTCGCAACATGGCGTTGATCCTTTCGGGAACCTGCGAGGTGACCTTTCATGACCGGGGAGAGGATCGGGTGGTGGCCACCCTGGGACCGGGGGAAATTTTTGGTGAAATCGGCTTTATCATGGAGACCAGACGGACCGCCGATGTACGCGCCACCAGCGACATGGAGGTATTGGTGTTCAACGCCCGGAAAATGCAGGCCAACATGAAATATTTCCCGGGCATCTATGCCAAATTGAACTTGAACATCAGCCGGGTTTTGGGAGAACGCCTGGCAGAGATGACCGCCCGGGCCTATAAACGGTTGTTTGAAAACCGCCTGGAACCGGGGGAACGGGCGGAAAAGCCGGATGAAAACTCAAGAGAAATCTGATACGATGAGTGGGTTATGGAAATTAGAAAACTTGCATTCAATCTGAAAACAGATCATTTTATCATCCAAAAACTCCTGAAGGATGTCGTCACCCTGCCGCCCAAGGAGGCCAAACAACTTTTTCCGATCCTGAGACAGTTGATCGTCAACCATTTCCTCGTCGAAGAGTTGCTGTTTTATCCGTTGATCAAAAAAAAGCAGCTGCAATCCTTGAATGAAACCATAAACCTGTACGGGGAAAGAAGCGGCAAAGATGATTTGAAGGCGTTGAAAAAGGAGATTGAACATTATGAATCCATCGGCGCCCGGGTGATCGCCATCATGTCGGAATGCGCCGGCCTGAAAAAAACCGAATTCAGGGAGTGTATGAAAACACTGGCTGATCTGGTCAAAAGCCGCATCGATTTTGAGGAGACTATTTTATTGAAACCGATTGATACATCCGAGAAACGGATGACGAATAAACAACAGCCTCTATCGGGTACTTTTTGAAAACACCTTGATTGAAACTACGGTTGGACGGGGAAACGTCCCAGTTGAGTGACTGATCAGGCCCGATCGACAAAGGACATTCTCGGCCAATGAGGAGGAGGTGTCATGAACCCAATGGGAACCAACGATGTCTTGAACTCCAACGATCCCCAATTGAACGACCCGGGATGGCGAAACGGAGTGGTACATTCCTCCTCAAAAGGTATGTTATTGGCAAACTGGGCATTTGTCATATTATGGAACACCTTGACCTGGGTTGGGAGCGTTCATGTCATTGCAGATGTGTTGTCAATGGAAAAAAAGACCGCCATGGTTATTGGCGGGTTGATGTTGCTTGCTGTCCTCTTTGGCCTGCTCATCGTGCTGTTCGCCATCAAAAGCACCCGGGAATGGCGCCATTTCGGGGCTACACCCATGAAACTGGATCCTTTCCCCGGTTCCCTGGGTGGTGATGTAGGCGGTTGGATTGATGTCACCACGCCTCATGATCCGAGCCATCGGTATTTCGTCACCCTCACCTGCGAATATTTTTTCAGCATCGGCACCGGCAAAAAACGCAAGACAAAAAGTAAAATCGTTTGGCAATCCCAGGGAGAGGCTCACTCCGAATGGGGACCCAGGGGCACTCGACTCCGATTTCGTTTTGCCGTTCCGGAAAACCTGTCGCCAACGGGAAAGGCGACCAATAATTTTTATCAATGGAAAAACCATCATCAATGGCAGTTGACGTTGAAAACCGATCAGGACGGGATCACCTTGAACAGAATTTTCACCATTCCCGTTTTTCGCACCCCCTCTCCATTGCGGTCATCGGCCATCCAGACCTATTCAACCGAAGTCAGGGATTCGGTCGAACTGCCATCCATCATTACCGGATCGTTCATAATGAAACAAACCACCGCCGGTCTGTTCCTCCACTCCCCTTGGTGGCACTACATTTGGTATCGATTGACCGGAGTAATCTTTTCCCTGTTTTTTGCGGCCATCACCTGGTATCTGATCGAATATCCGACCTTCACCGATGGACAGGACATACCGAAGATCTTTGTCGTCCTCTTTGCCCTGGTAGCCGTCCTGACCGGTTTCTATAATCTGTTCAGAATCGGCAACAGCCTGAAAACATTCATTACCGCCAGGGAGTTGGTTACAATCCGTTCGATCTACGGTTTTCCATTCATAAAGCGGATTCCTCTTCAGCGGGTCACGGGGGTGCAAAAAAAGGTCGACTTTCTCATGAGGGGATTCGATAAAAATTCACTCCACTATTTCATTGTCATTCACACCAACGACGGGACCACCATTCCAGTGGCGGAACAACTCAATGGCGACCTGCTGGCGAATCAGGTGCGGCAAAAGGTGATGACGGCCTGTGGTCTGGAACAGTAGCCATATCGACGATCCTTTAATCAATCATCTCCCCTGTTCGGTTGAATTCCGCGTCAGGTGTTTTCCGGCATCATACCGTTGCCAATTGTCAATATCCTGATGTCACAAACGGTAGGGCGGGGTTACGTCCCCCGCCGACAACTCCGAACGATCCCATGTTTGATGGTTTCCAAACATCGCATTAACGAAAAAGTCCCTTTTTCCCCCTTCTCCCGGCCGCGGTAATTTTTTCCGGTTGCCGATATGCATTATTGCCTCCCAGGTTTGAAAAAATCTCACAACATGTTGTTATTTCGGTGTTTTTTATTCAGAGCGAACTGGCAGGCCGTTTGCTAAATGAACAAGGCACCGGTGACCGAACGTCACAAAACATCAACAACGGACCCAAAGGGATTTTCGGGGAAAAAATGAGAGACATTCACAGCAATCTTCGCCTGGCCAAACTGGAGCAACTCTTGAAATATGGCTTTCGCAATCGCGAAATCTGGTTGAAAATCATCCGTTCCGAACTGGACCTGTTGAAATACATGCAGGAGCACGGACGATTGACCGTACAGGAGGCCAGACGCATGACCGAACTGGAAAGCCGGGCCATGTCCCTGCCGTGAATGGTCACCGTTGCCGGGGGAGGGGGGGTATATCCATCAAAATTTGATCACCCACCATCCCCCGGCATCCCCTAACGGTCGTGATTCACTGAGAATGCCATAAACGCTGACCGGTTTGGTGCCGAGGTGCAAAAATCCAAAATCGGACCCCAGCACGTCCGTCTCATCGACGATCACCCAAAAAGACCCATCCGCCAACAGATAGGCGTTTCTCACCCCCAGGGCCGTCTCCATCCCGGCAATTCGCTCGATGTCGGTCGCCAACGCCGGAAACCGCTCCCGGGCCTCTTTCATCGACAAACTGTCGGTACCGGCCAGATAGACCTTGCCATCCTCCCGATTGAGACCCCGAATACCGCTCTGTCGCTGCAACGCCATGAACCCGGTTTGCAATTTCATCAGGTCGTCACGCCGTTCCCGAAAAAAAAGATCCATATCCCGATCCCGGCGTTCCGCCGAACAACCCTGGGAGATCCCCAGCAACACCAACAGAAAAAAAACCCAAAGCCGGGATTGGACCGGTTTCGCCGGGGAAAAATCGCCGTTATCCGGTGCAGCGTATCCAGTCATCCGCTTGAGCCCGTCCCCGTCGCTGCCGAACGGCCCTTTTGGGTCTCATGCAGTCGCCGATAGGTTTGGGTCAGGGTCTCTTCATACCGATCCCAGGTAAATCGTTGAATGAAACGGCACCCCTCCCGTCCCATCGCCACGGCGGCTTCACGATTTTCATAAAAATACAAAATTTTTTCCATCAACGCCTCGACACTGCGTTGCGGAACGATGAATCCGTCCCGGCCATCCCGGGCCACCGAACCGGCATTGGCGGTGACCACCACCGGCAAACCGCAGGCCATGGCCTCATAGGTCACCTTGGCGCTGCCCTCGTCCAGAGAGGGGAAAACGAACAGGTCGGCGCTGCGCATCCGCGCCCCCGGATCGTCGGTGAAAGGGACATGGAGGACGTCATCCCGGCTCAGGTAGGGGGTCAACAACGGTTTCAACTCCGCATGCAGGGTACCCACCAACATCAGTTCCGCCCCGGGCAAGGCCAGCCGTTGCCAGGCTTCCAGTAAATATTTCAACCCTTTGCGCACCGCCAACAGACCGACGAAAATGACCCGGAAGGTTGTATCCGGCTTGGGACCGGGCCGGAACAGACCGGGATCGAAACCCCGGGGAATGAGAATCAGTTTTTTCGGATCGAATCCCTCGGCGACGAAGGTGTCATAACAATATTGCGATGGCACCAATACATGATCGGCGGCATCGAATTCCGCCAACGCCTCTTCCTGTTCCCGCCGGAGATGATCATAGGGGATCAACCAGCGTGGGGTCTTTTCCAGGGAGCGGGGTACGCCGTACAGCTCATACTCCTCTTCCAAAATCCGTTTGCTGTGACGGGGATGGGCATAACCGCGATCGACCAACGCCAGGGTGCCATGCTCATGGGCGGCATCGATCGATTTTAAACTTTCATGGGTCCAACCGTGAAAAATATCGCACGGATGCCGACGGATATAAGCGGCCGCCCGCCGATCCAGCCAGATGCGTTTCATGCTGTAATAATAACGCGAGGGCAGGGAGGAAAAAATTTTTGCCGGTTGAAACCAGACTTTGCGGATATAACGGCCCGGTACCGCCTTCTGCCGGTTGCCATAGGCGATGGCCCGATCCAGCCAACCGGCCCGGTGGGCGGCGTGAACCGCATGCTGGGCCACCTTGGCCAGACCGACGCCGCCGATGCGGCTGGCCGTGGTATAGATGATTTTCATGAAACCGCCCGGTTTTGATGATGTTGCCAGCAACCGTCATACAACATCATGATTTTTTCGGCGAACCGCCCCACTGAAAAATGATTTTCAACGGTATCCCGGGCCGCCGTTCCCAATTGTCGGCACCGCTCACCATCGGTCAACAGAAGATCCAGGGCTTCGGCCAACCGCGCCACGTCGCCCATGGGGGTGATCAAGCCGTTGATGCCCGGTTGGACCATCTCCAGATTGGATGGAAAATCGCTGACCACCACCCCACAACCGGCGGCCATCGCCTCCAGGATCGAGTTGGCGAACCCCTCCTTGAAGGTGGGCAATACGTAGATGTCGAAAGCGTTCAACAACTCCGGTACATCCCGGCGCAAACCCAAAAAATGCACCACGTCCGTCAGGCCCAACTCCTCGGCCCGATGCTGAATCGCCCGTTCATCACGGCCGGTGCCGACCACCAACCATTGAACCGACCGCCGATGATGCATCTTTTTGATGGCTTCAAAAAAAACCGCATGTCCCTTTGGTTGCTCCAGCCCGGAAATCATGCCGACCACCGGTCGGTCGGGGTCCAATCCCAATTGTCGTTTGGCCGCCGGTCTGGATCGTTTGGGCCGGAACCGGTCGACATCGACACCATTGTGGATGAGATGTATCTTGTCCGGGGGATAGTGGTACCAATCCGTCACATGATCGAAAACCCCCTGGCTGACGGCGACATATCCCTGGGTGAAAGGCTCCAGGATCCGGTTGAGGCCCACCCGATGCCACCGTTTGCGTCCATAGACACTGTGTTCGTGACTGATCAGGACCGGCACCCGCGCCCGAATGCCGGCGATACGGGCATACAGGCTGGGATGATAGCTGGAGGCGTGAACGATATCGATCGAACGATCGCGCATGACTTCAACCAGGGCGCCGACGGTTTTCCAAAACCGGCTCCGATAACCCAGGGTGATCACTTCGAACCCGGCCTTTTCAATGTCTCCGCCGATGGCGCCGCTGTTTTCGATGGCGCAGGCGATGGGATTGAAACGTTCCCCGTCCAAACCCCGGAACAGATTGAGCACCCCTTGCTGTACACCGCCCTGGTTGAGACCGATGACCACCCGCAGGACGTTCAAACGCCGCTTCATGGCCATTTTTTCCAGGACGGTGTCACCCGTGGACCGCCTTCAGGTCCGTTCATCGCCTCTCCCCGGTCCGTACCGCCTCATAAACCGAACGCACCTGCCGGACCATCTCCACATCGCTGTAATGGTCCCGAACCCGCCGGCGGCCATGATCGCCCATTTTTCGGGCCAGCTCCGGCTGGTCGAGCAACCGTCGAATGGCCGCCGTCAACGCCTCGGGATCCTGCGCCGGTACCAGCAGGCCACACCGGTCCCCATCCAACAACCGCGCCGCCGCTCCGACATCACTGGCGATCACCGGCAGACCGGCGCCCATGGCCTCCAACATGGCCATGGAGAGCCCTTCCCACAAGGAGGGCATTATGAACAGATCCATGGCCCGCAACAAGTCTCCCACATCCTGCCGCATTCCCAACAAATGGACCCGTCCGGCCAGGTGCAGACGCTCGGCCAGACGCCGCAAGGACGGCTCCTCCTCCCCGGTGCCGATCAGGATCAATTGTGTCGGTCGATCCCCGCTCGCCAGGTTCGCCATCGCTTCCAGGATATGGTGATGTCCCTTGACCCGCGCCAGCCGGCCGACCGCCCCCAGCACCGGCAACGCCGGATCCAGCCCCAGGTCCCGGCCGGCCCGTTCCCGACTCAGCGTCGATTCAAGACGGGCCAGGTTGACCCCGTTGGCGATAACATGCACCCGCGGCGCGACGGCGGCGCCCAGATTGTCGATGATATAATCCCGAACCGCCTCGGAAATGGCGATGAAACCAGCGGTCCGCCCGGCCAGGAGACGGCCCGGGAGACGGCGTGTCCACTTGTTGAACTCCGATTGGGTATTATGGAGGGTGATGATTGCCGGAACACCGGCCCGACGGGCCGCCAGACGACCGTACAGATTGGCATGGTAAAGATGGCAATGGACCAGATCGATCCGTTGTTGACGCATGAGCGCCGCCAACCGTTGCACGATGCGCCAGTCCCACCCCTTTTTGTGCATCAATCCCAATTCGAACAGCGGATATCCACGGTCGGCCAGGATCTCCCCCACCGTCCCTTTGTCACGGATGCAGCAGATCACCGATTGAAACCGGTCGGCGGGCAGATTTTGCACGGTGTTCAGCAGAACGAATTCCGCACCCCCTACCGGCAGGGTGACGAAAACATGTAAAACACGAATGGGCGCGGTGACCGTGGAGGGGGAACGATTCCGATCGTGCATCGATATTTCCATGGATTCCAAAAATAACGGGGATGGTCGCCAGCCCCGGCCGAACTTTGCCAACCATCGCATGGATTCATGGTTTTCATCAACGCGGCAAATGGCGGGCGATTTTGTTCACCGGCACTGTCCTGACGGAAAAAATGGGTAAAAAACAGAAAGATCGTTGGGATTTACCACGATCATGGGCTAAATTGACAGCAGTGCGATCCCAACATCGTTTTCAAACCGTGGACGAAAGCCGATGAAATACCATCGTCGAACGATCCCCTTTGAACATCGGGCCGGATGGCGGACCGCATCCGCTACATCGACCGCTCGATTACGGCGCACCCCGTGAAAAATTTGTTGATCAAAATTGCCGAGGCGACCAAGGACGGAATCATCGCCATCAATGGCGATGGTGATATTTTGCTGTGGAATCATGGCGCTGAAAAAATTTTTGGCTATACCATGGCCGAAATCAGCGAAAAAAATGTCACCGACATCATGCCGGAACGGTACAAAAAACAACATCTGCAGGCCCTGGAGACCATCAAGGAGACCCGCAATCCCAAACTGCAAGGCAAAACGGTCGAAATATATGGATTGCACAAAAAGGGCTTTGAATTCCCCATCGAAGCCACCCTCTCCTTCTGGGTGGAGGGGGAAGGGATCTTTTTTTCCGCGGTCGTCCGCGACATCAGCGAACGCATCGCCACCGAAGAGCGCAACGAACGGCTCTATCAATTCCAGGTCGCCATCAGCAACCTGCTGAAAATCGCCCTGAAACCCCTCTCCCTGTCCGGTCTCCTGCAGAAGGCCCTGGAGACCATCCTCTCCGTGCCCTGGCTCTCCTTTGAATCCAAGGGCAGCATTTTTTTGTTGGATCCGACCCGGGATGTCCTGATTCTGCGGGCTGCCGTCGGATTGTCCGAACAGTTGATCGCCCAGTGCCACGAAGTGACCGTGGGAAAATGTCTCTGTGGACGGGCGGCGCAACGACGGCAGATCATTTTCGCCAACAGCAGCAGCGATTTCGAAAGCGGTTACCGGGGCGTCGATGATCATGCCCACTATTGCATTCCCATTTTGTTCGACCACCAACTGTTGGGGGTGTTGAACGCCTTCGTGCCCAGTGATCATCAGGATATTGCCGAGGAACGGGAGTTCATGTCCACCATCGCCGATACCCTGGCCGGCCTGATCCAGAGAAAACTGGGGGAGCAGGAACTCAAGGCGGCCAAAGAGGCGGCCGAGGCGGCCAACCGCGCCAAGTCCGATTTTCTCGCCACCATCAGCCACGAGGTGCGCACACCCCTGAACGGCATCATGGGCATGGCGGAGTTGTTGATGGAAAAACGGCTGTCGAGCAAAAAACTGTTTTACGTGGAGATGATCAAAAAATCCGGGGAAATCCTGTTGCGGACCATCAACGACGTGCTGGATCTGTCCAAGGTGGAATCCGGTGAGCTGGCCCTGGACGAAATCGATTTCGATCTGCGGGAAATCCGTAACGAACTGCGGGACCTGTTCGGTGAACTGGCGGTGAAAAAGGCCATCCGGTTTCGCACCCGCATCGGAAAAAACGTCCCCCGTTTCGTTCGCGGCGACCGCCATCGCATCCTGCAGATTTTGATCAATCTGCTCAGTAATGCCGTCAAATTCACCGAGTCGGGGGAAATTCTTTTTTCCATGAATGCCACCCGGCGTGACGATGTCACCTGGGTCGGTTTCGTGGTCAGGGATACCGGCATCGGCATCGATGAAACGGTTCAACAGACCATTTTTCAACCCTTCACCCAGGCCGATACCTCGACCACCCGCCGTTTCGGCGGCAGCGGCCTGGGGTTGGCCATCTGTAAAAAACTGACCACCCTCATGAACGGGGACATCAACCTGGAGAGCGGGGTGGGGGAGGGCAGCACCTTTGAGCTGACCCTGCCCCTGGAACCGGTGGCGGAGATCACCGCCCCGGTGTTGAAAGAGCCAAAAACCAAAAAAATCGCCTTTTCCGGCAAGACCCAGGTATTGGTGGTCGAGGACAATATCGTCAACCAACGCCTGCTGCAGATCGTTTTGAGCAACCTGGGCATCAGGGTGATCATCGCCAACAACGGCCAGGAAGCCCTGAACGCGTTGAACGACAGCCGGTTCGATCTGGTTTTGATGGATATTCAAATGCCGGTGATGGATGGCGTGACCGCCGCCCGGGCCTTTCGGGACCGGGAAAAACGGGCGGATGATGAAAAAAACCACCTGCCGATCGTCGCCGTCACCGCCAACGCCATGAAGGGGGAACGGGAACGTTGCCTAGCCAGTGGTTTTGACGACTATCTGGTCAAACCCATCGACAAGACCGAACTGACCACCCTCCTGCTCCGCCACCTGCCCCCCGGCAGACGGGCCAAGGGTGGATGAACCCGTTCTCCCCGGTTCCGTCCGTTTTTTCAGGATGAGCGACCGTTGATGGCTGCATTCAAATCCCGTTGCATCGCCAGCGCCGCCGCCCGGCTCGCTTCCCGCCAGTTTTCAACGCCGAAATGGGCCTGTTCACCGCTGTCATGAGCGAACAAAATGCTGCGCGAGGCGTTGACGATGGCGCCATGACCGTCGGCATCGAAACAATGGGCGATATCCCCGGCCGTGGCCCCCTGGGCGCCATAACCGGGAATGAGGAAAAAAAGATGCGGAAACCGCTGTCGCAACCGTTCCGCCTGCTGTCGATGGGTGGCGCCGACGACGATGCCCACCGATCCATAACCCCGTTCACCCCGGAACGGACGACCAGAACCATCGACCATCTCCGTTACCGCCTGGTAGAGGGGAACCGACCGTTGATCGAGGAGCAGGGATCGATCCTGGAGATCGCCGGAACCGGGATTGGAGGTCTTGGCGAGGATGAACAACCCTTTCTCCAACGATTCCACCGCGTCCAGGAACGGTTGCAGGGTATCGGCCCCCATGTAGGGATTGACGGTCATGGCGTCGGCGGCCAGGGAAGGCATCTTGTGACCCTCCACCATCACCTCCCCGATGTGATAATCGACATAGGCACGGGCGGTGCTGCCGATGTCACCGCGTTTGGCATCGCTGATCACCAGTAGATCATGCTGATGGGCGAAGGCGGTCACCTGTTCCAGGACCGCCAATCCGGGTGGTCCCAACCGTTCGAAAAAGGCCACCTGCGGTTTCACCGCCACCGCCACCTCCGCCACCGCCTCGATCACCCCGCGGCAAAACACCCCCATCACCTCGGCCATCCCCGCCCGGTCCCCGGCCGTGGCCTGCTGGCGCAACGGTTGGGGAATCCGCTGCCAGTGGGGATCCAAACCGACGAGAACACGACTGTTTTTCGCCTCCACGGCCCGGGTCAGACGATCGATGAACAGCATCCAATGCCTCCGCTGGATGGAAAGATTTTGTCAGTTTTCAAACACATCATCAAAAGTCCCAACATCCAGGATTCGATCGGTCCATTTTTCGATATCTTCCAAGGAAGCGCCGGCCAGTTTCCTTTCCACCCGATCGGTTTGGAAGGAGGTTGGAAACTTTTTTTTCAGCAAACGACGAAATACATGAACGGCCTCTTTCTGCCGACCATTTTCTTCCCCTTTTCCAAAAATATCCCGTAAAAAGGCATTTTCCATCACATCCACGGAAATGGCCATTTCATCGATCTCCTGTATGATAACCGTTTCAAGTTTACGCAGGCCAGCCAGAACCATCAATTTTTCCAGGGCATCGGCACCAGCCTTGGCCGGCAGGGTACCAATACGGGTCAACACCTGACGTATGGTGTTCCGTTCATCAACCATCCGGCAGAGGATGGCCAGCAGATTTTCCTCCAACAACGAACTGTCCAGCATGTGCCGACAGTCGATGTCTTGAATATCCCGGACAGTATAGCGAAAAGTAAGGTCTGTTTCCTCGATTATCGGTAAAGGCCTTGATTTGACAGGACCAACATATAACACCATTTGCTTCAGTGGAACAACGGGATGGAGTCCTCGGATCAGGACATAATACTCCAACATCCGCCACGACATCATTTCCGGATCGCTTTGCAACTCCAGATGAAAAAGGGATCCATTCGCCAAACGTACAACCAAATCCGGTAACCGTTTTTTCACTGCCGGGAACTCGATGGTCAACAACTCCACACCCTCCTGTCCCACCAGCAATTTCAGCAAGGTTTGTGGCAGGGCATTGAAAATCTCTTTGAGGGTCGTGTCATAGCGCATGAGAGGGCTTTCGGTAAGAAACAACTAAAAAAAACAAGTTGATAGCGGTGATATTACCACTCTTTGATCAATTTGAACAGGGGTTTGCACATCGCTGGTTATTCCCTGCCGATCCTTTCCATTGATCCGACCCGTTTTTGATAACGCCCCCCGAAATCGGCGCGAATCACCCTTTGTGAAAGTCAGGCATGAAATTTGCTTTAATTCACCCGGCGACACCACCCGCAGTGAAGATGGCGATGATTTCGACCGCTGATCGGTGGGGAGGAACACGCGGATTCATTGGCTAAAAAATCGATGCGGGTCGGTATAACCCTGTTCAAATCGGTTAACAATTGACTGAAAAAAGAGGACAGCCGGTGCAAACATCCCGATTCGGCAATTTTGACATCCGCCAAAAAGCGGTGTCTTACGCTTGCATTCTCCTGACGGAGGAAAAATCCCCGTTCTCCGGACACCCGCCCGTACCGTCCGGAACCGGGTGGGTCCTTCGTCATCGGTTCAACGATGAAAAACGGTATCGGGACCATTCATGATCGCCATGGAACGGGGACAGGCCTCGCGGGCCCGAAAAAAGATGGTGCGGGAATTGCTCGTCAATCAGGGCATCCACGACAACCGGGTGTTGACGGTCATGGGCAGCGTGCCACGGCACCTGTTCGTGGATGAGGCCCTGGCCTGGGAGGCCTACGGCGACGCCACCCTGCCCATCGGCGATGGCCAAACCCTCTCGCAACCCTACACCGTCGCCCGCATGACCGAGGCCCTGGGCTTGACCGGTGACGAAGAGGTCCTGGAAATCGGCACCGGTTCCGGTTATCAAACCTCCGTCCTGTCGGGATTGTGCCGCAAGGTGTTCACCGTCGAACGGTTGTCGGCCCTGGCGGAGACCGCCCGACGCCGTTTGCGGCGGTTGGGATTTCACAATGTCGTCTACCGCATCGGTGATGGCACCCTGGGTTGGCCCGAGAATCGCCGCTTCGACCGCATCCTGGTCACCGCCGGTACCCCGGTGGTTCCGGAAAACCTGACCGGTCAACTGGCCTTCGGCGGTTCCATGTTGATACCGGAAGGGGACAAGGAGAGCCAAAACATGATTCGCCTGACCCGCAAGGATGAAGAGACCGTCAACCGTGAGGTGTTGGAAACCTGCCGTTTCGTTCCCCTGGTGGGGGAGCAGGGCTGGCGTGAGGGGGTCTCATGATCCGCCGCCTTTACGATTGGACCATGAAGTGGGCCGGTTCGCCGCAAGCGGTGCCGGCGCTGTTTCTCATCTCCTTCGCGGAATCGTCCTTTTTTCCCATTCCACCGGACCTGCTGTTGATCCCCATGGTCCTGGCGACCCCGGGCCGCGGCTTGAAACTGGCCCTGGTCTGCACCCTGGGATCGGCCCTGGGCGGGGCCTTCGGTTATTTTATCGGCTGGCAGTTTTTTCAATGGATCGGCGAACCGATCATCCGTTTTTACGGCGCCACGGAGCGGTATGAAACCCTGTCCGAGCTGTTCAGGCAGTATGATGTCTGGATCGTCGGCATCGCCGGATTTTCACCCATCCCCTATAAACTGTTCACCATCACCGCCGGGGCATTGGGATCCAATTTTCTCATCTTCCTGTTGATCTCCTTCCTCTCCCGCGGGGCGCGGTTTTTCCTGGTGGCGGGGTTGCTCATGTGGGGTGGGGTGTGGTTGCGGTCGTTGGTTGAAAAACACCTGGAACTGCTGACCGCCACGCTCATGGTCATGGTCATTGCCGCATTCGTATTGGTCAAGTACTTGTTGTGAATAAAATTTTTCCAATCTTGCCACGCCTGTTCGTGGTTGTTTCGATCCTGTTCCTGTCCGGCTGCATCGCCCAATCCAACAGCCGTCCGGCGCCGGTGCGCATCGCCAGCGGTCCTCCCCTGGCCTGGGGCCTGGAGCCGGAAAAACGACGCATCAGCCCCACCCGCACCAACGTCTACACCGTACAACCCGGGGATACCCTCTGGGCCATCGCCGTGGTCCACGGCCTGGACCCCGAACAGTTGGCCCGTTGGAACAATCTGCGCCGACCGGATCAACTGTTCGTCGGGCAGGGGTTGCGGGTCCGCAAACCGGTTCCGGTACTGCCGGTCGGCAAAAAAAGGACCTCGTTCACCGTGGCGCCGCCGGCTTCGACACCCGCTCCCCCGCAACGAATGGTTCAAAAACCGGTGCCACCACCACCGCCACCGGTGGTTGAACGACCGGTCCGCACCGCCCTGCCGACACCCGCTCCGGCCAGGAACAAAAAGGCCCGGTGGAAACGGTCCAAAAACACCTGGGTACTCAAGGCCAGGGCCCCGAAACGGTGGCTCTGGCCCATCGAAGGCAAAATTCTCCGCGCCTTCGGCCGCAAAGGGGCGCGGCGCAACAACGGCATCGACATCGCCGGCCAGGCCGGCGAACCGGTTCGGGCCGCCGCCGCCGGTGTGGTGGCCTATGCCGATGACGCCCTGCCGGGTTATGGCAACTTGATCCTGTTGCGCCACGGCGGCTCCTTCATGAGCGCCTATGCCCATAACAGTAAAATTTTGGTTCAGCGCGGACAATCGGTACGGGCCGGCGAAATCATCGCCAAGGTGGGCAAATCGGGCGGGGCGGCGACGCCACGATTGCACTTCGAGTTGCGAAAACGGATTAAACCATTGAATCCGATAAGATATCTTCCGTCCCGAAAAAAACGCTGATCAAAAAGAATGGCTGGCAAACGATCGGGTTGATATGGCATGATTGACTGTTTTTTGTGACAACCCGTGCCAAGGGAACCTGGAATGAACTCGATCGAAACCCGTAGGAAACGAACCGAAGTCGTTCGCCAACAGCTCGCCGATGAAGGTTTGAAGGGCCTCGGTGCCATTCATCTGGATCACCCGGCCTCCGAAATCTATGAACACGTCGTGCGCCGCAAGGAGGGACGCATCGCCTATGGGGGTGCCCTGGTCGTGGAAACCGGGGTTTATACGGGCCGTTCCGCCAACGACAAGTTTATCGTCGATGAGCCCACCTCCCGGGAGCGGGTGGCCTGGGGCAAGGTGAACAAACCGATCGACGAAGAAAAATATTTCAAACTGCGGGGACGCCTGTTCGGTTTTTTGCAAAACCGGGAACTGTTCGTCCAGGAGTGCCGGGTCGGCGCCGACCCCGTTCACCAGCGCCGGGTGCGGGTCTGCACCCTGTGGGCCTGGCAATCCCTGTTCGCCCGCAGCCTGTTCATTCATCCCCGCACCTTCGATCCACCCATCGAACATCCCGATTACACGGTGATCTGCGTTCCCGAATTCAAGGCGGACCCGGAACTGGACGGCACCCGTTCGGAGGCGTTCATCATGGTCCATCTGGGCAAACGGGAAATTTTGATCGGGGGTACCGGTTATGCCGGTGAGATCAAAAAATCGATTTTTTCAGTCATGAACCACCTCCTGCCCGGCGAGGGGGTGCTGCCGATGCACTGTAGCGCCAATGTCGGCGATGTGGGGGATGTGGCCGTTTTCTTCGGTCTCTCCGGCACCGGCAAGACCAGTCTCTCCACCGATCCGCGCCGGCGCATGATCGGTGACGATGAACACGGCTGGTCGGATCGTGGCGTCTTCAATTTCGAAGGGGGCTGTTACGCCAAGGTGATCAACCTCTCGGCCAAGGCCGAACGGGAGATCTGGGAGTGTACGCAAAAATTCGGCACCATCCTGGAAAATGTCATCATCGATGAGGTCAGCCGCCGCACCAATCTGGCCGACAAGACATTGACTGAAAACACCCGCGCCGGTTATCCCCTGACCGCGCTGGCCAACATCCAACCGGACGGGCAGGGTGGACATCCGCTCCATGTCATCATGCTCACCGCCGATGCATTCGGCGTCCTGCCGCCGGTGGCGCGTCTCACCAATGATCAGGCCATGTATCATTTCCTCTCCGGCTACACCGCCAAACTGGCCGGCACCGAGCGGGGCCTGACCGATCCCCAGGCCACCTTTTCCGCCTGTTTCGGGGAACCGTTCATGGTCCAGGACCCGGTGGTCTATGCCGAAATGCTGGGGGAAAAACTACAAAAGACCGGCGCCCACTGCTGGCTGGTCAACACCGGCTGGACCGGCGGTCCCCATGGCGAGGGCTACCGCATGCCCATCCGCGAAACCCGCAACATCATCGATCACATCCTCGACGGTTCCCTCAATGAGGTGGCCACCCGCCGGGAACCCTTTTTCGGCCTCGACGTGCCCCTGGCGATTCCCGGCATCCCGGAGGAGCGGTTGAATCCCAGAAGCACCTGGAAAAATCCCGAAGCCTATGATGAAAAGGCCGGCTACCTGGCCGAACGTTTCGCGGAAAATTTCAAAAAATTCAAGGAGCGGGTCGCCAAAAGCGTCGTTGACTGCTGTCCCGGA
Source organism: uncultured Magnetococcales bacterium (assembly GCA_964344355.1). Classification (GTDB taxonomy): domain Bacteria; phylum Pseudomonadota; class Magnetococcia; order Magnetococcales; family CAYFNE01; genus CAYFNE01. Next base: position 24,756 of record CAYFNE010000031.1, read on the forward strand.
CACAATGTGACGGAATGATTGATCGGCAACGACCGGATGATCCGTTGAAAAAAGGGGCCCGTGCGGCCCTTTTTTTTGGGATGGTGGGATGGGTTGATGATACCACCCACGAGCCGTATGAGCGGTGGAACCGAACAGGGAACAAAAATTGACGAAACACGGTTCAAGGCATGAAAGGCGATAAAACCCCCCGATCCACCGCCATTCCCCCCGATCGGGCGTTGTCGGTGCAGGTGGTCCGCCGCGGCGAGGATCGGGAACGGGCCGAGCGGTTGTTGGCGGAGCTGAACCATCTGGCCCGCAGCGCCGGACTGCTGGTGCTCGAAAACCACCTGCCGGGCCTGGCGAAAATTTTACCGGCCACCTATCTCGGCAAGGGCGCCCTGGAACGGTTGACGGAAATCGTCAGCGACCGGGAGATCGACGTGGTGGTGTTCAACAACGCCCTGACGCCGGTACAACAACGCAACCTGGAACGGACCCTGAAGGCCAAGGTGGTGGACCGCACCGGTCTGATCCTGGAAATATTCGCCGCCCGCGCCCGTACCCGGGAAGGTACCCTGCAAGTGGCCCTGGCCTCCCTGCTCTACCAACAATCGCGCCTGGTGCGTTCCTGGACCCATCTGGAACGGCAGCGCGGCGGGGTGGGATTGCGCGGCGGTCCCGGCGAGGCGCAGATCGAGGTGGACCGCCGTTTGATCCGCGACCGCATTCAAAGTTTGAAAAAAAGTTTGAACCAGGTGCAACGCACCCGCTCCCTGCATCGCCGGGCGCGGCGCGACGTCCCGTTTTACAGTGTCGCCCTGGTCGGTTATACCAACGCCGGCAAGTCGACCCTGTTCAACCGCTTGACCACCGCCGAAGTGGAGGCCGCCGACCGGCTGTTCGCCACCCTCGATCCCACCCTGCGCCTGGTGGACCTGCCCGGCGGCGAACGGATCATCCTCGGCGATACCGTCGGTTTCATCCGCGACCTGCCCCACCAGCTGGTGGCCGCCTTCCGCGCCACCCTGGAAGAGGTGTTGGCCGCCGATCTGCTGTTGCACGTCGTCGATCTCTCCGACCCGGAGTGGGCCGACCAGGAACGGGCGGTCCATGAGGTGTTGACCGAACTGGGCGCCGATCAAAAACCGCTCCTGACCCTGTTCAACAAGGTGGACCGGCTACCGGCCGACAGCGGCATCATCGCCCGCCTCGACGATCGTCCGGATACCCTGGTCATCTCCGCCAAAAGCGGCGCCGCCCTGGACCGGCTGCTGGCAACGCTGGAAACCCACGCCACCCGGGACAACCGGTCCCTGCACCTGAAACTGCCGGTCAGCGAAGGCCGGCTCCTGGCCCGCCTCTGTCAGGAAGGACGGGTATTGAATCGGCGCGAACACGGGGCCCACATCCACCTCACCGTTTCCCTGTCAAAAATCGCCGCCGGCCGCCTGCGCCACGAAATCGATCCGTTCGTAGAGCCGGATCCGACGGAATCCCGAAACGGTTGAACCCGTAACGGCAGCTCCCCCCCCCCGATCACCCCTTGGCAAACAGGTTTTCCCGGTCACAGTCGGGACAGATCCAACTCCGATGGCTGTCGCCGATGACGCCGATCCGCCGGGCCTCGTCCAGACAGGGGGTGCAAACCGCGAAACCGCAGCCGCAAGTCCAGGTGAACCCCTCGACCTTTTTGCAGATAAAACAGGGTTTGAAACGTTTCAACGGCGCTTTGCGCCGCCTGGTACTCGAACCGCCGGGCGGTCCGGCTGAAGCGGTATTCATTCCGTTTCCTCCTCATGGTTCCACCGATCCGAAATCCCGGCAAGGGACCCGTTTCCTTCCAACCCCGGGCGAGGACGCGTCGGCAGTGGAATTGACCCGTCTGAATATCACCATATTAAAATATAAAAATGTTCTTGACAAGATAAGAACAAAAATGTTTTTGTGTTGACAAGGACCAACTTCACCCCCCAACACTCGAACGAGGTCGGCCATCATGTATCCGTGCCACCTGATCTTCACCATTTGGCTTTCCGCCATCACCGTTGCGTTTTTCCAACCACTCCTCCGACCCGTTCCGGTTCAGGGGGGGGCGCTCGCCGGACAATCGCCGGGATGGGCGCATCCCGGTGGGGCGGGGTGTCTACGGACGGACGAGGCCATGGAACCGTCCTCATGTTCAATTCTCCGGGAGCGGTGAATGACAATGCGTCCACTGGGGCGCGCCAGCGTTTAACGAAAAAGGCAGAGAGGGAGACACGCATGGAAAAAATCGAATGGTCGGACCAATACCGGGTCGGCGACCCCGATATGGATCTGCAACATCAACGGCTGTTCGCCATATTCAACCGTCTGGCGGAAGAGCTGGATCGGGATGGGCGCCTGGCCGTGGCCGAGATGGATACCGTCTTCACCCAGCTCCTGGGATATGTGAAAAACCACTTCCGCAGCGAAGAGCGTCTGATGAAAAAGGTGGGCTTTCCCCATCTGGAATCACACCGGAAAAAACACGAGACCATCAATGCCGAGTTGAAAAAGCGGCAGAAGGAGTTTCGCAACGCCAAGGGAAACGCCAAACGGCTCCAGGCCGGGGAGATTGCCAATTTTCTCGGTCGCTGGCTGCAGGAGCACATCAAGGGCGAGGATCAACGGTATGGTCCCTTTCTGCCCGCCCCCGCCCGGCGCGGCATCGGCATTCCGGTCGGCGGCGCGCCGCCACGCCCCCTGTTCCAGGAGTTCGTCTGGACCGATGCCTACACCATTGGCCATGACGAAATCGACGAACAACATAAACGGCTGTTCCTGATCTTCAATGCCCTGGTGCGGGCCATCAACCAGGGACAGGCGGTCTATGGCGTCGAAAAGGCGTTTTTGCAACTGCGCGGCTACGCCCGCAGCCATTTTCGCTTCGAGGAAAAACTGATGCGCCAAAACGGCTATCCGGACCTGAAGGCGCATCGAAAGGGCCACGACAAAATTTGCGACGACATGCGCCGGTACCGCAAACGGTTCAATCATGCCACCGATGACCGGGAAAAGGGCGTGGTTGCCGGCGAGGTGGCGGTCTATTTCAACCATTGGCTGCAAAGCCACATTCAGTCGGTCGATCGGGAATATGCCCCCTTCGTGACCGGTTGAACGAACCCACCCGCAGTCAAAAAACAAAAATATTTTTACGTCCATCAGGAGAACCAACATGTCCGAACCGTCCGAAAAAAAGGGGACGAAACTCAATCCGACGCCGATGCTGGAATCTTTGGAAGAGGGTCCCTGGCCCAGTTTCATCACCGGATTCAAGGAGTTGATCGAGCGCACCGGCAACACCATGGCCCGGGGCGCCCTCGACCAGCTCAACTATTCCTACGAAACCCGCATGGGTTACTGGAAAGGGGGCGTGGTCGGCGTCCACGGTTATGGGGCCGGGGTAATCAGCCGTTATTCGATGATCGCCGACAAGTTTCCCGAGGCGGCGGAATTTCACACCATGCGCATTCAACCGGCCCCGGGCCTGCATTACAATACCAAGGATCTGCGCAAATTATTGGATATCTGGGAAAAACATGGCTCCGGCATGATTTCCATGCATGGCCAGACCGGCAATCTGCAACTTCAGGGCATCACCCAGGACCGGGTTCAGGAGTGCTTCGATGAACTCAACCGGGAAGGCTGGGACCTGGGCGGGGCCGGGGCCACCGTCCGCACCGGCGCCTCCTGCGTCGGTCCGGCCCGCTGTGAACACGCCTGTTATGATTCCCTGGGCATGCACCAGCAGGTGCTCTCCTATTTTACCGATCTGGTCCACCGGCCCCAGCTTCCCTACAAGGCCAAGTTCAAGTTTTCCGGCTGCCCCAATGACTGCATGAACGCCATTCAACGGGCCGACTATGCGGTGATCGGCACCTGGAAGGATGACATCCGGATGGACGAGGCGGCAGTCGAACGGTTCATCGACCGCAAGGGGTTGGACTATGTGGTCAACAACGTCGTCGCCCTCTGTCCCACCAAGGCGATCACCCTGGAGGGCGGGCGGATGGTCATCGACAATGCCGACTGCGTGCGCTGCATGCACTGCATCAACGTCATGCCCGAGGCGCTGTCGCCCGGACGGGAACGCGGCATCTCCCTGCTGGTGGGGGGCAAGGGTCATTTGAAGGTGGGCAACATGCTCGGCTCCATGATGATCCCCTTCATGAAGATGGAGAACCAGGAGGACATCGACGCATTCATCGATGTGGTCGACCGCATGATCGACTGGTGGTCGGAAAACGGTCTCGACCATGAGCGCATCGGCGAGACCATCGAACGGGTGGGCATTCAGGAATTTTTGGAAGCCACCGGTCTGGAGGCCAACCTCGACATGGTGGCCCATCCCCGGGACAACCCCTTTTTCAAGGCCAGTCACGATCACGTCCCGGCCATTTCCTCCCCCGAAGCGGCTTGACCGCGATGACCCATTCAAAAAGAGAGAATCATCATGGCTCAAAATAGAACCTATCAGACCGTCGAGAGCGGTCCCAAGGATTTTCGCGGCTCCCTGCATCCGGTCAGCGCCAAAAACTATGGCCAATGGAAATATCATGAACGTCCCCGCCCCGGCGTCCTGAAACATGTGGCCGAAAGCGGCGACGTGCTCTATACCGTCCGTGCCGGTACCCACCGGCAGGTAACCATCGACATCGTTCGCCGTCTCTGTGACCTGGCGGACAAATATGCCGATGGCCATCTGCGCTGGACCATCCGCAACAACGTTGAATTTTCCACGCCCGATGAAACCAAGGTCGCGTCGTTGATCGCCGATCTGGAGGCCATCGGCCATCCGGTCGGCGGCACCGGCAATTCTGTGAGCGCGGTCGCCCACACCCAGGGCTGGCTTCATTGCGACATTCCCGCCACCGATGCCTCGGGGGTGGTCAAGAGCATGATGGACGCCCTGTATGACGATTTCGTCAAGGAGGAGATGCCCAATCGCGTTCGCCTCTCCACCTCCTGCTGCGAAATCAACTGCGGCGGCCAGGCCGACATCGCCGTGGTGGTGCAACACACCCGGCCGCCGCGCATCAACCATGACATTCTCAAGGATGTCTGCGAGATGCCCAGCACCGTCGCCCGCTGTCCCGTCGCCGCCATCCGGCCCACCACCGTCAACGGCAAACCCTCGCTGATGGTGGTGGAGGAAAAATGCATCTATTGCGGTGCCTGTTTCGGGGCCTGTCCGGCCATGGAGATCAACCATCCGGACCACTCCAAACTGGCCATCTGGGTCGGTGGCAAAAATTCCAATGCCCGCTCCAAACCCACCAACATGAAACTGGTCTGCCACGGTTTGCCCAACAATCCGCCGCGTTGGCCGGAGGTGACCCGGGTGGTACGGCAAATTCTCTCGGCCTACAAGGCCGGCGGTCGCGACTGGGAGCGTCTCGGTGAATGGATCGATCGCATCGGCTGGAAACGGTTCTACAAGGAGGCCGGACTGCCCTTCGACAAATACATGATCGACAACTACCGGCACGCCCGGGTGTCGTTGAATCAATCCGCCCACGTCCGCTTTTAGACAAGGAGCCGGCAGATGACCGACACCAATCCGTATCACAAATCGGCCACCGAATGGCAATACGGCGACTATGGCGTCGAGACCGGTCTCGAACGCATCGTCGCTTACGGCGACCACAGCGGCAAATGTCCCACCTATGTGGAACGGCTGCCCCCCTGCAGCAACGGCTGTCCGGCGGGCGAGGACATCCGCGGCTATCACAACGTGTTGCGCGGCACCTGGAAGACGGCGGATCCCTGGGCGGCGGCCTTTTACCGCCTCACCCGCACCAACCCCTTCCCGGCGGTCATGGGCCGGGTCTGTCCCGCCCCCTGTCAGGATGCCTGCAACCGCCAATACCGGGATGAGACCGTCGCCATCAATGCCGTCGAACACGCCATCGGCGAATATGCCCTGAAACACGGTCTCGCCTTTGAAAAACCGGCGACGCGAAGCGGAAAACGGGCGGCGGTGGTGGGCTCGGGACCGGCGGGTCTCTCCTGCGCCTACCATCTGGCCCGGCGCGGCCATGCGGTGACCCTCTATGAGCGCGATGACCTGCTCGGCGGCATGATGCGCTACGGCATCATGCGTTACCGGGTCGGCCGCGAGGCCCTGGATGCGGAAATTCAGCGCATTCTCGATCTCGGCATCACCGTCAAGACCGGCATCCGGCTGGGCCGGGATGTCACCCTGGACCAGTTGCGCGAACGGTATGACACGGTCTTTCTCGGCGTCGGCGCCCAAAAGGGACGCGATATGCCCATCCCCGGGGCCGATGGAACCGGGGTCACCAACGCCATCGACTATCTGCGCGCCTTTGAACTGGAGGGGGAGTCGATGACCACCGGCAAACGGGTGGTGGTGATCGGCGATGGCGATGTGGCCATGGATGCGGCGCGCCTCGCCCTGCGGCTCGGTTCCGAGGCGGTGTTGCTCTCCGGGGTCTCGCGTCGGGAGATGAAATGTTCCGACTTCGAGTTTGAGGAAGCCGAGGGTGAGGGCACGGAAATGCGCTATGCCACCGGTGTGGTGGCGGTGCGGCGCGACGACTCCGGCAACATGACCGGGGTGCGCTGCATCCGCATGGTGCGCAAGGAAAAAGGGGAGGAGGGATGGAACCATGCGGTGCCTTTTTTCCGCTATCGACCCGAATCCGGAACCGAATTCACCCTGGAGGCGGACATGCTGGTGGCGGCCATCGGCCAGACCACCGACATGAGCGGCCTGGAGCCGGCCACCGGTGGCGGCCCGTTCCTGCAGGTGGACCCGCACATGCGCATCCAGGGAATGGACAATGTGTTCGGCGGCGGCGACGGGGTACGCATCGCCCTGCTGACCACGGCGGTGGGCCAGGGCCGGCAGGCGGCGGAATCGATGGACCTAGTGATGCGGGGCCAACCCCTGCCGCGCCGGGAACGGCCCGACGTGGTGAAATATGCGAAACTCAAGTCGGACTTTTTCCCGCCCACCCCCAACGCCAAACGCACCTTTCGTCATCCGGAACGGGTGAAGGGGGATTGGGGCGAAACGCTCAATCCACTGGCGGCGCAGGCGGCGCAGGCGGAATCGGGCCGCTGCATGAGCTGCGGCATCTGTTTCGAATGCAACCAGTGCATGCTCTACTGCCCGCAGGATGCCATCACCCGTTTTCGGGGCAATCCCGAGGGCCAGGTGATGTTCACCTATTATGAAAAATGCGTGGGCTGCCACATATGCGCCGAAATCTGTCCCACCGGCTACATCGACATGGGCATGGGTTTGGGATGAGGGAGAAGGGAACGATGAAGACGGATGAACTGTTGAAACATCTCGACGAGGCGATCGAACGGGCCGTTGGCTGGCCGGTGACGGGTTGGCCGATGACCTTCGGTGGCCGCGGCCAGTCGGTCGACAATCTGGAGGCGGCCCGCAACATGCCGCCCACCTTTCACAACCGTTTGGAGGCCCTCGCCTATTGGCAGGACGTGGCCGAGGTTTCCCGCGAAACGGTGGCCCAGGGGACCAAGGCCCGCGCCGCCCTCGAAAAGGGCGGCCCGGGGGCGGCCTACAACGCCCTCTATTTCGCCCGCCACCTTGAAAAGCGGCTCACGGCCACCACCCCGACCTGGGGCCCGGTCACCGACCTGGTGGCCACCGCCCTCGCCGAAAGCTGAATCCAATGGCCGTCCTTCCCGGGAAGGACGGCCTCCCATCCTCACCGGAATCCAACCCTGTCCCGGTTGATGACCGGGATGAAGACCGCCAAAACGCGGGAAGACGACAAAGATCCCCCGGGCCGGCGGTCACCAGGCGCCGCCCGGGTGATTAAAGAAACTGGGGCGGATCAAGGTCCATTCAAAAGAAAATCATTAAAAACTGAAAGATCCGGCTAAAATGGCCTTGACATGGGAAAAAGGATGCCTACATTAGCACTCACAGCGGGAGAGTGCCAACGGTGGGCGCCCCATTCGCTTTCGGCAACCCATTTGAACCCGCACCGCTCCCCTCATCCGATTTTTTCAGATGTAGCAAGCAAAAATCACCATATCCAATTTTATTTTGCGAGGAAGACACCAGTGACAATGAAAATCAAGTTTCGTCCCCTTCACGACCGGGTTGTTGTCAAGCGGACCGAGGAAGATGAAAAAACGGCTTCCGGCATCATCATTCCCGATACCGCCAAGGAAAAACCGATCCAAGGTGAAATTCTGGCCGTGGGTAAAGGGGCCGTTGGCGATGATGGCAAGGTCCGCGCCATGGACGTCAAGGTGGGCGACCGGGTACTGTTTTCCAAATATGGCGGAACCGAGGTCAAAATCGATGGCGAAGAACTCCTGATCATGCGGGAGAGCGACATCATGGGCATCCTCAAGTAGGACCACCACTCGTCTCAACGGAAAAAATCCATTTGAAAAGGTAAAACAGTCATGTCGGCAAAAGAAGTCAAGTTCAGTGAAGATGCCCGCAGCAGGATGATGGTCGGTGTCAACATTCTCGCCAACGCGGTCAAGGTGACCCTGGGTCCCAAAGGCCGCAACGTCGTGTTGGACAAATCCTGGGGCGCCCCCCGCGTCACCAAGGATGGCGTCAGCGTCGCCAAGGAGATCGAGCTGGAAGACAAGTTTGAAAACATGGGCGCGCAGATGGTCAAGGAGGTCGCCTCCAAAACCTCCGATGAAGCCGGCGACGGGACCACCACCGCCACGGTCCTGGCGCAATCCATCACCCGTGAAGGCATGAAAGCCGTCGCCGCCGGCATGAATCCCATGGACCTCAAGCGGGGCATCGACACCGCCGTCGAGGCCGTGGTCGCGGCCCTGAAAAAGAGTGCCAAGGAGGTCACCAGCTCCGAGGAGATCTCCCAGGTGGGCACCATCTCCTCCAACAGCGACACCGAAGTGGGCACCATGATCGCCGAGGCCATGGACAAGGTCGGCAAGGAGGGGGTCATCACCGTCGAGGAGGCCAAGGGCCTGGAGACCACCCTGGAGGTGGTGGAGGGGATGCAGTTCGACCGCGGCTATCTCTCCCCCTATTTCGTCACCAATCCCGACAAGATGCTGGTGGAGATGGAAGAGCCCTACATCCTGCTGGTGGAAAAAAAGGTCAGCAATCTGCAACAGATCCTGCCGATCCTGGAGAGCGTCGTACAATCCTCCCGACCGCTGCTCATCATCTCCGAAGATGTCGAGGGCGAAGCCCTGGCCACCCTGGTGGTCAACAAGCTGCGGGGCGGTTTGAAGGTCTGCGCCGTCAAGGCCCCGGGTTTCGGTGACCGCCGCAAGGCCATGCAGGAGGACCTGGCCATCCTCACCGGCGGCACGGTGATCTCCGAGGATGTCGGCGTCAAACTGGAAAATGCCACCATCGACATGTTGGGTACCGCCAAATCGGTCATCATCGGCAAGGAGGATACCACCATCGTCGATGGCGCCGGTGATGCCGAGCAGATCAAAGGCCGGGTCAGCCAGATCCGCGCCCAGATCGAAGAGACCACCTCCGACTATGACAAGGAAAAACTCCAGGAACGCCTGGCCAAGCTGGCCGGTGGCGTCGCCGTCATCAAGGTCGGCGGTGGCACCGAGGTGGAGGTGAAGGAGCGCAAGGATCGCGTCGAGGACGCCCTGCACGCCACCCGGGCGGCGGTTGAAGAGGGCATCGTTCCCGGTGGCGGCGTCGCCCTGCTGCGGGCCCGCAAATCCCTGGACAAGCTCAAAGCCCCCAACGACGACCAGAAGGTGGGCATCAACATCGTCCGCCGCGCCATGGAAGAACCGGTGCGGGTCATCTCCGAAAATGCCGGCGCCGAGGGTTCGGTGGTGGTCAACAGGATTTTGGAGAACAACAGCGCCAATTTCGGCTATGACGCCGCCCAGGGCGACTACACCAACCTGGTCAGCCGCGGGGTCATCGATCCCGCCAAAGTGGTGCGCAACGCCCTGCAATCGGCCGCTTCCGTGGCCAGCCTGATGATCACCACCGAGGCCATGGTGGCGGAAATCCCCAAACCGGAAGCCCCGGTCGCCGCCGGTGACGGCGGTATGGGCGGCATGGGCGGCATGGGCGGCATGGGCATGTGATTTCCCGAAGGATCGAGGGCGGAAAAAGGCCGATGAAACCCGTCCAACCCGCCTGAATTCCCCCTTTTTTGGCAGTGAAAAAAACGCTCCCGGTTGCATTCGTGACCGGGAGCGTTTTATTTATAGGGGCTGGGAAACCTTTTTCGCTCGACGGATGAACCATCGGGTGAATGGAAAACAGGGAGCTGAAACATGGAAATATTGAATTTGATTCCCATCGCCTTTTTGATCTGGGTGATCTTCAAAGCCATCAAGGATGGTTTCAACCATGACTACACCGACCGGTATTTTGCGGAAAACAGGATCAAAACCGGCAAAAAGTTTCACAATTTTTTCGGGATTCCAAACAAGAATCTCCAGTGAAATCCATCGGTATTTTATACCGACCGGCCCCGGTGCGGCTCACCGGCGCCGGATGAACACGACAAATCGGGGGTGATGCGATGGCGGGCAAGCGAATCGGTGTGGTGATGTCGGGTTGTGGGGTCTACGATGGCGCTGAAATTCATGAAGCGACCCTGACGCTCTATTTTCTCGATCGGGCCGGGGCGGAGATCGTGGCCATGGCGCCGAATATCGATCAACACCATGTCATCAACCATTTGACCGGCGAAGAGAGCCGGGAAACCCGCAACGTCCTGGTGGAATCGGCCCGTATCGTCCGCGGCAACATTCGCGACCTGGTCACCGTCAAGGCCGATGAACTGGACGGTTTGATCCTGCCCGGCGGTTTCGGCGCCGCGAAAAATCTCTCCACGGTGGCCTTCGATGGACCGGACGCCACCGTCAACGAGCAGTTGGCGCAGCTGGTTCAGGAGCTGCACCGGGCGAAAAAACCCATCGGCGCCATCTGCATCTCACCGGCGGTGGTCTCCAGGATTTTCGCCAATCGGGGCATCACCCTGACCATCGGTAACGACAGCGGCACCATCCAGGCCATCGAGGCCATGGGCAACCGTCATCAGGAGAGCGGCGCCGATGCCGTCGTCGTCGATGAAGAGAACAATGTCCTCAGCACGGCGGCCTACATGTGCGCGGCCAGCATCGGCGAGGCCGGGACCGGTATCGAAAAACTGGTGACGGAACTGCTGAAACGTTCTTGAAAACCCGGCTGCACCAAAAGAGGGGAATGATCAGGATATGCCCAAGAATATCAAAGTCATCAAAGGATTGATCCAATCGACGTTCTTCACCGCCGAGCGGGAAAAGGCCTGTCATGCCGACAAAAGATGTCCGGTGGTCACCGTCTCCCGCACCTATGGCGCCATGGGGGAGACCATCTCCAGACTGTTGGCGGACCAACTGACCGTCGATCATTTCGACAGCAACCTGATCGACGACATCATCGATGAGGCCAAGGTCAATAAACATTTGATGAAAAAACTGGACGAAAGATTCGTCAACACCATCGATGATTGGGTCTACTCCTTCCTGGCCGGGGGATTTTCCAGATCGGAATATTACCGGTTGCTGGTCAAGGCGGTAACCGCCATCTCCGAAGTCGGCGGCATCATCCTCGGCCGTGGTTCCCACTTGATCCTGTCACACAATCCGCGTGTTTTCCGCCTGAACGTGTCGGGATCGCTGGAGGTATGTGCCCGACGCATCTCGGCGCGTCACAATGTGGATCTCGGACAGGCGAAAAAAATGGTCCTCAAACACAACAAGGACCGGGTCAAGTTCGTCAAGGAGATCTTCAAAAAATTTCCCAACGAACGCTCCTACTATGACATGTCGATCTGTACCGACCATCTGGAACCACAGGATGTGGTCGATCTGACCATCGAGGCCATGAAAAGACGGGGAATGTATATCCCCGGCGAAGAGGTGAACTGACCCCGTTCCGACGTTGTTCTACGGCTTGATCGGCTTTTCCCCTCGATTCCGGCCGTCGATCCCGATTGTTTCGGGAGGCGGTCGGCAGAAGTCATCGCCTTGACCAATACCCTCTCCCGACGCCGCGTCTGGGCCGAAAAACGACTCGATCGGGAACGGTATTGGTCGCAACGGGCCGCTTCCGACGATGTAAGATTCATTCACGGTTTGCAAAACTGGTTGCACGGGCTGTCCCGAAACGTCCGTCTCGATTTTTGGCGCCGGCGTCGAATGGACCATGACAACGAATCGGCCTCGCCGGGATGGTTGCGGAACAGGCTGGGCCGCCGCGGCATGCGCAATGCCCTCACTCCGCGGTTGACCCGGCAACCCCTGCTGTTGCCGAACCTGCCGGCCGCCTTTGACGGATTTCGTATTCTCCATCTGTCGGACCTCCATTTCGGCACCCTGCCGGGTCTGGAGACCGCCATCCGCTCGTTGATCGTCGATCAACCGGTCGATCTGGCCATCATCACCGGGGACCTGAGCCACCGCTGCATCCGTAGCCATCATGTCCGGTTCCAGAGCACCCTGGCGGCCCTGGACCGGTTGTGGAAATCGATTCGTTCCAGCGAGGGGTTGATGATGGTCCTGGGCAACAATGACAGCGCCGACCTGGTCCCGCATCTGGAAAAACGGGGTGTGCGCCTGTTGATCGATGAAACGGTCTCCCTGCGGCGGGAACGCGACGCCATTTACCTGACCGGGCTGGATGATGTCCACCGGTTTCGCACGCCCATGGCTGAAACCGCCCTGATGGAGAAACCGTTCGATGACCGGATGGCCGAACCGTTCCGGATCGCCCTGGTCCACTCACCGGAGATCGCCGATGTGGCGGCCCGGGCCGGTTTTTCACTCTACCTGTGCGGTCACAGCCACGGCGGTCAGATCTGCCTGCCCGGCGGCCGACCGATCGTCACCCACCTGTCCAAACCCTTTCGGCACCTGGCCGCCGGTCCATGGCGTTTTGAGGGCATGCTCGGCTATACCAGCCGTGGCGCCGGTGTTTCGGTGCCGCCGTGGCGTTTCAACTGCCCGGGGGAGGTGGCCCTGCTGACGTTGGTGAAGGCCGATCCCCGGAAAGGGGCGGGGAGGGGATGACCGGTTCGGTGTCGAGGTTCAGGGGGATGGAAACGTGGAACGCCGCCCCGCCATCGACATTGACGGCGGAAATCGTGCCGCCCATGTGCTCTTCGATGATCATTTTGGCCATGTACAGACCGATGCCGGTGCCCTGCTGGTTGTTTTTGGTGGTGAAATAGGGATCGAAAATACGGTCGAGGATCGATTCATCGATACCGCCGCCATTGTCCCGCACCGAAAGCCGGACCTGATCATCCTCATTGACCAACTCGATGAAAATTTTCCCGCCGGACCGGGGCATGCTCTGGGTGATGGCATCCTTGGCATTGGTCAGGACCAGCAGGACCACCTGGGAATATTCATTGGCGTAACCGACGGCGTGGACGGGGGTTTCCGGCGGATCGAACCGGACGGCGATATGGTGGGACTTCAAACCGGCCTCGACCAGGGACAGGGCGTCGTAGACGACGGACTCCAGATCGAACCGGGTTTTTTTCTTGTCGGGGCGAAAAAAGTTGCGGAAATCATCGATGGTGGCGGACATTTTCAGGATGATCTGTTGCCCGTTTTCCACCTTTTCATCCAGAAAATCATCGCTCAACTCCTGGCATTCGTGGGCGCTCTGAATATTGGCCAGGATCAGGTTCAGGGCATTGATGGGCTGACGCCACTGGTGGGCGATGTTGCCGATCATTTCACCCATGGCCGCCAACCGCGACTGTTGCATCAACAACAGGTCCTTCTTGCGGTTTTTCTCCACCTCCTCCATCACCCGTTGTTCCAGGTGGCTATTGAGAATTTCCACCTCCCGGCGCCGGTTGTACAGCTCCAGGAACACGTTGACCTTCGACAACACGATTTTGTCGTCGATCGGTTTTTGGATGAAGTCCACCGCCCCGACATCATAACCCATGAGCTTGTTGCGGGTATCGGCATAGAGGGCGGTCACGAACAGGATCGGCAGATGGCGGGTGTTTTCCGCCTGATGCAACCGTTTGGCCACCTCATAACCGTTCATGCCCGGCATGTTGACGTCCAGCAGCACCATGGCGAAATCCTGCTGCAGGCAGAGGGTCAACGCCTCGGGTCCCGATTCGGCCGCCACCACATCGGCCCGCACCGACCGTAAAACCTTTTCCAGGGCGATCCGGTTGGATGACTTGTCATCGACGATCAATATCTTGGCCATGAGATCCCCTGTATTTCTCAAGATGCCCACACCTGCTTGCGAAACAGCCGTTCATTGGCCACCACATCGACGAAATGGTCCGAAACTTCGGCCATTGGCAATGATTCCTGGTTACCCAGGCATAAAAATCCACCCGAAACGAGGCTGTCCCGAAACAGGACCAGGGATCGTTCCTTGAGTTCCTTTTCAAAGTAGATCAATACATTTCGACAAAGAATCAAATGCACTTCAGCGAACACCCCATCGGTGGCGAGATTGTGGGTGGCGAACACCATGTTTTCGCGCAGCGTCGAATCCATGCGGATCAAATCATAACCCGCATGGCACCAGGTTGAAAAATCATTGCCCCCGCCGGCGAGCCGATAATTTTCCCGGCCGATCTGCAGCCGGTCCAGGGAGTAGATGCCCTCCTTGGCCCGGCGGATCGCCTCCGGGTTCAGGTCGGTGGCATAGATGCGGCTGCGATCGTAAAGGCCCGCCTCTTTCAAAAGGATGGCCAGGGAGTAGACCTCTTCGCCGGTGGCGCATCCGGCATGCCAGACATTGAAAAAGGGATAGGTTTTCAACACCGGGAACACCCGTTCCACCAGGGTTTTGTAGGTCGATGGATTGCGGAACATCTCCGTGACGGTGACCGACAGTTCATGGATGAGCCGGTTGAGAAACCACCCTTCGTGCAACAACCGTGGGATGATCTCCGAAACATGTTTGAAATCGCACACCGACAGGCAGCGCAGGATGCGGCGTTTCAGGGAAGCGTCGGCATAGTCGCGGAAATCGTAGCCGTACCGGAGCCGCAACGCCTCGATCAACAGCTGGATTTCAATGTCCTGGATCGCCTCGGTATCCACGTTCATCCCCTGGTACGCCCGTTCGAAAGGCCATCCGGCCATTGACGAGTCAATCAAACAACGGACAAATGTCAACTTTTTGGAACCATACTGAGGACATCCCGGCTGAATAGCAACCGTTGCGGGTCGCTTTCAGATCCGGGGGGCCCATTTCCCGGCGATGACCGGCCATCACCGCCAAATGGGACGTGGGCGATGGCCGGAACACCGGGAACCCGTCACCATGCCGGCCCGTCGCACCAAAGGCCGGGATCGGCACAAACCCGAAAAATCCGGCCGATGGCGGGAACCGTTTTTCAGCATTTCATTCTAAACGAATAAACCCCCTGGTCTTTCCGATGATGAGACGGACATGTCCTCCGCACGACGATATCAACGCCATTCGGCAGGATGTTTTCACACCCGGTTCCGGGTGCTGTTTTCCGCGGATCGGGTGACGGAATCCTTTTGGCCCGACCATGTATAAAAAGAGGAGGTCGACATGAAAAGCGGATTGCGGACTCTGACAGTGGCAGCCATTCTGGGCGCCGGCGCCCTGCTCACCCCCGCCACCAGTGACGGGTGGTGGGGTGGCTATCCCGGCTACTGGGGCGGCTATCCCGGTTATTACGGGAGCTATTATCCCGGCTACTGGGGCGGCTATCCCGGTTATTACGGGGGCTATTATCCCGGCTACTGGGGCGGCTATCCCGGCTACTGGGGCGGCTATCCCGGCTGGGGGGGGTGGGGCTACGATGACTGGCCCGGTGGCGGATTCAATCCCATGAACTGGTTCTGGTGATCGATCCGGCGGCTGGTTTGAACGACCGTTCGCGGACCCGGTAACCCGCTGCATTGCCCCGTGGCCCGATTGGCATTATCCGGGGAAAAGGGGGAAATACGCCGGTGTTGGCAACAACGGAAGTAGTGTTATCGGATTATAAAATTCGATTTGAAACAATGGTGGATATGTGGGAAACACGTCAAAAAAGCCCGCTTCGAAAAGAGTGAAGCGGGCTTTTCCGGCTGTGTGGTGATGGCCGGAGTACCGGCCGTCACCACACACGGGACCGCCTTCGCGGTTCAGAAGGGGTTGTTGTTGCCGTTGCCGTTGTTGTTCAGGTTGGCGTTGTTGTTGCCGTTGTTGTTCAGGTTGGCGTTGTTGTTGCCGTTGTTGTTCAGGTTGTTCATGGTTCGGGTCTCCATTGGTTGGTTTATCGTCGATCCTGAGTTTGGCGAAAAACAGTTTAAGTTGTACGCCAATGGATGTCAAGCGGGATGGTGAGAAAAGTTTTAAAAATTTTATTTTTTTCATGATTTCAATGGGTTGATAACCGGAAAATCCACCGGGGTGGCCGATTGACCTACCACGGACCACGTGATCTCGACCCCCTCATCCAACCCTCGAACCCGACCCGTGGCCGGGTTCGAGGTCGAGTTCATTCCACCACCAACGTCGGTCCGGGGACCGGACCGACCCCGTAACGGTCCGGGCGGTACATGTCCTCGGCCAGGGGGGGTGGGGTTTGAAAGGTTCCCGGGCTGACCACCCGTACCAGATAGAACAGATCCACCGGCTGTTTGCGCCGCAACACCACGGCGGCGGCGAACCGGTCATCGAGAAAGGCCACATGGCGGATGGCGTGCATGGCCATGGCCCGGGCCGGACGGGTGCCGGCGATGGTGACATTGGCCAGGGTCTCCCCCTGGCTGAGGTTCAAATTTTCAATCTCCAGACCCGCCGGCACCAGGTCCACCACCAGGCCGTGTTCGATGAAGGTGCCACTCTTCACCCGCAGATGGACCAACAACAGCTCGCCAACCTTCAACGGTCGATTGCCCACCGCCTTGCCGTCCATGGTGTGAATGGTTCTCGCCACCTCGATGAGATCCCGTTTGACCGCTGGCGGTTCCACGCCGGCGCCGGTGGTCTCGATGCTGCCGAACAGTCTTTTCGCCCCTTCGCTGGCCAGGGTGATCCCTTGCGTCAGGGTCTCCGGGGTGAAACGGAGGGTCAGATCGTCCTCGACGGCATGGCGGACCGGACCGTGATCGCCGATCGTCAGGATGGCCCGCCATTTTTTTCCGCCGCCGGCCAAGGATTCACCGACGGTGAACAACGCGAACCGTTCCTGGGTGCTCCACCAGGTGCGGCCACTCAACGCCCGGTCCAGGCGGAAAATCAGTTGATCGGCCCCCGGAACGGTCTTTTCATGACGGGCCAGCAGGGCGATGATCGCCGCCGTGTCCCGGACCTCGGAACCGTAATCATCCAGATAAATGCCCTCGGCGCGCTCCATGGCCACCCCTTCGGCCAGGGCGGTATCGCCGCGCCGTTGATCCCCCTGCAGATGCAGGGCCAGTCCCAGATGGACCAGGGGCAGACCGGAACGGGCCTGCCGGCGATGTTTGTCATGGAGAATGCGCAGGGTACCCAAAGGCGCCCGGCCCACCCGCGCCAACACATAGGCGGCATAGGCCTCGGCGGCGAACACCGCATGTTGTTGGCCGACATCGTTCTTGAACCCCTGCCGGCCCCGCAACCGTTTGTGCAGATGTTTCAGGGCCTTTTGCAACATCTCCTCCGGCAGGTTCAAATGCGCGGCCAGGGTTGAATCCCGGGCATCCAGCAAAAAGTCCACCGCATAGGCGCTCAACCACGGCTCTTCCGCATCCTGGGCGCGCCAGAGACCGAATCCCCCGCCGGCCCGCTGCATGCCCACCAGACGGTTGAACACCTTGTCGAGACGCCGCACCCGTTCCGCTTGATCGACTTTTTCGGTCAAACCCAGGGCGGTCGCTCGTCGTTCATCCAGATGCAACAGCGGCATGGCGCGGCTCACCGTCTGTTCCAGGCAGCCGTAGGGATAGGTCAACAACCCCTCGACCGCCCGTTTGAAATTGATCGGCGGCGTCGATGAAACCCGCAGTTCCACTTCAGTGGTGGCGGGCAGCAACCCGGCCAGCGATTGGGTCGGCAGGGTCATGGGCAGGGAAGGGGAGGTCAGTTGGAACCGGTGTACCCGCCGTTCATTGGGATAGGCGGGGCGTACCGCCAACGGCCAGGTTTTTTCCCGGTCGACGCCATCCCCGGCCACGGTCAGGCGAATGTGGCCGGTGCCGAACCGGTTTTGCGCCCCCAGGGGAAAGTGCAGGGTGGTTTTTTCATTTTTTTTCAGGGTGAGCGACCGCGAGACCGGCTCCAGGGCCAGGGGGGGTGTCACGGTCAGGGACAGGTCCAGCTTTTGCTCGCCATCGCTGGCGTTGGTCAGGTCCAGGGTCAACCGGGAACGGTCGCCGGCGGCCAGAAACCGGGGGGCGGCCATCTGCACGATCAACGGCGCGGCGACGATGATCTCCTCCTCGGCGTTGCCGAAACGGTGTTCATCGAAGGCCAGGGCCATCACCCGCAGGGCGCCGTTGAAATCGGGCAACGGCAGGGAGACTTCGGCGATACCCCGTTCATCCACCGTCACCGGACCGCTGAACAGGGCCACGGTTTGCACCGTGCCATGTGGTCGTTTGCCACGGCTTTTGGTCGCCGCATCGCCGCCGTAGCGCATACCGGCCCGTTTGCCGGCCAAATTTTCGATGACCTTGCCGTACAGATCGCGAATTTCGACGCCATAGCGTCGTTTGCGAAAAAAATGGTTGAAGGCGTCCGGTGTTTCATAACCGGTGATGTTGAGAATGCCCACATCCACCGCCGCCACCGTTACCCGAATTTTTTTACCTGTACCTCCTGGCAGATGCACCTTGACCGGCAAGGGTCGGTTGGGCTCGATCCGCTCCGGGACCTCCAGGGTCACCGGCAGTTGTCGTTCATTCCGGTCCAGGGGCAGATGGATCAAACCCAGGGCGCGGTTGGGGGTGATGAGATCGCCGGCATCGCCGGTGCGCAACACCACGGCGCTGATGTACAGATCGTGCCGGCGCCACTCTTTTTGTAGAGGGATGGTCACTTCACCCCCGGCGGCGGGCAGATCGATCCGTTTTCGCCACAACGGTCGTTCCCCTTCCACCAGGATGATCGCCGGTCCGGCATGGGGCGGTTTGATGGTCAAACGGGCGCTCTCGCCGGAGCGATACCATTTTTTGTCGAGACTCAAATTGACCCGGTCCGGACGGGCGTGACCGCTGGCGTCGCGATCACGACCATTCCAACCGGCATAAAATCGATAGAGGGTTTTCAGGCCGGTTTGCGGATCCCGTATTTCCAGACGATAGGCGCCATGGGTTACTTCGACATCCAATAGAGTTCGTTGACCGTCGGCCAGGGTCACCATTTGGTTGGCGATCGGATAGTGGGCATCGGCATACTCCTGGTGCCAACCCCGGGGTTCGTTAAAACTCCAAAAATAGTCCCGCTCCTCGCGGATGACGGTGGCCTGCAGGGCATCCACCGCGGTGACGGTTTGTCGGTTGCCGTCGACGTCGACCTTGATGATTTCAAATTGAACGGTCGAATCGCCGGGGGCATCGTCGCTGCCGAACAGCGGCCGCACGCCGACCAGGGTGTCATCGGGCCACAGGGTCCGTTCGATGGACCGGGTGACCGGACGGCCGCCGGTTTCGAACAGGCTGGCACTGACCCGCACCGACAACGGCGAACGGGGCCGTTGTTTCAACGGCATCAACGACAGGTTCAAGAAACCTTTGGCATCCAGCGGACCATCATGGACCGGCCGCCGTTGCGGTTTCAGGGGATCGTCCATGTCGCCGAAAAAAAATTCCTTCAACGCCGGCAGGGGGTGGGGTTGCCGGGTGAGATTCATCACCGCTTTCAACCGGTTGCCCGCCGCCGGCGCCCCGTAGAGATAGGCCCCTTCCAGTTCAATCCGGAAAGGTTCCCCCGGTTGCAACCGTTTTTGTTCAGAACGGGGCGTCAATTTCATCCGTTCCGGCAAAAAGGCCTCGACATGGAAGGGAAAACGGCCGATGGGCCGTTTGGAGCCGGGATCCAACCGCGCCTCGATCCACCATTTGCCGGTGGGGGCGTCCTCGGGCAGCGCCACCTGCCATTGATAAAAACCGATCTCCCCCGGTTGCAACAGTTTCCGGGTCATCACCCGACCGCTGGGCCGGCGCATCCACACCGTCAACGGTTGCGCCGTCACCGACCGGCCATCACCGTCACGCAGCAAAAAGGCCGATGTCACCGTCTCTCCCGGCCGGTAGAGGTCCCGGGGACCGTAGATGAACACCTCGCGGGCATGCTGTTCGGGACCGGTGATCGGAAACTCCGACAGGTCCAGGGCCGGTTCGCGGAACGGCAGGATGGAGAGATGCGGTCCTTTGCGGGCGAGGAGCAGACGGTCCGTTTTGCCGGTCCGGTGCAAGCGCAGATGGCCGCCGGCATCGGTGGTCCCCTTTTCCAGCAACAGCCCCTTGGCGTCGATGATCTCCACCGTCACGCCGTCCATGGCCTTGCCGTCGGCCAGGGAGTTGACGAACAGGTCCATGGCCCCGGAGCCGTTTTGATAACGGCGCAGGTGCAGACCGAGATCGCTGACATAAAAATGGCTGGTCTTGAACTTGCCGAAGCGGTTGGGACGGCTGAGGATGGCCACATACAGCCCCGGTTTTCGCAACGGCGCGATGGTCTCCACCGGGATGTGGGTAATGGTGCGGGTGTTGGCGGCGCCATGGGTTTGAAAGCGGTCCATATGGACGCTTTCGGTGAACACGTGCATGGGATCCAGGGCCGTATCCCAGTGCAGACCGCCGCCGGTCCAGTGAAATTTTTTGATGAACGGCCCCAGTTTTTCCGGCCGCACCCGCAAAAATTGAATATCGACTTCGGGCACGTTGACGGTGATGATCGGCAACCCGCCGGTCAACCGGGCCGGCAACACCGAACCGCGGCTGGCGAAACCGAAGGCCGGCTCCAGGGCGCGGGTTTTGATATCGACGCTGAACGGTTCGGTGAGCACCTCTCCCGCCGCCGCCGTCAACCCGGTCACCACCCGCAATCGATAGGTGGTTTTGGGCTCGATGCCGGCGAACAGCAGGGTGTGCCGATTTTTCCCCAACACCCAGGCCCCGGACAGCGATTTTTCAACCGTTTTTTTCTTCTTGTTCCAAACCGCGACCTCGATGAAATCATCATAGCGGCGTTTGCCATCCAGCGGATGATTGAACACCAACGCCAACGCCGGCCGTCCATCCAGGGTCCGTTCCACGGCGCTGACGATTTTCAACGGTTGTTTCGGAACGATGACACCGCCGCTTTCCGCTTCCATGGCAACGGCCTGAAGCGGCGTGGCGGCCACCCCCCAGAAAAAAGCGATGAAAAGGAACAGGTGGAAAGAGCGAAGGAGGAGCGAGATTCCCGGCATGATATGAACCCCCCGGCTGGAAGTGAGGATCGATGGGATCAGGGTAGCCGAAGGGGGAGATTCTTCAAAGGGATGGAAATTTCAGCAGCGAAAGGCGGGAAAGCACGAAAACCGTTTGGAAATGAGCTTTTTTCATCGGTTTTTGGCCAGGATGGGGCGGCTGGTGGGGTTTTTTTGGGGTGGGTGTTTGTCGTGGGGGTGTTTTTTTTCAGGGGGAAAATTTGAGTCGGTCTTTCAGGTGATCGGGAAGGTGAATCCTTCTACCTAATTTTGCCTTTTTCCATTCGGCCAGGGATTTGGCGACGGCTGGTGGGAGTTTTTTCAAATCCTGAAGCAAAAGTAAATAACCCTGCCAAGCTGTCAGTGCTTGGATTGATTTGAGAGAGAACGTTTTTAAACCATTGAGAGAGAGCCATGCTCCCTTATAGGCAGCCAGCACTCCTGCTACTTCCGGGGGGAGGGTCATCAAACCGTCGAGAGAGAGCCCTCTTCCCTTCCAGGCAGACAATGCGACCGCTACTTCCGGGGTGAGGGCCGTCAGACCGTCGAGAGAAAGTCTTCCTCCCTTAAAGGCAACCAGCGCAACTGCTACTTCTGGGGTGATGGTCATCAAACCGTTGAGATAGAGCCTTTTTCCCTTATAGGCAGCCAGCACTCCTGCTACTTCCGGGGTGATGGTCGTCAAACCGTTGAGATAGAGCCTTTCTCCCTTCCAGGCAGCCAGAACTCGCGCGCCTTCCGGGGAAATGGTTTTGAGATTGTTGAGAAAAAGCAAGTCATTCTTCCAGTTTCGATCAATTTTCTCTTTATCCTCTTCTGAAAACTCCTTCAAATCCTTGAGGGCGGCAGCG
This sequence comes from uncultured Magnetococcales bacterium, assembly GCA_964344355.1. GTDB lineage: Bacteria > Pseudomonadota > Magnetococcia > Magnetococcales > CAYFNE01 > CAYFNE01. The sequence continues at coordinate 46,999 of CAYFNE010000031.1, forward strand.
GCATCCTCTTTTGTGAGGATCGGTTTTTTTGCCGGCTTCGGATTTGGTTTGGGTTCGGGCGCGGGGGTGGATGGATTACCGGTCGGTTGGGAGTGGTTGTTGGTGGCCGTCAACACCGGTTTTTCGGGATTGGGCTCGATGGGTGGTTTCGGTGTTGCTGGTTCGAGATGTGCCGTTGTCGATCCGGGTTCGATGGATGGTTTGCGCGGTGTTTCAGATGTTGAATCAGTGACCGGCTGGGATGGTGCGGGCGTCTGGTTGCTCTGTTCGTTAGTGAAGGTTGTTTCTTTTTTTCTTTCAGCGACGATACTGGTCTTGCCGGTTTTCTGGGCATTGTTGGAGGAGCTTTCCAATTTTTCCAAGATTGGATTTGGTTTTTTTATCAGCTGAAAGGGTTCAACCGTTTTGACATTCACCCGTATTTTTTCGTTAGGTGAGTTGAATTTCTCGACGGGTATGAATGTCTTAACTCCAGCAGCCATGCCAATGATCAGACTTGTGGCAACAACCCATGGATTATTAGTGAATCTCTTGACCAACAACCGTTCGGTTTTGGCCGCTGCCATCTCATCAATAAACGAACAAGCCGTTTGAAAACGGTCCCGTGGCTCTTTGGCCAGGGCCCGTAACAGTACGGCATACTGTTGATCACTTAGAACGCCCGGCAAGGGGGCCGCTGTTTCTTGGCAGACTGAAGCCTTGAGGATTTCCAGGTCGTCCGATACGAACGGCAGATGACCGGCCACCAACTCATAAAACAGAATACCGAGGGCGTATATATCGACGGTATGGTCGGGCTGATGGCCCCGGAGCAGTTCCGGAGCCATGTAGGGACGGGTGCCCTGCAGAAGGTCCACTGTTTTTAAATGGCTGCGGCGTAAAACCGTGGTACGGATCTCCACCGCCAAACCAAAATCGATCAGTTTAACCTTGTCGGAAGGGGTGACGATGACATTTTCCGGTTTGATGTCCCGGTGTAACACCTGTTCGCCATGGGCATAATCGATCGCCTTGGCCAGTTGCCGGCAAATGTCGATGGCATCCACCACCGCCACCCGGCGCCTGGGTTGTTTCCGGCGGAAAAGGCCGAGATTTTCCCCCGCTACATATTCCAACACCAGGTAATGTTTTTTATGATGCGGATCATTGATCAAATCACGGGTGATGGCGATATGTGGATGGCTGAGATTGTGGATCAGACGATACTGTTCGCGAAAATCGGTCGTGTATCGTAATGACCTAACCCGGTCTCGCTGGGAACAAAACCCA
>CAYFNE010000032.1:0-47978 GCA_964344355.1 uncultured Magnetococcales bacterium
ATGAACCGGTCGGATCGCGGGATCGGCGCCCCAACTCCCATCCTCGTTTTGGTGCGATTCCAACCAGACCAGGGCCCGATTGGCCGCCGATGTCCGTTCAAGTGGACCGGCATGAAGCGGCGTGCCGATCAGCAGCAATACCATCAATTGAACGAGCCGGAACCGGTCGTTACCGACCCGGGAGAAAAAACCGTTTCGAACCATGGCAATGGAATGATCAAAGCCTTTCATCGGCCGGACTCCAGATTGAAATCGATGCCGGACACCACCTCGTCATCGGCAACCACCACACCGCCGCCGTCCATCGATTCCGTGTCATATTCAAGTGTTTCCCGATTGGTGGTCAGCCTGACCCGATAATCCGTGGCAGCGGGCAGAGCGGCCAACAGATAGTGTAAGGAACCGTTGTCATCGGCGGTAAATCCGGCTTTCCGGGTGACACCGGCTTCCGCTGAAACGATGACGATGGTTATCCCCTCCCGCGGCTCCAAACCAGTCGCATCGCCTTCGATGCGCCCACCGCCGGGCAGGATGAAATGGACCCCTTCGGCATCGACAAGGGAAAGATCGACCGTTTTGGCCGGTTGGCTCGGATAACCCGGTGCGCGAAGGGTCACCACATAGTCCGGTCCCTCCGGGAGACCATCCAGCCGATAGTGGCAGTGTTTTTCCACGACTGTTTTGGATCGGAAACTGGTGGTTTCCGACTCGACTTCCACCGTCACTTCGACACCGGATACGGAGGCCCAGTAGACCATGCCGGAAATCGAACGGCCTTCTGTCAACAGCAGATCGATACCGGTCCGGTCGGCCTGGGACAGATCGAGCCGGCTGGCCCGGTCGTAGCTGTTTTCCATGGGTGCGAAGCGGCTGTAACAACCACCGGTCAAGCCGTCCGCTTCGACACAAAGCCGGTAATCATCACCAGGGGTCAGGCCGTTCAGATGATAGGGCAATGCCTCCCCATTGCCGGTGAGGGTGATGAGCCGGTTTTCGCCGGTCGTTTTCGACCAGATGCGGATCAGCGCCGTGGTTCCGTCGGTCAATCCGTAAAGGGTGCCATGGATGTTGCGGCCCTTTTGCAGGGTCAGGGAGAGCGGCAGATCCCTGCCCGCCCGTACCGTCAGGGGCACGGCGGCGGCGACATCACCATTGAGGGTTCCCTCAGCCGTGAAATAACCGGACCGATGGGCGCCGGTCGTCGAAGTGACGTGCAACCGATAATCATCGGCGGCCACCAGATTGGCCAAGGTGATTCTTTGGTCATCAGCCGTGGATTCGAAGGTTCCGTCAGCGGCGCCACCGCTCGAATCCGAAAAGGCGAACGCCTCCAAATCTTCCGTCTCCGGACCATCTCCCGCCGGCGAACCTCGGACCTGAACGGTGATGGACCCACCCCGGGACAGCAGTATGCCGACACCATCCACCGAACCTTTTTTCAAATCGAGCGGTTTGGCATCGGCGGCCTTGGCACTCCCGGAAGCCGGACCATGCAACCGGCCGTCCCAATAACCGGCCGGATGGTCGGCGGAGGTCCATTGCAGACGATATTTCGCCACCGCTGCCAAACCGACCAGAGAAAAATCCATCCGCTCGCCGTTGCCGGTGAGTTCCACCTGAACCGATTCGTCCGTCTGCTCCGAGTGGGCAGAAATCAGCACGGTATGCCCCGCCGCCAAACCTTCCACGAAACCATCAATGCGGCGGTCGGCAACGGGCGAGTCGGAACCTCCGTGTTCCGCTCCGGGGGAAGGGCCCGCCATTTCGTGCCTGTTCCCGGCGGACCGTTTCCCATCGTCGTCTCCTTTGCCATTGCGACCCTTTCGGAAATGGGGGGCGGGGAGGAGGAAACCGTTGTCACCATCCCGGCTGGCCCGGGTGTCAGGGGGATCATGGTCCGATGTTCGATCGGGGGTGTCTTTGGAGTCTGTCGAAAAACCTTTCGACAGCCTCGTGTGGTCCATGGAGGGATCGCCCAAAAGCGCAGCTTTTTGAGAGCCCGGTTCGAATTCACTTCGAACCGGGCGACGTCCAACAACGCCATGGCTGGTGTTTTTGGACGCCCTCTTGGAAACGTTGGAAACCCCGGCTTGAAAATCATCATCCGGGTCCTTCTCTTCGCCACGCCTGGCCAGAATCGGGTTGTGACCAAGGCCGGTAGCGACGGTGAGGAGTGGGTTTTCTTCGATGGTTTCCTGATCGGATGGGATCCCTTTGACCACTGAAAAAGCGGTCGTGTTACCCGGGTTCAGAACCGTCGTGAAACGCACCGCCGTTGGTTCGGTCAAAGCTTGAATCAGGGTGAAGTGAACCGTGAACAGATTGGTGGCATCAACGCCAGCGAGCCAACGGCCAGCGGCCCACTCGATCCAACTGAAGAGAATGACCCGATCGGTTGCCGGATCCCCATCCAGATTTTGAACATCGTCGTGGATCTGTGGACCGCCGACCAGGGCCGTCGGCAAGATGTCACCAAATCCCTGCCACTGGAGTTTGCTCGAATCAAAGTGCAGGCGCAGGACCAGTCCAATGGTGGGTTGCGCAACGGGATCGGTCCGGTATCTTGCCGTCAATTCCAGTGAACCGCCCGACCGGTTTTCAAAATTCAAAACATCGGTAACGACGATTTGCCCACTGACCGCCGCTTCGCTTCCGGCCGGCAAAAACCCAAAGAGAAACAGGCAGAACAAAATACCCCAAAAAAAATGCTGAAATATTTTTTTATTCATGAGAGTGTCATTCCCCGGGTCGCTATCCTTGTATTTTCGTCAGCATGCCTCAACATAAAAAATTGGTCAAACCTGCAAAAGACCTATGCCAATGGTAGTGGTGCATCGTTTTTTTGGCCTATATACAGAAAAATAAGTCTTTTAAAAGACAGCTGACAGATGGCACGGATAACGGCCTGACGTCAAGTAAAAAATTAATTATTTTGAATAACCAAAAGGTTGCATGGTAGGTGGAACCGATCAGCTGAAACGGTAGGGCGGGGTTATCCCCCCGTCGTTACGGTAGGGCGGGATTACGCTCCGCCCTACCTTTGGCAGGTGTATTTTTGAACAAACCTGGAAATTCCGGATACACCGACATTTGGCGGTTCATGGCCAATGTTCGGTCATGAGGATTTTTGTACACGGAATAGAAGTAAATCTTTCAGGGGGGATCCAGCTACAAAAAAATAACCGGAGATTTGGTGTTTGGGTGCAGGTGGCCTGGAGGGATGGAGTGATCAAACATCGATCATGGATGCTCATGCTTGATCGATCGGAAGGTGGCCTTCGTTCCCTCACGGGTGGGCGGATTGGGCCGGTGTCATGCGTGGAGGAGCGGCGCTATTGATCAGACGATATGCAGGTCATGCCGCCCATGTAGGGGCGCAGGGCATCGGGAATGGTGATGGATCCGTCGGCCTGTTGATAGTTTTCCAGGATCGCCACCAGGGTACGGCCCACCGCCAGGCCGGAGCCGTTGAGGGTGTGGACCGGTTCCGGTTTTTTCGCCCCTTCCCGGCGGAAACGGGCCTTCATGCGCCGGGCCTGGAAGGGACCGGTGTTGGAGCAGGAGGAGATCTCCCGGTAACGGCCCTGGCCCGGCAGCCACACTTCGACATCGTGGGTGCGTTCGGCGGCGAAACCGAGGTCGCCGGTGCAGAGGACCACGGTGCGAAACGGCAGTTCCAGCCGTTTCAGCACCTCTTCGGCATGGGCCGTGAGCCGTTCAAGGGCCGCGGCACTCTCTTCGGGACGGGTGATCCAGACCAGTTCCACCTTGTCGAATTGATGTTGTCGGATCAACCCCCGGGTATCCTTGCCCGCCGCCCCCGCCTCCCGACGGAAACAGGTGGTCCAGGCGGTCATTTTCATCGGCAGTTGCGACTCTTCCAGGATTCGCCCGCGCACCAGGTTGGTTACCGGGACTTCGGCGGTGGGGATCAGGAGCAGGGGATCATCGCGGGTGGCGAACAGGTCCTCTTCGAACTTGGGCAGTTGGCCGGTGCCGAACAGGGTGTCCCGGTTGGCCAGGAATGGTGGCATCACCTCGGTGTAACCCTGTTCACCGGTGTGCAGGTCCAGCATGAAATTGATCAGGGCCCGGTTCAATCGGGCGCCGGCGCCCTTGAAAACGGTGAAACGCGCCCCGGCCACCGCCGCGCCGGCCTCGAAATCGAGGATGTCCAACGCCTCGCCCAGGTCCCAATGATTTTTCGGGGTGAAGGAAAGTTCCGCCGGCTCCCCACCGCCCGGCGACCAACGCCGCAGCTCCACGTTGTCGTTCTCATCGGCCCCCACCGGCACCGATTCATCCGGCAGATTGGGCAGTTCCGCCAACAGGCCGGTGACCATGCCTTCCATGTCGCGCAGGGTCGATTCCAACTCTTTGAGTTCCGGGCCGATGGTTTTCATCTCCGCGAACAGATCGCCGGCGTCGGCTTTTTGCGCCTTGCGGCGGCCAATCTCCTTGGAGATCTCATTGCGCCGCGCCTGCAAGGTTTCGGTGCGCGTCTGCAGGTCGCGTTTTTTCGCTTCCAGGGTGCGGAAGGCATTGAGATCATATCCACCGCCACGTTGTTTCAAACGCGCTTCCACCCAGTCGGGTCGTTCGCGGATCTCCTTGATATCCAACACCGTTCAATCCTCCTGGTCGCTCTGTTCCCGGTCGGTTGGTTCGGTTTCGACCGGATCGACCGTCTCCTCTACGGTCCCTTCGTCGTCACTCTCCTCGGACTCGGCGATGCGGGCCACCGATACCACCCGTTCATCGCCGGCCACGGTCAATACCTTGACCCCCTGGGCGTTGCGGCCGGTCTGGCGAATGCTGTCGATGCTGGTGCGCAGGATGGTCCCCTGGTCGGAAATCACCATCACCTGATCACCGGGCAGTACCGACAGGGCCGCCACCACCGGCCCATTGCGCGGACTGGTCAACATGCCGATCACCCCCTGTGTGCCGCGTCCCTTGGTGGGGAACAGCCCTTCCTGGGTGCGCTTGCCGAAACCGTTTTCGGTGATGGTCAACACTTCGCAGCCGGAGCCGGGCAGGACCACGTTGAGGGCGATCACCCGGTCGTCCCCCTTGAGGCGCATGCCGCGCACCCCCCGCGCCACCCGGCCCATGCGCCGGACGCTGCTGGTGCGGAAGCGGACCGCCTTGCCATTTTTGGAAAAGAGCATGATGCGTCCGGAACGTTGTCCGCCGGCGGGGGTGTCGCCACCGTCGGTATCGGCGCCTTCGTCGCCGCTCTCCGGTTCCTCTTCCGGTTCGTCGCCGTTTTCGGAGCCCGTAGTCTCATTTTTTTCCACATCCAATACCGGCAGCAGGGCGACCCCGATCAGGTCGTCCCCTTCCAGGAGATCGACGGCGCGGATACCGTTGGCGCGGATGTTGGCGTAGGCCGACAGGGCGGTCTTTTTGATCAGACCGCGGCTGGTGGCGAACAGCAACTCCCAATCGTCCAGCACCTCCGGCGAGAAGGGGGCCGGCAGGATTTGGCGGACCTTTTCCCCGTTTTCCAACGACAGCAGGTTGACGATGGGCCGGCCCCGGGAGGCGCGGCTGGCCAGGGGCAACTCGTACACCTTGAGTTTGAACACCCGTCCCTGGTCGGTGAAACAGAGGATGGTGTCGTGGGTGGAGGCGACGAACAGTTGCGATATGAAATCCTCATCGCGCATGCCGGTGGCGCTTTTGCCTTTGCCGCCCCGGTGCTGGATGCGGTAATCATCGCTGGGTTGACGCTTGATGTAACCGGCATGGCTGACCGTCACCACCATCTCCTCTTCGGTGATGAGATCGGCGATGGAGAAATCGCCGCTGTCCTCGACGATCCGGGTGCGGCGGGGATCGGCGAACATCTCCTTGATCTGGATCAGCTCGTCCTTGATCACCGACATCAATACCTGATCGGAGGCGAGGATCGATTTCAGACGGGCGATTTCGACGAGGATGTTTTTGAACTCGTCGTGAATTTTGTCCTGTTCCAGGCCGGTCAACCGGTGCAGGCGCATGTCGAGGATGGCTTGCGCCTGGGTGTCGGTCAGTTTGTAGCCCCCTTCGACGAATTGCGGCGACGCCGCCTCCCCTTCACCCAGGGCGCGGACCAGCATTGCCTCCACCGGGCCGCGTTCCCACAATTCCGAGACCAGCCCCTCCTTGGCCACCGCCGGGTTGGGGGCGCGGCGGATCAACTCGATGATGCGGTCGATGTTGGCCAGGGCGACGGAGAGCCCTTCCAGGACGTGGGCCCGGGCCTGCGCCTTGTTCAACTCGAACAGGGTACGCCGGGTCACCACCTCCCGGCGGTGGTTGATGAACTCTTCCAGGATGCGCTTGAGATCCAACACCAGGGGTCGGCCCTGCACCAGGGCCAGGGCGTTGACGCCGAACGTGGACTGCATGGGGGTGTGTTTGTAGAGGAGGTTCAACAACACGTCGGAGTGGGTATCGCGTTTCATCTCGATCACCACCCGCATCCCTTCGCGGTCCGATTCATCGCGCAGATCGGAGACACCGGTGATTTTTTTGTCGCGCACCAGATCGGCGATCCGTTCCACCAACCGCGCCTTGTTCACCTGGTAGGGCAGTTCGGTGACGATGATCGCCTCGCGGCCGTCCTTGAGGGGTTCGATTTCGGTCTTGGCCCGGACCACCACCGATCCGCGACCGGTTTCCAGGGCGCTGAGGATGCCGGCGCGACCGCGGATGATGCCGCCGGTGGGAAAATCGGGGCCGGGGATGTATTGCATGAGATCCTTGACCGACAGGTCCGGATCGTCGATCAGGGCGCAGGTGGCGTCCACCACCTCACCGAGATTGTGTGGCGGAATGTTGGTGGCCATGCCGACGGCGATGCCCGAGGAGCCGTTGACCAGCAGGTTGGGATATTTGCCGGGCAAAATTTTCGGCTCGGTCAGGGAGCCGTCATAGTTGGGGCCGAAATCGACCGTTTCCTTGTCGATATCGGCCAGCAGCTCGCCGGCCAGGCGGGTCATGCGGACTTCGGTGTAGCGCATGGCCGCCGCCGAATCGCCATCGACGGAACCGAAGTTGCCCTGGCCGTCCACCAGCAGATGGCGCATGGAGAAGGGTTGCGCCATGCGGACGATGGTGTCGTAGACCGCTACATCGCCGTGGGGGTGGTATTTACCGATCACGTCGCCGACCACGCGCGCCGACTTTTTATAGGACCGGTTCCACTCGTTGCCCAACTCGTGCATGGCGTAGAGTACCCGCCGATGTACCGGTTTCAGTCCATCCCGCACGTCGGGAAGGGCGCGCCCGACGATCACGCTCATGGCGTAATCGAGATAGGAGGTGCGCATTTCGTCTTCGATATTGACGGGAGAAGTCGTCGGGGTGGGGATCTGCTGGGTCATCTTTGCCGGTCGTTCAGGAAGTCGATTGGATCAATCGGTTTTTCAATGCGGCGCGGGTCATGAAAGGCCGCTTTAATGAAACCTCCCCATACTAGCCGATTCCGTTCTCCTTGCCCACCCCTCTTCATGTATGCGGCCCCGGGGAATTTCGTTTTTGCTGCAAAAAACCGATCAGACGCGGAAACGGGGGCCGCGGCCCGGTGGTCCGGGGTTGGCCGTGGAGCCGATCCGTTGCGAAAAGGGTAATTGTCCTGTATGCGATAATCCATGTATAGTGCGCGGCACCTTTCGGGCACGGTGTCCGGATTTCTTTCTATTGTATGGACTATGAACTCATCATGGATTTGACCCCCCTGACCGCTCTTTCACCCCTGGATGGACGCTATTTCGGCAAGGCCGCCGATCTGCAACCGCTGTTTTCCGAATATGGACTGATCCGTTTTCGCGTCCTGGTGGAGGTGCGTTGGCTGCAGGCCCTGGCCCGGGAGCCGGCCATCGTCGAGGTGCCGCCGTTCGATGCGGCGGCCATGGCGGTCCTGGAGCGGATCGTCGATGAATTTTCCGAGGCCGATGCCGCCCGGGTCAAAACCATCGAGCGGACCACCAACCATGATGTCAAGGCGGTGGAATATTTTCTCAAGGAGCGCATCGCCGATACGCCGGTGGCGGCGGTGGCGGAGTTCATCCATTTCGCCTGCACCTCGGAGGACATCAACAATCTCGCCTATGGGTTGGCTTTGAAGGAGGCGCAACACCGGGTGGTCCTGCCGGCCATGAAACGGGTCACCGAGGCGGTGGCCGCCCTGGGCCGGCGGTACCGGTCGCAACCGATGCTCAGCCGCACCCATGGTCAGACCGCCTCGCCGTCGACCCTGGGCAAGGAGATGGCCAATGTCGCGCATCGTCTGCAACGGCAATGCCAACGGGTGGCGGTGGTGCCGGCCTTTGGCAAGATCAATGGCGCCGTCGGTAATTTCAACGCCCACGTCATCGCCTATCCGGAGGTCGACTGGCCGGCCTTTTCCGCCGCCTTCATCGAGCAATTGGGTCTGGACCATCAACCCCTGACCACCCAGATCGAACCCCACGACGGCATGGCGGAACTGTTCGATGCCGTCGCCGGTTTCAACACCGTGCTGCTCGATTTTTGCCGGGACTGCTGGACCTATATCTCCCTGGGCTATTTCAAACAGAAGACCAAAGCCGGCGAGGTGGGCTCCTCGACCATGCCGCACAAGGTCAACCCCATCGATTTTGAAAACGCCGAGGGCAACCTGGGTCTGGCCAACGCCCTGCTCGGCCATCTGGCGGCCAAACTGCCGGTCTCGCGCCTGCAACGGGATCTCTCCGATTCGACGGTGTTGCGCAATATCGGTGTCGCCCTCGGTTATGGATTGCTGGCCTGCGCCTCGGCCCTGAAGGGCATCGGTAAACTGGAATCCGACCCGGCGCGGCTGGCGACCGACCTGGACAACGCCTGGGAGGTCCTGGCGGAACCGATCCAGACGGTCATGCGCCGCCACGGCCTGGAAAAACCCTACGAACGCCTCAAGGAACACACCCGCGGCCGCGCCGTCACCGCCGAAGCGCTACGTGACCTGATCAAATCCCTGGAGATTCCCGAAGAGGCCCGGGACCGTCTCCTGGCCCTGACCCCGGAAAGCTATACCGGCCTGGCGGAGCGGTTGGTTCCCGAGGGGTGATCGGGTTTCAACATGGAGGAGGCCATGGGTGGCGCCAAAAACCATGATGTGATCACCCCGAAAGGGGGCAAACCGATCAAAATGTGGACCCGGGGGGTTCCGGTGGAAGAGGGGGCGTTGCGGCAATTGCAGCAGACGGCGCAACTGCCGTTCATCCACAAATGGGTGGCGGTGATGCCGGATGTCCATCAGGGCATGGGCGCCACCATCGGCAGTGTCGTTCCCACCGTCGGTGCCATCATTCCCGCCGCCGTCGGGGTCGATATCGGCTGCGGCATGATGGCGGTGCGGACCGATCTGTCCGCCAAGGATCTACCCGACTCCCTGAAGGCACTGCGCAACGCCATCGAACGGGCGGTTCCCCATGGACGCCAGATTGGCCGGAAAAAACGCGACACGGGCGCCTGGGGGGATCCGCCCGATGATGTGTTGGCCGGTTGGAAACGGTTGGAAAAGGGGTTTCATACCATCATCGACCGCCATCCGCGGCTGGCCAGGACCAACCATGTCAACCACCTCGGCACCCTCGGCACCGGCAACCATTTCATCGAAGCCTGCCTCGATGAGGGCGATCGGCTCTGGTTCATGTTGCACTCCGGCTCCCGGGGGGTCGGCAATGCCATCGGCCGTACCCATATTCAACGGGCCAAACAGGAGATGCGCCGTAGGCGGATCAATCTGCCCGATGAGGATTTGGCCTATTTTTCCGATGGTTCCACTCATTTTGTCGACTATGTGTTCGCCGTCGAGTGGGCACAGCGGTTTGCCGCCATCAACCGGGAGATCATGATGAAACGGGTGCTGGACGCCGCCCGGAGCTCCCTGGGGGTGACCATCGGCATCGACGGCGAGGTGGTGGATTGTCATCACAACCATGTGGCGCGGGAAAAACATTTCGGCAAAAATGTTTTCGTCACCCGCAAGGGGGCGGTGCGGGCCCGCGCCGGCGAGATGGGCATCATACCCGGCTCCATGGGGGCGCGGTCGTATATCGTCCGCGGGCTGGGCAATGCCGACAGTTTTCACAGTTGTTCCCATGGCGCCGGGCGGGTCATGTCGCGTACCGAGGCCAGACGGCGCATCTCCCTGAAGGACCATTTGGCGGCCACCCGTGGTATCGAATGTCGGACCGATGCCGCCTTGCTGGATGAATCCCCGGCCGCCTACAAGTCGATCGATGCGGTGATGGCGGCGCAACGGGATTTGGTGGCGATCGTCCACACCCTGCGGCAGGTGGTCTGCGTCAAAGGCTGACCGGGAGGGGATCAAAAAACCCGGCTGACCCCCAACCGCACCCCATACCGGTCGGTTTCGCTGCGGGGTTCGAAAATGGCGCCGCTGCTGCCGTTGGCCAGTGACCAGCCATAATTGGCGCTACGCCCGAAGCGCCAGAACTCGGCGAATGGCGACACCACCAACCGGTAGGGGGTGCCGGTCTGCCAGGAGAGGCTGGTTTCGGCGCGCAGGCCCGGCTTTTCGCCCAGTTCCATGTCGAAATGGCCGATATCGCTGAATGTGACCTTCATGTGCGGGTTGATGGTGTGGACCAGCCGTACACCGATGCTGCCGTCCAGGGTTTGGCTCAAGGATTTGTGCAGGCGGGTTTCGATGAATCCATAACCACTGTCATAGATCTCCACCAGGCCACTGCTCAAGGCGCTGTCACGGATGTCCCGATGCCAACGCCTGAAACCGGCGCCGGCGAACAGGTCCAGGTCGAGGTCCGGCAGCGGTTGGAAACGGTGGCCGATCCGCAGCCAGCCGTCACCGACGGTTTCGTCGGTCCGGGTGCGGACCGGCAAACCGTCCGACAACCGTTGTCCATCATACTGAACGTCCCCATACCGCAAATGGACCCCGAACCCGGTCAACCAGGGGCCGTTTTGCCATTCCATTTCGGCGAACACCCCGGGGAGCGGACCCTTTTCGGTCAGGTAGAGGTCATCATCATCGGTATATTCCGCATAGTGAAACCGTTCGATGCTGGCGCCCAGATGGATGCGGCGTTCGGTCTTCAAGGGGGCCGTCAATCCATCAGCGGCGATCATCAGCGCCAGCAATGACAGGGCACCGGTGAGGGACGGTATGTTTTTGTTATTTTTTTTCAATGGACTATCCATTCGTATCGGCTCATTGGGTCGAAACCGGTTCCGTTGGCGGGATCGAAATGATGACATTACGACATCATCCGATGAGGGTTGCAATTTCCATGGCAATTTGTGGGCCGTCCCGGTTGGCGCGGCGTCGGATTCGGCTGTGGAACACGGTGCCAGCCGGTCCTTGCCCCGGGCGGGGTTGGCGCCATCCCGTTTTGAAGGTGTATTGAACGCTAAAACATGCGATAATGGATCCACTCGGCAGGGGGGTGGCGCAAACAATGAACGGTGTGATATCGGGGTGTGTTCGACATGGTTTCAAGGGAAAACGACATGACCGGCCAGTCCTCTTCTGTCGGGGACAATCCGCTGTTCATTCGTTATGGCGCCATCGTCGATCACTGTTTCGCCCCGGGTATCGAGGTGGGAACGCCCATCGCCATTTTTCCCCCGGTGGTCAAAGGGGTCAAATCCGGTAAAATTTCCTTTGGGGATGATGAAAAACCCATCGGTCTCCATGCCGACCAGGCACAACTGGCCAGTGCGCAAAAACGGGTGGACGATCTCCGCTCCACCCTGTTGAAGGAACTGCCGATCACCGATGAAGACGGAGAGAGCAGCGGTCAACCGGGACCGTTGAACCGCAAGCTCCAGGAGTTTCGCAACGGGCTGCAACGGGGCAGTGAACGGATGCTGGAGGAAAACCCCTTCTACGAACTGACCATCCTCTTTTTTCGTATCAATCTCAATGCCATGCAGCGCGCTTTCGCCGCCGTCAACAGCGAAACGATGCAAAATCCCCCCCGGCCCATCAAGGTGTCCCGCTCCCTGCGTCACATCTGGGGACGGCAGTCGATGACTGGTTTCGGACAACGGTTGGCCGAAACCCTGGGCAAAATTTTTTCCGTCGGCAAGATCGGTTTCGGCATGCTGTTGTTCGCCGGTTCCACCATGACCACCGCCAAAGGGGTCACCGATCTGGTGCAACTTCCCGAATTCGTGGCCATTTTCGGGGATGGTCTGGTGGGCGGCGCCGGCGAGGACGCCCGGTTCACCCTCTCCATCGTCATCGGCCTGGTCCTGTCCTCGGTGATCCTCGATTTCAAAAGCCGCCTGTTTCAGGGCATCGCCGAGACCGGCCGGGTCTTCAAGGGGATCTGGACGGCGGCGGGTTATTATCCGCGCTGGGTTTTTCTCTCCTGCTTCTTGACCATGATCTCCATCTGGACCAACTATGACGGCATCGTCCTGATGATGTCCAAAACCCAGGATCTCTCCTACCAGTGGGAAATCATCCAACAACGGGTGGGCAGCGCCCTGGGCGATCCGCAGACGCTCGATCCCGATGATCCCGATTCGCTGTTGGACCTGCAGGCGGCGATGTTGAAAAAGTCGGCGGCGGCGGTCGCCAAATTCAAACGGGTGCCCGAGGATGAGATGTCCGGGGTCGCCTCCAGCGGCATCGCCCGCAAGGGTCCCCGCTATTGGGCCAAATATTATATCATTCATGGCGGTTATCAGCCGGGTCGTACGGATGTCGGTACCACCTATCGAAGATCCCGTTTCGTCAGCCGGGTGGATGCCCTGTTGCGGGAGTCGGGTCTCGATCTTTCCGTCTCCCTGGAGGAGAAGATCGACCGCATCCTGAAAACCTACACCGATCACACCGTCCGCACCCGGGCGGCCGTCAAGACCGGCATGGCCGGATTGGCGGCAACCATGACCCTGAAAAGCTACACCCTGGATGAACTGAACGCCCTGTTCAAGCTGGAGGCCTACCATGTCAATGAAAACGTGCAAAAAGTGGTGGCGCATCTGGCCGACAACAAGGCCGCCTTCGCCCGGGCGGCCGGGGAGATCAACCGTTTGGCGGCGTCGTATATCACCCTGCTGCAAAAGGTGGACAAACTGGGCACCCCCGCCAACAACGACTATGTGATCGATGTCCGGTTCGACATTCCGCCGGTCGAAGCCATCGACCGTTTGGCCAGAGACCGGATCCCCATGGCCCAGCGGCGCAGCCTGGCGGAGTTGAAGAATATTCTCATGAGCCGTCACGGAACCGCCATCGGCGGTTCCATCCTCTCCCTCATCCTCTTCATCGCCGTGTTCATGGACCTCTCCGATCCGATCCTCTATGGGGCCATGGTGGCGCGCTGGGGACGGCGTGATCGGCGCTTTCTCGACGAAAACATGAAACATTTCATCGTTTGGGAGGAACGGTTCGTCCGGGAGTTGAAGGCCTTTTTCCTGCGTCCGGACATCCGGCCGGTGTTGCCGAATCTCGACTGTCCGCGCAATCGGGTGTTCCGCAACGTCTACAACCATTTTCTCGAAGAGATGGAACCCCTGGCCAAGGATGTGTCGACCCAGGGCCGGTTCGAAAAATTTCGTTTTTGGTTCGCGGGGCTGTTTTTGGAGACCCGCATCAGCCATGTGGAGGGGTACAACGCCCGGCAGACGGTGATCCGTCGTTTCATCGTTGAACGGGAAACCTATGCGCCCCGTTTGATCAACCATGTTTTTCCCGGCCTGTTGGCCGATTTCAAGGTGGGCATCGATCATCTGGCGCCCTTTCACCGCCGCATCGTCGAACGGCAGCAAAAAAATGCCGCTGAATTCGAACGAATCCTGGCCCGGTTCGTCGCCCTGGACGAATCGTCGGCGTCAACGAACGGAGTGGGAGGCGCCGCCAAGACGTTCAGGCGGTTGTCCGCCGCGTTGACCGGTTTTTTCCGGGCCCTGTTTTTCAAACCCCTGATTGCCCATCCGTCCCCCTGTCCCCTGACCCGTATCCGCTGGATAAGGCGCATCGCCCAATCCCAGACCCACTCCCGGGATCGCATCAACTCACTCAGTGGTTTCACCCCCGGCCTGGTGGCCCTGCTCAAGGGAAAACTGCCCCGGGTCAAGGAGCAGACCCTGAATCCGTTGATGGATACCTTGAAAAAAATTCCCAACTGGCCGGCCATCGAACGGGCCTTCGAGGTGGCGTCCCTGCATCATCGTTTCAATGCCCTGGAGCGCGGCTTGTTCGTGGTCCTCGGTCTTTCCCAGTTCAAGGGGTTCCGGGTGCGTGAGGAGATGGTGCAGACCATCATCGAACAGTTGGGTATCGAAGAGATCAACCGTGTCTACCTGCGCCGGGAGCATGATGAAAGCCTCATCGAACAGCATATCGACCAGTTGGGGGCGCGTCTGGAGCGGGCCCACGATCTGGTGCGCAACCTGGTGGACAATCAAAACAACCTGATTTCCACGCTGACCAAAATCCGCCGCGATCATCTGACCCCCATTCAGGCCACCTTGAGCAAACTTCAATTCCGGGATCGCATCGAAAACCATCTGGGTCTGGCGGAAATGAAAGAGGAGTTGATCCTGATCGAACAGTGCCTGTTGACCCTGTGGGAAACCCGGTCGTCCGAAGAGGCGGCAACGGCTGGCGGTATGGACCTGGTGGAACGGGAGCGGTTCGGCCTCGATACGGTCATCGCCCGGGTCGCCCGTAGCCGGCCGGACGGGGTGTTCGATCTCATCGGTCATGTCCAACAGCTCGAACGGCGTATCGGCGCGGCGCGGAAAATCCTCGATGACGCCATCTACCATCTGACCATGATCGATCGGATTTCCGCCAATGTGTCGGGCATCCTCGATCAATGTTTGGAATATGTGAACGGCATCCTGGTCAAGGATGCCGAGCTGTTTAACCTGCATGTCGACGGCGAGGCGCTGGATCAGAAAAAGATCGATTTTCTCCAGGACAACCGGTTTTACTTCAAGTCCATTCCCTTGCAGGTGAAGTCGATGCGTACCCGCATCGACTCCTTGATCGACGATCAGGAGCTGGCGGCGTCGCACAATCTGGATCTGGCCCGGGGGTTGGAGCGGCAGACCATCAAACTGCGTTATTTCTTGCGCAACGCCCTGGACTATCTGCAAGGGAAACGGGACGGCATCGGCCTGACCGCCTCCCTGGCCGATTTTTCCGAGGGTCAAAAACCGTCGGCGATGGAACCGGAACCGGCCGGTCCGCTGGAAAACATCCCTTCGGAGGTGGAGGGGGTGTTGATATCCGATGACGACCTGGAGGATCAAACCCCGACCCAACTGGTCGCCGGCGCCAGGCAGGCCTATGAAGTGGCGAAAAAACTGTTGTTGGAGATCGGTCTGGCGGAGTGGGGCCTGTTGAAACAACCGATCCCGCCCCGGGAACTGTTGTTGGAGGTGCAAAACAGCCGGGTCGATGTCGCCCGCTCCTGGGAGGAGGTGGAGCGGATTCGGCATGAACTGGAACGGCTGGTCACCGAAGGGGAGCCCACCAATGACGAGCGGGACCGGCTCCTCACCCTGCGCCGGGAGATGAACGGTTTGTTGGAGCGTCTCAAAACGACCTGTCAAGCCATCTCGCGGTCCACGGCCATCGATCGCCGCCAGGATCATGGCCGGGATTGCGGTGACCATCCGTCGCAAAAGCCGTGTCCGGAGGAAGAGGGACCGTTGGCGGACCGGCATGGCTCCAGGCGCACCGCCGAACGGGTGGTGTTGAAAAGCCGGGTCGAGATCGAACTGCCCGATGACCGGGTGATTCCCTGTCTCTCCCGGGATGTCAGCGCCAAGGGGTTGCTTTTGGAGGCCACGGTCATGCCGGCCGGCATCCTTTCCGGCATGCGGGTCTCCTTCCGGTTGCTGTCGGATACGGAAAAATTCGGTTTCCCGGCCACGGTGGTACGGGTTTCCGGTCACTCGATCATCCTGACGCTGTTGCCCGGCCACGAGGCCCGTTTCGTCAACCTGGTGCGGTCGGAGGTGTTCCGGGATCAGGGGGGTTCGGCGGCGCTGCTCGACATGAAGGTGCCCGATGTTCCCCGCTTGTAAAAGAATGTTCGATCTTTTCCAAACCGACTCCAGGGGGTCGTTCCACGGGTGTGGACCATGAGAAAAAATATCACGCTGGAGGAGATGGTCGGCTTTTTGAACCACGTCGAGGGGTTCAGCGAAATTCCCGAACGGGATTTGGCCAACCTGATCGTGCCGATGATCAACATCGCCACCTTCGAGCCGGGTCAACCCATCATCAAAAAGGATACCGAAGGCCGCGACCTCTATATTCTCTACCAGGGCAAGTGCCGGGTGGACGTGCGTACCCGTGAGGGGCACATGCTCCATTTCGACCTGCAACCGGGGGCGGTGGTGGGGGAGATGTCGCTGGTCTCCAATCAACCGCGGACCGCCGATGTGTTCGCCGAGACCCAGGCGATCATGTTGGTGATCGACATCGAAACCTTTCAGGAACTGATGTCGGAAAACTGGCGGGTCACCCAGGTGTTCGCCGCTCTGATCGGTCGGCGGGTTTTGAACAAACTGTAAGGATCCGGTTGGGAGTTCAACCATGAATCCAACGATGTCCATCACCTTCCTGGGAGTGGGGTCCGCTTTCACCACCAGGGACTATTATCAATCCAATCTGTTGATCACCGCCCGCAGCGGTCGGCGCATGTTGGTCGATTGTGGTTCCGATGCCCGGTTTTCACTGGCGGAGTGGGATGCCGGCAATGGGACGGTCGATGTCCCGATCGATGCCGTCTATATTTCCCATCTCCACGCCGACCACATCGGCGGTTTGGAGTGGTTGGCCTTCAACACCTATTTCAATCCCGGTCTGCCCAGGCCGAAACTGTATGCCGCCGCCGAACTCCATGAACGGTTGTGGAACTTCGCCCTGCGCAGTGGTCTGGAGTATATCGCCGATCAGGTGATGACCATTTCCGACTATTTCGAAACCCACGAAGTGACCGCCGATGCCCCGTTCGAATGGGAGGGCATCCAGTTCACCCCCGTGCGTCTGTTGCATGTGTTCAACAGTATCCATCCGATCTTCAGCTTTGGGCTCATCATTCAGGAAATCATCGGGGGAAAGACCTGTTTTTTCAGCACCGATTCGGTGTTGGACATCCGTTTACGCACCCATCTGAATGAATGGGTCCCGAAGGTGGACCTGTTTTTCCAGGATTGTGAAACCCTGCCTTTCAAAACCCGGGTACACGCCCATTATGAGGAATTGTGTACCCTGCCGGAGACGATTCGGCAAAAAATGTGGTTGTATCATTACAATCCCAATCCCCCCTTCCGGCCGGAACGGGATGGTTTTCTGGGGTTCGTCCGCAAAGGGCAGACCTTTGTCTGAAACGGGGCTCGTTCATGCCGGCGGGCGAAATCCCCAAGGTTCTCCAGGGTCTGCAAAATGGTCAAAGGGGGGGGCACCATGGGTGTGACCCTTTGTAAACGGGTCACTTTGCAATAAACTGCCGGACCTGCCGCGGTCCTGGAAAGAGTCCGAAACGTGATGTCGCTGACGAGAAAATCATTTTTCAGTACCACCCGGAACCGGCTTTTGATCCTGTTCCTGATTTTTGGTCTGATTCCGGCGCTGCTGTTGGGGGGATTTTTTTACCATCAATCGCGTGATGCTCTGCTTGAAAACACCTATTCCCGGTTACGGTCACTGCGAAAAATTCAGCAGGAGGGTATCGAAAATTTTTTCAGTCAGGCCAGGATCGATGTTGAAAGTTTGGCTTTGTCGCCGCTCGTTCTGGAGCTGTTCCTGGAAGCCCGAACCCTGTTCCACGGCTCGGCCGGGGGCACCGGGGAGGGGAAGCACGCCGAATGGTTGGCCGGCATCGCTCGGGACCGGTTCGACTTTTTGGTTCAGTTCGCCAAGAGACGGGAATATTACGACCTGTTTCTCATCGATGCCGTCCGTGGGGATGTCCTCTTCACGGTGGCCAGGGAGTCGGACCTGGGAAAAAATGTGATCGAGGGGCCGTTGAAGGCGAGCCCTTTGGGAAAACTGTTCCAAAAGGTCGGGTCCGGGGTGGTGTTGCACGATTTTCAGCCTTACCAGCCTTCCAACAACCGGCTCTCCGCCTTCATCGGCGCGCCCCTGGTCCGGGAGGGGAAACGGGTGGGGGTGGTGGCGCTGCAATTTTCTGTGGATGCCATCGAAGATTGGTTGCGGATACACCATGGTCCGGGAAAGAGCGGCCAGAGTTTTCTGGTGGGCCGGCAGGATGGCGTGACCAGTTGGCGGGGCCATCCCCATCCCGGCACGGCGCCGACCGGTGGTTCGGGCTATGGACCCGTCATTGAAAAGGCCCTTTCCGGAACCATCGGACAGGAGTCGATCATCACCGATACCGGGCAACGGCGACTGGTCGGTTATGCGCCGTTGCGCATAACCGATCTGAACTGGGCCATTTTGACCACCATCTCCTTTGACGAGGTGCAGGCCCCGGTCCTGAATCTGGTTTGGAGCTTTTTGACCTGTTTATTGATCATCTCCATCCTTCTGGTCTGGGGCGCCTACCTGGTGGCTTCCAGTTTCAGCGCCCCGATCCATCTCCTGTCGGCCACCGCCGCCCGGTTTTCCGCCGGCGACCTGTCTGCCCGGTCGCCGGAGCTGGATATTTTCGAGTTGAATACCCTGGCCAGGGCCTTCAACGAAATGGCGTGCAATGTCGAAACCAATGCCCGTCAGCTCATGGCCGCCAATGCCCAACTGGAACATCTCCTGACCATGAGTCGGGTGGTGATCTATCGGGCCCGGGCGGTCGATGATTTCGCCACCGGCTTCATCAGCGCCAATGTGAAACAGCTGCTCGGTTATGATCGAGGCGAAATTATCGGCGATGTGAATTTTTTCATCGATCACCTCCATGCCGATGATCGGGACCGTTTTCTGGGGGAGATTGAAACCATTTTGAAAAACGGGGGGGGTGAAACCGAATACCGTTTTTTGCACGGTAATGGTTCCTATCGGTGGATGTTGGATCAGATTCATCTGGTTCGCGACGAGGATGGGGAGCCGTTTGAAATTATCGGCAACATGACCGACATCACCGATCTGAAATCGATTGAACGGACGGTCAGGGACAGGGAAAAACGGTTGCGTACCATTCTGGATTTCACCAGTGAAGGTATTTTCGGGCTGAACAATGATGGCAAAACCACCTTCGTCAATCCGGCCGCGGTACGGATGTGCGGTTGGCCGCCGGAGGCGTTGATCGGTAAAAATCAACATGAACGGCTCCATCACAGCCATGCCGATGGATCGGTCTATCCCTGGGAAACGTGTCCCATCCATCTCACCATGGTCGATGGTCTGGTGCGCCGGATCGACAATGAGGTGTTCTGGCGCAAGGATGGAACGAGCTTTCCCGTGGAATATGTCAGCACCCCCATCCTTGGCGAAGCGGATGACATCCAGGGGGCGGTGGTGGTGTTTCGGGACCTCACCGATCTCCTGCACTCCCAAAAAGAGCGGGCCGACCGGGAGAAGGCCGAGGCGGCCAATGCCGCCAAGAGTGAATTCCTGGCCAATATGAGCCATGAAATCCGTACGCCCATGAATGCCATCCTGGGGTTCACCGGTCTGGCCCTCAGCAGCGACATCTCCCCAATGGCGCGGCATTTTTTCACCAAGATCGATTGGGCCTCCCAAACCCTGTTGCGGGTGGTCAACGATATCCTGGATTTTTCCAAGATCGAAGCCGGCAAACTGGGACTGGAATCGGTCACCTTCAATCTTCACGATCTGTGTGAACCCCTGGCGGACCTGTTCGGCCAGGCCTGTGCCGACAAGGGGGTGGCCTTGAATCTCTGGTCCCCCAAGGTTTGTCAGGGTGATTTGATCGGCGATCCGACCCGTCTCAAACAGGTCCTGATCAATCTGGTCGGCAACGCCGTCAAATTTACCGGGGCCGGTGAAATCACCGTCGAGGTGGAAGCGTTGGAGTTGAACTTCCAGAGGGTGCGCCTGGCCTTCTCGGTTCGGGACACCGGCAGCGGTATGAGTCCGGAACAGATCGCCCGTCTGTTCACGCCGTTCGAACAGGGGGACGGTTCCACCAGCCGCAAATATGGCGGTACCGGTCTGGGGTTGAGCATCTGCAAACACCTGGTCGAAATGATGGACGGTCGGATCGACGTGTCCAGCACCGTGGGCCGGGGCAGCGACATCCGTTTCACGGTGGTGCTCGATCGGCGGGAAAACGGGCGAACCAACCGGTTGACGACCCCGGAAGGGTTGATCGGTCTGCGCATACTGGTGGTGGACGACAACGCCACGAACCGGGCGAGGGTGCTGGAAACCCTGACCTCTTTCCGGTTCAACGTCACGGCGGTGGCCTCGGCCCGGGAGGCCATGGAGACCATCCGTATCGCCGCCCTCGGGAAAAAACCCCATGAACTGGTCCTGGTGGATCAACGGTTGGCGGAGATGGATGGTGAGGCGCTCGCCGGGCGGATTCTTGAATCCCTCTCTTATTTTTTTCCCCGCCTCCCGGTGCCAAGAATCATCCTGATGGCCGTGGGCGGGGATGGGGAACTCAGGCGGCACGCCAATGTCGATGCCCTGCTCGTCAAACCGATCTGTCTGCACACACTGTTCAACACCATTTTGTCGGTCCTGGAGCCGGTTGACCCCTGGTTGTCCGACCCGGGGAAAACCGTCGATGCATCCCATCCGGAAATCGATTTCGGCGTTGCCGAACGAACCCGGGAGAAAATGGCCGGCTCCCGGGTGCTCCTGGTTGAGGACAATGCCATCAATCGCGATGTGGCCCGCCATATCCTGGAAAAGGTCGATATTTTCGTCGAAGAGGTCGACAATGGCCGGGATGCGGTATCGATGGCGATCCGGACCCCCTATGAGGCCATTCTGATGGACCTGCAGATGCCGGAAATGGACGGTCTGGAGACCGCCCGACGCATTCGTGAACATCCCCGGGGCCGGGAGGTGCCCATCATCGCCCTGACCGCCCACGCCTTGAAGGGGGACCGGGAAAAATGTCTGGCCGCCGGTATGAACGATCATGTGGCCAAACCGATCGACAACAAAAAACTGTTCGCCGCCCTGGAACGCTGGATCGATCGCAAGGAGCCGACCCCCCGACCCGATCGTGCCGGTACCGTCACCGCGCCGGCCACCGGTGAGACGGCGTCGTTGCCGGAGACCCTGGACGGGATCGACCGGGCGCAGGCCATGGAACGATTCATGGGCGATGCGGCGGTATTTCGCGCCATGCTGATGAAAATGGATCAACATGCCAATGCCACCCGGGAAATCCGCACGGCGCTGGACGACGGCGACCGACAGGGGGCGACCGATCGCGCCCATGCCATCAAGGGGTTGGCGGGCAACCTCGCCGCCGATGAACTCCATCGGCTGGCCGAAGCTCTGGAGGAGGGGATTCGACGGGGGGATGTCGACGGCTCTTCCGATGAACTCACCCTTTTTGATCAGGGGTTGCAACGCATTTTGAAAACGGTCCACGGCCTGGATCCGGGGCCGGAGGATTCCCGGGTGTCGGATCCGATCCCACCATCCACGGCCACGCCGATCGATCGGCGGCGATTGGCGCCGGTCATACGGAATCTGGCCGGTCTGTTGCGGGATCGCGACATGGCGGCCCTGGCGGCGCTGAACCCCCTGGTCGATCTCCTGAAGGGGTCGGTATTGCGGGAGGAGGTGCGGCAGTTGGAAGAGCGCATGGCCAACATCGATTTCGCCGGCGCCGGCGCCATTTTGCGGACGATGGCGCAAAATCTGGATATTTCCTTGGAAGAGTCCGGATCATGACCGCCCCCTTGCCGACCATCCTGATCGTTGATGATGCCCCGGAAAGCATTCATATTCTCCATGGTATTTTACGCGGGGAATATCGAATCCTGGTGGCCGGCAACGGTCCGGAAGCCCTGGAGATCGTTCGGACCGGGGAACCGGAAATGATCCTGCTGGATGTGCGCATGCCGGGCATGAATGGGTTCGAGGTGTGCGCGGCGCTCAAGAAGAGATCGGAGAGCCACGACATCCCCATCATTTTCATCAGCGCCCTGACCAATCAAAATGACAAGGTGCGGGCGTTGGAGGCGGGAGGGGTCGACTATATCACCAAACCCTTTCAGGTGCAGGAGGTGCGGGCGCGGGT
This sequence comes from uncultured Magnetococcales bacterium, assembly GCA_964344355.1. Taxonomy (GTDB): domain Bacteria; phylum Pseudomonadota; class Magnetococcia; order Magnetococcales; family CAYFNE01; genus CAYFNE01. Next base: position 22,158 of record CAYFNE010000032.1, read on the forward strand.
GCGGAACCATCTCAACCTGCGGCGCATGCAGTTGGCCTTGACTTGGCACAACGAACAATTGGAGGAGCGGGTGCGGGAACGTACCGCCGATCTGACGGCCAGTGAAGCCCGGTTCCGGGCCATTTCCCAGACCGCCAGCAGCGCCATCGTCACCATTGACCAACGGGGACGGGTCACCTTCTGGAACCCCATGGCCGAAAAAATTTTTCAATATGACCGGCAGGAAATGATCGGCTCGCCCATCTCCCGCATCGTTCCGGAACGGCTCCGGACCAGGCATCGGCAGGCCATGCAACGGGTTTTGGCGACGGGCCGTTTCGAACAGCCACCGGGAACGGTCAACGAGGTGGCCGGTTTGCGCAAGGATGGCAGCGAGATTGACATCGACATGACCCTCTCCAGTTGGAACGATGCCGAAGGGCGTTACGTGACCGCCTTCATCCGCGACATCACCGCCCGCAAACAGTTGGAAGAGACCTTGCGTCAGGCGCAAAAAATGGAGGCGGTGGGTATTTTGACCGGCGGTATCGCCCACGACTTCAACAATATACTCGGATCCATCCTCGGTTATACCAATCTGGCCCTGGAAAAGGCGCCGGCAGGGGGCAAACTCCATCACTGTCTGGAGCAGGTGAACATCGCCGGCCTTCGCGCCAAGGACCTTGTCGGGCAACTGTTGACCTTCAGCCGCCAGTCCAAACAGATTCGCGAGCCCATCCTCATCGCCCTCATCGTCAAGGAGACGGTCAAATTTCTCCGTTCCACCCTGCCCAGCAATATTTTGATCGAAACCCGTTTCAGCGATGAAAATTTGCGCATCAACGGTGATCCGACCAGCATCCACCAGATCATCATGAATCTGGGCACCAACGCCATCGATGCCATGGCCGGGGAGAATGAAGGGACCCTGGCGATCGGCATCGATGCCACCGATCTTTCATCGGAACGGGCCGCCGGGCTCTCCGTGCCGCCGGGACCCCATGTGATGCTGACCGTTGCCGATACCGGCGTCGGTATCCCGCCGGAGGTGCTGCCGAAAATATTCGATCCCTTTTTCACCACCAAGGATGTCGGCAAGGGCACCGGTCTCGGGTTGTCGGCGGTCCATGGTATCGTCCAGGGGCATGAGGGGGTCATCTCGGTCGATAGCCGTGTTGGTGAAGGCACCACCTTTACCATCCATTTGCCGCGCTTGACGGCCGATGTGCAACCGGCGGAATGGAACCGGGAAGAGCCGGTCCCCAAAGGCATGGGTACCATTCTGTTCGTGGACGATGAACCGAGCCTGGCGGAGTTGGGGAATGAAGAGTTGGAACGGATCGGTTATCGGGTGGTCAGCTGCAATGATTCCACGGAGGCCCTGAAACGGTTCGAGGCGGAACCGGACCGGTTCGATGCGGTGATCACCGATCAGGCCATGCCCCGGGTCACCGGCCTGGAGCTGGCCCGGCGGGTGCTGGCCCGGCGACCGGGATTGCCGGTTTTTCTCTGTACCGGCTTCAGCCCGGCGGTGACGCCGGAAATGGTGAAACGGATCGGCATCGCCGGCCTGTTCAGCAAACCGGTATCGCGGATGACCATGGCCAAGGCCCTGTATGAAGCCCTGCACATGGAGGATGGGGAGCCATTATGAAAAGGATTTTGATTCTTGAAGATGATCAACAGTTCCGGGAACTGTTGGAACTCATCCTGACCGATGCCGGCTATCGGGTGCGGGCGGTGGGCAATGGTGGCGAGGGTTTGGCGGCGATGGCCGCGGAACGGTTCGATCTGGTCATCAGCGACATGTTCATGCCGGAAATCAATGGCGTGCAATTTTTACGCGCGATTAAAAAAAATCACCCCGACATCCAGGTGATCGGCATGTCCGGCGGCGGTCGGGGCGTTTTTCCCCAGGAGGTGCTGCCGGTATTCAAAGCGATGGGGGTCGGGAAAACCCTCCTCAAACCGTTTACCGGCCGGGAACTCCTGCCTATGGTCCGGGAGTTGATCGGTGGGTGACCCGCAGGCCTTTTGGTTGCGAATCGTTGACGGGGTTTCCCCCCCATCCGTGGCCCCGGCGGTGGGCGGCCTGGAAATTCGAATCATCCGCCGGTAGAATACCGCCCCGTGAACCAGTCAGGAAGTGGATGGTGAACACTTTGATCATCAAAGGGTTTTCCTTCCTTGCGCAGTGCCACCGGATCGATGGTGACGAGGTGGAACGGGTTTTCCGGTGGTGACATGAAGCAACGCTCCATTCGACGGCATCTGTTCGAGTTTTTCCTCGCGCTCGGTATCATCGTCCTCGTCACCGGTCTCGCCATGGGTGTGGTCCATCAGGTGCCGTTCGTGCGCATGATGGACAACTGGACCAACGATTTTCGCATCGCCACCCTGGCCCCCCCCGAACCGCAACACCCGGACATCATCATCATCTCCATCACCGAACAGACCCTGGCCCGTTTTCCCTACCGGTCCCCCATCGACCGTGGTTTTCTGGCCGACCTGATCGCCTCGCTGGCCGCCAAGGGGGTGCGGGGGCTGTTTTTGGATGTGCTGCTGGATCAACCCACGGAAAAGGCCAAGGATGCGGCCCTGAAAAAACAGCTCCGGTCGATGACAATTCCGGTGGTGGTCAGTTATGGGCTCGATGAGACCGGCAATGTGTTGACTCGATCGCAGATGACCTTTTTGAACGAATTCTTGCCGGTGGAGTTGCGGGGCTTCGCCAATCTGGTCAAGGATACCCTGGATGAGACGGTGCGCTGGATCTATCCCGGCGCCCGGTTGCCGGATGGACGGTATGTCATGGGCTCCACCCGGGCCCTGGCCCATCGGCTCGGGGTCACCACCCCGGAGGCGGCCATTCCCATCTCCTGGCGCGGGTCCCCGGACCGGAAAACCGCCCCTTTCAAGATTTATCCGGCCCATGTGGTGCCGTTGTTGCCCGCCGCCTGGTTCAAGGACCGGATCGCCCTCATCGGCGTCGACATCACCCTCACCGACCGCCACCGCACCCCGTTTTCCCTGTTGTTCGGCATGGAAGGGGAGGAGACCCGGCCACGGGGCATGCCGGGGGTGATGATTCACGCCCATGGCCTGGCGCAAATATTGGATGATCGGCCACACCCCGGGCTTGCCATGCCCCATCGCCTGCTCCTGACCGCCGCAGCCGCGCTGCTCGGCTCGCTGTTGGCCCGGGCGAAGATCAACCTCTATCTGGGCGTGGCCCTGGAGATCATCCTGCTGTTGGCTTTTTGGACCGGGGGGCTCTATCTGTTCCATGCGCAGGGTGTTTTGTTGCCGTTGTTGGCGCCGACCCTCGGGTCCATCGGCGGGTTCTGGCTGACGCGCCTCTATATCGGCAGCCGGGAACGGCAGGAAGGGCTGGTGGCCCAGGCCAAGGCCAAACGGTTGCGCAAAACCTTCGGCCGTTACATGTCCACCGAGGTGGCCGACACCATCCTCGATACCGCCAACGGCATGCGCCTGGGCGGTGAAAAAAAAGAGGTGACGGTGATGATGACCGATCTGCGGGGGTTTACCGCCATGAGCGAAAAACTGCCGCCGGAGGAGGTGGTCGCCATCCTCAACCGCTATCTGGAGGTGATGACCGAAATCATCACCCGTTACCACGGTACCATCATCGAATTCCTGGGCGACGGCATCCTGGTCCTGTTCGGCGCCCCGGTCACCCGTGGGGATGATCCCCAACGGGCGGTGGCCTGTGCCCTGGAGATGCAACGGGCCATGGTCGGGGTCAACGAGAGCAACCGGCCGTTCGGTTATCCGGAGTTGAAAATGGGCGGCGGTATCAATACCGGAACGGTGGTGGCGGGCAATATCGGTTCGGAAAAACGCAGTAAATACGGGGTGGTCGGTACCACCATCAATCTGACGGCGCGCATCGAATCCTATACCGTCGGCGGCCAGATCCTGATTTCCGAGAGCACCCGCCGCGCCTGTGGAGACCTGCTGCGCATCGACGATATCCTGCAGGTCAAACCCAAGGGGATTCCCGAACCGATCCACATTTATCACGTCGGCGCCATCGGCCCCCCCTACGATGTCGCCTTGCCGGAACCCCGGGCGCCGGAACGGCGGCCGATCGCCCCCGGTTTGACGGTCCGTTTCACGGTGGTCACCGGCAAGAGCGCCGGGGAGATGGACCTGGCCGGGACCATCGTCGGTCTGGCCGGGGAGGAGGGGGTGGTGGTCCGGAGCACGGCGCGGGTCGACCGATTGACCAATTTGAAACTGGCCCTGTATCACCATGGGGAGGAGGTGAGCCGGGAGCTGTACGGCAAGGTCACCGGCGGCGGAGCCGATCTCCTGTGGATCACCTTCACCTCGTTGCCGGCGGAGGCCAAACAGCGGTTGGCGGACCAGGCGCGGGCCGGTGAAATGGAGCAGCCGTAGGGTTCGCCCGTTCCGGACCGGCGGGGCCGGAAATTTTTTTTGATGATCCCCATGTGCGGTCTTGCTGATGGGGAATCACCCATGAGAAACTGAACGGCCAAGGATCCATCCGCTTCCCAGGGAAGGGGTGATGCTGCCATGTGGGACGGACGAGATGCGCCAAGCCTTTACAGGTCGACCTTTTTTTGCACAGAACGGCTTTTTTTCCCTGCTCACCGAAGAGCACTGGCGAATATTGAAACCGGGATTGTCCCGCATTCGCGTGCCCTGCCATGAAACCCTGTTTTTGGAGGGCGAGGAGGCGACCCGTTTTTTCTACCTGATCAACGGGCGGATCAAACTCTACCGGCTCTCCAAGAAGGGACGGGAGAAGGTGTTGCACATCGCCGAATCGGGCCAGACTTTCGCCGAAGCGGTGATGTTCCTGCCGGAAAAATTTTATCCGGTCAGCGCCACCGCCCTCTGTCACTGCGAGGTGGTCTGTTTCAGCCACGAGGTGTTTTTGAAGGTGCTGGAGAATTCACCGGCCCTCTGTATGCGCATGTTGCAGGATTTCAGCATCCGCCTCTACCGGCATGTGGGGGAGATCGAAAAAATTTGCCTGGGTGATGCCACCGGCCGGCTGGTCCGTTATCTGTTGGATCAGATGGATGATGACCAGGTCGACGGGGAAGGGCCGGTCAGCATCAAGCTCGATGCCCCCAAACATGCCATCGCCTCCTGCCTCTCCATGCAACCCGCCTCCCTCTCCCGGATCCTCAACCGCCTGAGTGGCAAGGGACTGATTCAAATCAAGGGCAAAATGGTCGAGGTGCCGGACGTCAAGGCCCTGCGCCGCCGCCTGACCGCCTGCGCCCAGGTGTGAATGGTCCCGGCCGGAAAGGTTCACGGTTTCGATCTCGTTGAAAGTACGTGCTTTCGCCTTTGGTCGACGGCCAGGTTTCATTAGAGACGCCACCCCGGGAAGCCCTTTTTTCCCACCGGTTGGCAAGGTGGGGTGGTCATAGAAAAAAAAGGAATTTTTTCAAATTGTTGACCGATTTTTTCCCTCTTGTCCCCCCTGGCCGGCCGCCGCCGTCGGCCAATTTCAACTCATCCTCCCGATTTCCGGCTCCGATAAACCCCATATCCGGCGGTTGTGCCGTGGTCCTGCATGGTGTTCATGGAGAGTGTGAAATGAAGGTTTTTGAAGGAAAAGCTCGGGAAAGTGGTTATCGGTTCCTCCTGTTTTCGGCGCTGATGTCGGTTACCGCTTCCTGCAATCATGCCATACCCCACGGAGTGGGGATGCCGACCTACCGGATGCCGGCGGCGGTGGTGGTCCAGACCCCGCCCGTGACCCTGCCATCGACGGTGAGGGTGCCGACCACCGTCGCCCATGTGCCGCATCAACAGGTGGCGGCATCCGCCCCGCCGGTGGTCTCTGGCGGGGAAGCCCCGGTCGTTACGGCGGTTTCCATGACCCCTCCGGGGTCGACGGTGATCCGCCAGGCGCCCATCACCGTGCACCGACCGGCGGTGATGGTCAATCAACCGCCGGTCTGGGTCGGTTCGCCGCCGGTACCCATCGGCAGCCCGCCGATGCTGGTGCGGCAACCGCCGATCACCTATCATCAACCCGGTATCGTCCTGCATCCGCCCAAGGTTGAGTTCCAAAATCCAACCTTCGTGCCGCCGACCTACGGTTACAACCCGCCACCCCAGGCGCAGCTGGCCCCTCCGGCCCCGTCGGTGGTTCCTCCGGCCGTCAGCGTCGATCCAGCGGAACCCGATGTGACCCACTATCCGGTGCCGGTGACGCCCACGCTGGAACCGAGCCGGGACCTGCCGCCCAAATGAGGGGGCGGGTCTGCCGGAAGGGTCATCTGAACTGCAATCGGATCGCGTGAAGTGGGAGGTCGGGTATCATGAAAGTTTTTTTTGGAACAGGGGTGGCGGTCGCCATGTTGGGAATGATCCTGTCGGCGCCGGTCATGGCCGATACGTTGGAAATTCCCCATAACCGGGGCGACAAGGTCATCATTCACACCTATCCGGACCGGTATGCCCATCCGGTGGATTATTGGTGGTATCAGTACGGGGACCTGGCCGTGGAGGATTGGGACTATTTTCGCGAGGTGAAACATTATGACCAGCCGGTCAAGCTCAATCCCCTGGCCAGACTGCCGGACCGATGGCCGGTGCGGGTGGTTCAACCGGGCCATGCGGCGGTTCCCCGCAACGACCATGCACATTGATGTCGATATTCAAGCAACGCCAGCTATGAAAAGAGGATATGTCATGATTCAGGCTTCGAAGAAGACTCCGTTCAAAACGGCCGCATTGGCAGGAGTCGCCATGCTGGCCGTATCGGTGGCCACCCCGGCCACGGCCAAGGCCGATGCCACTCTGGCCGCGGCCCTCGGTGGCAGTGCCCTGTTGGGGTTGATCCTGCACAGCAGCCAACCGGTGGGTGGCGTGGCCGTGCAACGGGCGGTGGTGCCGGCGCCGACGGTGGTGCGGGGTGTCGTCGGCCGTCAGGTGGGACCGAGCGTCTACAGCGTCGTGCCGCCCCAGGCGCAACCGGCCTACGTTTCCGGTCCGCCGGCGGTGATCTACTCTTCGGTTTCACCGGTGGTCACCCAGCAGCGGCCGCAAATTCAGCCCCGGCCGGTGGCCTATCGAATGGTGGCCACACCCATTGCGGTGCCGCAACAGATGGGTGCGATGCCGGCCTATGGACAGCCGATGGCCGCCTATCAACAGCCGATGACCGCCCACTACCAGCAACCGGCCACGGCCATGCCCGCCACCTACCGGGCCATGCCGCAGCCTTATCAGGCCTTGCCGGTCCCGGTCCATCATCCGCATTGACGGACATTGGTTTGCCATCGGACCGCTTCGTAGCGGCTCTGGAGTGGAACCCGACTTGCATTCGATCGGGGTCGGGATTCAATCGAACGGGGATTCATCATGGGCGTCATCAAAATGAACAGGGTGCATCAGCACACCATCGTTGCCGGTCTGGCGGTCCTGGCCGTCATGCTGTTGTCGGCGGCCGGGGTGGCGGCCAGTGAGCGGCTTTCCAGTACCGGTGCTTCCGGTTCCGGGAGAGGACCCACCAAGTATTATTACTATCCGGATTATGCCAAACCCCACTATGCCTATCAGTCCGGAGCCCCCTACACCCGGCAAATGCTGGTGATTCCGCCGACGGTGCCGATCGTTACCCAGCCGGAGATGTATATCGTCGATGCGCCACCGGCGGTGGCGGCGCCGACGCGGGTGGTGGATCCCAATTGGCGGCAACAGGCCGAGGCCCGGGGATGGGGTGGCGAACCGCAGGTGCTGGATCCGCTGACCGTCCGCTATCGGCAACGGCTCCAATCCCATGCCCGATACCAGGGACTCTCGCGGGGACTGTCGAGTGCGCCACCGCCGGTGCCCATGGCCCCGCCGGCGCCATTGCCGGAACGGCAGACCCGGGTTCAACCACCGGCCCCGGTCCAGCAGGCCGCTCCTTGGCAACAGCCGCGCCAGACGGTCTCCGTACCGGCCACCATGTCCTACTCGTTGCACGTCGGCAGCTATCTGGTCTATGAGGATGCCGACGAGGATGAACGGCGGGTGCGGAATCTGGGCGTCCCCACCTATCGCAAACGGGCATCGGTCAACGGCATCCACTACGTTCAACTGCATGCCGGTCCCTTCTCCGACCGGCTCTCCGCCGAAAGCGCCGCCGCCAATCTGAAAGACGCCCTCAAAACCCCGGCGTTGATTCAACCTTATCGGCTGTAAGCCTCCCGGTGATGAACCAGTGGTCCGGACGGCCCCCGAAAGAATCGGGGGCCGTTTTTTTCTGTTCGGGAACGGCGGGAATCGCTCTTCGGGGGTGGGATGGAAGTGGTGGGGCTTCTGTTGTATCAGCGGGAATTCGGGTATAGTCTCTGACCAGGTGTCCCGGTGGGTGATGACGGTTGGCCAGTGAAGAAAAGGGGTGGCAATGGTGAGATGGATCGGGTTTGCCCTGTTGACGGGTTTGATGATGATCGCCGGGCCGGTGATGGCCGAGGAGCAAAAACCGCAACCAAAACCGAAGGCGGCCCCGGCCCAAGTGCCGTTGTCGGACCAACGTGCCGTTACCCGGGGCGGGCGTCTCTATGACAACTGGGCCCTGGCGCGGGACCTCGCCCTGCCGAAGGGGACCCATCCCGCCTATCCGGCCAAGGGGGTGCTCAAGGGGGCCGATACCTGGCGCTGTCCGGCCTGTCACGGTTGGGACTACAAGGGGGTGTCGGGCATCAACGGCGAGGGCTCCAGCCACTATACCGGCATCAAGGGGGTGTACGGTCTGGTCAATGCGCCCAAAGAGCGGTTGCAAGGGTATCTGCGGGACAAAAATCATCAATACCGGACCACCATGATCTCCGACGAGGCGGGCCGGGATCTGTCGGCCTTCATGCGCAAGGGGCAGATCGACATGGAAGTTCACATCGACCGCACCAGCCGCAAGGTGCGGGGGACGCCGGTCGATGGGGCCGATTTCTATCACTCCCTCTGCGCCCGCTGCCATGGCGTCGATGGCCGTTTCGTCGATGCGAAAAATGGCGGTCCGACCACCGTTCTCGGCAAGGCCGCCAACATCAATCCCTGGAAGGCCCTGCATAAAATCCGCAACGGCCAGCCCAACGGCCGGCGGCCCTCGTTCGTCGCCCTGCTCGATCAGACCGACTTCAACAACATACTGGCCTTCATTCAAACCCTGCCGGAAAAATGAGCCCCGGTCGGGTCGGGGAGGGGTGTTGAACGGCGATTGTCACCGTCAGGTGGAAATTTCATACTGTTTAATCTTGTTGTGCAACGATTGTCGGGTGATCTCCAGGAGTTTGGAGGCCTGAATCTTGTTGCCGCGGGTTTTTTTCAGGGCCGCCTTGATCAGGCGGATCTCCATCTGTTTTTTATGGATCGGCAGGGAAAACCCTTCGCTTTCGGTGCCGACATCGGGGGCGGCGCTGGATTGCAGGGGCAGGGAACAGCTTTTTTCGGAGATGATGCGGTTGTCGCCGGTCAGGGCCACCAGGCGCTCCACCTCATGTTGCAGTTGCCGCACATTTCCGGGCCAGTTGTGCGCCTCGAACAGGGCCAGGGTGTCCGCGGAAAAGCCGGTGACCTTTTTTTTGAAACGGTGGTTGACATCATCGAGAAACATCAACGCCAGGGGCAGGATATCCTCCCGCCGTTCGCGCAGCGGGGGGATGGCGATGTCGACGGCGAACAGCCGGAAAAAAAGGTCCTCGCGGAAATTGCCCTTGTCGACCTCTTCGCGCAGGTGTTTGCTGGAGGCGCTGATGATGCGGAATTGATAGCGGAATATTTTGTTGCCGCCCAGTCGCGCCCCTTCGCTCTCCTGGATGGCCCGCAAAAATTTGGGCTGGATGGAGAGGGGCATGTCGGCGATCTCATCCAGGAACAGGGTGCCGCCGGAGGCCTCCTCGAAACGGCCCATGCGGCTGGCCACAGCACCGGTGAAGGCCCCTTTTTCATAGCCGAAAAATTCACTTTCCATCAAATTTTCCGGGATGGAGGAGCAGTTGACGGCCACGAAGGGCCGGGTGCGGCGATCACCGGTCTGTTCATGGATCATGCGGGCGATCACCTCCTTGCCGGTGCCGCTCTCGCCGGTGATGAACACGTTGACCGGCAAGGGTCCCACCTGCCGGGTCATCTCCAATACCCGGCGCATGGTACGGCTTTCGGCGATGAAACGGTGTTTGCCGGCCAGCTTGCGCCCGGTGCGGGTGATCTCCTCGTGCATCCCCTTGGAGATCTCGATGATCTCTTCGGTGATGGTGTTGTTTTCGATGGAGAGCGACATGAACTTGACCACCTGTTTCAGGAAGGTTTCATCCGCCTCGTTGAATCCCTCCGCGGTGTTTTTGTTCAGTACCTGCACGGCGCCGATGTTGTACTCCCCGGTCAAACTTTTGATGGGCACACAGATCAGGTTGTCGGTGACGAAATCGGTCTGTTGATCGGTGACGGCATGATAACCGGAGCGACGGCTGAGGTTGGTACGAAAAATGGTTTCGCCGCTGGTGACCGATTCACCGACGATGCTGCCGGCCTTGGGGGCGACGATCTCTTTTTCCGCCACGCCGGTGCCGAACTGGAGCCAGACGTTGTCGGAGTTGGGGTCGGAGAGAAAAATACTGCACCGCTCGGCATCCATCAGGCGGGGGAAAATGTTTACGAAAAAACGCATCAAATCTTCGTAGTCGTTTTTGCTCCAGGATCGGTTGATACGGTCGAGGAGGGATTTCAGGGCGACCAGTCGCTGATGAATCTCGGCGGGTTTGATCATCACAACACTCCGGGGTGCAACGAACGAAAAGGCCCGTTAGCGGGTTGGTGTAAAAACAGGGGACAGGGTGTTTTGTTTTCTGGGTTTCAATAAATTCCAGCAAAAACAGCTTGTTCCGCCAATATGTAAACGAGTTTATGGTAGATTGTTTTACGTTCGATTTCCAGATGTAAAAAAAATTTTTTCAGCCGTCCCCTGAATTTCGTAAAAAAAAATGTCTATGTGGTTCCGTTTTGGTCACTTTGTGAATAAATCTAGAATTGACATTGGGTTGTGCTTGTTTTGAGGCGGGTTCCCTGGAAACGGTTTTTTACACTTTTTGCCGATCCGGGCGCTGGCGTGGCCATCCGGGGGGATCGGCGGGGGGTTGTGTTTGTAACTTATTGAATACAATAAGATAAATTGAATGGTACAGGGGTTGCTCCAGGGTTTCGGTATGGAGGCGTCGTTTGGAGAGGGCGGCGTCTCCAAACCATCCGTTCCAAGGAGAGAGCCATGAAAACCGTCATCGAATGTGGCCATTGTCAGATCAAGTTCAAGATCGATCTGAATACCATTCCCGATACGGGGCGTTCCAACGGTTGCCCCAACTGTGGGCGACCGGTTCATATTCCCAGCCCGGATGAGATGGTGCTGGAACCTTGTGATGATGATGTCGGTGGTGGGAAGCGATCCACCGTGGAGCCGGTTCTGCCGATGTTGGACCTGCCGGTTCTGATCGATCCGCCGCCGGTCCCCGGCGCCCGGTCGCAAAAGGAGCGGCAACGCCTGTTGCGTTGGAGTGTCGCCCTGGCCGTTGGCTTGCTGTTGGCCCTGGCGGTATCCGGCGGTCGGCAATATCTCGGTTTGCGCCAATCCTTGATGCAGGCGCAAGGAAACCTGATGGCCACCTCTCAGTCCATGCAGAGCGAGCGGGAGCGGTTCAAACAGTTGGAGCAGCGTCATATTCAACTGCGCCAGGAACAGGCTCAACGTCATCTCAGTGAAGTGCGCCAAGTGGCGGCCCGGGGGTTGCGCCTGTTGGAAGAGGAACGGAAAAACCGCGCCTGGGATGTGCGGGAGTTGAAAGAGGAAAACCTGAAACTGCGGGCGCAAATCCGCCGTTTGGAGAAAAAGAGCGCCCAGCATGCCGCCAGCAAGGGGGGGGCCGCCCCGCCGCGTGGTTGCATCAACGGCAATTGCGAAAATGGGCGCGGTACCTGGTTGGCTGAAAATGGCGATAAATATATCGGCGGCTGGAAGGATGGCAAACGCCACGGCAAAGGGGTCCTCTACCTGGCCAATGGCGATCTTTTCGTCGGGCGTTGGTTATTCGGTCAACATCTGGGGCGTGGTGACTGGCGCTTGAAAATCGCCGATTTCATGGCCGACTCCGACCATCCCATTCAATCCGACCACCGTTATTCCCAGCGGGACCTGGATCGGATCGCCGAGGACAAACGCGCCTATCAACGTCAACGGATGTTGGACCGGTCGAGCTGAGGGGGGCTGGTCGACGGTTTTTCAGGGAGGCGTTTGGTTGTCGCTGGTCATGGGAAGCTCCATTGAACAGGCCTTGCCGTCACTCCATGAAATAGTTTCCGGTAAAGCCTGTTCTTTTAAATATGGACATTCTGGTTGGCATCGTGCTTGAGAATCATCCGGGTAAAAACCCGTAGTTCATCCAGGTGGTGGGTGATGATGGCCACGGTGACCGGCAGGTGCAATTCCTGGTAATCGTGCACGGCGATGTTGCGGAAGCCCACCATGCGTTTGAGGGCGTCCGCCAGTTCGCCGGAAATCCACCCGCCCCGGGCCAGCAACTCGAACACGTTGCGGGCGCCCTGGGGCACGCCCAACCGCTCCCGGCGGATCAAGTACTGGCCCATGTCCAGGGCCGCCTCACAGGCCCGTTGGATGTTGAGAATGGCGGCGTCCTGGCGGGTGAAGTCCTGGGCGAATGTCTGCGGGTTTTTGTCGTACTCCTCCCGGGCGCGCGCCACGCAGCGCTCGATTGTGGCGGATTTGTTGAGCAGCACATCATCGGCCATGAATGGTTCCCTCTCGTTGAATGATTTCCAGGAGTGGCCCACGGGCTTCATCCAAAGCGGTTTTCTCACTGAGGATGAAGCTCTCATACAGGTCGGCCCGGGCATCCCGAGCCCACAGCCGCTTTCCGGTGGTGATGATCTGGTATTGCATCACGGTGGAGGCGGCGCGCAGGTCGATCAGGTCCACCGGGCAATCGACCTGTTCCGCCAATACGCCACTCAGGTTCCACAGGGCCAGCGGATCGGCCTTGCCGGAGAGCAGAATCGCCAGGTCCAGATCACTGCCGACGCCCGCTTCGCCACTGGCGCGACTGCCGAAGGCATACAGGCTCAACAGTTCGGGGATGGCTTGGCGAATGGTCGCCAGCACCGCCTCGACAGAGGGAACGGTCCTGGAATCGCTCACAACTCCCCCCGGAAGGGGCGCTGGGTGAGGGAGGCAAAGAGATCGCCAATTCCTACCTCGGGTTTTTTTGGGAATCCTGTCCTGGATGTGACTTCTACTATTTCACCAAGCGGAGTTCGAGGAAACATATTCATTCCACCATCCCCCGCAGTTCTTCCATGTCGGCCATGATCTCCCGTTCCAGCGCCATCATGCCGCCTCGAAAGGATTGATCAGCGTTAGTCCATCCACGTTTCTGAAGTCGCCGGTGTTGCGTGTCATGAGCGGCAGATTGTGAGTCACGGTCGTGGCCGCGATGATGGCGTCACCCAGGTGGATGGCTGATCGGCTGCGCAGGGCGATGGTCTCTTTGGCTGCTTGTCGGTCCAGCGGCAGTTCCCGCATTCGAGCCGACAGATTGGTTGTATCCTGGCGGCTTTGATCGGTATGCCGACGCCATCCCAATAACTCAATCGTGGTAATGATTGAAATGGCGGCTCCGTCAGAGAGCGCAACCTGAACCTTTGCGTTGAAGCCCGGATCGGGATGGCGTCCAAGAAGGTCGATCAGCACGTTGGTATCGATCAGACACAACGCAGTCATGGCGTCCGATCCCATTCGTCACGCATGGAGGCGAATTCCTGTCTCACCGTTTCGGAGTCAACCTTGGGAAAGCTTTCCTGGGCAGCCTTGACCAAACGCATCATGCTCTCCGGGTCGGTTTCGCGCTCATCCGAGGCATTCTTGCGGGCTCGTTGCCTCTGCTCCACAAACAACATGAAATCCAATACCTCTCTGGCCAACTCCTCCGGCATGTTGCGGGCCTTGTCATAAATTTTCTCGGCGGTATTCAAGGAGGGGCTCCTTTCATTCGATCATTCGTTTCAGCTCTTCCATATCCATCATGATATCACTTTCCAACGCCATCATCCGCTCCAGAATTTCCCTGAGCTGGTCGTATGTATTGCTCCGGGTTTCCTGGAAACGGTCAGTTTGGGATTGATCTGGGGAGCAAGACAGCTCAAGGTTGGGGTCGAATGGATGGACGCCGGTTTGATCCGGGCCGGGGAGCGGAGGCGAAAACCCCCGGGCGACGATTGAACCCGGGGGGGACGTATAAAAAAACCGGGATATCAGCCGACCAGCGCCTGGGGCGATTGGTGTTGCCGATGCCGGCGGATATCGGCGGGCGGGGCGTTGAAACGGGACAACATTTGAAATACTTCCAAAACCGTGTCGGTCGGCAGATTGAGCAGACGCGCCGTCTCCGTCACGCCGGCGCCGCTCAGGGCCAGGTCGATGATGCGGCTGCGGGTGGCCGATTTTTTTGGTTGAATGCGATATTCCAACAGGAAAATGCGGCGGCTGCAGGCGTCGTTCTGGCAAACATAGCGTTGCGCGCCATTGGGTTGTTTGCCATATTTCACCACGTTCAAACCGCTGCAATCCGGGCAGCGTACCTCCACCACGGCCATATGTCGTCTCCTTGATCCGGCTGGTTGCCCGATGACGCCGTTTTCATCAAAAATCTCAATGACGACGGTCAGCGGTCGGGAAATTTTGGTGCGATCTTCTTTCGATCAACTATCAACAAGGATTGTGCCAACTCATTGGCGGTCTGTTATCCGTTGATTTATACGTGGTTTTGATCAATGATCCCGTGGATGGAGCGGGGGGGTGGTGGTTGGTTTCTGGCAAGAGTTGCCTGGTGGCAGGGGGAAAAAAATGCCGATTTTGACGGTAGGCGGGAGCGGTTCGTGAAGCGTGAAACGGCAAACGGGATCGTTTTTCCGTCCAGGGTCCCATCCCGGGGGTGTCGATGAAACTGCCGCACGCCCCGTTCGTCCATCTCCACGTTCACTCCGGCTTTTCGCTGTTGTCCTCGACGGTGCGCCTGGAGGCGCTGATTCAGCGGGCCAAGGAGTACCGGATGCCGGCGCTGGCCCTGACCGACCAGGGCAATCTGTTCGCCGCCATTCCCTTTTACAGTGCCTGCCTCAAGGCCGGCATCAAACCGATCATCGGCGCCCAGGTGTATGTGGTTCCCGACCGCCATGACAAGAGTGAACGTCCGGATCGGGAGGTCCGCGATCAGTTGATTTTGCTCTGCCGGGACCAGGAGGGCTGGAAAAGTTTGATGCGCCTGGTCTCCGCCGGTTATCTGGAAGGGAGCCACGACAAACCCCGGGTGGACCTGGAACTGTTGCAACGCCATCGGCAGGGGTTGCTGGCCCTTTCCGCCGGCCCCAGGGGCGAGGTGGGACGTCTGTTGGCGGCGGGACATCTGGATCAGGCGCGGGAGGCGGTGGTGCGTCTCGACGCCCTCTATCGGCATCCGGAGAGCGGCGCGCCCGGCTTTTATCTGGAGGTCCAGCGCCACGGGCTGCTGGGGGAGGAGGGGATCGTCGAGGATACCGTCGCCCTGGCCCACGACCTGAACCTGCCCCTGGTGGCCAGTAACGACGTCCATTTTCTCGATCCCCGGGACCATCGGGCGCATGATGCCCTGCTCTGCGTGGGCCTCGGCAACACCCTCTATGACGAAAAACGGCCCCGTTTCACCGAACGGTACGCCTTTGCCGCCGCTGGCGAGATGGGCGCCCTGTTCGCCGATCTGCCCGAGGCGTTGGCCAATACCCTGCATGTCGCCCAACGGTGTAATCTTCAATTGGACCTGGGGCGCACGGTCCTGCCCGACTATCAACTGCCGGAGGGTGAAAATCTCGCCTCCTGGTTGCGTCAGGAGGCGGAACGGGGATTGGAAAAACGGTTGGCGGACCATGTGTTTCCCGACTGTGCCGCCGAAGAACGGCAGACGTTGGAAACACGGTATCGGCACCGATTGGCCTATGAGTTGGAGGTGATCCTGCAAATGGGATTCCCCGGCTATTTCCTGATCGTTTCCGATTTTATCCGTTGGGCGAAAAACGAAAACATCCCCGTCGGCCCCGGTCGTGGTTCCGGCGCCGGCTCGGTGGTCGCCTGGTCCATGGACATCACCGATCTCGATCCCCTGCGCTATGATCTGTTGTTCGAGCGGTTTCTCAACCCGGAACGGGTCTCCATGCCCGACTTCGATGTCGACTTCTGCATGGACCGCCGTGATCGGGTGATCCGCTATGTTCAGGAGAAATATGGCGCCGACCGCGTGGCGCAGATCATCACCTTCGGGACCCTGCAGGCGCGGGCGGTGATCCGGGATGTCGGCCGGGTTCTGGAGATGCCGTATGGACAGGTGGACCGCATCGCCAAACTGGTGCCCAACATCCTCGGCATCACCCTGAAGGAGGCCATCGAGCAGGAGGAACGGTTGCGGCAGATGATGGCCGAGGAGCCGGCGGTCAAGGAGTTGTTGGACCTGGCCCTGGCCCTGGAGGGGTTGCCCCGTTCCGCCGGCACCCATGCCGCCGGCGTGGTGATGGCCAACGGCCCCATCACCGACATGGTGCCGCTCTATCTGGATCCGCGTTCGGAGATGCCGGTCACCCAGTTCAACATGATCGACGTGGAACGGGCCGGCCTGGTCAAGTTTGATTTTCTCGGCCTGAAAACCCTCACCGTCATCGATGATGTATTGGCCATCGTCAACGCCGGCCGTAAACCGGAGTCGGACGATTTCGTCGATATCAACCGCATCGCCATGGACGACAGGCCGACCTTTGATCTGCTCAAGGAGGGGAAAACCCGGGGCGTGTTCCAGCTGGAATCCTCGGGCATGCGGGAAATATTGAAAAAACTGGCCCCGGACACCTTTGATGAGATCGTCGCCCTGGTGGCCCTCTACCGTCCGGGACCGTTGGGTTCGGGCATGGTCGATGATTTCATCAACCGCAAACATGGCCGCATCGAGGTGGTCTATCCCCATCCGCGCCTGGAGCCGATCCTGAAGGAGACCTTCGGGGTGATCCTCTATCAGGAGCAGGTGATGAAGATCGCCCAGGACCTGGCCGGATACACCTTGGGCGGCGCCGACCTGCTGCGGCGCGCCATGGGCAAGAAAAAACTCAAGGAGATGGTGTCGCAGCGGGAATTTTTCATGAAAGGGGCCGAGGCCAACGGGGTGCAATCGGAACGGGCGGCATTCATCTTCGATCTGATGGAAAAGTTCGCCGGTTACGGTTTCAATAAATCCCACTCCGCCGCCTACGCCCTGATCTCCTATCAGACCGCCTGGCTCAAGGCCCATTATCCGCTGGCGTTCATGGCGGCGGTGTTGACCAACGACATGCTCAACACCGACAAGGTGATCCAGTTCGTCCGTGAGTGCCGCAGCATGGGCATCACCCTGTTCCCGCCCGATGTCAACCGGTCCGACAGTGGTTTCGCCGTGCAACGGCTCGGGGGGGCCGATGGCATCCGTTATGGCTTGGCGGCGATCAAGAACGTCGGTGAGGCGGCGGTGGCATCGTTGTTGGAGGCGCGGCGGCAGGGGGGGCGGTTCCGTTCCCTTTATGATCTGTGCAACCGGGTGTCGGGGCTCAACAAACGGGTGTTGGAAAACATGATCAAGGCCGGCGCCTGTGACGGTCTCACCGGTGCTCCCGCCGTCGGCAAGGGCGCGGAAACGGAGCCGGCCAACCGGGCGGCCCTGTTGGAAGGCCTGGAAACGGCCCTGGATCAGGGCAGCCGGCGCCAGGAGGAGCGTTCCCAGGGATTTCTCGATCTGTTCGGCGGCATGGAAGATGAACCGGAGTTGCCGGAGAGGGCCGAGTTGAAGGAGGAGCAAAAACTGCTGTTCGAAAAGGAGTCCCTGGGCTTTCATTTCAGCGGCCATCCCCTGGGCCGTTTCGAGGCGGAATTGGCCGAATATGGCCTGGAAAACATCAGCGCCCTGAAAAAACGCTTCCAAAATGCCCGGGAAACCGAATCCGGCGTCAAGGTGGCCG
Organism: uncultured Magnetococcales bacterium; assembly: GCA_964344355.1. GTDB lineage: Bacteria > Pseudomonadota > Magnetococcia > Magnetococcales > CAYFNE01 > CAYFNE01. The sequence goes on from CAYFNE010000032.1 coordinate 40,200, forward strand.
GCCTGGTGGCCGACCGGAAACTGCACCGCACCCGCAAGGGCGACCGCATGGCCTTTTTCACCCTGGAGGACCGAGAGGATCAACTGGAGGTGACGGTTTTTTCCGAGGTGTTCGAGAGCAACCGCGCCCTGTTGGACCATGAGGGGGTGTTGGTGGTGACCGGCACCATCGAGCCCGGTGAGGATGCGCCGCGCATGACCGCCGAGGATCTCCTCGATCTGGAAGGGTATCGGCAACGGTTTTGCCGGGAGCTGCGGTTGCGCCTGGATGTCGTCACCCTGACCGGGCCGACCATGGATGATCTGGGAAAACGGTTGTCCGAACATGGCGGCGGCAACTGCCGGGTGGTGTTGGAGCTGACCCTGCCCGAAGCCCGGGCCGCCATCACCCTGGGGGATGCCTGCCGGGTGATGCCGGGCGAGGCGCTGCTGGAGTCGATGCGGGAGCTGTTCGGGGAAGACAATGCCACCTTCAGTTCGGGAATGACTTGATGTTCGGGGCGCTATCCCCTAGATCTAAACCGCGCCCATTTTAAGATGCGTCGTTTCCCCGATATCCCGCCTCGAAGCGAACTGGCGGCACGGTAGGGCGGGGTTACGTCCCCGCCGAATGGCTCAAGGACGCATTGGCGGGGGCGTAACCCCGCCCTACCAAAAAACGACGATTCCCGAGATGGGTGTGGTTTAAAAGGTTCGAAGGGTTGACCCGGTCCGAATCGGTCGAAAGCCGGTCGTTGCAAGCGGAGAACAGCATGTCGCGTACTTTTTTGGATTTTGAACGGCCCATCGGTGAGTTGATGGGCAAGATCGACGAGTTGCGTTTTTTGTCCGACAATTCGGAAATCGATATCGACGGTGAAATTTCCCGCCTGGAGGATGAGGCGCAAAAGCTGACCGAGCGTATTTTTTCCCGTTTGAGCGCCTGGCAGAAAACCCATCTCTCCCGCCATCCCGACCGGCCCTATGCCCTGGACTATCTGGAGAGCACGTTCAGTAATTTTCGCGAACTGCACGGCGATCGGAATTATGGGGATGATCCGTCCATCGTCGCCGGATTGGCGTCGGTGGGGGATATCGATGTCATGGTCATCTGCCAGGAGAAGGGACGGGGCACCAAGGAGAAGGTGCATCGCAATTTCGGCATGCCGCGTCCGGAGGGTTACCGCAAAGCGTTGCGTTTGATGAAACTGGCGGAAAAGTTCCGCCTGCCCATCGTCACCCTCATCGACACCCCCGGGGCCTATCCCGGCAAGGGCGCCGAGGAGCGCGGTCAATCCGAGGCCATCGCCCGCAACCTGAAGGAGATGGTCAACCTGCAGGTGCCGGTGGTGTCGGTGGTGATCGGCGAGGGCGGTTCCGGCGGCGCCCTGGCCATCGGTGTCGGCAACCGGGTGTTGATGATGCAATATGCCATCTATTCGGTCATCTCCCCCGAGGGGTGCGCCTCGATCCTCTGGAAAGACGCCTCCAAATCGGACCTGGCGGCGGAATCCCTGCGCCTGACCGCCAGCGAAATCCAGGAGCTGAACGTCATCGACGACATCGTTCCCGAACCCATCGGCGGCGCCCACCGCCAACCCGAAGAGGCGGCTGAGCTGCTGCGCAAGAGCATCGTCATCCACCTGCGGCAACTGCGGGACAAAACGCCCGAGGAGTTGGCCGGGGAGCGCTTCCGGAAATTTATCCAAATGGGCGTGGTCCTCACCGAAGGCGAAACGGAACCGCCGGCACGCGGCCTCTCCCTGACCCCGCCCTGGCGACCGGAGTAACCGATACCCCGGGCATACGGTGGCTCAGGATCGTTGTCCGGCCATCGGGATGTTTTTCACACCGGACAAGGGGTGAAATGGTAAATCGTTGTGGCATGGGGCCGGGCTATGGGATAAAATGACGGGTTCATTGCGGGGAGGGGTTTTTTGCCTGGTTCCGGATCGTCCGGGGCAACACCGTTTGCCCGATCGGCACCACCGGTTTGGAGGGGAAAATCCGGCGGGCCGGGGTGGTTGCGGTTCATCCGGTGGTTGACACTGTATCTTTCGTTTTTCCTGGAGCGGTCATGAAGGTCAAAAAAACCTGGTTTCGAGAAAACCGGCTTTTTCACAAACTGCCATCCCAGGTGGACCGGGCCCAGGAAAATCGGATTCGTCTCCTGCGAGGGGAAATTCTGGACCTTCTCACGCGGGACCGGTTCGTCTCGTTCACCAAACTGCCGAAACTCCAGTTTGACAACAAACTGAACTGCCTGTGGTTGTTGCACGGATTCCAGACCGGGACCGAGGATATGTTTCAGCAGCTCACCCGTTTGAAAATACACCATTTTTCAAACTGGGAACTGCCGACGCTGGAAGAGGTCCGCTCCATTGCCCGGGAAAAACCGTTCGCCAGACATGAAAAGTTCAGGAATGCCGTCATCCTTTCGCGGACCCCGGGCCCCAAGGGTGAAGGCTATCAGACGGTGACCTTCGGCAGCAGCAAGGTCGGGATCGCCGATGGCGTGCATACCATCATCCCTCTGCACCGGGTCGGTCAGCACAATATCCTCTCCTTCATCATCGCCCACTCCCTGCCGCCGGCGGGGGTTCCGGAAGCGACCGCCAGGCTGAATCAGCTCTACGCCCTGACCATGGAGATGGCGCGCAAACAGACCGAGCAGCCACCGCCGACCATGGAGGATCTGCAAAAATATTATCTGGAAGGGGATCACGTGCGGGCGCGCCTGCCCAAACTGGATGTGGATGATCTGTATGACATGTCCAAAGGGGTGTGGGAGCTGTACCAGCCGAATAAACCGGTGGGCCGGGGGTGGGTCGAGATGGAACTGGATCCCCCCTGGGAAGCGCGCAATCCCGAACAGGACCTGCGGGACGGGGCGGTGAGCATCGATTTCGGCACCAGTTCGACGGTGGTGGCCTGCCGGGAACACGGGCAGGTGGTTTTGCTGCGGGTCGGGGTGACCGATTTCGCCCGCAAACCGACCCCCGAGGATTATGAAAATCCGGCCATCCTGGAGTTCGTCAATCTGCCCAATCTGCTGGCCGCCTGGAAATATGAGGCCTTCCGGCCCTTGACCCGCTGGGACGATTTTCACTTTTCCCACGAGGCCCTCTCCAATCTGCGGAAAAACGAGGCCGATCAGCGCATCGTCGCCAGCATGTTGACCACCATCAAACAGTGGCCGTTGGGCGCCCGGGCCGGCCGTTCCATCCGCATCGCCGATCAGGCCACCGGCTCCGAATTGGAAATTCACCATTCGCAGAGCCCCATGCCGGTGCCCGGACAACGGTTGACGGTCAGCCGCAACGATCCGTTCGATCCCATCGAACTGTACGCCTATTATCTGGGCCTGTTCATCAACAACCGCAGCAACGGACTGTTCCTGAACTATTACATGACCTTCCCGGTCACCTATCCCAAGGCGGTTAAAAAACGGATCCTGACCTCCTTCGCCCGGGGGCTCATGCGCAGCCTGCCGCCATCGTTGATCGACAGTCCGCGCATGCGGGATTTTCGGGTCCAGGAGGAGGCTTCGGAACCGGCCGCCTATGCCGCCTGCGCCCTGGAGGAGCTCGACATCGAAGCCACCGAGGGCGGTACCCCCTTCGCGGTGTTCGATTTCGGCGGCGGCAGCACCGATTTTGATTTCGGGCTCTACCGCCTGCCCACCCCCGAGGAGAAAGAACAGGGGTATGAACGGGTCATCAACCATTTCGGGGCCAGCGGTGACATGTTCCTGGGCGGCGAAAACCTGGTGGCCAACCTGGCCTATCTGGTTTTTTGCCAAAATCTGGAGGTGTGCCGCGAGAAAAAAATTCCCTTCTCCCGTCCACCGGAAGGGGAACGGTTCCCCGGCCATGAATTTTTTCTCGACCAGTCCCATGTCGCCCAGACCAACTCGGCGCAATTGATGGCCAAGGTGCGTCACTACTGGGAGGCCTTCTGCTGGGACCTGCCGGAGAGTGAAGGACGACGGCGGGACCGGAGTGGGGAGGGGGCCACCGGGCGGCGTGTTTCCGATCGAATCGGTGATATTTTGAGTCAGGCCATCCTGGATATGGAGTTCAACCTCGATCCGGAAACCGCCAGTTGTGAGGAGACCCGGCGGGAAGAGACCCTGGAGATGGAGTTGTTGAACCGCAACCGGGAAAAAACCTCGGTGACCTTCGTCGTCGACCGCAACAAGCTCAACCACTATCTGGTGGCCCGGGTCGGCAAGGGCATCCACCGGTTTTTCATCGCCATGAGACAGGCCTTCGATGGGCGCGATCTCGATCTGGAGGAGGTGCGGGTGTTGCAGGCCGGCAATGCCAGCCGGGCGCTGTTGGTCCAGGCCCTGTTCGCCGGTCTGGCCCAGGACCGTATGTTCAAATGGAAACCGCCGCACAAGGATTTTAAAAAAAATCCGGTCCTGGAACGGTTTCAGGAATCCATCGTTTTCAAACGGTTGATCATCCACCGCCCCCCGCGCGGCGATCCGGACGATCTGTACAAACCGACCGCCAAGACCGGTGTGGCCATCGGTCTGCTGAAACTGATTCCCGGCGAACCGTTGCTGGCCATCGATTTTTCCACCGAGGACGGTTCCGGCGAGGCGCCCTTCCTGCTGTTCGTCGGCAAGCTGAAAAAAGGGGTGTTCCAGCCGGTGTTGATGCAAAACGGTCCCTACAAGGTTTGGGAAAAGCTGGGCACCCCGACCCGGGGCTCCTTCGTCCTGATCTACGCCACCTCCCCCCAGGCCGGCCTGGGTGAGCTGCGCCGGGGTTCGCGGGAGTTGCAGGAACGGAGTATCGTCTTCGGTCCCGGCAGCCGGGGCAAAAAACTGTTCATCCGCGCCGTCGGTCCCTCCGAGGTGGAGTTGTGCCTGTGCAATTCCCTGGAGCAAATGGAAAAACAACCGGAAAAAATTGTTTATCAGGAGGTCGTTTCGCTGATGTAGGAGCGATTGATCGGGGGAATTACCAGACGGAGAGGCTGTCGAACGATACTTCGACAGCCTCTCAGAGGCTTTCGTTTACATCGCCATGGTCAGATTGATGGCGAGAAGGCTGAAATAGAGGTCTTGGAACAGTTTTTAGGCATCTCTGATTTCATCTTTTCGTACTCCTTGTATATTGTGCATGCTTTTGAAACTGGTGGAATTCAGGCAACGGCTGCGTATTCACTATCAAGTGATTGATCTTTGTTTCCCACAAATGGTCTTTTGCATTGGTGGTGCCAGAATTATATCTTTCGATACAGTATTGATAATTGCCCCCATTACAGGAGGAGCCACCCCATTCCCCAGCACCTTCACCCGATTTCTTCTCGTGCAAACTGGAAGTTGGAAATCCTTCCCAAATCCCATAGCCCGCCTCAGTTCCGAGGGCTGAAGCATACGAAGGGTCGGTTGTCCAGAGTCCCACTCCACCAATCCGAACCTGTCCAGTGTGGTTAGTGTCCTGATTGGCCGATCCAGGGATTGCCATCCGCCGGCTGCATCCGATCCGTAGTAGACCAACAGGAAGTCGGTTTCCTCTCCCAGGGCGTCCACACCGCGCTGGAAACGCTCAAGGGTGGCCTTGGCGCGTCGGCCATTGTCCACCGGCCCCCTGCGATGTGTGCCAACAGGGTCAAGGATATCCCTGACGGTCCGAATTCTGGTGCCCGGAACAGGCCTGACTTCGGGAACCGGCTGTTCTCTGTCACAGACGATGAAGAGACGGCGGCGGTTCTGAGGTATCCCGAAATCTGCTGCATCCAGGGTCATGGTTCGGAAATGATACCCACGGTTCCTGAATCCGGACAACACCTCCTCATATCGCTTCCACTTTTTCATATGGACCACATTCTCCAGCACCACCTGGCGGGGCTCGAAGTGGTCGATGAAGTTGAATACATGCATGGCGGTCAACCGGCTCGATTCCTTCCTGGGGCGGTTGCCGCGGGCACAGGTGTGATTGGTACACTCGGGGGAGGCCAGGATCAGATCAATGGGGCCGATATCCCTGCCGAAGATCTCCGGCCCGGATTCCGGCGTTAGGCAGGCATTGACCACGTGAGCCTTGGGGAAATTCAGTTGGTAGGTGTCCGCAGCAACAGGCCACGCGTCAACGCCGCAGACGATTTCCGCTCCGGCCGACTGTGCTCCCCAGCTGCTGCCTCCAGCACCACAAAACAGATCCAGTGTTCGAATACCCATGGGGATCATGATACTAGGTTATTCAGCCCATGCCAGGCATGAAGATACCCAATCAGATCAAATTTCGTGACAAACCAGTCTTTTCATGATTTCTGACCCAGCAAAAGAGCGAGTTGTTCAATGCACTGATCCAGTTCCTTTTCCACCTGATGTTCCCAGAACCGGACCACCGTCCATCCCTGTTCCGCCAGCAGGGCATTCACCTTCCGGTCTCTTGCGATATTGAGGGCCAGCTTGGTTTCCCAGAAGACGGCGTTTTGCTTCGGCTTGGTGGAATGTTCGGGACAGCCGTGCCAGAAGCAGCCATCAACGAAGATGGCAATCCTTTCCCCGGGAAAAACCAGATCCGGTCTGCCGGGCAGTCCAATTTTCAGGCGGTACCGGAGGCCCCGTCGCCACAACGCTTTTCTCAGCAGGAGTTCCGGTTTGGTGTTCTTCCCCCTGATCCGGGACATCACCTCGCTGCGCTTGGCCGGTGACATCACATCGGTACCAGTTTTCTCCTCACCCCGTTTCGTATTGGATGACGCCATACCCCTGCGCCTCTCCTCACTGCACCCGACTACCCGGGGCAAGCAGGGGACAGCCCTCGGTTTCCAGCTTGTCCAACACCTCCATCAGGTATATGCACTGTTTGTCGGAGGGGATCTTCGATGGGTAGGCGGCGGCAACCGCCATAATCTGATGGTCCTTGGGGGATCCTGCCCGGCTTTTTCGGGCCCAGGACAGCGCTGATTTCCAGAAGGGACCACCCAGTTCCAGCACCTTCTTCTGTGCTTCGATGGCGTTGTCGATCTTCTGGATCTTTTTGGCATCATTCCTTGCGGCGTTGACTTGCCTGGGAGAAACCAGTTCGGCCTCAAGGGATGCCGGGAAGGGAATCTCCTTTTCCTGGACACGCTCCCAGCACAGGGGCTTCTTGGCCCATTCGGTCACGTTGCTGATGCCGGTCGGGGTCTCGATGATGATTTCGTGGACAGCGGTCGAAATTTCGACCAGTGCATTGTGGAGAACAGGGCCCGGCTCCTGTCTTTGCCAGATGCCGATGAAATCGAGCACCTTCCTCCGGGCCTTCACCATATCCGCCAGTTTGGCCAAAGTGTGCGCCACCACCTGGGCCCGGTAACCGCCATCGTACCATGGTTGGCTGCTGACGATCTTCTCCAGCGCCTTGAAAATGATCGCCCGCGCCACCGCCGATTTGAAGAAGTGCTCGTTGAACTGATTGCTGTCCGCTTTCCACCGTTCCCCGATGAGACGCGCGAACTCGGCGAAATTCTTCTGCGCCCCCCGGCACACCACATGAGGGGCGCCTTCCCAGACATTCTCGAACTTGGCCAAGTCGGTCTTGGTGAACAACTGAGGTCGGGGATACTCCAGCCTGAATTTGCCCTTTTGTGGCTTCGTCAGTAGGGATTGGGCATCCAGGTACTGGCCCCGGGCCCGTTCATAGAACCATTTGCTTTCCTTGATTGCTCCATCCGCAGCCGGAGCCCAGATCCGACGGGAGAACTCCTCCATCCGGACATGAAAGGGGTGGTTGGCGAAGAAATCGGTGGTGCGTCCATTTGACCTAACGTACGTTAAAGTGTAGATTTTCTCTGA
>CAYFNE010000033.1:0-22217 GCA_964344355.1 uncultured Magnetococcales bacterium
CACGACCCCTGCGTCCCGAACGCAGTGCTCTACCAGGCTGAGCCACACCCCGACAGGTGTTGATTGAAGTCAGATAAAAAATCCAGCGATCACCCCCAGGAAAATAGGGGGATCAGTAGCTGCGGTCAACGGAAAAATCGGCCAACAGCAACAAAGCCTCCCGTTCCGGCGAATCGGGCAGGTGCAGCAGGTGTTGTTTGGCCTGATCGGCGAACTTCCGGGCGCGTTGCATGGCGTAGTCCAGAGAGCCGCGTTCACGAACCAGACGGATGGCCCGTTCCAGGCTTCCTTCGGGCAATGATTTTTTTTCCAGGCTGTCGCGCCAGAAGGTTCGTTCCTCCTCGTTGCCGTTGCAGTAGGCGTGGATGACCGGCAGGGTGATTTTGCCTTCCTGGAAATCGTCCCCGACCCCCTTGCCCAGGGTTTCGTTGCTGGCGGCATAGTCCAGGGTGTCGTCCACCACCTGATAGGCCTGCCCCAGGAGCAGTCCATATTCCGAAAGGTGGTTTTCCTCTTCGGCCGAACGGTCGTTGAGGACGGCGCCGATGCGGGCGGCGGCGGAGAACAGGGTGGCGGTCTTGCAGCGTACCACCTCCAGATATTTTTCCTCGTTGGTGCCGAGATCGTTGCTGACCACCAGTTGCATCACCTCTCCTTCGGAGATGACGGCACAGGCGTCGGCGATGATTTTCAGGATGCGCAGGTCGCCGTGGGCCACCAGCACCTGGAAGGCCCGGGAAAAGAGAAAATCACCCACCAGCACCGGCGCCTTGCTGCCCCAGATGGAGTTGGCGGTGGCCTGTCCGCGGCGGGTGAGGGATTTGTCCACCACATCATCGTGCAGCAGGGTGGCGGTGTGAATGTACTCGACCACCGCCGCCAACAGTGCATGGGCCTCCCCCCGGTAGCCGAACATTTTGGCGGTCACCAGGGCCAGCGTTGGTCGCAGACGCTTGCCGCCACTGCTGATCAGATGTGAACCGAGGGTGGGGATCAGGTCCACTTTGGCATTGAGTTGTTCGAGGATGATTTCGTTGGTCCGCTCCAGATCCGATTTGACCAGGGCATGAAGTCGATCGAGAATCCGGGTATTATCCGGAGGAGGGACGGGCGTGGCCACGGGTGATTGCATAGCAACTGATTGAAGCACGGATATCGGATTCCCAAAATCTGCGGGGAAAAAGGCAGGCGACCATGAAACACGAACAGCAGGCGCATGAAGCAATGGCCTTGAAAATAAGAACCTGGACCGGCAACCGTCAAGTGTTCTTGGTGATCCGGAGGCAGGGATTTTTTTCCGGCTGAGGGGCCGGGCGGCGAAAAAAATGTTTTTTTCATGTAAAATCAACAGGAATGATGATGGTTCGCTCTCTTTTCGATTTAAGGAAAAAACGGCTCTGTCTCGCTTCCGCCTCGCCCAGGCGCCTGGCTTTGTTGCGTCAGGTGGGCCTGGAACCGGTGGTTCGGCCGACCGATGTCGATGAAACCCGCCAGTCCGGAGAAGCGGTCGATGCCTATGTGGTGCGCATGGCCCGGACCAAGGCGTTGGCCGGGGCCGGCGGCGATGTCGATCTGACCATCGGCGCCGATACCGCCGTGGTGTTGGCGGCGGAGGCCCTGGGGAAACCGGTCGATGCCGCCGGGGCGCGGTCGATGCTGACCCGTCTTTCCGGGCGGTCGCATCGGGTATTGACCGCGGTTGCCGTTCACGACCGGATGCGGGACCATTGCCGGGAACGGCTGGTGGAGACCCGCGTGGACATCAAGGAGTTGACGACCACGGAAATCGATGCCTATGTGGCCACCGGCGAACCGCTGGACAAGGCCGGTTCCTATGGCATCCAGGGTATCGGTGGTTTCATGGTCCGCCATCTGAACGGTTCCTACAGCGCCGTGGTCGGCCTGCCGTTGTTCGAAACCTTGGAGTTGCTGCGGGATTCATCTTGACTCCGGCGCCATTCCCGTGTTAAACGGTCTGGTTCCTGTAAAAGAGAAAAAAACCGGAGTCTGATCGGGTCCCTTCGTGATGTACGGCGTTGGGGGGCGATTCGCGGAAAGCCGGGTTTGCGTTGGCTTGCTGAAGAGGATTTGACATCATGTATGCGGTGGTCAGTACGGGCGGTAAACAGTACAAGGTGGCGGTCGATGACGTGTTGCGCGTCGAGACCCTCCCCGGCGAAAAGGGGGATACGGTGGAACTCGACCAGGTGTTGCTGATTGGCGGCGATGACGGTCTGCAAACCGGGGAAGCCCTGAGCGGCAGCCGCGTCAGCGGTACCATCCTTCGCCAACTCCGATCCAAAAAGGTTTTGGTCTTCAAGAAAAAACGGCGTAAAAACTATCGCCGTACCCACGGTCATCGGCAAAATCTGACCGAACTGAAGATCACCGCCATCCATCCTGCGGGAGCATAGAACCATGGCACATAAAAAAGCGGGCGGTAGTACCCGCAATGGACGCGATTCCATCGGCCGGCGGCTGGGCATCAAACGCTCCGGCGGTCAGCAGGTGGTCCCGGGCAACATCATCGTTCGCCAGCGGGGCACCAAATTCTATCCCGGCGAAGGCGTCGGCATGGGCAATGACCACACCCTGTACGCCATGGCTGAAGGGCGGGTGGATTTTTCCGAGCGCAACAACCGGCAGTACGTCAACGTCCTTTCGGCCCCGGCCGACTGATTCGTCTCCCGGTCCCCCGAACCTTGCGATCGCTCCGGACCACCGATGGTCCGGAGCGGCTTCGTCCCCGAACCGGTCTCGCGCGCCACGCCGATTGCGTGCCATGGTCCCTTTCCCGATTTCCAACCTCACCCGTGGCTGAGGGCAGGTCCTTTTCATGCGTTTCCTGGACGAGGTAAAAATTTTCATCCGCTCCGGTGACGGCGGTAACGGCGCCGTCTCCTTCCGGCGGGAAAAATACATCCCCCTCGGCGGTCCCGATGGCGGCGACGGCGGGCGCGGCGGTGATGTCCTTTTCGTCGCCGATCCCCACCTCAACACCCTGATCGATTTTCGCTACAGCCAGCACATCAAGGCCAAACGCGGCGGCAATGGCATGGGCAAGGGCCGCACCGGCGCCTCCGCCCCCGACCGGGTGGTGAAGGTGCCCCTGGGGACGGTGGTGCGCAATGATGAGGACGGTGCCACCCTGTTCGATTTCATCGAAGCGGGACAGCGGGTGGTGCTGGCCCGTGGCGGTCGTGGCGGCCAGGGCAATCAACGGTTCAAGACCAGCACCAACCGCGCCCCGCGCCATGCGCAACCGGGAGAGGCCGGGGAGGAATATTGGTTGCGGCTGGAGTTGAAACTGTTGGCCGATGTCGGGCTGATCGGTCTGCCCAATGCCGGTAAATCCACCTTGATCGCCCGGGTCTCCGCCGCCCGGCCCAAGATCGCCGACTATCCGTTCACCACCCTGGTCCCGAACCTGGGGGTGGTGCGCATCGGCCATGAATCGAGCTTCGTCATGGCCGACATTCCCGGTCTGGTGGCCGGGGCCAGCGATGGCCATGGTTTGGGGCACACCTTTCTCAAACATGTGGAACGGTGCCGCTGCCTGGTGCATCTGGTGGATGTCGCGCCCCTGGACGGTTCGGATCCCCTGGACAATGTACGGCTCATCGAGACGGAGTTGGGGGCCTATTCACCGGCACTGGCCGCCAAACCGCGGTGGTTGCTGGCCAGCAAGGCCGATCTGTTGCCGGAGGCGGATCGGGAACCGCTGTTGGCCCGTCTGCGGCAAGCCCTGCCCGGGGCCGATACGCCGTTGAATCTGCTCTCCGCCGTCACCGGTGAGGGGGTGCGGCCCTGGCTGCGGGCCCTGGATGAAACCATCGTCCGCATCAAGACCGATGTGTCGGCCCTGGCCGATGCCCCGACCAGGGCCGGACGTCATCTCGGCAAAGAGGCGGAGGAGACCTGGATGGAAGGGGATGAAGCCGATGGGGTCGAGTGCATCTGGACCGGTGAGTAACGGCGCCGGAGCGGCCAACCGGTTGCGGTCGGCCTGGCAACGGTTGCGGCAGGCCCGGCGCATCGTCATCAAGATCGGTTCCAACCTGTTGACCGCCAACGGCCAGGGGTTGCGCCGGCAGTGGATCGCCGACCGCTGCCGGGAGATCGCGGCACTGATGGCCCGGGGACGGCAGGTGGTGGTGGTGACCTCCGGGGCGACGGCGGCGGGAACGCCACGGCTGGGTTTGAACGGGCCGCCCGCCACGTTGCGGGAACAGCAAGCCGCCGCCGCCGCCGGCATGGGGGTGCTGTTGAACTGTTATGAATCGGGGTTCGCTCCCCACGGCATCCACGTCGGCCAGATCCTGATCACCCGCGATGATGTCCACAACCGCCGTCGGTATCTCAATGCCCGCGACACTTTTGAAACCCTGTTGAAACTGGGGTTGGTGCCGGTGGTCAACGAAAATGATACGGTGATGGTGGAGGAGCTGAAATTTGGCGACAACGACACCCTGTCGGCCAATGTCGCCGATCTGGTGGGGGCGGACCTGTTGATTTTGTTGTCGGATGTCGAGGGCCTGTTCGATGGTGACCCCCGGGTTCACCCGGAGGCGCGGTTGATCCCCCTGGTGGAACGGGTGACGCCGGAGATTGAAAAACTGGCCGGCGGTGTCGGCAGCCGCATCGCCCGGGGTGGCATGGCCACCAAGTTGCGGGCGGCGAAAATGGCCAACCGCAGCGGTTGCACCATGGTGTTGACCAGCGGTTTTCGGGAGAATCCCATCTCCGAGGTGCTGGGTCCCGAACCGGTGGGCACCCTGTTCCTGGCCGATGAAACACCGTTGAAGGCCCACAAAAGCTGGCTCGCCAATGCCCGGGTGGTGGCGGGGCGGGTGATTTTGGACCCCGGCGCCGTGCGGGCGTTGCGGGCGGGCAAAAGCCTGCTGGCAAAAGGGATTATCGACGTGCAGGGGGATTTTGATCGGGGAGCGACCATTTTGTGTCAGGATGCGGAGCAAAACCGCATCGCCAAGGGGACGGTCAACTATCATGCGAATGATCTGAAAAAAATTATCGGTCGCCACAGCCGGGAATTCGAGGCTATCCTGGGTTACCTGGGGGATGAGGAGGTCATCCATCGGGATGCGATGGTGGGGTTGTGAGTGGCGGGAGTGGCCAATCCTCGTCCAAAGCTGCGGATGACCGGGAGATTCAGCCAATGTCCAGTAACGCGTTGTTGGATTTTTTGGGGGTTCAACCGGTGACGATGAAAAAACGCGCCGTTGACACGGTTCGGCAAGAGCGTGAAAAACTGAATATCCGGAAAAAAATTCATCAATGATTCAAGAGGAACCCTTCATGACCGACATCACGGCAATGATCGAAACCATGGGCCGAAAGGCCCGGCAGGCCGCCCGGAAACTGGCCCTGGCCGATGGTGCGGCGAAAAACCGGGCCCTGGCGGTGATGGCCGACCGGTTGACCGCCGCGGCGCGGTCGTTGCAGGAGAGCAATGAAAAAGATTTGGTCGCCGCCCGGGAAAATGGTTTGACCGAGGCGATGATCGACCGGTTGCGGCTGACCGATGCCCGCATCGACGGCATGGTCGAGGGGTTGCGGCAGGTGGCGGCCCTGGACGATCCGGTGGGGGAGATCGTCGAGGTCAAACCGCGTCCCAACGGCATGAACGTCGGCCGCATGCGCGTGCCGTTGGGGGTGATCGGCATTATCTACGAATCCCGGCCCAACGTCACCGCCGATGCCGCCGCCCTGTGCATCAAGTCCGGCAACGCCGTGATTTTGCGGGGTGGTTCCGAGGCCCGCCACTCCAACCGTGCCATCGCCGCCTGTCTGGCCGAGGGTTTGAAGGAGGCCGGTCTGCCCGGGGAGGCGGTGCAGTTCATCGATACCACCGACCGGGCGGCGGTGGGGGCGCTGTTGCGCTGTGATCAACATGTGGACATCATCATTCCCCGTGGCGGCAAGGGATTGATCAGCCGGGTCATGGAGGAGTCCCGGATCCCGGTGATCAAACATCTCGATGGCAACTGCCACACCTATATCGACCGCGAGGCCGATCCGGAGATGGGGCTGGAGTTGGCCTTCAACGGCAAGATGCAACGGACCGGGGTCTGCAACGCCACCGAAACCCTGCTGGTCCATGAAAAAATCGCCGCGGAATTCTTGCCGAAAATTTGTCAACGGTTGCGGGATGCCGGTTGTGAAATCCGTGGTTGCGAACAGGCGCGAAAGTTGGCCGGCATGCCGATCCATGCCGCCACCGAAGCGGATTGGGACGAGGAGTATCTGGGCGCCATCCTGGCGGTACGGGTGGTGCCGGGCCTGGAGGCGGCCATGGATCACATCGAGTCCCACTCGTCTCGTCATACCGAGGTGATCGTCACCCGGGATCACGCCCGGGCCATGCGTTTTTTGCGCGAGGTGGACTCGTCGGCGGTGATGGTCAACGCCTCCAGCCGGTTCAATGATGGTTTTCAGTTCGGCCTCGGCGCTGAGATGGGCATCTCCACCGACAAGTTGCATGTCCGCGGCCCGGTGGGTCTGGAGGGGTTGACCTGCTTGAAATACATCGTCCTCGGGAGTGGCCAGTTGCGGCAATGACCACCCGCATCGGCATCGTCGGCGGCGCCTTCAATCCGCCCCATTATGGCCATCTGCGGCCACCCCTGGAGGCGATGGCGGCGTTGAATCTGGAGGCGGTCTTTTTCCTGCCCACCGGCGGGCACCCGTTCAAACCCCGTGACCGGCAGGCGGCGGTCGAGCATCGAGTGGCGATGACCCGGCTGGCCCTGGCCGATCAGAGCGGTTTCGAGTTGTGCGAGCTGGAGTCGGAGCGGCCGGAGACCTCCTACACCATCGATACCCTGCGCACGTTGGATGGCCGTTTTCCCATGGGCGAGCTGTTTTTTTTGCCCGGGGGCGACCTGTTGGCGGAGATGCATCTGTGGAAGGAGTGGCAACGGCTCATCGAGGTGGCGCACATTTGCCCCCTGGCCCGGCCCGGTTATGATACCCGGCAAGCGCGAACCGAAGCCCACCGTTATTTCGACCGGTTTCGGGTGGAGACGCCGCAGGCGCTGGACCGGCGGCGGTTGGGACATTTTGGTTTCATGATCCTGCCGGTGGCGCCGTTGCCGATCAGCTCCACCGATCTGCGCCGTCGTCTGGCGGCCGGTGAGAATATTCACGATCACACCCCGGCGGCGGTGATCGACTATATTGAACGGCATGGCCTTTATGGCGTCAACAAAAACCAGGAGAGCACCGGAACCGATGATGGACAATGAACAACTGGCCAGCGCCCTTGAAGCGGTCCTGGAGGACAAAAAGGGTCGGGATATCGTCCGGCTGGACCTGCGGGGACGGGCGGTTTTTACTGATTTTTTCATTGTCGCCTCCGGTACTTCCCGTACCCATGTGGCGGCCCTGGCCGAAGAGGTGGACCGTTTCGCCAGTGAACAGCGGCTCGATGTGCTCGGCCTGGAGGGGTTGCCGGAGGCCAACTGGGTCCTGGTGGACCTGGGGGAGGTGGTGGTGCATCTGTTCCAGCGTGAAACCCGGGAGTTTTACAATCTGGAAAAACTCTGGAACCCCCAAACCCGCGCCCTGGCCGAAACCGGGGTCCTGGAGGTGGTGAACGGTTGATGGCCGGGCGGTGAAATTCATGCTCATTGCCGTCGGTCGCGGCATGCCGGCTCCCATCCGCGCCCTGGTCGACGACTATCGGCAACGGATGAAACATTTTGGCGGTGTGGAACTGTTGGAGGTGGCCGAATTCCGCCGCCATTCCGACCGGGCCGGCGACCGGGCAAAAGGGTTGCTCCAGGAGAGCCGGGCCTTGCGGCAACGCATCCCCGCCGGCGCCCATGTCGTGCCCCTGGATAGCGGCGGGAAACGGTTGTCCTCGGTTCAATTCGCCCAAAAAATCGACCAACTGCGCCAGGAGGCGATCTCCCCGGTCTGTTTCGTCATCGGCGGTCCCGATGGACTGCACGCCGATTTTATCCGGGAAGCCCCCTGGTCCCTCTCCCTGGGGGGGATGACCTATCCCCACCTGCTGGCCCGGGTGTTGATCCTGGAACAGCTCTACCGCGCCCAGACCATTCTGCATGGTTTGCCTTATCACCGGTGAAATTAAAAGAAATCAACACGTTTTCCGTTGGTTCACTGATGGTCGAACGAAGGGATTGATTGGCTGTCGGTTTTTGGTGTATATTGTATGCGCATTGCATGATGCGCATACTGTCGTTATCTGGAGAGTCCACCATGGATCACGCCATTTTCGATGCCGGTGCCCTGAAAAAACCGGTGAATGTGAGTGTCAACAGTGATTTGTTGGCCCAGGCCCGGGCCTTGAAGCTCAATCTTTCCCAAGCCCTGGAGGCGCAACTGGTCAAACTGGTCACCGAAGGGCGCCGAAATGCCTGGAAGCAGGAAAATCGACAGGCCATTTCCGAGTACAATGAGCGCATTGCCCGGGAAGGTGTTTTCGGGGATGAAAACAGGCTGTTTTGATGGCCCAATTCGATTTTTTCGAATATGGTGGTCGCAAAGGCCGGGCCGCGTTTTTGGTTGATGTGCAAAGTGATTTGCTTGCCGATCTTGAAACCCGGGTGGTGGTTCCGGTCTATCGGCTCAAACCGGGTCAAAGGTTGGTGCAAACCTTGAATCCGACCGTGGAGCACAATGGGGAAACCTGGTATCTCTCCATCCCCGAAATGGCGGCCGTCCGCCGCTCGGAGTTGAAACGGCCATCCGGCTCCTTCGATCATTTACGGGACGAGATCATCGCCGCTCTGGGCCTGCTGTTCACCGGCATTTGACCGTTTTTGTCCGTTTGATTCCCAACCCATCATTCTCCGTCCTCCGTCCTCCGTCTTCTGTCATCTGATCAGGCCACATGCGTTCCATGATGTAACCCAGGCAATCCTTGCGGATGTTGTCGTGGTTGGTGGTCATCATCGCCGGGATGACGGGTTGTCGGGTCAGCAGGTGGCCGTTTTTTTGGGTGAAATAATCGTCGAAAACCGGTTTTTTTTGATTGTCCAGCACCACCAGGGCCGGTTGTTCGATGAGGGAGAGATCAGCCAGGCGAAAACCGGTGGGCAACTCCTGAAAATTCAACCGGTCCAGATCGGGGTCGAAACGGATGGTCCCGTTTCCGGCGCCGAAACCAAAGGGGATGCCGGGCTTGATGTACATCACCGCCACGGTTCGATAGAGATTGATCTGGTCGCTGGTGAGGGGGGTTTCGGGAATGTGTTCCAGATGGATGCACCGTTCCAGATAGGCCCGCGCCCGTTTGATGCCGTCGATGGCATCGGCGGGACCGCACTCCACCGTCACCGATGGGCACAGTTCAGCGAAGGCGTTGGAGAGAACGGTCTCCGGTTGTTGAAAAAACACCATGTCGCGGCTGAACAGGTAGGCCAGATTGAGACTGGCGTTGTCCAGATGGCTGGTACAGCCATAGTGGGGATTGTTGGCGGTGTTGTTGTGAAAATCGATGCTGGCGAAAACCCCTTTCCGCACCATTTCCGCCATCACCTGATGGGCCATTTGGTGTTCCGGCAACGGTCCCGGACACCAGATACGGTTATAATCCGGTTGACCGTTGAGGGAACGGACATTTTCCCGGACGGCGGCGATATTGCCGATGAAAATGGAGAGGGCGCGCGGCAAGGGACGATTTTCCATCACCCGCAAAAATCGTTGCAGGGCCAAAAATCCGCTCGGTTCATTGCCATGTAGCAAGACGGCGACGAACAACGGTTCGGGCCGGCGGCCGGGCAGGTGCAACAGGGTTGGTCCGGAAAACAGGGTGTGGAGATCGTCCAGGGGGACCTCCAGAAACCCTTCCGGCAGGGCGTTGAGAATGGTCAGCATGTCAGGTCCCAGGTATGGACCGGAGCGCCGCCGGTCTGACGGTCCAGGTAGGCCAGGGTCAGGGCCGACATGTCGGCGCCATGCCGGGCCACCCAGGCGCGTTGCCAGGCGGCGCCATTTTGACCGTTGCCGGCCCGGTCCGCCACCACCTCCAGCAAGGTGCGGCTTTCGTCGGCATCGAGCCCCAGGCCGCTCAACCCCGCCGCGGCCAGGGGAATGAGTTGGTCCATAACCAGGCTCCGCAGGGCGATGCGTTCGCCATCGAGCCAGACCAGTTTGGCATCCATGCCGATGCGGGCGGCGGTGTAAAAATTGTTTTCAGCACTTTCGAACGGCAATCGCGACTCCGGCGGCGTCTCCTCTCCCCGGGCCAGATGGTGGACCAGACCATAAAAAAAAGCGGCGTTGGCGATGGTGTCGCGGACCGTGGGGCCGGCGGGGGTCACCCGGTTTTCGATGCGCAGGTGGGGTTCACCGTTGCCGTTGAACCCGACCAGGGGCCGGTTCCAACGCCAGATGGTGCTGTTGTGCAGGTGCAGATGGTGCATCCGCTCCGGACGGTCGTTGGTGCTGATCGGCAGGATGGGCGGATAGGCGTCGCGGTTCTCCTCGAACAACTCCATGAAGCCCTCCTGGATATATTTCCGCCCGAAGGTGACACGGGGGAAGGGGCCGCTGCCGGGGGAGTTGCGTCCCAGAGGGATGGACTGTTCGAAGACCGGGATGCGGGTTTCGGCCCAGAGATCGTGGCCGAACAGATAGGGGGCGTTGGCGCCGATGCCGACCAGGATGGCCGAGACGATCATGGCGGCATTGATGAAACGGGCCGCCTCCCGGGAATCGATCTGCAGATGGATCTGGAACGAGGTGGTGGCCGCCTCCAGGAGAATGTCGCTGTGCTCCAGATAGAGATGGTCCCGTCCTTGAATGTCCAGTTGGATGGGGCGTCCACCCTGCAGGCTGATGACCTGTTCATTGAGGGCGCGGTAGCGGACCAGGGGGGTCATGTTGACCTCGGTCAGATGGTCCGGGGTCACCGAGGGCAGGGTGCCGATCATCATCAATCGGGCATCCATTTTATCGGCGTTATCGACGGCCTGGTTCCAGATGGTGTTCAGGGCCTTTTCCATGTGCGACAGGGCCTTGCCGTTCAACGCCCGCTCTTCGGTATTGAACTCGACGTTGAAGGCCGACAGTTCCGGCACCACCAACGGTGAACCGAGTCGTTCGAGAAAGGTTTGATTGTTGGGCGTGGGCTGTCCATGGCGATCGAGCAGCCAGGCCTCCAGTTCAAATCCGCCGATGCTGCGGGAGTCGGTCAACCGTCCCTCGGACAGCCAGCGCCCCAGCAGATCGGTTTCCCGTTTCAGCCTGGATTTGAACAAAAAATAGTCGAATGGATCAAAACGGATGCGATCGTTGCCGCCCATGGCTGGTTCTCCGCCGTTTTTTTTGTAGTTTGCCTGTTTTGGACCACGGGACAATCATTGCAAAGCGCGGCGGGATGGTCCACTTGAAAAGTCAGGATGGAGGGCGATGTTGGGTCGGGCCAGAGGTTTTCGTCTTGTGAGGTGGAACTTTAAAGGCTCTATGGAATCAAAGTGTTGAGAGTGTTTGTTTCGGTGGCGAGTCACGTTTTTTGTTGCAATTGGTTGGGAAGTGTGCTAAAAGGCGATAGCGGCGGAAATTGGAGAAGCCTTGATGCTTTACTCCCAATAGTGCGAACGTCCTGGTTAGTTGTCTTTATCGGAGTGTTTTGGGTGTTAACGAAAATTGAAATCCAATGTGAAGGAGAATATATCATGATGGTTAGAGATCGAAGTGAAGGATTCTGATCCAGAGAGTTTTGGGTGCAGGATCTGCTGACTGTGACGCTCCCTCCTGGTGTGGATGTTTTTTTTGCCGTTTCTTGGGGGCGGTTCGATTTGGTTGTGACATGGCAAGGGGCTGTTCCCCTTGCCATTTTATTTTCCGGGTTGCTCGGCGCAATGGTGGCCATTGTGGCCATCTGGTCTGCCCGGCAGATTGACAGAAGAAAAAATGCTGCTGACTTTATCCTGCAGGGAGACAAGGATATTCGTCTGAAAAGGGCTGTCAAGTTTATAAGGGATATTGATCGGGATCCAAATGTCAGTATTGAAAAATATGCACATAAAGAAAATGCTGAAAAATATGTGAAGGAGACTGAAAAGATTCGGTATATTTTGAATCATTATGAGACGGTTGCAATCAACATAAAAAGAAAAATATATGATGAGAATGTAATTAAGTCAAGTGACTATACGATTGTTGTGCGGCTGTGGAGGAATGTTTGGCCGTATATTGAAAAGGTGAGAGATGAGTATGAGTATAAGGCTGCGTATACTGAGTTTCAGTGGTTGTTTCGTAGATGGAAAAGGTATTGGTTAGTACGTCTTTGTGAATGGTTGTTCCTGTTATTTCTGCTATTTTTTGCTGCTTTTGTTTTGTATTTTTTTTGTGTTTTTCTGATAAATGTCCCCTGGCAACACCTTTGATGTCATCGTCGTCGGCTGCGGTCATGCCGGCATGGAGGCGGCTTATGCGGCGGCGCGTGTGGGTGCGCGGACCCTGCTGGTGACGCAAAATCTCGACACCATCGGTCAGATGTCCTGCAATCCGGCCATTGGTGGCCTGGGCAAGGGGCACCTGGTGCGGGAGATCGATGCCCTGGGCGGGGCGATGGGGTTGCTGGCCGACCGGGCCGGCATTCAGTTCCGCCTGTTGAACCGGCGCAAGGGGCCGGCGGTGCGCGGTCCCCGGGCGCAGATGGATGTGTTCGACTATCGGTTGGAGTCGCGGGCGTTGCTGGACGGCTGTCCGAACCTCATTTTGCGCCAGACCGAGGCCAAGGGGTTGTTGTTGGAGGGGGGGCGGGTGGTCGGCATCCGCACCGACTGGGGGGAGACCTGCCGGGCCCGGGCGGTGGTGTTGACCACCGGCACCTTTTTGAACGGGTTGGCCCATGTCGGCGACCGCACCTTTGCCGCCGGCCGTCTCGGCGATGCCCCCAGCCGACCCTTGGGCGATGGTTTGCGGGATCTGGGATTGACCATCTTTCGCCTCAAGACCGGCACGCCGCCGCGCCTGGATGGGGCCAGCATCGACTGGTCCCGACTGGAGGCGCAACCGGGGGATGCGGATCCACAACCGTTTTCGCACCTGACCCCGGCCATTCAGCGGCGTCAGGTGCCCTGCCACATCACCCACACCAACCCCGCCATGCACGATATCATCGAAAAAAATCTCGATCGTGCGCCGCTGTTTTCCGGGCAGATCGAGGGCATCGGTCCCCGTTATTGTCCCTCCATCGAGGACAAGGTGGTCCGTTTTCCGGACCGGGGCAGCCATCAAATTTTTTTGGAACCGCTGGGCTATCGGACCCATGAGATCTATCCCAACGGCATCTCCACCAGCCTGCCCATCGATGTGCAGTGGTCGATGGTCCGCTGCATGGCCGGATTGGAGCGGGTGCGCATCATCCGGCCCGGTTATGCCATCGAATATGACATGGTGGATCCCCGGCAGTTGGATGCGCGTTTGGCGGTGCGGGGCGTGGCGGGGCTGTTTTTGGCCGGTCAGATCAATGGCACCACCGGTTATGAGGAGGCCGCCGCCCAAGGGTTGGTGGCGGGCCTGCACGCGGCCTTGTCGGCCTTCGACCGGCCACCGCTGCCGCTGGACCGCTCGCGTTGTTATATCGGCGTCATGATCGATGACCTGATCACCCGCGGTGTCGATGAACCTTATCGCATGTTCACCTCCCGGGCCGAGTTCCGGTTGTTGCTCCGCTCGGACAATGCCGATGCCCGTTTGACGCCGTTGGGGCGGGAGGCGGGTCTGGTCGATGATCACCGTTGGCGGCTGTTCCAGGAAAAAAAGGCGCGCATCGATGGCGCCCGGCAACGGTTGCGGACGACCAAAATTGAGATGCGGCGGCCGGACGGTCAAACCATCGAAAAACAGCCGGCCTGGAAGCTGATGCGCCGCAATGACCTGGACACCGATACCATTCTCCGGTCCGCCGGCCTGACCGACCTGGATCCGGAGGCGATGGACATATTGGCGGTCGAGGCCCGTTATCACGGTTATCTGGAACGTCAGGAGGCGGAGGCCAAACGGTTTTTGAAGGTCGAGGCCATCGTTATCCCGAAGGAGATCGACTGGGATGCCATCACCGGCCTCTCCACGGAAATTCGCCAAAAACTGAAAAAAACCGCCCCCGCCACCCTGGGCCAGGCCAACCGCATCCCCGGCATGACGCCGGCGGCGATTTCGATTTTGATGATCTGGTTGAAGAAAAAGGGGCAATGTGAGTCAATGGAACTGGAGAAACAGGGCTAACCGAGTGGGTTTTCCCCGTCGGGATTCCGAACGGTCGGACATGGAAGGCATCAACCGTGTTTCGAAATGATTTTGTTGTCCAGGAAATCAGGAAAGGTCTGGAAAAAGGAGACCGTCATGCACACTTTTGTCGCCGTAGTGGAAAAATGTCGGGATACCGGGCTGTTCGTGGGTTATGTTCCGGGTTTCAAAGGGGCGCACACCCAAGGGGAAACCTTGGATGAGGTCAACGTCAATCTTCGGGAGGTGGTGTCCATGTTGCTGGAAGACGGTGAGCCGTACATGGAAACGGAGTTTGTCGGAACCCAGACGGTGAACATTGCCTGACAATGGGTCGATTACCTGTTTTGAAACCACGAGAGGTCGAAGCCTTGTTGGAAGAGCATGGATTTTTCATGGTTCGTCAGCGAGGATCACATCGTCAATATCGTCATCCGGACGGCCGCTGTACGACCATTCCATGCCATAAGGGACGTGATATCTCACCGATTCTCCTACGGCAAATCGCCAAGGATATCGGGCTGTCCGTCGAGCTCTTTCTCAATAAAGGCCAAACTCACTGAGGTCGGTTTTACACGGGGCGGAACCGGTTGTCCGCCCAGAGTACTTGAGCCATTCGGCGGGGAGATAACCCCGCCTTATCATACCGGATCGCTTCAAAGTGGGATGTTGCGGAAACGGTGGATCTGGAAAAAGGTGCGGTTTAGCCCGGCAACCACCCCGCCAACTCCCGCCGTGTCATGGCGGTCAGCGCCTCGATCCAGGCCGTATCACCGTTGAGACAGGGCAGATAGTCGGCCTCCTTGCCGCCGGCGGACAAAAATTGGTTGCGGCCCTGGATGGCGATCTCCTCCAGGGTTTCCAGGCAGTCGGCGACGAAACCGGGGCAGAGCAGGGTGAGGTGTTCGATGCCCTCGCCGGGCAGGGCGCTGAGCACGTCATCGGTGGCCGGCAACAACCATTTTTCACGGCCGAAGCGGGATTGATAGGTCAAACGCCACCGCTCTTTTGGCAGTTTCAGGGCTTCGGCCAGTCGCTGGGCGGTGCTTTGGCAGTGGTCGGCATAGGGGTCGCCCTCATCCACATGACGTTGCGGCAGACCGTGAAAGCTGAACAGGAAAAACCGTTTATTGTCGGTTTTTCTTTTCTCCGGGACGGTGCCGGCCAGGGCGGCGATGTAGCCCGGATCGTCGTGGAAGGGCGGGGAGAAGCGCAGGGTGGGGATATGGCGGCTGTCGGCCAGGGCCGCCTGGATGCCGTCCAGGGTGGTGGCGGTGGTGGCGGCGGAAAATTGCGGGTAGAGGGGGAAAATCAACAGTTTTTCCACCCCTGAAGCCATCATTTCCCGGATGACCGTTTTCAGGGACGGATTGCCATAGCGCATGGCGAACCGGGTGAGGACGCCGGCTCCCAGGCGTTCGCCGACGGCGCGGGTCAACGCCCGGGTGTGGTGGAGGAGGGGGGAGACGCCATCGTCGCGCCATATTTTTTGATAGAGGGCGGCGGAACGGGGGGAACGGCGTGGCAGGATGACCCCGCGCAGCAACGGTTGCCACAGCCAGGGATTCAGGTCCACCACCCGCCGGTCGCTGAGGAATTCCTTCAGGTAGCGGCGCACCGCCGCCGGGGTCGGGGCGTCCGGGGTGCCCAGTTGCGTGAACAGGACGCCGATGGTCGTCGTGGGTTTTGGCTGGTTGTCAGACATGGTGAATATCCAGGTTTTTCATTTTTGCGCCATCGTCCGGTCATCCGGTCTTGACGAACTCCCGGAAGTGGCCCAATGTGAGCGCCTCTCTGTTGTTTCTTCGGTGTTGATAACTACCACGTAGCGAGTCCGGGTGAACAGTGCCGCCCTTCCCCGTCTGATGATTTCCGCCACTCGAAAGAGTTCCGGCAAAACCCTGGTATCCATCGGTTTGGCCGCCGCCTGGGCGCGTCGGGGGTTGGCCGTGCATCCTTTCAAGAAGGGGCCGGACTATATCGATCCCCGCTGGTTGGAGGCGGCCAGTGGGCATCCCTGCCACAATCTGGACTTTTTCATGATGGGCCGGCACCGGTTGCGGCACAATTTCGACCGCTATGCTGCCGGTGCCGATCTGTGTCTGATCGAGGGCAATCACGGCCTGTTCGACGGCCAGGATATGGACGGTTCCGATTGCGGCGCCGCCCTGGCGGCGCTGCTGGAAACGCCGATCCTGCTGGTGGTGGACTGTCAGGGCATCGCCCGGGGCGTGGTGCCGCTGGTCCTGGGCCATGTCCGGTTTGACGGCGGTGAGCGGATCGGCGGCATTCTCTTGAACAATGTCGGTTCTCCCCGTCAGGAGGGCCGGCTGCGCGCCGCCCTGGAGCGATACTGTCCGGTGCCGGTGGTCGGCGTGTTGCCGCGCAACCGCGAGGTGGTGATCGATGAACGGCATCTGGGTCTGGAACCGGTGGGCGAACGGGAAGAACTGAAAGAGCGGATCGGCACCATCGCCGATCATGTCGAACGCCATCTGGACCTGGAACGGCTGTTGGAGCTGGCCCGTGGCGCGCCACCGTTACCCCCGGGTCCGGCCCCGGACCGGTCTTCCCCGGGGGTGGCCGCGGTCCCGGAATTGCGGGTGGCCTACGCGGCCGATCGCGCCTTTCATTTTTATTACCCGGAAAATCTTCAGGCCCTGCGCGATCGCGGCGTGACCCTGATCCCGTTGTCGCTGTTGAACGATCAGCGGCTGCCCGAGGTGGATGGACTGTACATCGGCGGCGGTTTTCCGGAGATGTTCATGAGCGATCTGGAGGGGAACCGGGCGTTGATGGACGATATCCGCCACAAGGTGGAAACGGGACTGCCGGTCTATGCCGAGTGTGGCGGTTTGATGGTGTTGGCGGAAAAAATTCACTGGCGGGGACGGACCGCCGACATGGCCGGGGCCTTGCCGGTGGAGGTGGAGATGGGGGCGCGCCCCCAGGGATATGGCTATATGGAGGTCGAAGGGACCGGCGCCGCCCCCTGGCCCGGGGCCGGGCGGCGGCTGCGTTGTCACGAGTTCCACTACTCGCGGGTGGTGCGCATGGACGAGGGGGTCGCCTTCGCCTACCGGGTGTTGCGCGGCCATGGCGTCGATGGTCACCATGACGGTCTTCTCCACCGCAATGTTTTCGCCTCCTATGCCCACTTCCATGTCGATGCCGACCGCGGCGGGGGGGATGTGGGTTGGGCCGATTTTCTGGTCGACTTTTGGCGGAGGGGAAGGGCCGATTTTCCCCCTTACAATATTAAAAAGTCGTGATATGCTAATATGCGTTTTGGTTGGCGGGGCCGTTTCGGCGGTCCGGTCGGGATTTTTTTTTGGTTTTCGGATTGGTATCGAAAATTTTTTGGGTGCCCCGGCAAGGATGGGTTCCGCGTGCGTGGGATGCCGGTAGGGGATCGATTCCCCCGGGGCTGGGCCGACAGCAGAGGATGGCGGGATAATGAAGATAGCGGTATGCATCTATGAGGGGCCTTATAATCATGAAGCCTCCGACAGCGCCTATAATTTCATCAAGGCGGCGATCGACAAGGGCCACGAGATTCAAGGCATTTTTTTCTACCACGATGGCGTCTACAACGTCACCAAACTGATGGAGCCACCCCAGGATGACCGGCACATCGCCAACCGTTGGTCGGAACTGGGCGCGACGGGAATCGATATCGTCGTCTGCATCGCCGCCGCCAAACGGCGGGGCATCGTCGATGATGTGCTGGTGCCCAATGTGCGCATTTCCGGTTTGGGCCAACTGACCATGATGGCGATCCAGGCGGAACGCATGGTGATCTTCGGAGACTGAGGGAGTTTTGTAAAATGGCGGAAGATATCAAAAAGATCATGTTCACCGTGCGCAAGGCCCCCCATGGGACGATCTACGTCTATGAAGGCCTTGAGGTCAAACTGATCATGGCGGCCTACGACGCCGATATTTCGGTGGTGTTCATGGATGATGGCGTCTATGCCCTGAAACAGGGACAGGATACCAAGGAGTTGGGCATCAAGGGGTTCGAGGTCACCTACGGCGTTTTTGTCGACTATGAGATCGAAAAGGTCTATGTGGATCGCGCCTCCATGGAAAAACGCGGCATGACCGAGGATGACCTGCTGGTCATCGGCGAGGACGAGGATACCGAGGAGCCGATCAAACCCAAGATCGTCGACGCCTCGGAGATCGCGGCCATGATGGCCGAACAGCACAATATCTTAAGCTTCTAACGCGAGGGTGTGACGTACCATGCTGCATACAGTCAACAAATCCCCCTTTCAGGACTCCGCTCTTGAAAGTTGTGTCCAATACATCCGCGAAGGTGATGTGCTGCTGCTGATCGAGGATGGCGTCTATGCCGCCCAGGCCGGCAGCGCCAAGGCGCCTATCATCGAAAATGTCATGAAAACCAACAAGGTCTATGCCATTGGCGCCGACCTGAAAGCCCGGGCGCTGACCAAGCTGGTCGATGGCGTCCAGGTGACCGATTATGCCGGTTTCGTGGAGTTGGTCGAAACGCATAAAACCCACGCCTGGCTGTAACGGCCGGTTATGAAAAATCCGTCCCCGCGGCGGCGGTTCCCGCCCCGGGGACGGTTGGCTGCCCGGGTGAACCGTTGACCCGGCAGACGTTTTTTTCCGCACCCTGCTGAGGAGGCAGACAGTGGCGTCGTTTCAATTTTTATACGGATGGTCCGCCGGCAAAATCGTCGGTGGGCCGTGGCGGGCCGCATTCATGTTCGGGCTGGCGGTGTTTCTCCTGGTCGGTGGCCCGTGGGGCCAACCGGGTGCGGCCTGGGCCGGTGGTCCACCACAATTGGAAAAGGCCAAAGGGGAGGCGTGCATCCGCCCAGCCGAATGGATGCGCCGCAACCATATGGACTTTCTCAAAAAGCAGCGTGATCTGGTCGTGCGTGAGGGTATCCGCAACAGCAGGGACAGCTTGAAAAACTGTGTGACCTGTCACACCAGCCGCGAAGGTTTCTGCGACCGGTGTCACGCCTATGCCAACGTTGCACCGGTCTGTTTCGAATGTCACAACTATCCCAAATAGGCAGTGCCACAAATTTAGGACTTCAACCATGACCATGGATAGAAGAGCGGTTCTGGGACTCGGGGGGGCGGTCGCCGCCGGGGTGGTCATCGCCCCGGGCGTTCACCTGATCGCAGCGCCTGAAAGCGAAACCAGGGCATCGGCGGAGAGCCGTTGGGCGATGCTGATCGATGTCAATAAATGCAAAAGAGACTGCGATGCCTGCGTGCGCGTCTGTCGCAAAGAGAACAACGTGCCCCTGTTCGGTCGGCCCGACAGGGACATTCACTGGATCCGCAAGGTGGAGATCCGGGACAAAAGCCATCGCCGTCCCAGCGTCAGCCTGCCGGTGCTCTGCAACCATTGCGAAAATCCACCGTGCGTGCATGTCTGTCCCACCGCCGCCTCCTTCGTGCGCAAGGATGGGATCGTCCTGGTGGACAAACATCGCTGCATCGGTTGCCGCTATTGCATGATCGCCTGCCCCTACAAGGCGCGCTCCCTGGTCTATCACGAGACCAGCCTGCCCGAAGGGGGCAATGCCGATGTACCCATCCGTGGCATGGGCGTGGTGGAAAAATGCACCTTCTGCGTCCATCGCATCGACGCCGGCCAACCTCCGGCCTGTGTGGAAACCTGTCAGAAGGAGGGACATGGCGCCATGATCTTCGGCGATCTCAACGATCCCGAATCGGAAATCGCCAAACGGGTTCGAAACGAAAAAACCCAGACCATCCGTCCCGATCTGGGGCTGGAACCCCAAGTGTACTATCAGGGACTGTAGGGAGGCGGCCATGATTGACAATTTTTCCAGTATCAGCGGACGTTCCGCGGGATTTTGGCGGCTGTTGGTCCTCCTCGCCGTTCTGGTGGGACTCGGCGGCGGCGCATTTTTCTATGTGGAGTTGAACGGCCACGGCGTTACCGGCATGACCAACAAGGTGGTCTGGGGCGTGCCGCACATTTTTGCCATCACCCTGCTGGTCATGGCCTCCGGGGCGCTCAACCTCGGCTCCATGTCGACGGTCTTCGCCGTCAAGCAGTTCAAACAGTTCGGCCGTTTTTCCGCCTTCGTGGCGGTGGCCCTGCTCATCGGCGGATTGGCGGTGTTGATGCTCGACCTGGGCCGGCCCGATCGCATGTTGCTGCCGATGATGTACATGAACTTCAAATCCATGTTCACCTGGAACGTGTTCCTCTACACCGGCTTCATGGTGCTCTGCCTGCTCTATCTCTGGAGCATGTTCGAACATCAAAAATTTACCAAGGTGATCGGTTCCGCCGCCTTCGGCTGGCGTGTCGTCCTCACCACCGGCACCGGTTCCATCTTCGGCGTCATCCACGCCCGGGAGGTGTTCCATTCGGCCATCACCGGTCCCACCTTCGTCGCCGTCTCCCTCTCCTCGGGAACGGCATTGAGCATCCTGCTGCTGGTCGGAACCTATCGCTCCACCGATCGGTTTTTCGACCAAAAACTGGTGCATGGTCTGCGCAACACCTTGATCTTTTTCCTGTTGCTGGTGATGTACCTGTTGATTGTCGAAAAATTCACCAAATTCTATTCTCCGGCCTTCCTGGACGTGGAAACCTGGATCATCTCCGGCTCCTATGCCTTCCTCTATTGGGTCGGGGTCTGGATGTTGGGAATCATCATTCCCCTGATGATCCTCAACAATCACAAGCTGGGCAACACCGTCAACGGCATATTCTGGGCCTCGGCCCTGGTGGTGTTGGGGGCCTTTTTGTTCGTCTCCTACATCCTGCTGGCCGGCCAGTCCTATCCCTTCAACATGTTCCCCGGCTATGAGGTCTCCTCGGCCTTCCAGGATGGGATGGTGGCGACCTATTCGCCCAGCCTGGTGGAGTTCCTCCTCGGTTTCGGCGGCATCGCCCTTTCGGCCATGATCTATCTGTTGGGTATCCGTTTCCTGCGTCTGCTGCCCAGATCGGCCGTGGTGCCCAAGGGTTGGGATGTACCCTGGAATCCGTGATCCGGTCATTTTTTTAACCAAGGCCGATGGTCATCGGTCGGATCGGATGTCGATGAATGAAAAAACCGCAACGTCAACGGGCGTTGCGGTTTTTTTATTGCCATGGGGATGAAATTTTTGTGAAGATTCCGTGATGAATGGCGATGTTGAACGATCAAATCGGCGATTGATTCGTAAAACCCTTAAATTTTGAATCAAAAGTTCTTGTTCCGGGTTGACGGTATGATTGGCCATATGCGTCAATAAAGCGGACCGGGATCGCTGCGGCAGTGGATGTCCGTGAGATCCAATTCCGGAAAAGTCGCTTCAATGGAGGATCGGTGTGGAAGCCATCTTGATTTTTTTCATTGTGTTTTTGGCCGTCGCTTCAATGGTGGTCTATCAGATCGACCGAGTGGAAAAACGGGCCGCCAAGACCAGGGAAGAGGCGATGCGGCGGGCCGAAGAGGCTGCGGCGGCGGTGCGGCGGGCGGAGCTCAAATGGGCCCAAGAGGCGGCCGCCAAGGATGAAACGCCTCCGGTTTCAAAACCGCAGCCGGCCACAGCCGAAACCCGCGAATCGCAGCCGGTCAACGTTGAGTCCGTGAAGGTCGAACCAGCGAAAGCGGAACCGAAAAAAGCGGAACTCCCAAAAACCGAACCCCCGAAAGCGACTCCCCCAAAGGTTGAGCCTCCGAAGGCGGCTCCCCCCAAGGTTGAGCCCTCGAAAGCGGCTCCCCCCAAGGTTGAGCCCCCGAAAGCGGCTCCCCAGAAGACCGAGCCCGCAAAAGCGGCCCCTCCGAAGACCGAACCCCCGAAAGCGGCCCCTCCGAAGGCCGAACCCCCGAAAGCGGCTCCCCCGAAGGCCGAGCCCCCGAAAACGGCTCCCCCGAAGGCCGAGCCCCCGAAAACGGCCCCTCCAAAGGCCGAATCTCCGAAAGCGGCTCCCCCGAAGGCCGAGCCCCCGAAAGCGGCTCCCCCGAAGGCCG
>CAYFNE010000033.1:22317-47564 GCA_964344355.1 uncultured Magnetococcales bacterium
CGAAGGCCGAGCCCCCGAAAGCGGCTCCCCCGAAGGCCGAGCCCCCGAAAGCGGCTCCCCAGAAGGCCGAGCCCCCGAAAACGGCTCCCCCGAAGGCAGAACCCCCGAAAAAAGCGGCTTCTCCCAAGGTTGAGCCCCCGAAAGCCGAGCCCTTGAAAGCGGCTCCCCAGAAGACCGAGCCCGCGAAAACGGCCCCTCCGAAGGCCGAACTCCCGAAAGCAACTCCTCCGAAAGCCGAGCCGGCGAAACCGGTTTCCCCGAAGGCTGAACCGCCGAAGGCAGAACCGCCGAAAACGGCACCAGTCAAGGCTGAACCGCCGAAGGCGGAACCCGCAAAGGCCGAACCGCCGAAAACGGCATCCGCAAAGGCCGAATCCCAAAAGAGCGTTGCCCGGACAGAGGAACAGCCGAAGTCCAAAGCGGCCAAACCCCAGCCGGCTCCGGAAAAGCCAAAACCGGCCCCGAGCAAACCCGAACCGGGCAAGGCGGAATCCGCGAAGTCCGCGCCGGTCAAGCCCAAACCGGCCCAGACCGGGACTCAGCCGGGGAAAACGGCCAAACCGCCGACGCCGGCCAAGCCCGAAGCGGCGAAAGCAGCCAAACCGGCAGCGAAAAAACCGGCTACCAAAACGGCGGCAGCGAAAAAACCGGCAACCGGAAAGGCGGCGGCAACGACCACCGGGGAAAAAGCCACCCCGGGCAAAAAACCGGCCGGTGCCGCCTTGCCGGCCAAACCGGCGGTTCCCATCGATCGGGCGGTCACCGACAAGGCCGTTATCTGTCTGGTTTGCGGTAAAGGGGTGCAGATGCTGAAATCACACCTGTCGCGAAGCCACAAGGTGAGCCTGGAGGCCTACCGGAAACATTTTGACCTGCCGAAGGATTTCGTCACCGTCTCACCGGCTTATGCCGCCAAACGGCGGGGGCGGGGCAAATAGTTCGTCCAGTGTTGGGGGGATGGGGGGCGTTCAACGGAACAACGGCATCTTGCCAATGCGGGCAGGGTGGTGTCGGAGATGACGCTACATCCGCACCCGCAACCGCTCGGTCAGCTTGTCGACCCGTTCCACCAGCTTGAAAATGCACTGATCCTTGATTTTTTCCCGGATCTCGCAACTCAACCGGGCCATCAGCGGACGGTCGATGCGGAACAATACCACCGGCTCCCGGGCCTCCACCGAGGTGGTGCGGACGGTGTCGGCCAGAAAGGCCATCTCGCCGAAAAATTCCCCGACGCCGAGATAGCTCAACTCCACCCCTTTTTTCTTGATCGCCACTGAACCGGAAAACAAAATATAGAAACAGGTGTCCATCTCCCCCTCGATGATGATCTCCGAACCGGTGCCATACTGGACGAAGTTGGCGTGGGTGCTGAAAAACCGTTTTTTCTCATAGGTTGAAAAATGTTCAAAAAACGGAATGTTGTTCATCATTTTCAGTACTGCGTTCTGCTTTTCCTTAAAGGTCTGGTTCATCGTCGTCAACCGGGCTGGGATCAAGAAATGAAAAGGGTTTCGGAAAGGGTCAGAAAACTCCCTGACTGCGTAACAGGGTGCGTACCCCGCCGCCATCATCACGCTGGAAGAGGGTGAACAGATGTACCCGCCCCCGACCGATGCGGGTGCGGATGGTGGCCAGGAAAAAGTTGCTTTGGACTGTCAAGCCCTGTTCGTTGCGGATATGGTTTTTCAAGGCCGAATGGGCCAAAAACTCCTTGACGCTTTCAAAGCCGACCGTTCCCCGCGCCGCCTCCAGGGTTTCGGCGTCGTCGTGGGTGATCTCCGGATGCAGGGACATGATAACTTCCACCGGCGCCGTATTGACATTGATGGCGGTGCGTTGGGGCAGGGCGGTGACGAACGGGGAGAGGATGCGAACCGTCTCCTGGTCGAACCCTTCGATCAGGCGCAACTCCGTCAGGCTGATCAGGGGCCGGTTGGCGGTGGGGTAGGGGGGATCCCGGCTCAGATAGGTTTCATCCTCGGCGCCGTCGGCGCCGCTGATTTTACCGTTTTTATCGATCCAATCCGCCACCGCCGCCCCCAGTTGCGGCGGCAACTGCAACAGTTTCAATAACTGCTCGAAACGCCCCATGGCCAGGGCATCCTGTTGTTCGCCTCGGACCAGATTGTTCAGATTGAAACGGCCCTGCAGATCGGTGACCCGGCCCCAGATTTTGCCCCCCTCGACATCGATGGGCGGCGGTTTGCGGGCCCACAGGTCGCCCAGGGTATCGGTTTTTCCCTCCTTGGCATCCTGGATCAGGACATGCCGCACCCAACTTTCCCCGCCCAGGGAAATGTGCCAGGCGCGGTCCCGGCCGAGCAGGTTGGCGGTCTGACGGATATCCACCCGTTGTCGGCTGGCCAGGGATACGGCGGTGGCGGTGGCGATGGAGACGATGAGCAAGGCGGTGATCAGGGCGACACCGCGTTGTTTGCCAAACCCCGAGGCGGTGGTGTGGGGATCAACTGCCATCGATCACCTCGAACAGTCGACGAAGGTTTCCCCATCCCTGGATTTCCAGGGTGATCTCCACGGCCCGTGGCAATGGGGAGGTGTCTTTTTTTTCAGGATCGGGTGGCCAGTAGGGGTACCAGGTGAGGCCACTGGACAAAAAACGGATCTCCAAACCTTGAACCCCGTCCAGGAGGGTGGCGGTCAACGGTTCCTCGCCGACCAGGTGATCGACATGATGCCAGGCGTGACGTTTGATCGTTTCATCCTCCAGGACATAGGCGATCCGTTGCAGGGCGCTACGTGGGCGGTTTTGCGGATTGCTGCGGCCGCCGCGGGTGAAGGCCAGAAAATGGGACATGCCCTCGCCACCGGTCATGGGGGGCCGTTCAAAACCGCCGCCATCATTGGAGCCGCGGTTCAGGGCCTGCTCCACATCGGCGGCCAGACGGCTGAAGGTCATCTGCAACCGGGTCAGGGCCTCCCCTTTGCGTTCCACGGTTTCGCGGGTGTTCAACAGCGATGAAAGCCCCCCGTAGGCCATCGCCGACATCACCGTGAAGACCGCCAGGGCCACCAGCAGTTCCAAAAGGGTGAACCCGGAAATGGCACGGCGGTTCATGGCCGTTGCGCCAATGGAACGGGACTGGAACCGGGGGCCGAACGGCAGGTCGAATCCATGATGGGGCGCCTCCTTTTCACCTACGGCTGGTGAACATAGGCCTCCAGGCGGGCGGCGGGGGCCTTCGACCGGGAGGGTTGGCGGTAGACCGACACGTTCAGGCGCCGCATGCTCGAAACCCGGGTGCCGGCGACGTCGATGGTCCAATACCAGGTGCGACCGCCCATGGTCTCCTCCCCCTGCAAACGGCCGATCGACGGCCATTGCCGCATGATGCGCCGTTGGGCGGCCTGATTCATGGCCACCCAGTGGGCCAGGGTGCGGTCGCGCAGATGGGCGGCGTTGGCCGCCGTCCGGCCGGTGGCGTGCACGGCGGCGGAAAAGGCGATGGCCAGTACCGCCAGGGCCGTCAACACCTCCAACAGCGAAAAACCGCCATTTCTCGATGATCTCCGGATCATGGTTCCTGGCCGGTGCTCAAGGTCAACTCCCCGGTCAGGGTCCCGACCAGGCGGAAGCGGTCTTCCTGGCGATTGTGCAACTCCATCTCGAACGGGGTGATTTCGCCACTGGAGAAAAAAAGCAGTTGCGGCGGGTCCGAAGCCAGCGGTTCGATGTTCGCCTCCAGGCCCTCGATCAGTACGGTGAAGCGGATGGTCTCCGGCAAACGGCGAGCCTTCAGCAGGGTGTCATCCGGTGGTGTTCGCCAACCGTGCTCCTCATCCAACATTTGAAACCGGTAACTGCCGGGGGTCAGGCGCAGGCCGTACTCCCGCTGGTTGAGGATCGCCTCCCGGGCGGCCAGTTCGATCAACGCCTTCAGCCGCCGGGACTCCTCCTTGAGGATCTCCCGGGCGCCGCCCCCGCCCACCGACAACACCGCCATGCTGATGATGATGCCGATGATGAACAGGGCCACCAGCAACTCCAGGAGCGTGAAACCGGAACGGCCGTCCGATCCCTGGGCGGCAACGGGGGAGAGAGGGATCACTCCAGATTCCAGTTGCCGATGTCGGCCTTGTCCTTTTCACCCCCTTCGACGCCATCGGCCCCCAGGGTATAGATGTCGACGGCGCCATGAACGCCGGGGCTGAGATAGAGATAGGGCCGGCCCCAGGGATCCTTGGGCAGGCGCGGCAGATAGCCCCCCTCTTTCCAGTTGGGCGGTTGCGGATCGATTTCGCTTTTGGCGATCAACGCCTCCAGGCCCTGATCGGTGGTGGGCAGGGTATAGTTGTCCAGTTTATACAGGTTCAAGGCCCCTTCTATGGTGCGGATGTCCTGTTTGGCCTTGGTGATGCGGGCCTGCGCCGGCCGATCCATGATCTTGGGCACCACCAGGGTCGCCAATACCGCCAGGATGACCACCACCACCATGATTTCGATCAGGGTGAAACCGGCCTGGTTGATTGTTCTGTCATTCATCATGATACACACGTCCTCGTTTCGTCTATTGGATGAGCTGGTTCAGATCGAACACCGGCAACAGGATGGCGACGACGATGGTCAGGACCATTCCGCCCATGAGCAGGATCAGCAGGGGTTCGAACAGTCCGGCCAGGGTGGCCACCAGGGTTTCCACTTCCTGTTCCTGGGCGCTGGCGGCGCGGTCGAGCATGCCGGCCAGGTCACCGCTGGCCTCGCCGCTGGCCACCAGATGGATCACCATCGGCGCGAAAAGCCCGCTTTCGGCCAGGGCTTGATGGATGTTGCCGCCCTCGCGGACCCGGTCGGAGGCCTTTTCCACGGCGCGGCGCATGGGCAGATTGTCCACCACCCGGCCGGAGATGGTCAGTCCCTCCAGGACCGGGACGCCGCTGCCAGTGAGTATGCCGAAGGTACGGGCGAATCGGGCCGAGTTCATGCCCCGGGTCAACCGCGAGACCAGGGGCAGGGTCAACAACAGCCGGTGCCAGCGTTCGCGGATGGTTTGTCGTTGCAACAGGATGCGCAACAGCAGCGGCACGGTGACGACGATGATGAACAGCAACGGCCCATGGTTTTGCAAAAAATCGCTGATGGCGATCAGGGCCCGCGTCAACCAGGGCAGCTCCTGGTCGAAATCGGCGAACACCCGGGTCACCTCCGGCACCACGTAGGTCAGCAGGGCGATGGTGACCAGCAGGGCGAAGATCAGGACGATCACCGGATAGATCATCGCCAAACCGACGCTCTGACGCAATTTTTGGCTGGTTTCCAGATAGTCGGCCAACCGTTCGAACACCGCGTCCAACTGACCGGTGCGTTCGCCGGCGGCGACCGTCTCCCGGTAGAGGTCGGAAAAGAGCGCCGGATAGGCCTCCATGGCCACCGCCAGGGAGTGCCCTTCCAGTACCTTGGACCGTACCGCCAGCAAAATGGCGCGCAACCCCTTGTGGCCGGTCTGTCCCGATACCGCGTTCAAACACTCTTCCAGGGGCATGGCGGCGCGGCTCAGGGTGGCCAACTGCCGGGTGGCCAGGGTCAACTCCGCCACGCCGATACCCCGTTGTGGCAACAGCGATTTTTTTTGTTTGCCCGGTCGTTCCCGGATCGCCGTCACCGTCAGGGGGGACAATCCCTGACCACGCAGGCTGGTGCGGGCATCGCGGGCGGTCTCCGCCTCGATGATCCCCTTGCGGGTGCGGCCCCGGCTGTCCAGGGCGGTATATTCAAAGGCGCTCAAACGTCTGCTTTCCGAAAGGGGGCGGTCCGTGGCCCGTTTTGGTTGAAACCATCGTTGGTCCGCATGGGACAACCACTCATTCTAACAAGTGGAACGGTTTGAGGCAAAACGGTAAATCAACCCGGGATTCGTCCTCTGCATGCCCGTTTGGGTGGTGATATGCGTAAGTGGGCGATTCATCCTTTCTTTCCACCGTCCGTTCTCCACGGACGATTGGGGAAATCGCCGATTTCAATGCTTTTCATTCCAGACCGTTGACATCGTCGGAAACGGGTCCGGATCGTCATTGGTTCGCCCAAGGTGTGGGAGGGGATGATGCCAGAGCAACTGCTATACACGGTTTGACGTGATTGAACGTGATGGTGCTTGTCATTGGGATTCCGTTTTTGTTAGTCTGATTGACGGAGGCTTTGTGTCCTTTGGACACATTGCCTTTTTTTATGTCAAGGATCGGGGAATCAAGGATGGAATCAGTTTGAATCCCCAGGTGTTTTCGCCTCCGGGTGTTTGATGGCGGTAGCGCAGTCTCAAGACCTCCTCCGCCAGTGGTGCGAGCTCTTCCCGCCGGTAATTTTGTTCTCCAAGACGCTCAACCGCTCCGCTCCACCCGCCGCACCCGCCACAGGGCCAGCAGCAGACAGGCGCCGCTCCAGAGGGTCGCCGTCAGCAGGGAGGAGAGCCAGTCGGGGCTGGTCAACAGGGTGGTGGCCGGTTGGTAAAAAGGCATGCGGATCAGGTCGAGACTGTGGGTCACCGGGTTGAGCCACATCAACCAGTGCAGCCAGGCGGGGGCGTTGTCCATGGGGAACAGGGCGCCGGAGAGCATCCACAGCGGCATCAGGAATACCGACATGATGGCATGAAAACCGGCGGTGCTCTCCATGTTCCAGGCGATGAGAAAACCCAGAGAGGTAAAACCCAGGGCGGCCAGGAACAGACCCAGTATCAACAGCGCCAAACCGCCGAAGCCGGGATCGAGTCCCAGGAAAGGGATGGCCGCCAGCAGGAGCAACGATTGAAACAGAGCGATGGCCATGGCGCCGGCCACCTTGCCAAGGACGATGGCCATGCGTGGCACCGGTGCGGTCAACACCCCCTGTAACAACCCCTGCGTTCGATCCTCGATGACGGTGATGGTGGAAAAAATACCGGAAAAAAGCACCAGCATCAGCAGGACACCGGGATAAAAATATTCCAGATAGGAGATGCCGGTCAAACCGGGCGGGCGGAAGGAGGCGCTGAAACCGCCGCCGAGAAAGGCCCAGATCAGCACCGGTTGCGCCAGGCTGCCGACCACCCGGTGACCCTGGCGAAAGAAACGCACCAGCTCCCGGCGGGCCAGGGAGTGGACCGCGCGCATCATGGCGGCGCCTCCCGGGGGCGCGCATCCCCCCCGGTCAGATAAATGAACAGATCCTCCAGGGTCGGCCGTTTGATGGAGAGGGTTTGAAAGGCGTCCCGTGCCGCCAGGAGATCATTTTGCAGGGTGTCGCCGTCGATCCCCTCCACCCGCAACTCCAGGCCACGCCGTTGCACCTGAATGTCGGTCTTGGCCGCCAGGGCCGCTTCCAACCGGGCGGCGCCATCCTCATCCCGGGTTTTGACCACCACCATCTCCTGTCCCAACTGTTCCCGGAGTTCCGGGGGGCTTCCCGCCGCCAACAGGCGTCCACGGTGCAAAATGGCCACCCGGTCGGCCCGTTCCGCCTCGTCGAACAGATGGCTGGTCATCAACACCGTCATGCCCTGCTCCCGTTGCAGACGCCGCACCGCCGTCAAAAAATCCCGGCGTGCCCCCGGATCGAGACCGGTGGTCGGTTCATCCATCAACAGGATGCGTGGCCGGTGCAATATCGCCTTGACCAACTCCACCCGCCGGGCCATGCCGCCGGAGAGGGTGGCCACCGGATCGTCGAGCCGTCCTTCCAGGCCGGTCCAGGACAGGTTTTCATCCAGCCGTTGCCGCCATTGAAGCCGGTCGATGCCGTACAGGTCGGCATGGATGCGAAAATTTTCCAGGACCGTCAGATGTTTGTCCAAAGCCGGACTTTGAAACACCACCCCGAGCAGGCGGCGGCTTTCGTGGGGTCGTTCGAACAGATCCAGACCGTTCAAACGGATGGTGCCGGAGGCGGGGCGCAACAGTCCACAGAGAATTTTGAACAGGGTCGATTTGCCGCTGCCGTTGGGGCCGGTGAGGGCGAACAGATCGCCGGGGGCCACCTGGAGGGTCAGACCGTCCAGGGCCGTGCGCCGTGTTTCCCCTTTGCCATAATGATGACAGATGTCCGTCAGGGCGATCATCGATTTTGCGCGTCCGTCCTCGGTGAAGGTGGTTTTGAACGAGATGCGCCGGACCGGGAGGAAGCTCCCGGAGGTCCGACCAGACACAGAAGATAGGCCAATTGGCGGCGGGCGAAAATGATATTTTTTGGTTTCGATTCGGCGGGCTGGAACCAACGGAGCCGATGGGCCCGCTTTTTCAGCCGGTCGTTCGGTCCCGGCGTCCGCCATGATTTGGTTTTTCTCCCGATTCGGAGTCTGGTCATTTGTCGGAAAGAGGGGTATCGTCAGTTGGGGGGGCTACCGCGCGTGCCCGGACCGGTTCGGGATGGGCCGTTTCCGGTTTTTTCCAACTCCCCGTGTCATGATCCATCGAATTTCCGAACGGCCGATTATCGCCGTGTCGCCCTGGAGGCGTTAGGGCCGCGGTAGAAAAAAAATGTTCCAATCGCGCAGGATATTGGTCCGTCCGCAAGGCGCGGCAAGGTGAGCATACTCATTGTATGTGATCCTTGCCGGAACGTAGCAGACGGGCCAAGAGACAAGCGAGTGGGATATTTTTTTTCTACCGCGGCCCTTACATCCATGGAATGCGTGAGGGGGAGGGAATCAGCCCCGTCTCCGCAGGGGATCATCATCTTCAACATCCGGGAAGAAAGTCCATGTCATCCGAAGAAGAAGCGTATCCGCACGCCCTGCCGATCGGTACCAAACTGAATCGGTATGATGTCGTCGATATTCTGGGACAGGGTGGCTTCGGCATCATCTATCTGGCCAACGACTCGCTGTTGAATATCCGCGTGGCCATCAAGGAGTTTTTTCCCCTGTTTCTGAAATGCGTCCGCGGTGAGGGCGGGGTGGTGGCCATGCCACTGAAGGAGAAACAGGAGCTGTTTGAAAAATGCCGGACGATGTTCATCGAGGAGGCGCGTAACCTGGCCCGCTTCCGGCATGAAAACATTGTTCGCATCCTCAGTTTTTTCGAGGAAACAACAGCGCCTACATGGTGATGGAATATGTGGCCGGGGAGAGCCTGGAGGCCAAGTTCAAACAGGATAAAATGCGCCGGGAGTCCGATCTGATGGGGATGTTGATCCCCCTGGCCAGCGCCTTGAAGGAGTTGCACGAGGCCGGTTTCGTGCATCGCGACATGAAACCCGGCAACATTCACATTCGTGAGGACGGGTTGCCCATGATCCTGGATTTCGGCTCCTCACGCCAGTTCGCCACCGAACGGAGCAAGGATTTGACCAGCCTGGTGACACCCGGTTACGCCCCCATCGAACAATATTCCGGCAGAAGCAGCGCCC
Source organism: uncultured Magnetococcales bacterium (assembly GCA_964344355.1). GTDB lineage: Bacteria > Pseudomonadota > Magnetococcia > Magnetococcales > CAYFNE01 > CAYFNE01. The sequence continues at coordinate 31,655 of CAYFNE010000033.1, forward strand.
ACGGCCCCTGGACCGACATCTACTCCCTGGGCGCCATCCTCTATCGCGGTATTTCCGGTCACATCCCGGCTCCCGCCATCAGCCGCAGCAACGGCCTGCTCCACGATGGCCGGGACCCCCTGGAACCGGCCATGGTCGTCGGGAAAAACCGCTATTCCCGGTTTTTTCTCGGTGCCGTCGATGCCGCCCTGCAGGTTCTGGGTGAAAACCGACCACAATCCATCGCCGAATGGATGGGGCTGTTCAACCCGGAAACCGCCAGCCGCCGTATCCGCACCATCGCCGATACGCGAAAAAACCGGGATCTGATCCTGAAAACCATCGACGGGATCCCTTTTTTCCGGGGTTTCAGTCCCTACGAAAAAAAACGCATCGTCAGCAACCACACCTGTATCCAACAGTGCGACGGCGGCGTCTATATCATCCGTGAGGGCAGCCGGGATGACTGTTTTTACATCCTGCTCTCCGGCTCGGTCAGCGTCATCAAAAATGGCAATCCGGTACCGCTGGCGGAACTGCCGCCCGGGGCCATTTTCGGTGAAATCTCCTTCTTGGCGCAACTCAAGCGCACCACCAACATCGTCGCCAACGAACCCTGCACCGTCATTCAACTCAGCCGAAAACTGATGGATACCCTGGGCTCGGACATCCGCGAAAAAATCAAGGATCAGATCATCAAACAACTGTTGCACCGCATGAACAAAATGAATCAAATCATGCACAATGTCGCTCTCTCCTCCAACAACATCATCGGCAACTTCGTCGATATGTATGATAAACAGCTGGATATCACCGTCGTCGAGTCCGACTATGTCGATGCGGAGGTCCCGCCGACCACCTGAACCGGTTGTTACGCCGGTCTGGCCCCGGCCGTTCGATCCGTTCTTCCCCTGGCGCCGGCGTGAACAGTGGCGGCCCGACCGTTACTCCGGCAGGGGATTCAACATCTTCCGACGTCTGCCGGCCGATGATGCCCGGATTGCCGTCGGAATCCTTGCATTCATTATTTCAGGGTGGCAAGGTGCCAGGGAAGGTCAAAGGTTTGGGCGGAATACGAAATCGAATCCCACTGACGGGATCGGCAGTACCGATCGGCGGGCCGTGGTGTTTTCAGGTTTGGGTCCGGTCCGTTCTCAATGAATGAAACGGGGGTTGCCATGAATGACATCGAAACGGCAATGCGGATGGGGGCGCAGGCCGGCCCGTTGTTGGCGGCCATCGCCCTTTTGTTGGCCGTCGTCATGACCTTTTTGTGGCGCCGGGCCACGAGCCGGGGTGAGGTGTTGACCGGAAAGCTGGGGGAGATGGATGAGGAGCTGGCCCGGGCGCGGGCCGACCTGGAAAAACAGGTGGGCGCCGGCAATCAACGGGTCGGACAGTTGGAACGGGCCCTGAACAGCGCCCGGCAGCGGCAATATCTGGAGGAGTTCCAGGCCGATCTGCTCTACACCATCGTCGTTCAACATTCGGTGGAGGTGGACGGCCAACCGCACACTTTGGGTCTGGTACGGGATGAGGCGGGACGGGTCCAGCCCTTTCTGACCGGTCGTTCCATGGAGTCCCTGGCCCCGGGTGACACCTTCAGCATCGTCCGCGGCCGACTGCTGAAAAGCCAGGACGCTTCTGCTCCCCCTCCCAGCCACTCACCCGCACCACCCCCCCTGGATACCACCGTTCCACTTGGTTTTTCAACCGCGACACCGGTGGTGGCGGATGATTCCGAAGCGACATTGATGGAACCCGCGGGTGCCGTCGATGAGGAGGCCACCATGATGGCCATGCCTTCCCGGACCACCCGCGGGGAGGACCCGGAAAAATTTCTGCCTTATCTGGAAGTGCTCGGCGAGGCGGCCCGGGGAAAACGGTTTCCGCTCTCCTTCGCCGCCACCACCCTTGGTCGGGGTGAAACCAGCAATGTGGTTCTCGACGATCAACGCGCTTCCCGGGTAAATACAGAAGTTCGTTTTGAAAATAATGTGTTCCACGTTGTCGACCGCAACAGCACCAATGGTACCTGGCACAATGGGGAACGGATTTCCCGGGCGGTGCTCGATTTTGGCGATACCATCCGTGTGGGGGATACCGAGTTGCGCTATTCCTGTCCCGGCTTCGACCTGAAAAATCAGGACGCCGGCGCCGCCATCACCGCCTTCGAAGGGTTGGTGGCCTTGGAGGGACGATTTGTCACCGCGCTGAAAAATCTGGCCTTTTTGCTGGAACGGGACGTTGCCCGCAACAAGGAGGCGGCCCCCCTCTGGCAGCGGGTCCTGACCCTGGAAAAAGGGGGAACCGGTTGACGATGGTCCCGGTTGCGTCTTGCAGGTGATCTCCCTGCCGGTCGGTGTGGGGATGGTTGATCGTCCCGCCACCATGTGTCGTTCGAACGATGAGGATCCAGGCCGATGAAACTGGATGAAGGGTTCAGTCCCGGAAAGTTGACGCTGGATTTTACGCCGCTGATCGATATCGTCTTTCTGCTGGTGCTCTTTTTTGCCGTTTCCACCTCCTTCATCAACCCGGAGGACCTGGAAAAACTCAAGGATCAGGTGGCCCGGCAGGCGGCGCATCTCCTGCAGTTGGATCAAACGGTTCAAAGTACCCGCAACGAACTGTCGGAAACCCGGGGGGCGTTGTCGCGAACACGCAGCGAGTTGTCGGAGTCCCGGGACCTGGTTGAACAACAGCGGGACATGATTCAAATCCAGGATGAACGGAACCGGGAGGCCGGTCGGGCACTGGACCGGGCCCGGGAGGATCTGGCCGCCCGGAAGCGGGATATCCAGACGGTGAGTCAACAGTTGCAACGGGAGCAGGGCGCGGTTGCCGAATTGAATCGACGGCGTGCCGCCCAACAACAGCAGTTGCTGGCGGCCAATGATGCCATGGCCGCCCTGCAGCGGGATTTGGCCGCCGAACGGTTGGCCGGCCAGGAAAAAAACCTGCAACATCAACAACAGATGGCCCAGTTGCGTATTCGCATCACCGAACGGGCCGAGGCGCATCGTCAATCCGTGCAACAGAGCCGGCAACGGCTGTTGGCCGAATCCCAACGTGTCGAACGGTTGCAACGGGACCTGGAGGCCCGGAATCGGGAGACGGCCGAACGCACCCGTGCTTTCGAACAATCCCTGGCGGAAAGGGACCGCTGGGTCCAGGAGCAGTTGCAACGGGCCGAAGGTTTGGAAAAACAGTTGTTGGAACACCGTCAAAACAGTGAACGGCAGCTGACGACGCTGCGGGCGGCCATGGTGGAAAAGGAGGAGGAGCTGGAGGAAAAAAGCCGCTGGGTCCAGGAGCAGTTGCAACGGGCCGACGAACTGGAAGAGCAGGTGGACGAACTGCAAAAAGCCAATGCCGATTTCCAGGCGTTGGCCCATCTGGACCGAAAACAGATCGAACGGTTGGCCCGGGCCCATAAAAACATCAACGCCGGCCTGGAAACGTTCCTGGAAGAGAACAAGGTCGGCATACGGCGCAAACAGGATCGCATCGTCCTGGAACTGTCGGACAAAATTTTGTTCGATCCCGGCCGGGCCGACATCAAACGGGCCGGTCTGCCGGTGTTGCGGCGGGTGGGTCAGATACTGAAGGAGCGGGCCAAAGGCATGCGCATCCTGGTGGGGGGCCACACCGACAACGTGCCTTCCCGGGGCTCCGGCTACCGGTCCAACAACTGGTCGTTGAGCGCCGCCCGGGCGGTGGAAGTGGTGCGGCTGTTGGAGACCGATGTTGGCATCGATCCCCGGCAGTTGGCGGCGGTGGGGTTTGGGGAGTATCAGCCGGTGGCGCCCAACAGCAGCCGCGACGGCCGGGCCTTGAACCGCCGTATCGAAATCATCCTGTTGTCCGAATAAACGGGCGACCGAACCAATTGCGAGGGTGCCGTCATGGAGAACATTCCGGGGTTGATCGACAAAGGGGGCGTTCTGATCTACCCGTTGTTGCTGTTGTTGGTTTGGGGGCTGGGGATCATCATCGTCAAGAGCCTCTTGATGACCCGGGGGCGGGTGATCAAACCGGCGGTGGTGGCAGAGGTGGAACAACTGCTGCTGAAAGGCAAGATCCCCGAAGCCATGGCCTACTGCAAACAGCATCCGGCGCCGATGAGCGAGGTGATGCTGGCCGCCATTTTGAACTATGAAAAGAGCGAAGACAAATTGAAGGAGGTCCTGGAAGAGGCGGGCCGCCAACAGATCCCGGCCATCAAAAAATACCTCACCACCCTGGGTACCATTGCCAGCGTCGCCCCGTTGTTGGGCCTGCTGGGGACGGTCATCGGCATGATCCAGGTGTTCGCCAACCTGGCCAGCCAAAGCGCCGTTCAGGCCAATCAACTGGCCGGCGGCATCTCCGAGGCGTTGCTGACCACCGCCTGCGGCATGGTGGTGGCCATGCCGACCCTGGCCTTCTACAACCACTTCTCCAGTAAAATGCAAAATTTGATCATCGAAATGGAAAAAATTTCCCTGCAGATGGTCCGGGTGCTCAAACGGTAAGAGGCTGTCGAAAGGTTTTTCGACAGCCTCTGAAAGATTGTTTTTTGAATATACGTTATCAACTGTTTTGGTCGGTGGTTTTCATGATCACCGTTTGGGGTTCCATGGCCGGCGCATGGGCGGCGCCGAGCTATACGGTTGAGAAAAAGTTTTATAATATCGACGGTAAAACCGGGCGGGAATTGAGAAAGCTGATAAATCGCAAATATATTGCATTTGAAGGAAGTATCAATAAAAACTCATCGGCCTTTCTGCAGCACGAGGTAAGGTGGTCCTATAAAATAAAGAAACTGCGGAATGGTTGTCAGCTCATTGAGCCCAAGGTGGAAGGTGAAATTACATATGTTCTTCCAAGGTTTGTGGGATATGCCTCGGCGGACGAGGGGTTGAAAAAAAGATGGGATGCTTTTTTTTATCAACTGGAAAAGCATGAGGATGTTCACAAAAAATATGCCGTCGCCAAGTTTCATGAACTTGAGAGTGCTCTGTTGAAAATGGGGAAAAGCGGGTCGTGTTGGATGTTGAAGCACCAGGCGAAAAAAGTGGCGCAAAAGGTTATTAATAAATATAATCGCCTGAACAGCCGTTTTGATAGACGGGAAACGAAAGCTAATAAATGGTCGGGAGGTCTTTATAAGACTCTTGATCCAACCATGTTTACCCGGCAGGAAAAATACATGATCGAAGAAAAAAGGGCCTACAATCGCTGCAGGTCGCAAAAACCAGTATTGATTATCAAAAAGAATGGTGTGACCAAAAGAAAGCGAATGGTCGCTTCCTGTCGAAACTGACCTTTTGAATGCGGCTTGGTTGTTCGAGCATGAGATGGCCGGCGTCCGGGTTTCGAGCGGGCATCGCCGGTTTGAAGGGCAATACTGAAAAGCCAATCCATCTTTGCCGGCCGGTTTCGATCATGACCGGTTTCGTCGGTGGGTGGGGTCTGATTGGTTGAATGTCGATCGTTTCGCTGTTTCGGTCAAACCGTTACCGGGTCGGATGGGTTCACGTTTTATGATCCGGCTACCGTGGAACCGGGGTTGAAATGTCCAACGGGGTCGTGGGGTGAAATGATGTTGGCATTTACCATGCTTTGGTGTCATAATGCCGCTTTTGGCAAATGCGAAGGATCGTGGCCTCTGGACGATAATTTGAAAAATCGCCTGGCAGGTTCCCACCATTTTCTGGATTCTCTGGCTTGGTTTTCACTATGGACGTTATACGATCGACTCTCTTCCCGTTACTGTCGGAAAATCGGGTCTCGGGTGATACGGCCACCAAAGTCGGTTCGACTGGTTCGTGGCGTTCTCCGGCCCGTCTGGGCATCCTGGCGCTCAACCTGTCGTTGATGATCGCCATCACCATCGATCTGGTCGATTTCAAGGAAACCGCCGCCATGGCTCAACGTTGGTGGCGGACCGGCTCTCCTTTCGCCGCGGAAACGGCGGCATCCATACCCCGGGCCAACGTCGGGCGTCAAAAAACGGTGGCACGGACCGTCAGGAACGGTTCCGCTCTGAATAATGATTTGATCGGTTGGAACCCCTTCGGTGTCGTGGTGGATTCGGGTCCTGAAAAAGCGGTCGTGCCGACCGATGCCCCGGACACCCGTCTCAACCTGACCCTCATGGGGATCATCCACATCGATGGTTCCGGGCGTTCCGGTCGTGCCTTGATCCATGGTCCGTCCATTTCCGAACGGGCCTTTCGAGTGGATGACACCCTGCCCGGCAACGTGCGGGTGGCCGCCATTCAACGGGATCGGGTTCTCCTGGAGCGCAACGGCCGTTTTGAAATGTTGCGTCTGCCCAAAAAGGAGAGCGGACTGGAGGTTCACCGCGATCGGGTGACCAGCGTCGCCTTGCGGGTGTTGCGGGAGGATATCCTGAAACGGCCCGACCGGGTATTGGACAGGGTGACCGTCAAACCCCATCAACGTCAGGGCCGTTTCGTCGGTTATCAGGTGGGGCCGGGCAAGGAGTCGGGCCTGCTTGAATCCTTTGATCTGAAACCCAACGATGTCATCACCGTCGTCAACGATATCCGCCTGGACAGCCCCATCAAGGGCATGCAGGCCCTGGGCTCCCTGGCCAACCTGAGCAAACTTCATCTGGAAGTGCTGCGGGGCTCGGAGACCCAGACCTTCAATTATTATCTCGACTGATCAACCTCCAAGAGGCCCGCCATCAACGTGTTCCACCATTTTCATCACCCGGGCGTCCGTCTTGGGCAGAGACCCGTCGGGCCGTCGTTTCCGCCCCTGTTTTCCCTGTTCATCGTTGCGGTTTTTTTGTCACTGCTGCTGACGGCGCACCCGGTCCGGGCCGAAAAACTGACCCTCAATCTCAAGGGCGCCGACATCAATACCCTGATCGAAACGGTGTCCGAGGCCACGGGGCGCAATTTTATCATCGATCCCAAGGTCAAGGGCAAGGTGACGGTGGTCTCCTCCCGGCCCATGTCCAAGGAGGAGTTGTATCAGGTTTTTCTCGCCATCCTGGAAGTACACGGGTTTATCGCCGTGCCCGGCGACAATGTGGTCAAGATCGTTCCCGACAACAAACTGAAATACAGCGGAACGTCCCTCGTTCCCGGCAGCGCCGCGGAAACGGTGGATGGGGATGAGGTGGTGGTGCGGGTGTTCGACATCAAGCATGTCGATGCCGCCCGTCTGTTGCCGGTCCTGCGGCCCCTGGTCAGTCCCAAGGGTCATCTGGCCGCCTATGGCGACGGCAACATGCTGGTGGTCTCCGATTACGCCCATTCGATCAAACGGCTCAAACGCATCCTCCGCCGGGTGGATCAACCGTTGACCGGTGAGATCGAGGTGATCTCCCTGGAACACGCTTCGGCCTCGGAGTTGTCCCGGGTGGTCGGCAACATGCTGAAGTCCGGGGGACGGCGCGGTCCCAAAAATGCCGCTCCGGCCCTGGTGGCCGATGATCGCAGCAACAGCCTGCTGGTGGGCGGCGACCGGGTGACCCGCCTGCGTCTGCGCGCCATCATCGCCCATCTCGATATCCCGATCACCAGCACCGGCAATACCCGGGTGATCCATCTGCGTTTCGCCAACGCCAAGGAGTTGGCCGGGGTGCTCACCAGCATGGGTGAACATTTTTTGCGCAGCGACAAAAAAGGCAACGCCACCGCCAACAGCATCGTCAACGTCCAGGCCTATGAAGAGTCCAACGCCCTGGTCATCACCGCGCCGCCGACCTTGCTCACCTCCATGCAGGAGGTGATCCGCCGTCTCGACCTGCGCCGCGCCCAGGTGCAGGTCGAGGCGATCATCGCCGAGGTGTCCTTCGGCAGTCTGGACAAGCTGGGCGTGGATTGGGGGGTGTTCGGCGCCAGGGATAATATCCAGGGTATGGTCGGAGGCACCAACTTTCCGGATAACGAACAGTCCTATCCCGGTTTTTTCCCGGTCGGTGGCGCCCTGTTGCAAGGGGTTACCGAAGGTAAGGTTGAAGCCGCCAAGGCATTGGGCAGTCAGTTGGAGGGTTATACCGGTCTGTTGGCCGGATTCGGCGGCCGTATCTCCGGCACCGAATTTTTGGGACTGTTGCGGGCCATCAAGAGCGATGTCTCCAACAATCTGCTCTCCACGCCGACCCTGATCACCCTCGACAACCAGGAGGCGGAGATCATCGTCGGCAACGAGGTGCCCTTCGTCACCGGCCAATATTCCAACGATTCCGGCACGCCCAATCCCTTTCAAACCATCAAACGGGAAAAGGTGGGTTTGTTGCTGAAGGTCACCCCGCAGATCAACGAGGGGGAGACCGTGCGTATGGACATCACACAGGAGGTGTCCAGCCTGGCCGAAAACACCTTTGGGGCCCGGGATGTCGTCACCCAGAGCCGGTCCATCAAGACCAGCGTCCTGGTGGACAATGGCAATATCCTGGTATTGGGCGGTTTGATCGAGAACAACGCCAAACAGACCTTCTACAAGGTGCCCCTGTTTGGCGACCTTCCGTTGCTCGGTACCCTGTTCCGTACTCAGAAAGCCTCCGAAGATCGCACCAACCTGATGGTTTTCCTGCGGCCCACCATCATCCGCAACGCCGAAATCGGCCGGGTGTTGACCCATAAAAAATATGGGTTCGTCAAGGAGCAACAGCTCTCGGTCAGCAGACCGCGCTGGCCTTATCCCGGTATCGAAAATCCACCATTGCTGCCTGAATGGATGCCGCCGCCGGTCAAGGGCATGTCGACGACAATGGCACCGCAATGGTCCGAGCCGAAAAAAACGTTGCCGCCGCGGATGCGACCCGGGATGAAAACGAGGGCGAAACCGGTTCCAAAGTGGAAACAGCGGGCGGTCGCGAAAAAACCGCCGGCGCGGAAGGCCTTCACCACCGTGCCGGATCTTTCCAGGAAATCCCCGCCGTCATTGCCGACCATGAGTGAAGAAAAGGATTATGCGGACTGACACCGCCAGCACCGAAACGGCCGGCGAGCCCGCCGCCTATCCGGTTCTCGTTCTTTCCTACTCCTTTGCCAAACGCCACGGGGTGTTGATCGCCCCGGGACGGAACAACACCTTGCGTCTGCTGCACCGGCCCGGCCTTTCCCTGGAGGTGTTGCTGGAGCTGCAGCGTCACTTTCGCCGTCCCCTCCGGTTGGAACCGCTGGAACAGGAACCCTTCGATACCATGTTGCGCCGAACCTTCGAGGAGGGGTCGGCCCAGACCATGCAGGAGATGGAGTCCCTGGATGACGGCCTGGACCTGGATCAGGTGGCGCAGGGGCTGGCGGAGCCGAAAGATTTGGCTGAAAGTGCCGATGATGCGCCGATCATCCGTTTGATCAATGCCCTGGTCACCGAAGCGGTCAAAAAGCAGGCCTCGGACATCCATCTGGAACCGTATGAGGATCGCCTGGCGGTCCGTTTCCGGGTGGACGGGGTCCTGACCAAGGTCCTGGAACCGAAAAAGGCCCTGGCGCCGTTGATCGCCTCGCGTGTCAAGGTGATGGCGCGTCTGGACATCGCCGAAAAACGCCTGCCCCAGGATGGGCGCATCTCCCTGCGTATCGCCGGACGACCGGTGGATGTGCGCGTGTCCACCATACCCACCGGTCATGGCGAGCGGGTGGTGATGCGTCTGCTCGACAAACAGGCCGGACGCCTGAGTCTGGCCGACCTGGGGTTGGAGCCGGGGCTGCACGGCAATCTCAACCGTTTGATTCAAAAGCCCAATGGTATCCTCCTGGTCACTGGTCCCACCGGTTCCGGCAAGACGACCACCCTCTATGCCATGCTCAAACAGCTCAACGATCAGAGCCGCAACATCATGACCGTGGAGGACCCCATCGAATATGATCTGGAGGGCATCGGCCAGACCCATGTCAATACCAAGGTCGATCTCACCTTCGCCCGGGGGTTGCGGGCCATTTTGCGCCAGGACCCGGATATCGTCATGGTCGGCGAAATCCGCGATCTGGAGACCGCCCGCATCGCCGTCCAGTCGAGCCTGACCGGTCATCTGGTTCTCTCCACCCTGCACACCAACAGCGCCATCGGCGCCGTCGCCCGATTGCGGGACATGGGTGTGGAATCCTATCTACTCTCCTCCAGCCTGATCGGGGTCCTGGCCCAGCGGTTGGTGCGGGTGTTGTGTCCCGAGTGCAAGGCGCCCCGCGCCAGCACCGCCAGCGATCGCCAGGACCTGACCCTGAGCCCGGAAGACCCCTTTCCCGACACGCTGATGACGGCGGTGGGTTGTGAAAGTTGCGGCGGCAGCGGTTATCAGGGGCGCAAGGGCATTTATGAACTGGTGGTGATGGATGAAACCCTGAAAAGCCTGGTTCACGACAACGCCGGCGAACAGGAACTGACCCTCCATGCCCGTACCAACGGTCATAGTTTGCGCGATGACGGTTTGCGCCTGCTCCGGGAGGGAGTGACCACCATCGAAGAGGTGTTGCGGGTGACGCGGGAGGATTAGACCGTATCCGGGGTTGGAATTTTGGAGGCGACTGCGGGTAAAAGTGTTGCTGTCATAACTGGGAAAGGTGTGGGGAAGGGGGGACGGTATGGTTCGAAGACCTTTTTCTCAATAAGGCCGAAAATCGGAAAATTCTGTAATTTTCCTGGCTTTCTTCAACTTTTCATGCTGCAATTTCGTCTCGGAGCCTGTCCAAAAACACCATGGTGCCGAGCGTCCTTCTTCCAGGAAGTTGGAATCAGGAGGTTTTTCTGGTTTGCTTTGATGAACTGTGCTGAAATCCTTCATCAGCTTGTCGTTGCATGTCAACGCTATGGTATCGACTCAAACGGAAACAGTTCCGCTCCAGAAGGAGGGATCATGCCTTTGACGCTGTCGGAAGAGACCGAAAAAATTATTTGCAAACGGCTCAAAATCAACAACCTTGAAGATGTGGTCGATCAGGATTATCCGGATATCACCCCTGATGATGATGTCGACCGGGAAGCAACGCGTCTTTACTCCTCACGTAACAGAGGTTCCGTGCGCATCTCCCGTGGTTTGTTCCATACGATGCGAGAACTTGCGGAACAGAGAAAAAACGATGAATCTCTGACCTTTTCATAGCTGTGTCAGTGGACTGGTTGGCATGCCTCCCGCATTCAACGATTACAATGATCAGTTCTTGGAACTGGTGTCCATTTACGAAAAAAGCAAAAGCATGATCCTTTTTTCCGAGGAGATCGATCCCAGCGCCAAATCGAATATCCAGATTATCAAGGAACTCAGGGATGCATTCGATCATCTCATGCGGGTCGTTTCCGCTATAACCAGGACCTCTCCGGAAAAAGGGGATCGATACTGCAGACTCAATCTGGACAAATCCAGAGGGCATGTCTATCGGGCGGCTTTTGATGCCGTTGATGGGGCGGCGATTTCACTTCGTTTACGGATAAAAGCATTGTTGAGTGGATACCCGCAGGAAGTTTTGGCGGATGTCCTGCCTGATTATTGGGATATTTATAAATATCTGAATGAATCCACCAAACGGTTTGCCGCTTACCGAACCCAAAAGGATGTTGGGCACGATTTGGGTACGGTATTCGATTCCTACTCCCGGGATCTGGACAAACTGAAAAATATCGCCGATCGGATCGTGGCATATGGCAGTGCTCTCGATGCACGTTGCACAGTGTATAAAAAGAAGGATTTGAGGAATGTTTGGTTTGCCGTTCTTTCGGCATTTTTGGGCTTCGGTTTGAGTGCGGCCATGTTTCTGTTTACGGATCTGTTGAGCAAATGACCGGTTGTTCGTGTAATGATCCTGTTTTTGATGCCAACCCTCACTCCCGCAGAAGCGGGAGTGAGGGTGAAAAAATGGGGATCATCCCGATTCGTGGTACCGTTACTCGTTTTTCGCCTTTTGGTCCGCTTCCTCTTCCGCTACATCGATATCCTGTGCCGATCCCATGTTCCAGAGGATGTTCATGCCTTCACCCATGATGGTTTGCGGCATACGCCCATCCCACAGCAGGGCACGTTCATAATCGACGAAGGTGACGGAATCGTTGAGGGCTTCGACCTTTTTCTGGATCGCTTCGGCGGCGGCCAGACCGCGCAGGCGGATGGCGTCGGCTTCGGCCTGGGCCTCGATGCGGATGGCATAGGCGGCGCCGTCGGCGCGGGCCTTTTCGGCGTCACGTTTGGCGTTGGCGGTGTTGACCTCCCGTTGTGCCTCCAGTTTTTGCCGCTCCAGACGGTGTTTTTCCGCCGCTGCCAGATTTTTTTCGGTCTGTTTGGTTTCGATGGACTGGATATATTTGGCCGGCAGCCCCAGGTTTTCCAGTTGGGTGGAATCGAGCTTCACCGGATAGTCCTTCATCACCTCATGCAGAAAACTGCTGATCTGGGCGATCACCCGGCCCCGGTTTTGAATGATCTCCTCGGCCTTGTAGCGGGCGATGGCATCCTTGGTGGCTGAACGCAGCTTCGGATCAAGGATGCGGGTTTCGAACTGGCTCAAACCACCGTATTTTTTGTATAGGTCGAAGGCTTGATCCCGAATGACCGTCCAGTTGATGGACACCTCGGCGGTTACCGGCATCTGTTCGTGGGTGGAGGCATGCAACTTTTCAAGATTTTTTCGGGTCCGGATCTCCAATATCGCCACAGTGTCGACGAAGGGTATTTTCCAGTGCAATCCCGGGTTGACCTGTTTGGTCGCCTCGCCGAACCGTTTGACGATGCCGACATGACCTTCATCGACGGTGAAAAAACTGGCATAAAGCAGCATGAGAATGAGGACCACCGGGATCATGACCGGTGAAATTTTGATGTTCGGTGAAATTTTGTCGACGCTGGTGACGATGGGTTCCTTGTATTTGTCGTTCATTCGTTTCCCCTCTCCATGATTGGTGTTTTATTTTTTTTGTATGCCACCACCGGCCGGTCTCCCGCCGGAACCGTTGATGGGTGTCGGGTATTGTGTCAGGAAAAAAGCACGGCCGACAGTTTGGAACGATAGGTTGGAACCAAAGGGTGTTTGGGACCCAGCAGGTCGAAAACCTGCAGGACGCCTTTGCGTCCGGCATCATCCTGGAAGCCGCGGTCCCGCCGAACGATTTCCAATAACTGGTCAAGTCCTTGTTCATACCGTTCCCGGCCGATCAGGGCCCGGGCCAGGGCCAAGCGGGTTTCCAGATCGGATGGGTCGACCGCCAGCCGGGCTTCCAGGGGTTCCAGGTCGTCATCATTCCCATCGCCGGCGAAGGCCAGTTGGGCGCGCAATATTTTCGCCCCTTCGCTTGCGGCGGCCTTACCGGTGAGGTGGCTGAAAATTTTCCGGGCGTCGTCCAGACGGCCGCTCTTCATGCGTACCCAGCTCAAACCGAGGATGCCCTGATAGTGGCCGGGATCCCGTTGCAAGGCCTGTTCATAGAGGCTTTCGGCCTGTTGCAGATGGCCGGCGGTGGCCAGTTCGCCGGCCTTTTTGGCCAGTTCATCGGCTTCGCTGGGGGTGTTTTTTTCCAAAAATTTTCGGATCGCCGATTCCGGCAGGGCGCCGGTGAATTCATCGACGACCTGGCCGTTGACGAACAGTTTGACCGCGGGTATGCCGCGTACCTTGTGGGTTTGGGACAGGTTTGGATTATCATCGGCGTTGATTTTGGCCAGAATGAGATCGCCGGCCTTTTCCTCGGCCAATTTTTCCAGCCGTGGTCCCAGGGTGCGACAAGGACCACACCAGGGGGCCCAAAAATCCACCAATACCGGAATGGATTTGGATCGTTCCAGCACCTCGGTGGAGAAGGTCTCTTCATCGACATCGATCACCCAACTTGATTCCGCCATTTCTATCCGTTTCCTTCCGAAAAAATTTCCGTACCGATGAATTATAGATCGATCATCTCCACCTGTTCCACCTTCAGGTTGTCGAGAAAGCGGGCCGCCACTTCCTGGAACCGTTCGGCGACATCGGTGACCAGAAATTCCGTTTGCGGTTCTGAGCGGTTCTGGGCGGTGGGGACGATGGAGCCCAGGAGCATCGCCAGTTCGGTGGCCACGGCGGCAGCGGAGTCCACCAACCGGACGGCGGGACCCAATACCTCGGCGATGACCGGTTTGAGCACCGGATAGTGGGTGCAGCCCAGGACCAGGGCGTCCACCGGCTTGGCCAACAAGGGTTTGAGGCTATCCTCGACGATCAGGCGTGCGGCCGGATGATGGACCCATCCCTCCTCGACCAAGGGAACGAACAGGGGACAGGCCAGGGAGTCGACCCGGGTGCGCGGCGAAAGCAGGGCCAGGGTGTGGGGATACATGCCGCTGTCAATGGTGGAACGGGTACCGATGATGCCAATGTGTCCGGGTGTCCTGCCGATGGGATCGTGCAAGGACAGGGCGGCGCGGCATCCCGGTTGGATGACGCCCAGGACCGGCGTCCGGCAGTGGGCGCGCAGGGCGGCCAGTCCCAGGGCCGAGGCGGTGTTGCAGGCGACGATCAGGGCCTTGACCCCGCGACGCAACAAAAAATTGGCCACTTGAATGGTATACCGTTCAACGGTCCGAGCCGATTTGGTGCCATAGGGGACCCGGGCGGTATCGCCCAGATAGAGGAACTGTTCGTTGGGAAACCGATCGACCAACGCCTGCAGGACGGTCAGACCCCCCACCCCTGAATCGAAAATACCGATCGGCCGATTGTCAAAATCCTTTTCCATGCCTCCCATTCTATACCCACCGGCCCCGGGTTAAAACCGTTCCGATCTAAAATGGTTGCAATTCCCTGCCGCTCTTTGATACTTTCTTCGCTGGTCAGCGGATGTGGTGGAACTGGTAGACACGCTGTCTTGAGGGGGCAGTGGCCAAAAGCCGTGCCGGTTCGACTCCGGCCATCCGCACCACTTTTATCAGCAGTGAAATTCTCCAGTGCCGGGCCGCCGATTGAGGTACTCACCATCGTCAAGACAATTTTTTACCAAATGTAAGCTCTAAAATTGGTCTCCCCCTTTGGAGACTCTCTTGGTTTTTCATTGTCTTGCTCCCCAGATCAACTGGAAACGGAATGGGTGAGTTTGCTTGGTGATGCTCACGCGGCCTGTCCGAGGGCATCCTCCTCCATCATCTGGTCCAGTTTCTCCTTAGCGGCCTTGGCCCAATGCTGCCATTTTGGAATGACAACCTGGACGCCCTTGGCAGACGCATCTTCGGGCGTCACCGGATCTCCTCCGGCCTGCGGATTCAATGCCCAATGAGGCCGGACCGTATTGTACGTGGTTCGGTGTTTTTCCAACGATTCCCAGCAATTCCCTGGATTTTCAAAGAGATGCCAATAGACCTCTTCATGCTTGAGCGTTTTGTGGAACCGCTCAAGTAATCCTAGCTGTGTCGGCGTCCGATACTGAATCCGTACATGCTGAAAACCATCGGCGATGAACTCCTGAAAGCGTTTGGCCAGGAACGATGACCCGTTGTCAGTGACCAGAAAGGGGCGCTGGTCCATCTTGCCATGGATGCGCTCCGCCTCGGCCACGGCCTTCTCCATGGCCTTGTTGCACTCCATGGCCGAGTAACTGGTGGTCAGATGGCACGCCAGCAGGTAGCGGGAGAAATAGTCGATCACCGTCACCGCATACCACCATCCATGGCCGGGAATGTGGATGTAGGTCACGTCGGTCTGCCACAAATCGTTGGGACGTCGTGGCAGCAATTCAAACAGCTTGGCCGCTTGGTACAATTCCGCCGCCCGGGGCTTTGGCCGTTGCAGTAGGCCGAGTTCCTTGAAAATCTGGTAAACCTTCTTTTTGCCGACCTGAATGCCCTGGCCCCGGCAGACGATGGCGATCCGCTTGTAGCCCCACATCGGAAACTCCTTGGCCACCATCTTGACAGCCTCCATCAGTTCAGGATCAATGGGTTTCCTCGACGGTCTGTCAGTAGCCGCCCATACTGTACCACCCATGTTCACCCATAGTGTGCCACCCG